>CALVBI010000001.1 GCA_944325735.1 Candidatus Gastranaerophilales bacterium | reverse complement strand
TGTCTGATTAACAATGCGTTAGCTACACCGTGAGGTACGTTAAACATAGCACCTAATTTGTGAGCCATAGAGTGGCATAATCCTAAGAATGAGTTAGCAAATGCCATACCTGCAATTGTTGCAGCATAGTGCATTTTTTCTCTAGCGATAGGATCATTAGCTCCTTCATTGTAAGATCTTTCTAAGTATCTGAATACCAATTTAGTTGCTTCTAAAGCATTTGAATTTGTGAAGTTTGTAGCTAAAGCTGATACATAAGCTTCTGTTGCGTGAACTAAAGCGTCAATACCAGATGCAGCTGTTAAACCTTTTGGCATACCATCTACAAAGTTTGGATCAATAATTGCCATATTTGGAGTTAACGCATAATCTGCAATCGCATATTTTACGTGAGTTTCATCATCTGTAATAATTGCGAATGGAGTAACTTCTGAACCAGTACCTGAAGTTGTAGGGATCGCAACCATTGTAGCTTTTTTACCTAATTCAGGGATACGGCAAATTCTTTTTCTGATATCCATGAATCTCATAGAGATATCTTCGAATACTGTATCTGGTTGTTCATACATTAACCACATAATTTTAGCAGCATCCATTGGAGAACCACCACCTAATGAAATGATTACATCAGGTTCATAAGGTCTGATAATTTCCATTGCTTGGTTAATTGTAGATAATGTAGGATCTGGTTTTACATCAAAGAAGATTTGGTGATCAATACCTACTTCATCTAATACTTTAACGATGCTATCTACTGCACCTGAATTGAATAAGAATCTGTCAGTTACAATAAAGGCACGTTTTTTACCTTCAAGTTCACGAAGTGCAAGATCAACTGCTCCTCTTTTAAAGTAAACTTTTGGTGGAACCTTGAACCAAAGCATATTTTCTCTCCTTTCTGCAACTGTTTTGTAGTTCAATAAATTTTCTACACCGATGTTACCAGATACGGCGTTTTTACCCCAAGAACCACAACCAAGAGAAAGTGAAGGTTCTAATTTGAAGTTATATAAATCACCGATACCACCTTGAGCTGATGGTGAGTTGATTAATACTCTGCATGCAGGCATTTTTTCTGCGAATTTGTCAACTCTTTCTTGGCTACGAGTATCTGTATAAAGGTCTGCAGAGTGACCAGCACCACCTTTTGATACTAATTCATAAGTCATTTCTGTTGCTTCTTCGAAATCTTTTGCTCTGTACATAGTTAATACAGGAGATAATTTTTCTCTAGAGAATGGATCATCCCAATCTACTGATGGTCTTTCAGCTAAAATAATTTTTGCTGTTTTTGGAATGCTGAATCCAGCTAATTCTGCAATTCTCCAAGCTGGTTGACCAACGATATCAGGGTGAGCTGTACCACGTTTTGGATCAATGAATGGAAGATCAATCATTTTCTTTTCTTCTGCTTCATTAATTAAGTATGCACCTCTATAGATAAATTCTTTTTTAACTTCTTCATATACTTTATCAACTACAACAACTGATTGTTCAGATGCACAAATCATACCGTTGTCGAAAGTTTTTGACATTAGAATTGAAGATACTGCCATTTTAATATCAGCAGTTTCATCAATTACAGCTGCTGCGTTACCAGGACCAACACCTAATGCAGGGTTTCCAGATGAATAAGCAGCTTTAACCATACCAGGACCACCTGTTGCTAAGATACAAGCGATGTCAGGGTGTTTCATTAATTGGTTTGATAAATCGATTGATGGAATATCAATCCAACCAATAATATCTTCAGGAGCACCAGCTTTAACTGCAGCTTCTAAAACTATTTTAGCAGCTTCAATTGTACATTTTGTTGCTCTTGGGTGTGGTGAAAAGATAATTGCGTTTCTTGTTTTTAAAGCAATTAATGATTTGAAGATTGCAGTAGATGTAGGGTTTGTTGTAGGAACAATACCTGCAATAACACCTAGAGGTTCTGCAACTGTTTTAATACCATTTGCTTTATCTTCTTTTATAATTCCACAAGTTTTTACATTTTTATGTTTGTTATAAATGTATTCTGATGCGAAGTGATTTTTAATAATTTTATCTTCTAAAACGCCCATACCAGTTTCTTCAACAGCCATTTTAGCTAGAGGGATACGAGCTTTGTCTGCAGCTGTAGCAGCTGCTTTGAAAATTGCATCTACTTGTTCTTGAGAGAAATTAGAATAAATTTTTTGAGCTTTTTTTACTCTTGCAATTAGCATTTCTAATTTTTCAGCGCTGTCAACCACTGTAGACTGATTTAAAGCCTTTTCTAGGTTTTCAACAGCTTTTTTGTTTTTTGTTGTCATAAATTTATATCTCCTATTTTATTCGTGATTTATTTCACAATTATATTATAAAATAAAATTATTACAAAAGCAAGTGTATTTTTTACAATCTTTATACAAATTTAATATTTCATTTATTTAGATGAAAGACTTAATTATAAAGTACGATATACTTTTAATATGAATATTTTTCAACAAATTATATATTTCTTTTTAGAAAAGCAAGAAAAAGCTTTATCTAAAAAATTAAGCAAACATCTTAAAAATTCCAGTTCCAATAAAACATCTAAAACCATTGTATCAAAAGATGTTACAGTTACTTTTAATGCAGAAACTGAAAAAAGCAAAGAATTAGTAAAGAAAAATGTCACAGATATAATTAAGTCTTGTAATAATGATCCAACAAAGCTTTTAGCCTTTATTGAAAGCAAAGGAACAAAAGTAATAAAAATTGATAATGCTGACAAAATATTATCTGTCATCAAAGAAGAAGAAGGCTTAATTACAGAACTTGAAGGAATTGAAGCTTTATATATAAATATTATTACAAATTCAGGTTTTTCATTCAAATCCAAACCTATGTTTATCATGCGAAACGGACAAATTGACGCATATTACATGGCTCACCAATTTTACAAATGGTACGCATTAAATATGGGACTACCAGGATTTGACTTTATGTCGCAAAAAATATTTAAAATATCATTAAATTCTAATGGTGCAGTTTTTTCAAACTTGAATTTAGATGAAATGACAGGACTAAAAGAAGCAATAGCAAGAGACCAAGAAGCAACCTCATTTGCGCTTGAACTTGCGAAATCCAAAGAAGGTAGTAAAAACGTTATAGATAAAATTAAAAATGACGGTGGCGCAAATATATAAAAATTAGGATAGCTTTACTATCCTAATTAGTAGTTGCAAACCGAAACTCTTCTGTCCAAGTTTTAAATCCACCCTCTAAAATCATTGCAGGATAACCATATTCTGCTAAAATCAAACAAGCCTCAATCCCCAAATGACATTGTTCATTATAACAATAAATAATTGTTATTTCATCTTTTGATAACTTACTTATATTATCTGCCAATTCTTCTTTAGGTATTGAAATAGCCCCTGGAATATGGGAAACCTCATAATCTTCAAGGCGTCTTACATCAACTAAATTAACCTTCCCCTCGTCTATTAAATCTTTTAATTCAATAGGACCTAACGTATAAGCTAAAAGTTCTTGGAAAAAGCATTGAGCCCTTTTAGTATCAAAGCGAATTTCTTTAATTTTTTCGTTCATAAATAATATATCCTTTCTGCTATTATACAGAAAGGATATATCAAGTTATAAAATAAATACTTAGCAACATGTTTATATTTATGTAGTAAGTTTTGGGGTGGGGTAAAGTGTAGAACAGGCAATCGTCTTATTTCATTAACCTAAAAATGAAATGTGTTTTGGACTTTTGCTTGCTCTATCATAATCAGGTGAAAATAGTATATTATAAGTCTTGCGAAGTTTTGCGCCTAAAGCGTTTAACATATTCGGATTTTGAACCATATCAGCTTTTTGTGTACGATTCAAATCATTTTCGAAATTAATTTTCGCATTTGGGTTTTGTAGTGATAAAATCGCTACGCTTGGGGTTAGGTTATTTAAATTTCCTTCTCCAAAAGAGATAGGTTTTACTGTATTAAATTTTACTGGATTTACTGTTATCATTTTCTTCCTCCTCTCGTGAGGTTTTTCTTATTAAGTGTTTTTTGAACACTTCATTTAACACTTTTACTATAAACTATAAAAAATATTTTGTCAACCCCTACTATAAAGTTTTATTAAGAAAATAAAAACCCTTGATTTACAAAGGTTTTAGTATTAAGTGCAACGTTTACACTTAATCAAATAAGAATTATTTATGGCTATCAGATTAAATATAGAAGCATGGGTAATATACAAAAATTAGATATAGTACAACTGGATTTTTCATATTAGACTAATAGGTAATTGTAAAAATGACACTTATTCTGTTAAATATAATCATTAAATCTTTTTCATACTTCCAGCTATTCTTAATTCCAACGGGGCTTACACTCTGTACATACAGAGATTCGAGCTCCTTTTTTTTATTTATTTAAAGTAAAAAAGGACTGTATTAAATACAATCCTTTTTAATAATAATATCAATTTGCTAAAGATTAGATATTTGGCAAATCACCTTTCACTTCAGCAATTTCAGTGCTTTCCAATTCAAACACTTCATGTAATGCTTTAACTGCTTTTTGTGCTTGATCTTTATCTACAAGACAACTAATTTTAATTTCACTTGTAGATATCATTCTAATATTTATTCCTTGTTCTGCTAATGTTTCAAACATAGTAGAAGCAACACCAGGTCTGTCAATCATACCAGCACCAACAATTGATACTTTTGCAATATTTTCATCTACTTGAATGTCACCAGTTGCTCCTATTTCAGCTTTTAGAGCTTCCAAAGCTTCTACAGTTTTAGGCAAATCAGAAGCATCAACTGTAAATGCAATATCATTAGTATTTGATACTTTTCTTGCATATGATTGAATAATCATATCAACAGAAATATTTTCTTTTGCTAATTTGCTAAACAGTTTAGCTGCAACACCAGGTTTATCAGGAACATCACAAACTACAATCCTTGCCTGAGATAAATCAGCTGCAACACCAGCTACCGGTTTATAAATTTCCATTTTATCAACTCCTAATATTAAGGTACCTAAATTATCTAATTTAAAACTGCTTCTTACTCGCATTGGAACATTAAATTGTTTTGCTGTTTCAACACTTCTTGGATGTAATACATTAGCTCCAGCATGTGCTAATTCAAGCATTTCTTCATATGAAATTTCATCCAATCTTGAAGCATTTGGAACTACACGAGGATCAGTTGTATAAACACCTTCAACATCGGTATATATATCGCACCTTTCAGCATTTAATGCTGCTGCTAAAGCTACTGCAGATGTATCAGAGCCACCTCTGCCTAAAGTTGTAATTTCGCCATCTTCTGTAACACCTTGAAAACCAGCAACTACAATAATTTTACCCTGTTTCAAATTTTCTTTTAATTTATCTGTTTTTATATCTATAATTCGAGCTTTTGAATGAATATTTTCAGTCATAATACCAATCTGCATAGCATTAAAACTTATTGCATCATAACCTTGAGCTTGAATTGCCATTGCCAAAAGAGCAATTGATACACCTTCACCTGTAGATAAAAGCATATCCATTTCACGCCCTGATGGATTAGGACTTAAATCTTTAGCCATTTTAACAAGATAATCTGTTGTATGACCCATTGCAGAAACTACAACTACAACATCATTTCCGTTTTCTTTTTCCCTAATTACAGTTTTTGCAACATTTTTTATTTTTTCTGTATCAGCTACTGAGGTTCCGCCGAATTTTTGTACAATAATTTTTCTCAATTTAAATCTCTTTCTGAACTATTTTGCAAAATAGCTGCTAATTCAGCCTTTTGCTCAGGGTATTCAAATAAGTCTTTATTTATATTTTCAATTTTTTCCGCAAAGGAAAGTGTTTCTTTTACATTATATTCACAAAGGTTTTCTTTGACAAGTATGTAACTCACATAAAACATTAAATTTAACAACGTTAAATTATTCTCATCTGCCTTTATAGCCTTACGAAGTTTCCTTTGTGCTTCTGCGTAATCATTTTGGGATATCAGATATTTTGCATAATCAGTAAAAGCTGCAATATACTTAGGGTTCTGCAATATTGCGTTTTCGTAATAATCTTTTACTTTTGTATCATTTTTAAGTTTTTCATAACACTTTGCAAGATAGTATGAATTTACAGAATCTTCATCATCAGCCCTCAAAAGATCTATAGATTTTTCTATATCATCTTTTTCATATGAAATTATCCCCAATGCTTGTTTTACAATTTTATTTTCAGAATCTTTTTCCAAAACTTTTTCTAAAATCGGTTGAGCTTCATCTATCTCTTGTCTTGAAGCACAGCATAACCCCAAATATGCTAAAATTTCCAAGTTTTCAGGTTCATATTCTAAAGCTTTTAAAAGTTTAAATTTTGCACCTTCAAAATCTTCAAATTTTTCTAACACTTTTCCCCATTCAAGGTACAAAGCAGCATTAGTAAGCTCTTTTTCTTGCGCTTGAGCGAAACATTGTAAAGATGCCTCCTTATCAAATTTAATAGCATACAACTGTCCTAATAAAATATAAGATGGAAGCATTTTTGAATTATAATCCAATGATTTTTGCGCATAATGAATTGCACTATCATAATCATTCTTTAAATATTTTAATCTTGCAAATTCATATGTATTATTAGCATTAGGACATACATTAGCTAAAAAAGTCAACTTCATTTCAGCTTTGTCATACATCTCTAGCTTAATTTCCATAACTGCGCACAAAAATACTGCTGAAAAATTGTATTTATTATGTTTTGCAGCTTCAATAAATTTATCATGAGCTTGGGCGTATTTTTTCTGTTTCATTAATGCCATACCCCAACCGGTATATGTATCTGAGTTATTTGGCTGAATTTTATTCGCATTCTCAAAAGATTTTACAGCATTTTCAAATTTTCCAACAGAAATCAAAGAAAAGCCTAATCTTTGCCAAATATGTCTGTCCTGAGGATTCAAATCTGCTGACATTTGGTAATTTTCAACTGATTTTTCAAACTCGCCTAATCTTTCATATACAGTCCCAAGATATTTATATACAAGAGCATCTTTTTGAGGCAATTCTAATGCCTTTAGTAAAATTTCTAAAGCCTCATCATATTTATTTTGCTCTATCAACAGTTTTGCTCTATTCACATAAGTATAAGAAGGCAAAGACTGGATTACTGTCTCTTGCTTAAATTTATCAACAGAACTATTTAAACTTTTAACTTTATCTATTATATTTTTTAACCAATCAGACAATCTACTACCTCTCTAAATGCTCCACTTCCAGCTTGGTTTTCTGTTATTTGAATACCTTCTACATCTTTTACTTTTTGAACAGAATGAGGAACCGTAATTTTATATTTAGCAAAACTTAAACATTCAATATCATTGATGTCATCGCCAATATATAAAAACTCTTCCTTAGACAAATTATATCTCTCAACTATATCTTTTAATACATCTATTTTTATTCTTATACTTTGATGCACTTCTTCTATTTGGAATTTTTTAGCAAGCGTTTCTATTGCAGCGTTTTGTTCTCCGGAAATAATCCCGATTTTATAATTGTTTTTTCTCAATATAGAAAACGCCATTATATCTTTAAAATTTAGTTTTCTAGACATTGTGAAATCATTTGCAATATACACACAATTATCAGTCACAACTCCATCAAAATCGGTTATAACCATTTTTATTGTTTTAGGTAATTTTAATTTGCCCATATACAAAATACCCCTTATCTGCTATAATTTTAACATAAAGAGAGGGAAAAACAAATGCTTTGGTATTTATTAAATTTTAGCATCATTCTGGTATTCATTATATTATTTCTTATTGCAAGACAAACAAACAAAAGATGGTCTAAAATCAATGATTATTTAGGAATGGTCACAAACACAGTAAACTCTGTAAGATATGGGAATTTATCAACTAAAATAGAAGAAATAAACCACCCGACATACCAAAATGTTACAGATAGTATTAACAGAATGGTAGAAACTCTTAATGACAGAGAAAAAATGATTGTTGAATACCAAACAGAATTAATGCGTCAAAATAAATTGTTAGAATCTGTTATTAACTCTCTTTCGGACGGGATTTTAATTATAAATGAAAAACATACTATTTTACGTGCTACACCACAAATCAGTGAATGGTTTGGAGCTAAAGGACAAGAAATTATAGGAACAAACATATTTGATTATATTCAAATAAGCGATAATACCCCAATCGAAAGGTTAAAAAATAAAGACGTTTTCGTAAAACATTCCCCTACAAATAATTTTGTAATGCATTCAATCAAACTATCTTTAGATGACGATAAAAAAAGATATGTAGTTCTTATAAAAGACGTAACTAAAGAAAGAGAAATTGAAACTTTGAAAGAAGATTTCGTTGCCACTTTAACCCATGACTTAAAAGTTCCAATCGTTGCAGAATCAAATATTATTAATTTCCTACTTAATGGGACTTTTGGAGAAATAACTGAAAAACAACAAGTTGCTCTTTTAAATATGAAAAAATCAAATGAAGAACTTGTTGATCTTGTACAAATTATTCTTGAAACATACAAAATTAAAGAAACAGGTATAAAATTATTAAAAGAAAATATTATGCTTAATAAATTTATATCAGAAATTGTCGAAAGCACACAACCAATTGCAAATAATTCAGGGATTACAATATATTTTACACCATCCAGAGATATCAAAGTAACTGCTGATTACATGCAACTAGAAAGAGTTATAAAAAACTTAATTTCAAATGCAATATCTCATAGCAATACAAAAGATAGAATAGATATTACTACAGGAGAAATTCCAGGTTACATAACCATTTCAATAATAGATTATGGTCAAGGAATTCCAGAAAAAGAATTGCAGTTAATTTTTAACAAATACTATTCTGCAGCTAAAAAATTCAGAAAAATTGGAACAGGCCTAGGTCTTTATCTATCACAACAAATTATTAAATCTCATGGTGGAGAAATAACAGTCCAAAGTGAAGAAAATGTTCGCACTGAATTTTGCATTAAATTACCACTATAAATATGCTAAAAAAATTAGAAAGTTTACTCGATTGGATATATAAAAAGAAATGCTACTTTTGCAAAAGTTCAAAAGAAGCAGTAAAAATGTGTTCAAAATGTTACTCCAAAATGGATTATTTACCAATTGAAATAAATAGAACAATTGATGGGAAAAACATTTACTGTGCAGGAATATATTCTAAAAATCTGCAAAAATTAATAAGAGGTCTAAAATACCATAATCAAAAAGATTTAGCTTACTATCTGGCAAAATTTATGGCTGAGTATTTTAATCAAATTTCGAATAGAACAGATTTAGAAATTATCCCTGTTCCAATATTCCACAAAAGAGAAAAGAAACGAAAATACAATCATATGAATTTGGTGGCAAAAGAATTTTGTAGAATTACATCTAATACTTTAAACACTGAGCTTATTACAAGAATAAAAGATACAAAACCCCAATATAAATTAAAAAGAGAAGAACGTATAAAAAATCTATCTAATGCATTTAAAGTTGATAAAAGCAAATACAACGAAAAAACATTACTTATAATTGATGATATTTGCACCACAGGCTCAACTTTTGAAGAAATGATAAAAGAATTGAAAAAAAATGGTATAAATGATATCATATGCCTTGCAGCAACCACCCCATTTGAGTAATAATTTTAATATGATATTAAATGAATTTTCAAAATATATACAAACTAAAAACGAAGATATAACAACAGGGAAAACAACAGGAACTAAAATTCTATGTGATTGGATTAAAATTGTAATTAACAAAAATCCAAAAAATCATGTTGATAAAATTGTTCATAAAGAGATTATGCTTGCAGAAAATAAGTCAGGAGATTTTTTAATAGTCGGCAAATCAGAAAGTGGAAGAACTCTTGTAAAAGCACTATACAATTATGCTCTAAGTTATGAACATTATATTATGAGCAAATGGCTCGAAAACAAAAAGCCAGAAGATTTTAATTCCAAAAATTAAATTTTTATATTAAATAATATTGGTAGATATATTACCCTATAGGTGAATTTCTTTTTAATTTTTTGATTTATAAAATAATGATAAATTAAAAAGGAGTTAAAATTATATGAAAAATACTATTTTACAAACACCTGTATGCCAATTAAAAGCATTAAACAATCTTTTTATCGAACTTACTGAAAAAAATTGCAATCAACATTGCAAACATTGCTATATTGACTTCCCTTTAAGTAAAAATGTTAAAGATTTCATATCAACAGACATAATAAGAGAAGCAATTAATGACACAAAACAAGAAGAAATTGAATGCATTTATTTAACAGGTGCAGAACCGATGACTCACCCTGATTTTAACTCAATATTAAGAATGTGTTTAAAACGTTCAAATGTATGCATATTTACAAATGGCACTTTCATCAATGAAAAGAAAGTAAGATTTTTAAAAAGAGTAGAAGATGAAAGCTCATATGAAATTATATTTAAACTTAGTATCGACCATTACGATGAAGTAAAAAATGATGATATTAGAGGCAGAGGCTCATACAGACAAACTGTACACGCCATAAAAAGTCTTGCAAAATATGGTTTTAATCCAATTTTATGCATAACTAATTATTATAATGAAGATAAAAAAACACTTATAGATGAATTCAAAAAAATCTGCTTAAAAAATGGTTATGAAGCAAATGAAAACAATTTTACAATAAATGTATATTACGATAAAAACAAAAAGACAGAAGACATTCCAGATTGGGACTGGAATAGTCTTGACTGCGAATATGGAAGAATCATTACCGCAAAAGGTATTTACAGTTGCCCATTCCTAGCAAATGATCACAGAGGTAGATGCGGTTCAGATTTCAAAGATTATTCAAAACATAACACACTTGAAACATCATTCTGTGCTACATGTATAAAAAATAAAGAAAAATTATTCGGAATTAATTTCAAATTATTTCAATAAATTACTCAGATGCTTCTGGAGAAACGCCACCTTCTGAAGACACAGGAGTTGGAGATGGTGGAGTTTGAGCAGCTGCACCAGGATTTGCGCCATTAGCAGCATCTGGAGTTGCAGCTGGAGCTGGTGCTGGTGCTTCTTCAACAGAAGATGGATCCTTCTGAGCATACAATTTAATTTGTAAATTTACCAAAAGGATTCTTTTATTTTTTTCATACGGAGCAATTTCAATTTTTGATATTTCTAAAAAGTGCTCATGTTTATATAATTCTCTTAAAAAATTTGCAAAATTAGAATAAGTAGCAATCATTTCAGCTGTTACACGACATACATGATATCTATTAGCTGCATTTTTCACAAAATTGTCATCTTGTGGATCATAATCATATTTTACAGAACGAGTTTTTATTTTATTTTCCCTAATAAGCTGTAAAATTTCACCAAATTCATCAGAAATTGCAGCTTCTGTATCCAAACCTTCACTTATAGGTTTAAAAAATATCTTAGCAGTATTTTCATTTTCTTGTTCTTTTCTTTTTTCTGCATCCTGCAAATCTTTAAGTTTTCTTTCAGAATCTGTAAGAGAAGAGGATTGAGCCTTGTAGTCTGTCTGAATTTGCATAATTTTTTGAACTTCCGGAACTATTTTTGTTATTAGAAATATAAATAGAATAAGAGCTACTGCTAAAATACTGACAGCAATTTGAAATTTTTTAAGATAAACAGTATATTTTTCCACTTTTACTCTCCCTATTTATTTTCTTTCCCAAAATTCAATAATGGCTTATTCAAAAGTCCACCACTTTGTTTTTTATCATCTTCTACTTTCTCATTTTGTGGAGCATTCGGATCTGGAGGTGGTGGTGGATTCAACTCTGCACTAGTCATATTTGTTACTTCAAATTCATAATCTGTAGGTTGGTTTGGATCTATTGTTACAGCATCATCTACAGAATCTGATTTCATTTCTAGTTTATGAAGTCTTAATTTTGTACTAATAAGAGAATCTTTCATGTTACGGAAGAATAAATATATATCTTCAACATTTGAAGAATCACCTTTTATATCAAACTTGCCATCGTCTTTTGCAACAAAATATGTTACCCATAAATTTTTAGGGACAGCTTCGCCTAAAGCAGTATATGCCATTAATTTTGATCTGTTATTAGTTATAACTTTTTTAATTTCAGCATTAATATCAAAATCATTTTGCTTATTTTGTTCTTCTTGCAAACGAGTTATTTCAGCATTAGTTTGTTGCAATTTAGTATTTACTTCATCTAATAATGCTTGTTTTTGTTTTGCAACCATAGGTACAACAAAGAATCCAATAATTGCAGGAATCAATAAAACTATAGCTATAGCACAAGCAATATTTCTTGCAGCATTAGGTGAAATATCGAACTCATTTTCACCTAAAACAATATGAACCGGTTCATTTGGATCATCTGCAAGTCCTTCTCCAGAAGCACCTGCTAAAAAACTAAATTTAACAGGCATTGAAACGCTTGAACCAACAGCAATACCAATTGCCTCTAATGAAATCTTTCGAGCAGTATCTTCTAAAACTTCCAAACTTACAGGTAAAGCATCTTGTTTTTTAAAGCTGTTATTTTCCCAGAAATTAACAATACCATCTGTTTGTAAACGTTTCGATAGCAGTTCAGCACTTACCATATCTGTTTCAGATATAACATATAAATAATTTGCAGGATAACTCATTAAAGTAATTTGGGCAGATGCATTAATTGCATTATAAATTTCTTCGCCTTCAAAAGATTTTATAGCTAAAGGTTCTTCATAATAATCTACAATATTTTTACCGATCATAGAACAAATTGAATAACCACTTTGAGATATTAACATCAAATTCCAAGATACATTATCTTTCATTTGCTCGGTAGCCAAACCAGTAAAAGCTAAAGCCTTCAATAATGAGGTTAATGACATCTCAACATTAACTAGTTTACAACCCAATTCTGTTAATGCATTTTTTATATCATCAATAACATTTTTCTGAATAGCAGAGTAAAATAATTTTCTTAAATCCCCAGTTTGAGCATTACTTGCATCCGCCCAACTAATAACTGGTTCGTAGCGTTTAAAAATATAAGATTGTTCTACTTCTGATGTTAAAGCTTCTGTTACTGCATCATCTGCCAATAATAAAGGTAATTCTTTACTTCCAAAAAATACCATAGGTAAATTTAATACAACATTACTTTTTAATGAGATTTTTAATTCTGCAAAAAGTTCTGTTACTGCATTTTTAAAACCTTCAATATCAGAAAGTTCTCTTAAAGCTTCATTATATTCCAAAGGTCTATATGAATAATTTTTAACAGTACGTCCTGATACATCTAATTGTATCAACTCAAGGCCTACACCTGGAGTTACAGACAAATATACTGTATCTTTGCTACCAACACCTAATTGTTCTAAAATACTATTTAAATCCATAATAATCTTTTTTTACTACAATATTTACTCTACTACATTTTTATTATACAATACATTTTATAAAGATTGCAAATTTAACATAAATTTACACTAAATGGAGGAAGAGCGACTCAATGAATTACATAACCGAAGTAAATAAACTAAAAAAAGAAAAGAATGCTGTAGTACTGGCACATTGTTACCAAAATATAGAGATAGACCAAGTCGCTGATTATGTTGGAGACTCTCTTTATTTAAGCCAAATGGCTAAAAAAACTGATGCAGATATAATTATTTTTGCAGGAGTTTATTTCATGGCTCAAACAGCAAAAATTCTTAATCCAAATAAAAAAGTTATTATGCCAAATCTTAAAGCAGGCTGCGCAATGGCTGATATGATAAACTTACAACAATTAAGAGAATTTAAAAGCAAATACCCGAATATTCCGACAGTATGCTATATAAATTCAACAGCTGAAGTTAAATCAGAATGCGATATTTGTTGCACAAGTTCAAATGCTGTACAAATTGTAAAAAGCTTAAACGCTCCAAAAGTGTTATTTTTGCCTGATAAAAATCTCGGCAGATGGGTAGAAAAACAACTTGGAAATGTTGAAGTTATAACATACAACGGCTATTGCCCGGTTCATGCTAAATTTGACCCATTCAGCATACGAGAAACTGCATATGTATATCGGAATGCACTTGTAATCGCACACCCTGAATGTCCTGAAGACTTTTCTTCTCGAGCAGATTATGTCGGTAGCACCTCAGGAATTATGAATTTTGTTAAAAACAGCAATGAAAAACAATTTATTGTTGCAACAGAAAAAGGTGTGATTGACAGATTAAAACGCGATAATCCAAACAAACAATTCTATTACATTCATGATGTACCTTCAATTTGTCAAAGCATGAAATTAAATACCGTTTTGGATATTTATTACGCCTTGAAAAATGAAACTCCTGAAATCGAGGTAGATAAAGAAATCGCACAAAAAGCTCTCAAATGCATCGAAAGAATGCTTGAAGTATCAAAATAGGTATAACAATGGATAATATAATTTTTGGTAAAAATGCTATAACAGAAGCCCTAATAAGTGGAGAAAGAGAAATTAACAAAATCCTAATTTCTAAAAATATCCACTCTGATGCAAAATTAAACAAAATAAAAGAACTTGCAAAAGAACGTGATATTGTTTTTCAATTTGTAGCAAAAGAAAAGTTTCAGCCTTATGCTGAATACAATCATCAAGGAATTATTGCTCTAATTTCACCTATCAAATACAAAGATTTAGATGAATTTTTAGAAGAAAAACATGAAAATGATTCTGTCGTAATTTTAGATGGGATAGAAGACTCCCATAACTTAGGTGCAATAATAAGAACTTGTGTATGTGCAGGCGTATCAGGAATTATTATACCTTCAAGACGCAATGTCCAAGTTAATGCAACTGTTGAAAAAACAAGCGCCGGAGCTATTAATCATATCCCAATAATAAAAGTAAACAGTCTTGTAAATGCAGTACAAAAATTAAAAAATTCCGACTGGTGGGTAGTTGCAACTGACGCTAGTGCAAAAGATAATTATTATGATGTTAAATACAATGATATGAATTTTGCACTAATAATGGGAGCAGAACATGCAGGAGTGTCAAAATCTTTATTGAAAGCATCAGATTTTATTGTAAAAATACCAATGCTTAAAGAATTTAACTCTCTAAATGTTTCAAATGCTCTAAGTGCAATAATTTTTGAAACCGTTAGACAAAAATTAAAAAATTAACTATAATAATTACATAAATTTATCATATTGATGTGATACAGGAGAGAGAAATGAAAAAAGAACTTGAAAAATACGGTCTGCTGACTGAAGAAATATCTGATGAAGATGTAAATTTTCATGAACTTGAAATACCGGAAGAAGAGGATGTTTTGGAAACAGTAGAAGACCCGAAAGTTCAAGAGAATTTATCATCAGTAAATTCTGATGACAGCGTTAGAATATATTTACAACAAATAGGGAAAATACCTCTATTATCAAGTGAACAAGAATTAGATCTTGCAAAAAAAATATATGAAGACCACGATGATTTCTCTAAAAATTTATTAGTAAACGCAAACTTAAGATTAGTAGTAAGTATTGCAAAAAAATACATCGGCCGCGGACTTTCTTTTCTTGACTTAATCCAAGAAGGAAATATGGGTTTAATGAAAGCTGCAGGAAGATTTGATTACACAAAAGGTTATAAATTTTCTACATATGCAACTTGGTGGATTCAACAATCTATCACTAGGGCTATAGCTGATAAAGCAAGAATTATCCGCCTGCCAATCCATATGATTGAATCTTTAGGAAAAATCAGACGTGCAACTATCGATTTGACAACAGAATTAGGTCATACGCCTACTAAACAAGAAATTGCATACCGTTTAGGCGTTCCAGTGAATAAATTAACTCAAATAATAAAATCTGCTCAATCTACAATTAGTATGGAAACTCCTGCTAATTCTTCAGAAGACTCTTCAAAAATCGCGGATTTCATCGTAGATGAAGATTCTATAACTCCTGACAGCAGAGTATCTCAAGAAAATTTATTCGAAGATATCAGAAAAATGTTAAATCAATTAAGTCCAAAAGAAAGAGATGTCTTAATCCTTCGCTACGGGCTTGATAATAACGGAAACAAAAAAACTCTTGATGAAATCGGATCTCAATATGGAGTTTCAAGAGAACGTATAAGACAAATTGAGAATAGAGCAATAGCAAAACTAAAAAAACTTTGTAAAAATAAAAAATTAGCAGTAGGCTTAAAAAATTATTTTGGAGAATAAAAACAGGAGATTTAAAATCTCCTGTTTTAATATGTCATTTCCCAATTGTCATTTAATAATTTTCCAAAACAGCCATGAATATTTACACCACTGCCTGCCATACAATATCTATTAAATTTCTCTTCTCTTAACTCCTTAGATAAAGGCACATTAGCATATCCTGTAACATTATCATCAGCATCATTTTGACTATTTAAATCATCTAGTACACCATTATTGTATAAAAACATAACAAACATATCTCTACCAATAATATTAGGGCCTTTAGCACCATTGGTATCAACCCATATTTCCATAATTAAGCCAGATCTAGCATTGTAATAAGTTGCAATTGATGCACCACTCGCTAATACAAAATGACGTTTGCCATACCAAAAAGTCACTTTATCTCCAGAAATTTTCTTATAATTATCTTTTTCAGGGAAACACATTGCTGCATCTGTACCACAATCTTTCACAATCTTGAAATAAGTTTTAACAAAATTTCCAGCAGCATCATCACTATTAAGACCTGCCTCAGATAAATTAATAGCATTTTTATCAGTCATTAATTGGACAGCTGCTTGTTGAAACTCATTATAAACTTTATGCAACTGAACGACATAAGACTTTCTTTGATAATTTTGCATCAAAGTAGGTACTGTCATTGCAGATACTACACCAATAATTCCTAAAGTTACTAAAACTTCGGCAAGGGTGAATCCCTTATAGGAGCCTAAATTATGCCCCCCCCCCCCGATTTACATTACTTAACAATCCAAACATAAACGCTCCTTTCGTATTTATATAGTAATTATAACAAATATGCCCGAACTTTTCAAGTTCGGGCATATTTTATAATATATCAATTATTCAGCATCTTTATTAATATCTTTAATACTCAATGCAATTCTATGTTCTTGTGGGGTGAATTTTTTAATAAGAACTTCTACACTGTCACCAACTTTGAATGTATTGAATGGATTTACATTTTCTTCAGCCATTTCAGAAACTGGTAATAATGCTTCTACTCCAGGGAAAATGTTAATAAATGCACCGAATCCTGTTACTTTATTAACTGTACCTGTAATTACTTGTCCTTCTTCAAATTGACCTTCAATTTGTTGCCATGGATCTTCGCCCATTCTTTTTAAAGACAATGAAATTCTTTTCAATTCATTATCAATTTTGATAATTTTAACTTCAATAGTTTCACCTAAAGAAATTACATCTGAAGGATGTTTAATTCTTGACCAAGAAATTTCAGAAATTGGAAGAAGTCCATCGATACCATTAATATCTACAAAAGCACCGAAATCAGCAATTCTTACAACTTCACCTTTTACAACTTGGTCTTCTTGAAGTTCTGATAAAATATTATCTACAACTTGATCACGTTGTTCGGCAACAGCTTGTCTTTGAGATAAGATAAGTTTATTTTTCTTAGGATCTGCTTCTAGAACTTTAACTTCAATTTTTGTATCAATTAAACCGTCAAAAGGAGTTCCTGTTCTTAATTGAGAAGATGGGATAAATCCTTTTAAATCAGCAACGTCAACTAATACGCCACCTTTAACGATAGATACAACTTTAGCTAAAATTGTATCGCCTTGAACTTTTGCATCGTTTAATTGAGCCCAAGCTTGAGCAAATGCTAAACGTTTCAATGATAAAAGCATTCCTTCTTCATCATTTTCTTCTTTTAATACATAAAATTCTTTTTCTTCACCGATTTCTAAATTATCGATACCTTCAGAAGCTGGGATTTCTTTAACAGGTAAAAATGCTTCAGTTTTAGCACCTTTAACGCTGATTAAATATCCATCACTTTCTTTTTTTACAACTGTACCTTCAACGATATCAGCTACTGAGTAAGATTTAGCGAAAGATTCTTCTAATAATCTTTCAAATTCATCTAAATTTGTTTTTTCTAATGTTGTTGTCATGTTTTTTATATTTCCTTTCTAAGTTTTTCAATTACATTTTCTATTATGTTCTGCGGAGTAGATGCTCCTGCAGTAACTGAAATATGATTTGCACTTATAATCAAATCTTTATAATTATCAAGTTCATCATCTTTTTCAATATGAATAGTTTTAGTGATATCTTTTAAAATTTCAGCTAAGTGAGTTGTATTCGCACTTTTTTTAGAGCCTACAACTATAACTAAATCACTTTCATCTGCCAATTCTCTAGCTTCTTTTTGACGCATAGATGTACTTTGACAAATAGTATTTGCAATATGAATTTCTTTGGCTATTGATGTCAAATATTCAACTATAGAATTTAAAGTTACAAGTCTTTGAGTTGTCTGGACAACAACCCCAACTTTTTTATGACTTTTAATTCTAGCTTCAAACTCTTTTAATTGCTCTACTGATGCAGCTACTATAACATTATCACTCCACAGTTCAGCATTTGCTCTTATTGCAATAACCTCAGGGTGTTCAGATTTCCCAACTATTACTACAAAATATCCATCTTTTGCAAGTTCTACAGCTTTTTGTTGCACTTTTTTAACATCAGGACAAGTCAAATCAACAGGTTCAAATCCTGCTTGTTTAATCTTTTCAATAACTTGAGGACTTTCTCCATGGCTTCTGATTACACAAATCCCCTCACCTTTTTCAGGAATTTCATTCAAAGTCTTAATTCCCAAACTTTCAAGCTCATGAATAACTTGAGTATTGTGGATAAGTTCCCCTAATACAAAAACTTTTTTATCAGGATTTTCATTTTTTAATTTTTTAACAGTTTCAACGGCTCTTTTTACACCGTAACAAAAACCTGCATATTTGGCTAATTTAATATCTTTTTTATTTTCAGGCAATGTATAATTGTCTTCTTTCTATTGAACTCGCGCTTTTTAAACGCTGTACAAATATTAAAATATAAACAATATAAAAAATCAACAAATAACGAGTCTCTTTTTACAAAGAGACTCGTTTCTTAACCACTACAAATTTCGTACCTTAAAATACTAAGTTACCATTTTTATCTTTTCTGAATAATTCTTTTGAATCAAATCCATAAGGATTTGTATTATATGAAATATTACTTGGTTTGTCTTGATTTTTATAATCAATATCGTGTTTTTTAGCAATATTTTGATATCCGATATCAGACACTGCTAAAAATTTAACGACATTAGCAATTTTGTTGTTTACATCATTTGGTAAGCCCATAGATAATAATGCATCTGCTCTATCTTTATCTTTTACAATTGCATTAAATAAATTAGAATCAGTTCTTGCAATCATTACATAAATAGTTTTCTTTTGAGCACCATTAGGAATTGATGATAACAATTTAATTTTTTGTTCTAATGGTAATTTTTTGAAATAATTTGTAAAATATTCTTTTTTCTCGGCAGAAGAAAGATTATTATATTCACTTGATGTTAAAGGTGCACCACTTGCAATTTTTGATTTTAAATTAACATTAGAATCAGCATCATTTGTTAAAATATTTAATGACTCTTGTCCATTTCTTAAAGCAGTTTCTCCAAGAATTCTTGGAAGCTCTGCTTCTTGCAAATATGAAGGAGCATTTTCAAGACTTGTAACAGCTGTTTCAATAGCTTTTTCATTCCCAGATGTGTATACAACATCTAATGCTTGAGATTGAACTGTAGGATCATAGTCTTTAATATTTCCTGCTGCATATTCTTGAACTTCTGAATATTTAGATTGCATAATATTTTTGTGCATATCTAATTGATTATCTTTATGACAATTTTTAATTTGGTCAGCCAATGCATTTGAATATTTAATAGCATCCTCTTTTTCAAATTGTTGTTCAATTCTATTATGAACAATAGAAAAAGCTTCTGTTTGATTTCCTTTATCTAATTTTGCAATAATATCATTTTCTGCAACAGCCTCTGTTGCTTCTTTAAATTTAGTTGCAATCTTTAAAGAAGTAATTTGGTTTTCGCCTTTTAATTTATAACAATTATTGGCAGCATATACTTGGAATTCTTTTTTTGCATTTTTATGAGTTTGCGATTCAATAACAGCTGTTTTTTGTTTTGCTTCATCAGTAATTGTTGTAGCAACATCAAAAACTAATTTTTGATATTTTGCATCATCATTACCAGCAGCAATATCAGGAATATCAGAAGAATAAATAACTTTTTTATCATCATGTTCTGCACCTGAACAACTTTTTGATGTTAAAATAATACCGCTTGTTTCTACAGCTGCCAATGCTTCATCTTTTTCAAACTCATTATTTGATTTTGAAGCTTCTTTTGTAGCTTTAGCTAATTTTTTATATTGCTCTGCGTCTAATTCTTTTGTAGCAAGAGCACCTTTGCCAACTAAAGATGTATCATCTAATAATTCTGGATATTGTTTTGAATAAATTGCAAATAATTTTGAAGAAGCAGAACCATTGTAAAATTTAATAGCAGTTTTAATATATTCAGCACGCTGCTCTGGATTCATATCTTTACATTTTTTATCAATAAATGCTTTAGCTGCAACGGCTTCCATATCAGAACCTTTGATGTGTTCTTTTATTTCAGAAGTAAATGTTTCAAAATCACTAACAACAGCCTTTTCAAAATCTGTTTCAGGTTTAGGCATCGCTTTAGCAAACGCTTTTAATTCTTCTAATTCTTTTTTTGCTTTTTCATCAGTAGGATTTAATTTTGCCTCTAAAATATTTAAGGTCCCTAATTCTTCTGATGTTAAATTTTCGCCATTTTCTTTTTTAGCTTTTATTGAATCATATTCAGCTTGTAATTTTTCTAGGTTTGCAGCTTTTGATTTTTTAATTTCTCTTTGACCTGCTGGAGTATTTACATAACGACTTAAATCAGCTAACTTATTTTCTTCCTCTTGAGTTAACTGTAATCCTTTATCTTGTTTAGCTTTTAACGCATCATATAATAATTGTTCTTCATTTAAATTATAATATTTAATATATTGTCTTGCATCTGAAGGACATAATTCTAAATCTTCAAGCCCTTTTTCTTTTGCTACAATATCTGCAACCTGAGAAGAAATTAATTTCCAATGAGAAATATATTTTTTATCATTTTCATTTAACGAATTTGGATCTAGCATTTCTGCTTCTGCTAAATATTCATCAATTGCATTATAACGAGTAGCGTCATCTTGATGCATAAATTCTACATAAGAAATACCAACTCTGCTAGCTGATTGAATTCCATTCATTACAACATCAGCAGCACTATCAATTACAGAAGCATTTTCTATATTTTCACTTGTAGATAAATTGATTAAAGCTTTTAAACTTTCAAATTTGTCACTATTATTTATACCTGTTTTAAATTTTTCAATTAATTGTTGTTTTTGTTCTGGAGTTAATGCATTCCATTGTTCTTCTGAATGTGGTTGAGAAATATAACCACCATCATGATTTTTAGTACCATAAATATATTGGCTTTTTACAAACTCTGTAATACAAGCATTTATCTTTTCCTTAGTTGATAATTTATTAAATTCTGCTTTATTAAAAGCTCCAAAAGGATCTTCTGAATCAGAAGCTACTTCAGCAGTTTCTGGTTCATTATTTGAATTTTCTACTTTTTGTTCAGCAGTTTGTTTAACTTCTGCTTTTAATTGATTAACTAATTCAGTTTGTTTATCAGCTTGTAAGTTTAGGAAATCAGGATGTTTATTAATTAAAACCATTAATTCATCTTGTGAAATATTCAATTTCTTTAATAACTTATCGAAATCCTGATTTTTAACCATTATGGAATTCAATGAAGAAGTATTAGTGCTAG
Source organism: Candidatus Gastranaerophilales bacterium (assembly GCA_944325735.1). GTDB lineage: Bacteria > Cyanobacteriota > Vampirovibrionia > Gastranaerophilales > Gastranaerophilaceae > Stercorousia. The sequence continues at coordinate 717,815 of CALVBI010000001.1, read as the reverse complement.
TAGTTTGACTTCCAACACTTGAGACTTTGTTATTAACATTTATTGAATTAACGTTCATTGCTACTCTCTGATTTTTATATACTATACATGTAAAAACATACCCTAATGGGCTATTTCAACATGTTTATAAAATGTTACATATGTTTACATTAAATATTACTTGACATCTTTAATAGGCATCAAAACACCTTTTGTAGTTGTCATATATTCAGAATCTAATTCCATAACATATGTATTTTTCGTAGCATTCTTGAACTGACTATCACATAAAACTTGAACTAAAACATTAGCCAAATTATCATCAATTAATGAATACCCTTTATTTTCAGCACCTTCAAGTCTCACCAATGAATACTTAAACTTTTGAGGATTAGAAGATTCTGGGTTTATTGTTGCATTATAAAATACAATTCCACGTACACATAATTCAGGATTACCATTTTTTCTCACTGTCACCAATTCTGCAGTACTAGAATCACCATCTGTTGAATAGTATCCTAAAACATATTTATCATTACCGACCTCTACTTCTTGTTCACCTTCTAAATTTCCATATGATGTTTTAGGAATTGCATCTTTCATTATATTATTATTTGCTATATTTTGCATTCCGAATAGGTCATGACGCAAAGTTCTTCTATATTTATGGACCTCAACATCTGTTTTGTTATTTGGTGATTTTATTGCGGATTCAACATAAGCAACTTTTTCCTTATCAAAAAATGGTTTAGAATTACCTTCAACATTTATACTTTTAACATTAAAAGATAAACCTTTTGTTCCATCATCCGACATCAAATCAAATACGATATCACTATAATCTGTTACAGGTTTTTCATCATAAGAAGACTCTAAAAATCCACCCAAATTAACAGTTGAGGATACTCCATACATAATTTTATCAAAATTTCGACTATTATCTTTAGTATTTACAAGACCTATAGTTGTAGTCATATTCAAAGAATTAGCATCTGAATCTATAAAAGTTTTTTCATCAATTTTTCGACCTTTATAATCATTACTGTCAATCATTTCAATTGTATTAACATTATCTAAAGGCACCTGAATTCCCTTACCAGAAGAAGCCATAGGGCTCATTGCCAAAACTGTTGCAGCCAATGGTACTGCTAATTTATGTGAAACTTGACTTATTGGTTGAGATGCATTAGGATTCTTTTTCTTTTTACCTTCAAAATTTAACTGATTTAAATTACTTACCAATGTTGCAGATGTTACAGGTCTGATTGTCATAGTCTATACTCCATTTACTTTAGAACATTTCTACTTGAATATTTAATGCAAGTAGAAAATTTTTTTTGCTACCTAAATTATTCATTAATTCCCTAATAAGCCTATTATATCAACTCATATCAGGTTTTGTAAAATAGTATATACGATATTAATATTTCTTTACACTTGCACCGTTTCTTTGTTTGTTGTACTTTACATGTGTATAATAAATGTACCCAAATAAGGGTTTTTCCTAAAATTAAAAATATCTGACAAGTGTCAGTAAGAAAAATAAAAAGAAGGAGAACTCAAATGAGTGAAAGAAAATTAGTTGGAACAGGCGAAATGTTCAAAAAAGCACTAGCAGGCGGATATGCTATCGGTGCTTACAACGTTAACAACATGGAAATTTTGCAAGGTATTGCAGAAGCAGCTGAAGAAACTCAATCACCTATTATTTTACAAGTTTCTGCAGGTGCTAGAAAATATGCAAACCAAACTTACTTGATTAAATTAGTTGAAGCAGCTTTAGCTACAACTACAGTTCCTATCGCTTTACACTTAGATCACGGTGCTGACTTTGAAATTTGTAAAGCTTGTATCGATGGCGGATTCTCATCAGTAATGATCGATGGTTCAAGATTCCCATTAGAAGAAAACATCGCATTAACAAAAAAAGTTGTAGATTACGCACATGAAAGAGGAGTTTCTGTAGAAGCAGAACTTGGAAAACTTGCTGGTGTTGAAGATGATGTTAAAGTTCACGCTGCAGATTCTACATATACAGATCCTCAAGAAGCAGCTAGATTTGTTAAAGAAACTGGTTGTGATTCATTAGCAGTTGCAATTGGTACTTCTCACGGTGCTTACAAATTCTCAGGCGAAGCTAAATTAGACTTCGAAAGACTTGCTGAAATTAAAAAAGCTGTAAATGAAGCTGTAGGATATGACTTCCCATTAGTATTACACGGATCTTCATCAGTTCCAGCTGAATTCGTTGCTAAATGTAACCAATTCGGTGGTCAATTACCAAATGCTCAAGGTGTTCCAGAAGATATGTTAGCATACGCTTCTAAACACGGTGTAGCTAAAATTAACATCGATACAGATTTAAGATTAGCTATGACTTCAACAATCAGAGAATTCTTTGTTGAACACCCTGAAAAATTTGACCCACGTGAATATATGGGACCAGGCAGAACTGCTGTTAAAGAAATGGTTATGCACAAAATGCGTGACGTTCTTGGTACAGCTGGCCACGCTCAAGACTAATTTTAGGTTTATAAAAACTTAAATAAAAAAAGCTTTTTGTTAATAAAACAAAAAGCTTTTTATTTTATATTATATCTTGATACTAATATTAATATAAAAAAGGAGCGATTTTATTAATCACTCCTTTTTACTTTTTCATATTCCAACTTAGTTAGTGTGATTTATTTTTTCAAGAAATCTGGAATTTCAATATTTGTGAAGCTTGGAGACACTTCTGGCATTGAAGGTCTTCTAGTAGCTTGCTGTGGTTGAGAATTCAAATTAGAATTTGAATTAAATGTTCCTGCAAAGAAATCAGAAGCACTTAATTGTTTTACATCAGTTTTTGGTTCAGGTTGTTGATTTTTCATTTCAAAACCTGTTGCAATAACTGTAATTTGAATTTCACCTTGAATATTTTCATTTACAGCTGTACCGATAATAACAGTTGCATCATCATTAACTGCGTCATGAATAATATTAGCAGCATCAGATATTTCATGAAGAGTCATATCTGGACCACCTGTAATATTTACAATTACACCAGTTGCACCATTAATTGAAGATTCAAGAAGTTGAGAATTGATAGCAATTTCAGCTGCTTTAATAGCTCTGCCTTCACCTTGACCACGACCAATACCCATAAGAGCTGAACCTGATGCTTGCATAACACATTTAACATCAGCGAAGTCAACGTTGATAAGTCCAGGAACTGTAATGATATCAGAAATACCTTGAACACCTCTTAGTAAAACTTCATCTACAATGATAAATGATTCTGTTAATGAAACTTGTCTATCTACAACTTGAAGCAATTTATCATTTGGAACAACAATTACAGCATCTACAGCTTCTCTTAGTTTTTCTAAACCTTGATTAGCTTGATTTTGTCTTTTACGACCTTCCCAAGTGAAAGGTTTTGTAACAACTGCGATTGTTAAAATTCCTAATTCTTTAGCAATTTTTGCAACTACAGGAGCAGCACCGGTACCAGTTCCACCACCCATACCTGCAGTGATAAATACCATATCAGCACCATCTAATGCTTCTGTAATTTCTTGTTGTGCTTCTTCTGCAGCTTTTTCTCCAACTGAAGGATCACCACCAGCACCAAGACCAGCTGTAGATTTTGCACCTAACTGAATTCTATTTTTAGTTTGACCATATTCTAAAACTTGTAAATCTGTATTCATTAACCAGAACTCAACACCTGAAAGTCCTGCTTTAATCATTCGGTTAACAGCATTTCCGCCACCGCCGCCAACACCGATTACTTTAATATTAGTAGGATTTATTGGAGACCTTTGAGTTTGATCATTGCTTGTTGTTTCATCTTTTTTAGCAAAGATATCTGATACGAAATTTTCCACTTTGTTACCTCTTTTATATAATTGTATAGTTGTCTATCTACAATAGTATAATAACATACTATTTTAAATAGAAAAAAAGTACAAGAATTTACTTAAAAAATATGAACAAAAATTAATATTAATCGTAACAAACCTTATATACTAAAAAAGAAGCTTTTTAATTTTCATAAGCAGGAGGCATTGCCCAATGCAATTTATTTCTTAATATTGAATAGAACTCTGAATTTTTTAACAATGCTAACTTTGCTGTATATATAGACTTTTCAATTACAATATCTGAGCTAATTTCATACAATTCTTGACCATCAGTAGACAAAACATATTTTGAATTTGAATCTGTTGATACAGTAATTTTTTCACAATCAGGAACAACAATTGGCCTTGCATTCAATGTATGAGGACAAATTGGAACAATTTCAAAAACATTCAAACTTGGAGATAAAACAGGTCCGCCAGCTGATAACCCATAAGCTGTTGAACCAGTTGGGGTTGATACAATAATCCCGTCAGCTAGATAGTCACATACAAATTTATCATTAATTTTCAAGGAAAAACGAGAAGTTCTTCCCATATCTTGACCCTTAATCACAAAATCATTTAATGCTGTAAAATGCCCGCTTTGAAGCATTATACGATCTTCAATAACAAAATTACCTTTTAATATCTCGTCTACAGATTTTTCAATATCCTCTTTAGATGATTGAGACAAAAAACCTAAACGGCCTAAATTTATACCAAAAATTGGAGTTTTATACTTTGCATAAAATCTTGCCGTTTTTAAAATAGTACCATCTCCTCCTATTACAAAGACAAAATCAAAGCCATCTTTTAATCCGTCTATATCAAGGACATCAACAGAGAGACCTTTTTCTGAAAGAATTTTTACAAGCTTATCTTTTATCTCTACTGAATGAGATATTTCTTGATTATAACAAACAGCAAAATTTTTCATTTCCATAACGAAGCAAATATAACATAATTTTATTATTTAAGCAAATAAAAAAGAGCTTATAAAAAGCTCTTTTTTGATTTAATAAGTCATTTCCCAGTTATCATTCAAAATTTTACCGAAACAAACATGATCACCGGTTGACACAGAATCTTCACAAGCGTTGCCGATAAGTCTGGTATCCTCAATGGATCCGCCGTTACATTCACCCTGAGTTCTGCAAATAGCATCCGCATGAACAGTATCCAAAACTCCGTCAGAAAATATAGCCAAAATAAAAGCATCACGTCCGACAATATTCGGCCCCTGTTTTCCGTTTACGTCAACAAAAACGTTTCCGGCCGTTACTGTTCTGCCGTCCTCAAAAGATGCACCAGTAAAAACAGGACTATCCAGACAAATGGCACTGCCATCCGCGATAACAGCACAAGCCCCGCCATGCCAATCATTTCCGTTAATATCAGTTACAGAGTTGCCGTTTATATTTTTATAATCATCAGCAAAACATGGATCTGCAACGCCCTTGTCACAATCCTGAATTACCTTGAAATACTTATGAAAAAACTCACTCATGCTAGCCTTGGAAGTCAATCCGGCTTCCTTTATGTCAATCGCATTTCTGTCAGTCCGGTATTGTAATAAAGCCTGCTGAACCACATTATAAACCTTATGAAGCTGGGTAACATAAACTTTTCTCTGATGATTTTGCATTAAGGTAGGAATGGTCATGGCCGATACCACTCCAATAATTCCTAAAGTTACTAAAACTTCGGCAAGGGTAAAACCATTAACAAAAGCGGCTAAATGCCCCCCCCCCGACATTTTGATTTAAACAAATTTTTCATATTTACTCCTTCCATTGCTAAAGCTACATTTAAAGTATAACATAATTTTAAGACGATTTCAATAAAAAAAAGAGGCATAAAATGCCTCATATTCAACTATCTCTCTCTTTCTCATATTATTTTGACTTATTGTAAAGGAGCTCTCCACAATGAGTCATTAAATTTATTTTGATTAGCATTTACATCAACAGACAAAGTTACATTGCTTGGAGTAAATACAAATACTAAATCACCAACTTTTTGAGGTTTGCCATCTAATGCATGAGCTGCACCACAAACAAAATCAATTGTTCTTTGTGATTGTTCTTTATCCAATAGGTGAAGGTTTAAAACGATGGTTTTTCTGTTTCTTAGATGTTGAACAATAGTAGCAGCATCTTCAAAAGAGCGAGGTTCCATAACTTTTACTTCATAACCTTTAAAATTAGGATGGCTTACAACTTTAATTTCATTTGTTCTGTCAACTGAAGGTTGTTGATAAGAATATTCTGGCTGAAGAGCTACGTTATCTTCTACAGGGTAATCGATATCTGCTTCCTGAGCCATTTCATCAAAAATTGTTTCTCTTGGTTCAAATCCTTTTACTAAAAAATCTACTACTGATTTAATTTTGTCTGTTACTACTGCCACCGTTTTTCCTCCGTTTATCTTACTTTATAAATAATTTTCTACCAATCCTAAGCATTGTCGCACCGTGTTTTACTGCGATTTTGTAATCCTGACTCATCCCCATAGACAATTCTTGCAATTTGTAATTAAATTCTTTTTCAAGTTTCAATTTAATTTGCAAAATATCTTCAAATAAATAATTTAATTCTTCATCAGTTGCCCCTAAAGGTGCCATATTCATTAACCCGCAAATTTCAATATTAGGAAGTTCTTTTATTGAATTAAAGACCTCAAATATTTCATCTTTAGAAAATCCAAATTTTTGTTCTTCATTTGCATTATTCACTTGAAGAAGAATTTTTTGAACTATCCCAGCATTACAAGCTTCATCAGATATTACTTTTGCGAGCTTATATGAATCTACAGAGTGAATATAATCAAAATGACCTATAACTTTTTTCACTTTATTTGTTTGAAGATGTCCGATAAAATGAAATTTTGAATTATTTTTCACATCTGTAGGAAGATTATTTATCTTCTCAATTGCCTCAATTACTCTTGATTCTGCGAAATTCCTTAATCCTGCATTATATGCATCGATCATTGCACTTTCGTCAAAATACTTTGTAACCGCTATGATATTTGGTGTATAAGGTGCGATTTCTTCCTGTATCCGTAAAAGATTTTGTCTAACTGTATTGTCCATAAATAATCATCCTACCTCTACAAGAAGTTGAATATATTATTAATTGTACTCTATACATCTAAGGTGGACAACTTTTTTATTTTAAACCATTCCTCCGCTTTTAAATTTTCCCCGAAACCATGATGACGACATGTTTTCAGCTGATTTTACATTTCTTCAAGTTTGGTTAATATTTTGTAATATTGTCTCTTTTAGGGCATGCTTTTTAATATTTTTGCCATATACCCGATGTACATTATTAGAATAAACTACATTTTCACATATTTTATCCTTTAAATGCATGAGATTTTTTGATTTTTTTAAAGAAATCTGTATATAATCGATTATGAATATTTTGGAAAAAGAAAAATTTAATAAAGCGTTTAAATTACACTCTGAGGGAGTATTAGACCAAGCAGAAACTGTTTATAACGAAATATTAGGAAAAAATCCTAACAATGCAGAAGTTTTAAACTTATTAGGAGTTTTAAAATTATCACAAAATAAATTAGAAGAAGCTGAAACATTTATTACAAAAGCTTTATCTATAAAAAAGGATACTTACTTCTATGAAAATTTAGCAAAAGTATATGAAACAAAAAAAGACTTTACAAAAGAAATAGAAATTCTTGAAGAAGCTATTAATACACTAACTTGCGAGTTTGAAATATATTTCTTATTAGGTCTTGCCTATAAAAATAATATAGAATATGAAAAAGCCGAAAAAGCTTACATAAAAGCGATAGAAATTAACCCAAAATCAGAAAAAGCCTGCTATAACTTAGCAAGTTTATATCTATTTTTGAATAACCCTCAAAAAGCAATAGAATATTTTCAAAAATGCCATGAAATAAATCCTGAAGACAAAGAAGTCTTATATTTCTTATCTTTAGGATATTTAAGAATTAAAGATTATAAAACCGGTCTAAAATATTTTGAAAACAGACTATGCAGAAATACTGCAATTATATCTCAGCAAGTAACATATCCAAATATCCTTAAAAAAGCTACAATATGGAAGGGCGAAGATATTGCGAATAAAACATTATACACATACTATGAAGCCGGATTTGGCGATATGATTATGTTTGCAAGATATTTACCTGAACTGCAAAAAAGATGTAAAAAAATAATTCTAAAACCACAAAAAGCTTTAGTACAACTATTTAAAGATAATTTCCCTGATGTAGAAATTATGAATTTATTTTACGAAGAAGACAAAATCAATTTTGATGTTCATCTTCCTTTTCTTAGCCTGCCATACGTTTTAGGGCTTAATAATGAAGAAGTATTTATGCATCACGATAAATATTTAAAAGCTGTACCTGAAAAAGTTCAATATTATAAAGAAAACTTCTTTAATAATGATAAATTTAAAATCGCAATAAAATGGCAAGGAAACACTTATTACGAAACAGATAGGGTAATAAATGTCGAAGCTTTTGCCCCACTATTTGACCTCCCAAATGTAAAAGTATATTCCGCTCAAACATTTGAAGGTTCAGAAGAATTTGAAAAATTATCTTCCAAATACGATATAACAGATTTAGCGAGCAGCTTTAAAAATTTTTCAGACACCGCAGGAGCTTTAGAAAATGTTGACCTTGTAATATGCAGTGACACTTCTTTAGCTCACCTTGCAGGAGCTATGGGTAAACCTTGTATTGTACTGTTACCTTACAACTACAACTGGAGATGGCACATGGATTTAACTCACTGCGACTGGTATGACAGTGTTAAATTATTCCGCTTAGGCAAAAAAGAAACTTGGAATGAATTAATGCTGAGAGTTGTAAATACATTAAATATTACAACTCAAAGATAATTATTTAACTTTTTGGAATATCATTACATATTCGTGTTTAAAGATGAAGAAACCGCCTGCTAGGGCTCTATAGCGCCATAGATTAGCAGTTTTACCCTTTGCACGTTCATTCCCTTGAATATCTTTTACAATGATTCCTTTTAGTCTGAAACCTAAATTCATCATTCTAGCCATACATTCAAAACCTAGAGGCTGAACTTCGGAATTTTTATAACTGTCACCAATAATTAATGCTGCAAAACGGCCTTTTTCAAGCATATCGTAACCATTTTTTGCAACTTTTGCAAATAAATCATAAAATTCTTCAGTTGATTCACAGTTAGATAAATCTTCTTTTTTATCAGAAAACTTGATAATATCATCATAAGGCGGATGAAGAATTAAGAATTGAGCTTTTTCTTCTCTCATAATATCAAGACTTGCCTGAACTTTTTCTTTCGCTTCTTCTGAAGCAGAATCCGCACAAATAATACGAACATCTGTTACTAATTGTTTTGGTGTAAATTTTTGAGATACACTCTCTGCTAATTCATCTTTTAATTCAACGCCAATACATCTTCTGCCCATATTAACAGCTTCAATTCCAGATGTTCCTGAGCCGAAAAATAAATCTAGTACAACATCATTTTTCTTTGTAAATCTTTCATATAATTGTTGAGCGATTTGAGGAATATAATTTCCATGATATTCGTTTGAATGTCCACCTTCTCTCAAGCGACTTGGAAATTCCCACAATGTATCAGTTTTTACATGATCATATGCTTTCCAATTATTCAAATCAATATCGCTATATTTAGTTGTTTTGACAGGTTTTACAACCTGCAAATCTGCTTTTTTTGAAGGTTTTAATTTCGTATTAATTCTCGCTCTTACCAAGTCTATATCTCCCTATAAAAAATTTTCTCTTTATAGCATCTTATAGAAATGTTTCAAATTTGTAATCAAACATTTAGATGAATTTGTGTTTGTTGTAGATTGAAAAATAGATGGAGGTATGATGTTCGAGGGAGCATTTACACTAAGCGATTTTTATAGAATAGCAGGATTTTTACTTTCAATGTACGCCTGCGTATCAAACGATATTATTCAAACTTTAGGTACTTTTTTAAGTGCCAACAAGAAAACCCCATTTTATTATTTATGGGCATTTTCTGTTATAGTTTTAGTTTTGACAATCGGGATAGGCTGGGTTGTGAATGACGGGGATATGTCATTCGGACTTTTGACAAGAATACCTGTAACAGATCATTATACATTTTTGTATTTACTACCGCCTATTATTTTAATTCTGTTGACAAGATGGGGAATTCCAGTTGCAACAACTTTTTTAGTTCTGAGTGTATTTTCAGTAAGCGATGTATCTGTTATTTGGATGATGCTTACAAAATCAGTACTCGGATATGTCATAGCATTTATTGTAGCAATTATTATTTACAATATCATTGGACGTCCTGTTGAAAGATATTTTTACTATACACAAAAACGCTCTGGGGATACTAAAATCTCAAAATGGTGGATGGTTGCAAAATGGTGTTCTACAGCATTCATCTGGTCACAATGGTTAATGCAGGATTCTGCAAAATTATTCATTTACCTACCGAGAAAAGCGTCCATTTGGGAATTATTATTTGTACTTGTATGTTTCACAATATTCTTAGGAATACTTACATACAAACGAGGCGGAGATATTCAAAAAATAGTTAAAATGAAAACAAACGTACAAGATCCACGTTCTGCAACTATTATTGATGTTATTTACGCATTTTTATTAATGTATTTCATAAACTTAAACAATGTACCAATGTCTACAACTTGGGTATTCATAGGCCTTTTAGCTGGTAGAGAAATTGCTCTTTACCAAAGATTAAGATTTGAATCACCTAAAAAAATGTATAAACACATTATCAAAGACTTGTACAAAGTAACATTAGGTTTGATTGTATCAATTGTTGTTGTAGTACTATTAACTCAATTTGATTACGTAAAACATTTCTTTTTCTCTCACTTCATAGGAGGTTAATATGGCTAGAATTCAGCAGTTATCAAAGCATTTAATAAACCAAATTGCAGCGGGAGAAGTAATTGAAAGACCTGCATCTGTTGTAAAAGAGCTCGTAGAAAACTCTGTCGATGCAGGTTCATCTAAAATAAGCATTGAAATCAATAATGATTGCCGCGACATAAGGGTTGCAGATAACGGCTGCGGAATTCACCCTGATGATATTATGCTTGCGTTCTCAAAACATGCAACAAGCAAAATTGCATCAGATGAAGATTTGTTCAATATTCATACTCTCGGATTTCGAGGGGAAGCACTATCTAGTATTATTTCTATTTCAAAATTAACTTGCACTACAAGAACTGCTGATTTTGATACAGGTACAAAAGTTAAATGTGAGAATTCTGAAGTAAAACAAGTTGAGACTGGCTGTGCAGTAGGTACAATTATGGATATAAAAGACCTTTTTTACAATCTTCCTGCACGTTTAAAATTCTTAAAAAGCCCAAATACAGAATTTTCATATATTCAAGAACTCGTTCAAGCAATAGCTCTTGCACACCCTGAATGTTCTTTTGAACTTAAAAAGAATGGAAAAACAATGCTCAAAACATCAGGGCAAAATAACCTTTTACAAACAATAAAAGAAGTATATTCTGCAGATGTAATAGCGAATTTAAAAGAAGTCTTAAAAACAGATAACCTTGCAGGCCTAAAAATATCAGGGTATGTCAGCACTCCTGATTACACTCGTTCAAGCAAAAAAAGTTATCACATATACATAAATTCAAGAACAGTTAAATGTCCTATTTTCCAAAAAGCAATAGATACAGCTTATAAAAGTCTTATTGCAAACGGCAAATACCCTTTTGTAGTATTGAATTTAGAAATCCCACCATCAGATGTTGATGTGAATGTCCACCCGACAAAAAAAGAAGTAAGATACAAAAATACAAACCAAATATTCAATTTCATCTACACTTCAATTCAAGCTGGACTTGCAAATTATGTTGAAAGAAACACAATTAATACGCAACAATATACTCCAAATGAAAGTTTCCAACAAAACAATATTATCGATTTTGTTCAGCCCAAAATGGAACAATCTGGAGATATTTTCTTTGATAAACAAGACGATACAATCTATGTATCTGATAAATTAATTGAGCAAGAAACCGAAGAATTAAAAGAAACTCAAGTTGAACAAACAGAACAAAAACAATTCTTTATCCCTGTTGAAAAAGAAGCTGAACCTGAAGAAAATATTGTAGGTCAATATAAAAACACATATATTCTTGTAGAAAAAGAAGACGGACTTGAAATAGTTGACCAACACATAGCAGAAGAAAGATACATTTATGAAAAATTAATGTCAGAAAAAAATATTGTATCTCAAATGCTTTTTGTATCAGATGTTGTACCTGTATCAAGTTCGGAAGCTGAACTTATAAAAGAAAATATTGATAAATTTGAAAAATTCGGCTACGGAATCGAATTTTTGAAAGATAATGAACTTATTTTCCGCAAAGTTCCTCAAATGATTGCAAAAGTAAATCCTAAAGAAATTTTAGCCGACATTCTAGAAAATATAGACGGAAATATAGACAGATTGGAAGAAAAAATTCTAATCACAACCTCTTGCAAAGCATCAGTAAAAGCCGGTCAAAAACTTTCAACTTGGCAAATGCAGGAAATTATCAAAAAATGGCGTACGACAAAAATGCCATACACCTGTCCACATGGTCGTCCAATTGTAAAATTCTTCCCGCATAAAGAAATCGCAGGATTTTTCCAAAGAAATTTCTAAAAATTACCAAGGATAATCCTTAGCAATTTTCCACCCATCTTGCATTATTACAGCAGCACAAGCATCATATGGAGACCCACTAGTCAGCATAGCTGCATTCCTATTACATGCTCTATGTACACTCGTACCTAAAAGTTCTTCTCTAGGATATTTTGTGAATGGCACATAACAACCAGAATACCCACCAGGATAAAGACCTGATTCTAAAGTTTCAATAGTAGAAGCACATCCCTCATTTCCAACTATTGTACTTTTATTAATCAAATAAAAACTAAATATGTCGCGACCTGAATAATTTGGGCCTTTTGCTCCATTTATATCAAAGAAAAATAATACCCCAGATGGAATTGCCAAAACACCTAAATATGAACCGTCTGCCAATACTACAATATAATTTATAAATTTATACTGCTTATTCCTATCTATTGCCAAAGGGTAATCTTCATAACAATCTAGAAAACCATTGCATTCCTTTATAACGTGCAAATATGGAGCAAAATATTTAGCCATAAAACTTTTACCATCCAATGATGTATCAAATTCTTCATATGTAATACCATTTTGTGCCTGATACATTTGAGCAGCCTGTGTCAACGTAGAATACATCTTTTTTAACGATGTAACAGTAACTTCCTTTTGATAATTTTGAATTAAGGTGGGCATCGTCATTGCAGCAACAACACCGATAATTCCTAATGTTATCAATACCTCTGCTAATGTAAATCCGAATCTGTCATTGCGAGACTTTTGTCGAAGCAATCCAGCTTTTCCTTTTAATAATTGGCTGGATTCTTTCGGGTATGCACCCTCAGAATGACATCCACTAAAGCCTTGTGGTGCAAGCCTTAAATTGCCCCCCCCCCGAAATTTTTAAATCTTTTCATACTCTGTTCCTTTCTAAAAAAACAATCTGCTATATAAATTATAGCAGATTGTCATAATATTTTCAATAATTCATTATTCTACATTTACTGACAAACAAGTCTTTTCATAATGTAATCTGTTATTAAACTGATTAATACGTCCCATAACTTCCTTAAACATTGGAATAGGCAAGCTTTGTTTCCCGTCAGATAAAGCATTTTCAGGATCGTGGTGGACTTCAATCATAATACCATCTGCTCCAACTACAAGCCCTGCTTTAGCCATAGGCTCAATTAAATATCTCTGACCGGTACCGTGACTAGGATCAACAATTATAGGCAAATGTGAATATTTTTTGATAACAGGAATTGATGCGATATCCATTACATTACGAGTAAATGCGCTATCAAAGCTTCTTATTCCGCGTTCACATAATATTACATTTGGATTACCATTATACATAATATGTTCTGCTGCTAGTAAAAATTCTCTGATTGTACTTGCTAATCCTCTTTTTAAAATAACCGGTTTTCTGCATCTACCGACAGCATGTAATAATTTGAAATTTTGCACATTTCTTGCTCCGATTTGCAATACATCAACATATTCACACATCATATCCAAATCTGAAGCGTCCATTACCTCTGAAACTGTCAATAAGCCAGTTTCTTCACTTGCTCTTTTTAAATATTTTAATGCTTTTTCGCCATAACCTTGGAAATCATATGGTGAAGTTCTAGGTTTGAAAGCTCCGCCGCGCAAAAATTCACAGCCCATTTCTTTTGCAGCTAAAGCAACTTTAATAAGTCCGTCATAATCTTCTTCAACAGAGCAAGGGCCTACCATTGATACAGGTTTATTACCGCCTCCGATTTTTACACCATTTGCAAATTCTATTACGGTATCATCAGGCTTTCTATCTCTTGAAGCTAATCTAAAAGGTTCTCGGATTACTTTAACTTCTTTTACGCCATCAAATGCCGCAACTCGACCAGGGGTAACTGTTGTTTTATCGCCAATTGCATCTATTACAGAATGCACCTGACCTTGGTTGAATCTTATATCAAATCCGTTATCTTTCAAAAAATCAATTACACGTTGAATTTGAACTTTGGTAGCATTACGCTCCATAATTATAATCATAGTTTTCTCCTATTTTAATAATCGGCAAAAATAAGTGTACCACGAACAATTTATCTTAACAAATTATTTTACACTACTCTTAATCTTTTTTAGCAAATGCAAAGCTGGGAAATACTCAGGTAAAATCCTTATACAATCTTCAAGAGCCTTTTGAGCATTCTCAATTTGATTATTATTGTAATAAATATATGCTAATAAATAATGAAGTTCCGGATCATGATAAAAATAATTTTTTGCTCTATCTAAAAAAAACATTCCTTGATCCAAATATCCATTATTATAAAATACACGACCGATAAATTTATGAACTTCTGGATTAATCGTAAACATAAAATCTGCATATCTTACGATTTTTTCAACATAATCCCCTTTAAAATAATGAAGTAAAATATTCAAATCTATTTCAAGAAAATTTCTCAATTCAAAATAAGACGGGTATTCTCTTACATTTGCCTCAATCATTGAAATCATAAAATAAGCCCAATGAGCCCTAATATCATTATCTTTAATTGCATTAAATAAATTTTTAGATTTTTCTATATTATCAGAGAGAAGTTCGAAATATGCATTTTCTAAAATATATCCCTTTTTAACGAAAAATTGCTGACAGTCATAATCTAATTCTGTCAACAATTTTTCTTTAGCTTTTTCATAATCTATAATCATAATAAATTATTATTTGTTATTATCGTTATTAAAAGTAAAATCTGTCATCATAGAATTCATCATCATAGCTTGCATAAATCTGGGATCAATATTTTCTCCCTTCTGAGCCTGAGTCATTAACATAGGTAACATATTCATCATGCTATTACCATTGTTGTTATTATTTCCTAACAACATGCTCATTTCCGTCATTTGAGGATTTTGATATTGCATCATTTGGGCATATGGATTTTCTGTTTGAACAGATATTGTTAATCCAGCTTCTTTTAATGTCTTAATAGCATTTAATACATCTTCATCACTCACTTGAGCAATTTTTTCGTTATCTATATTTTTTGATGTTGATTTATTTTTATCAAAGTCTTTTATTCTTTGGATATCTTTATTTTCTAATTCTTCTTTTTTATTTATAGTTTCTTTAATATTAATCAATTGCTTTTGTTTAATTTCCATATTTAATTCTGGAGACAAACCATTACCATAAGGAGCATTAATAAATTTATCCAAATCATCTAATTCTTCTGCCGGTTTTTCTTCTACAACAGGCTGACATGCAGGTCCATCTGTTAAACAATCTCTACCTTTTGTGGCATACTGAACTAAATATTCATTAGGGTTAAGTGCAATTACTTTTTCATAAGCTTCTATTGCTTCTGTTTCCATATCAATATGAGTATAAGCCATAGCCATATAATAATAAGCTAATGCATTAGAAGGATCTTTCTTTACTAAAGAAAATAATTCTTGTAAGCACCCTGAATAATTACCTGATTTATATTTTGATATAACACTTTTTATATTAGCATTAGGGTAATACATTGTATTTTTATCTAGAGATAAAGAAGACTTACCATCCTTGTCCTTATTTTGATCATCCTGCTTTTCTGATTTAGGTTGAAATTTAGGACTTCTCATCGGCTTATGTTCTTCAGTCTTTTTACTATCTATTGGCTCTAATTTACCAATATCAGCAGAATATACGCCTGCTGATGATAATGTTAATAATAATGCTAATATCCAAACAATCTTCTTATTCATAAATACATCCTTTTTATTTAATTTTAATTATTTTTTTTTATAAATCAAGTCTTTATATTATTATATAATATATTTTTAAATAATCATAGTGTATATATATGATTTATCTTTGAGCAAATTTACATCCGCAATATTTTTGACGGTATAATCCCAGTTCTTTTGATATTTTATTTGTTTTCAAAAAACCATCCTTTTTCTTAAAATCAATTGCTAAATAATTTAACCCATATTCATTTGCAATATTCTCACCTATTAATGTTAATTTTTGAAAATTCTTATGTGGGCTTATAACCATAGAAGTTGTTATATTTTGAATACCTTTTTCTTTTGCGAATAGAGCAGTTTTCAATAATCTTAGTTCAAAACATTTATCACACCTTTTTCCCTTTTCAGGTTCATTTTCCAAGCCTGCAACTTTTTCATAATACAAATCAGTTTCATAATCTCCTATAACCAATTCACAATCTAAATTTTTACAAAGAGTAATTTCTGCTTCTAATCTTCTTTGATATTCTTCAATCGGATAAATATTAGGATTATAAAAATAAGCAATAACTTGATATCCCATATCTTTTAATAAAGATATAGGATATCCTGAACATATTGCACAACAAGTGTGAATAACTATTTTATCTTTTTTCAGCTCCAAGTTTTTCCACCCACTCTTTAAATTCTTTATATGTTTTTATACCGATATAAACTTCATTATTAATCATAGTAGAAGGTGTACCTTGAATACCTCTTTTATAAGCATCGTCAATTTGTTTCTCGATTTCTTTTTGAGTTTCAAGACTATTTGCATCTTCTTGCAATTTTTCCAAATCAAAGCCCATATCTGCAGCATATTTTAAAACATCATCTTCAGTCTGAGGTTTTTTCTCAAATAACATATTATTCATATCCCAAAGCTTACCTTGTTTTTCTGCAGCAATAGAATATCTAGCATCGATACAAGAACCTTCATGGAATGGAGCTTGCAAATATTTATTACATTCTGTATCTAAAGGAAGATTTCTATGTACAATTTTAATACCTTTCATTTCTTTAGCTAATTTATGCATCATTGAATTATGAACAGGACATATTGGACATTGATAATCTGAATATGTATAAATTAATATCTTTGCATCTTCATCCCCTAAAACATTACCTTTTATGGCATATTTATTCTTTTTATGCATAAATTCTTTAAATTCATACTGTCTTTTTACCTGAGGTGCAAACACAAATGTAACCCTTGTATAAGTTAAAAATCCTCCAGCAATAAGCATAACAATTATAAATGCAATTAAATACGCTTTAATTTTAACAGCATCCATAAAATCTATAAAACTTTGCTTTATTGAATGTACAAATCCTCCATTTTTAAAATCTGTAGCAATACATCCTATTAAAAGATTTAATACATAAGTAAAGGCACATAATATACACAATTTTTTAATTTCGAACAAGCTCAAAAATAATAAAATCATCGAAATTATAAAAGAAAATAATCCTAAAGAAGCAATATAGTCCATAGGATTTTTAAATACTTCCATAAATTTTAATAATTTAAAGTCTTTTAACTTAGGTGCAAACATCATCAGAATTACAAAAGAATAGAAAAATAACCCCCAATAAGCTAGAGGAATTCCTAAAAATTGAGCTTCTGTGGTTCTTGCAATACCATCACAATCAATAAATTCATTAATTGAACAAAAACTTGATAATGCATATGGATTAAAATTTGCATTAAAATATATTATTGCAAGTTTTATAGTTGTAATAATTCCTATTAACGAAATAACACCAATAGCAACCTTTTTCTTTGTCTCTTTTTGCATACTTAATTCTCCTATTATAGTTATATAATACAATTTTAATTAATATAAATCAATAGCATAAAGAAGAAGAACAAAATCCCCCGTTAAGAGTAGACAGAAACTTGAATATATTAAAATTTATGTTATAATTTTAATATATAGAGTTATTATGCGAGGTTGATTTGAAAAAGAATATTCTTGACTTATTTTTAGAAAAAGTTCTAAATGTTCCATTATGGGTTAAACAAGTAATTTATTTAAAACTGGAAAAAGAAATGAAAGAATTATCTTGTGATGATTTCCTAAAAAATCATCCTGATGATATTTTTTCAACTTTTGTACCTACATTAACATTTAAAGGGAAAACAGAATTAACAGAAAGAAAATGCGGGCTTGACAACAACATATACAACTTTTTACAAGGTTGTGCAAATGAATATTCTATGCTTGAAATTTCTGTAAATACATTCCTTTCAATGGAAGAAGTCGCAAAATATTATGAATTATGCCTCGAACAGAATTTTATAAAAGTCCCTGACTCAAAAGAAATCCACGCAATGGCAGGTTTTATTGCAGGCAAATTTAGAACAGGAGAATATTTCAAACAAAAAGGCGTTCTATCTGTAGATCAACTACAACAAGCAATCTTAGCTAACAGAGATGCTCAAGAATCTGGAAATCCTAAAAAATTCGGAGAAATTCTTATTGGATTAGGCTTTATTAAAGAAGAAGATATAAAAGCTCTTGTTATTCTAAAAGAAGAGGCTAAAAAACGATTTATTCTTGATTATAATACAGTGCCAAAACCTGAAGCAACTTTTTCTAATGATAATCAAAAATATGAAGAAGAAATTGCTAATCTTAAAGATGAAAATTTAAAATTGAAAAGAAAAATGCTTCAACTTTTAGAATTAGTAAAAAGAAACGGACACCAATAATTTAATTTATCATTTCAATTTAATTTTACCGTCAAACCAATCATTCACTAAAGTATTGAAATCTGATTTTATATTTTGGTATGTTTGTTGTGAATAAATTCCATTATTAGTTTCTATACTCATAAAATAAAGTCCCCTGTTATATAAATTTTGAGCAGAAGATATTATTTCTTGAGGCATATTACTCTTGTAAATTTTACTTGCATGAGAAATTTCAAATAATCTTCGTTTATCAAGCCCACTTAAATATTTTCTCAATGTTTTGCCATCTTTTTCAACTACAAACATTCTTTTATCTTTAAATTTAGCCATATAAGCCTTTAATTCTGATTGAGAATCAAATTTCATAATAGAATAATCTGTATCCATTTTTGCAATAGCTGATTTATAATCTCCTTTTTGCAAACTGCTAATCAAATCTTTTTTATTTTCAAATACGGTTTCACCCCTATTAAATACAAAATCCATTATAGATTCTTTAACAGGTTGAGGCATTTTTTTATAAGCAGTATCACCAACAAGAAGTTTTATATTTTGTTCTCTATCAATTAAATCCTGAGCTAACATTGTATATATTTGAGTATCTGATAAAGTTTTCCCAGAAAACTTTCTTGCTTCCTCATTATTCAATGCATGCCCGATACCTATCGTTTTTACACCATTTTTATCTAAATAAATTTTATTGTGCTTTTCCTCCATATTTTCAAGAGATTTTAAATATTCCAAACTTAAACCTGTAGCTTTAGCTAAATCATTTATATTTTTTACATTTTTAGCAGTACGTGTCTCTGGGATTTTAATTACATCACCAATTTTTAAGAATTTTTCATCTAATGAGTTAAGAGCAATAATTGCATCAGGCGATACATTAAACTTTTTAGCAATTGATTCTGCAGTATCACCCTCTTTTATCGTATAAGGTGGATTTTTTGTTATTTTTACAAACTTATTTCTAGCATTTTCTCTTGCAATTTCTTCATCAGAAATTTCTCTATACATTTGAAAACCTGAATTTTCGGATTTCTTAGTTTTGGGGAATATAGTTTCAGAAGATTTTGCTGGGATTTTTAAATTTTGACCAACAGATAACATATCACTTTTTATTCCATTAGCAGATTTCAATGCCTCAACAGAAACTCCATGAGATTTTGCAATAGAATACAAAGTTTCTCCGGATTTTACCTTATGGTAAACAACTGGAGATTGTTTTTTATTTACATTTTTCTGCTCTGTATTTTTATCAGAAGAAAAACCAAATAAATCTGCTATAAAATCTAAAAATCCTAAACCAAACATATTATTACCTTAATTATTCATAGTCTCTTCAATCGCATCAGCGACACACTTCATATATTTTTTTTGATCGTAACTCGATAATAGAGAATTTGTAATATCTCCATTTGCGATATTTCCAATTTCTAATAATGAAGACGGAATTCCTTTAGTCGCATTATTTACATATAAATTATCATGTGTAACTTCAGGAGTTAAAGCCATAAACCCCTTATTCAAGTGTTTATTAATATTGTCAGACAATTCTTTATCAATATTTTTTGAATACCTAACTGTACACATTCTGGAATTAGGTCTTTCTTTTGCAGATTCCACATGAACAGAAAGAAATAGCATATCAGATTTATCAGTATCACTAATTAACTCTCTAAGTTCATCTGAGCCTTTTTTACCTGCAATTAGATTTTCAAGATAATGTTGTTTTGCCATTCCACCATTTCTTACAGCTCCTGAGACAAAAATAACATTCGCCCCTCTATTTCTTAATTCATCTGATAACTTATCAACAAAACTTTCTGCTACACGCCATTCTTCAATTGGCATTTCTTTACCTTCGGCATTTTTAACAGACAAAACAGTCCCAGGGTCAAAATATCCATTGTTTTGTTGATAACCGCCATGACCGGAATTTAAAATTATTACTTTACCTTCCAAATCGCCATTACCAGTAGGTTCTCTTAACTCAGTTAAAGCCTCTATTTTTTTAGTTTCTGTATTATAATTTGGTAGAGGTCTTACAATATAAGGATTTTCGACTTTACTAAATCCTTTATCATTTTTACCGCTGTTTATTGCCCACTTTCTTAAAGTTCCAGCTGTAACATAATTTCCACTTCCATCTTTTATATTTGTTAAAGTAGAAGTTGTAATATCTTTACTGTTTCCCCCATTAGAACTTTTTAAAATTTCTGGAGGATCAGACTTTGATGCATCTTTTGAAGAATTATTTTCTTTTTGTGGATTAATCATATCATTAATCATTGAATCCAACTTTTCAGTATTTACCATACCAATCAATTTTCCAAATTGCTTATCTAATTCAGCTTTAAATTCCTGTCTTTTTGTCAAATTGACCTTTTTAGTTTGCTTTGCCAAATTGTCATAGACATTCATTATTGCGTCTTTTCTTAAATCTTTGGAACTCCATACCTCAGAAGATATTGCATTTATTAAAGATTCATCATTATCAGGTAATTCATCATATGCCTTGATTACTTGTTTTGCATTTTTTTCGTTAATTTGCAAAAATGCTTTGCTGAAATCTTCTTTTCCTACAGCTCCATAATTTGAAGATACAGCTTCTTTAATTTGTTCTGCAATGTTTTGAGGACTCAAAGAAGGTGTTTCTTTTTTCTGAATATCACTACCCTCAGATTTCTTTACCTGTTTAAGATCTTTTTTTTCTATTATTTTTTCAGACTTTTTTTCAACACCTGTATCTTTAGGATAAACATAAAAATACTCTCCTTTTGATGGTTGATAATTTTTAGGCAAACCATTTAACTTTAACAATTCATCTAAAGTCATTCCATTTTTTTCTGCTAAATATTTTAAACCTTTACCATCAGGAATTTTTTCATGCGGAACATTTTTTATAACCTGTCCTTTTGTTAAAGTATCTTTTGTAAGTCCGGTCATCTTTTTAAAATCAGCTAAAGACATATTAAATTTACGAGCAATAGCGGTTAATCCTTTTTCGTCACCACTTACAGTAACAATATATTCGCCTTTAGCCCTAGCTTCTTTTTTTAATTTTTCAATATCTTTTTTAGTTTCAGTTAAACTAGAATTTGTACTTGCGCCTACACTCGTAATTTGAAAAACCATATAATAATATTCCTATTTCATACACACATAAAAAATAACGGTATATTTTAAAACATTCTTTAAAAAATACCATTATTTATCTTTATATTTATTTACAAAATCAATTATGTATTAAAAATTCTATCTCCTGCATCACCCATACCTGGGACAATATAACCTTTTTCATTCAAACATTCATCAACTGCAGCTGTAATAATTTCAATATCAGGATAATGTTTTTGAATATTCTCAATCCCTTGAGGAGCTGCAATAATACAAATTACTTTAATATTATCAATAGGAATTCCCTTATCAGCATATAATTTTATTGCTTCTATTAAAGAATTACCTGTCGCTAACATCGGATCTGTTATATATATATAAAATTTTTCCGGATTAGGAGCTTCCATAGGGACTTTATTGTAATACCAAACAGGTTTTAAAGTCTTTTCATCTCTATACATACCAATATGTCTTATACAAGCTTGAGGCAAAATATCAATAGCTTCATCTGTAAAAATAAGTCCTGCACGCAAAATCGGAGAAATAATTAAATTTATATTCGGATCAACAGTTTTTGCTGTAAATGTCGTTAAAGGTGTAGTTACCTGAGTATCAACAAGCGGTAAGTTTTTTGCAGCTTCATACAAAAGACATCTTGTAATTTTTCTTGTTGCAATTCTAACCCCCTGACTATCCGTATTTTTGTCACGCATTGTGCATAAATTTAATAATACAACAGGATTATTAATTATTCTGACTTTCTCTTTGTTCATATTTTACCCCTTCTTTTTTCAAATTAGAAAACTCTTTTAACCATTTATCTAAAAGTCCCATATTACTTTGAATTTCACCAACATTAATACCTTTACCCATTTCAACAGCACCTGTTTCTTTTGCGAAGAATGAAAGTTTTGTAGATATAGAACCGATTTTATCAAACATATCATTCAGCAAACCTAATGAATCATGAAGTCTTTTAGGAGATTGAACAACAATAAGTTTATTTTCTGCAATACTTTCATCTGTCGGAGGATAAATTTCTAAAGATTTAGACCCACCCATCCCGTTAAATTCAACAGTTGCTATAGATCCTTTTGGTAATTCAACATCTTCTGCAGTTATTACAATTTTTAAATAAACATCATTAGATACAATTTTAATTTTTTCGATATAGCCAACAGGCACTCCCATAAATTTTACAGGAGAACCAACAATTAACCCATCCACATCTGGCATAAAAATCTGATATGTAACAAGATCCTTTTCCTTGTGATAATGGTGAATTTTAATACCTGCTACAACAACACATAATATAAAAAACCAAATAACGAATTCTATTAAAATATATTTGTGAATTCCGTCAAAAATTTTCATAAGCCAATTATACAACAATTCATATTTTTTTGCCACTTGCCAAATTTTTTTTTGTATTATAGTATTAAATATATATTAAACAAAAAGTGAGGTTTTAACTTATGATGGATCAAATAATAAGAGTTGCATGGGATTTAAACGAAAATACCGACAACAGATATCAATTAGTATATGAAATTGCAGAGCTTGCAAAAAAACTTGTAGATGAAAACCAAGCTAAAAAAGCTCATGACGATTTTAATTTTGAAGAAAATTTTGACACAACTTATAAAAAAGAAAATCCTGTGGAACATGCCATAATGGTTAAAGCTGCAGAAGCAGATGATGACCGTTTAGTAGGTTAATTTCACTAAACATAAAGATAAAGTTTTATAAAAAAGTTAGAGATTACTCTAACTTTTTTAGTGGGGAAAAGGAGTTGATATATGCAAAACACAATCGAATTTATCAGGGAAAAAACTAATGACTTTAAACCGGAAATAGCTATTATTCTAGGTTCTGGGCTCGGAGAATTAGCTGATGAATACTGTGATTATGCGATTCCTTATAATGAAATTCCTGACTTTATTAAATCTACTGTACATGGGCATAAAGGAAGATTAGTTTTTGCAGAAATTCAAGGCAAAAAAGTTGTAATGATGCAAGGACGCAATCATTTTTATGAAGGACATTCAATGCAGGAAATAACCTATCCTGTTAAAGTAATGAAAGCTCTTGGTATAAAAACTCTAATTCTTACAAACGCAGCAGGAGCTGTAAACGAAGAATACAGAGCAGCTGATTTAATGTTGATAACTGATCATATAAATCATATGGGCTCAAATCCTCTTATAGGACCAAATGATGAAAAGTTAGGGGAACGTTTTCCTGATATGACAGAAGTTTATAAAAAATCATTAATCAAAATAGCTGAAAAATGTGCAAAAGATTTAGGCATAGATATAAAAAAAGGCGTATATTGGGCAAATTCAGGACCATCATATGAAACACCAGCAGAAATAAAAATGATTAGAAAACTCGGCGGAGATGCTGTTGGAATGTCTACTGTACCGGAAGCAATAGTCGGGAATTATTGCGGATTAAACATCTTAGGAATAAGCTGCATTACAAATGCTGCAAGCTCGGAAACCAGCGGGAAATTATCCCATGAAGAAGTTATTGAAGCCGCAAATAAAGCAAAAATAAAATTTAAAAGCCTTATTTTATCAGTATTACAACATTTATAAAAAATTTGTTAAATACTGTAAATTTTGTATATACTGCCACTTGTCAAAAAAACATGTTCAGTTAAAAATACATGACGGGAAGGAAAAAGACAATGCTTATAGGAAGATTAACGAACTACGACACAGTGAAACAACGACAAAAGTCAGCAGGAGAATTATCTCCAAAACATGTTCCTCTTTCTTCCGAGTTCATGTCATCAAAAAATTTAATAAACGAGAGACCTTTAAAAAGTATTTCAACCGATTTATCTTTTAAAGGTCTTTCTTTTAATGGGGATAAAAAACAACCTCCAAAAGATGACAAAATGAAACCTCTCCTATATACAGTAGGAGCTTTAATCGCTACAGGCTTAGCTTTAAGATTTGCTCCTAGCTATAAAAAAGCTGGGGAATATAGCATTAATGAATTCTTACAATTTGCAAAAAAACATACCGGAATAGAAAAAATAGGTAAAAACGGAGAAAAGATTCAATCTTCTATTGGTCAAGAATTATTTGAAAGTGTGAGAGATTCCGAACTTACAAATAAAATGGTTGAAATAAACGGGGATAAAATCACTTTCAACAAAAAGACTATTCCTCAACTTATTTGGGACGGACTAATTTATCCTATAAAAATACTTCCTGCAGATATTCTAAACGGAATTGTCACATTAGCAGGGAAAATCAAACCTCTTAAAGGTTGGGCAAACAAAACACTCCAACAACCATTTTTCAAATCAATAAGACAACGTTCAAAAGTTGATGCTAAAGTAAACTCTTTACGCGGCTTATTTGAAACAATGAAAGGTTTGAAAGATAAATCTGATGCTGAAATTTCATCAAAAATATTCAGACAATCAGTAAAAATGTTTGACCCCAAAACAGGAAACTATGATACAAAGCACGAAAGATCTCTAAACAGATTAGTATCAGGTCTTCCTCCTGCAATATTCCTAGCAAACGATGCTTATAACCTATCAAGAATGATGGATGATGACAAAAAAGCAGCATCTCACGAACAAAAAGTAAGATTTAAACAAGAAATGGCAAGAATTGGCTTCAATGCGTACATCACACTTGTAACATTAGGGGCTTTAAATAAATACATCAACAACTCCAAAATGGGTATTATGCTGATGACAGCATTAACAACTCTTACAACAGAAGCATTCTCTCGTGTAATCAACGGTAAACATATCACAAGATTAACCCCTGAAGAAGCAAGAGCAGAAAATGAGAAAAATCACGCTCCAGAAGCTAATATTAAACCGGATTTATCATTCAAAGCATCAGAAAACAAAGAAGATAAAGAAAAACAACAAAAACCTCTACTATCATTAAATACAGTACTTAAAGCAGTAGGTGTAATTATTGGCGGAGGATTTGCAGTAAAAGGACTTAGAAAAGTTTCTTCAATAGATAATGCTTGGAAATCATTCTCTGGCTACTTCAAAAGACATTATAATGACTTAACTCAAATTAAAGATTACAGAATTTCGAAAGAGAAATTCAACGAAATTACTAAAGTTCTTGACAAAAACGGTTTCAATAATTTAGCTGAAGAATATAGAAAAATCGCAAAAACTTCAACAAATCCTGATGGTACAATAAGTCTTGGAGCAAAAGATAAGAAAATTAAACCATTCGTAAACTTCTTCCTAGCTCCGTTCAAATTTGTATGGAAATACTGTACATTACCATACACAGTAATTGATGATGCAATTAAATCAATAAGTAAAAAATCAAGTTTCTTAAAATTAGACATAAGTGATAAAAATACTCTTAGCACAATTGTAGAAAATTATGCTAAAGAAAAAAATATTCCTAACACAAAAGCTCTTGAAGAATTTATACAAAATGTTTCAAACGGCAAAATTGCAAAAAATACAAAATTATCAGCTGATCAAGAAGAATTACTAAGAAGAATTTCAAACGTATCATCTCTTGCAACAAGTATTGAAAACATAGGACATCAAGCTGCGAAAAAGAATTTATCACCAAAAGCATTCCAAGATTACGTAAAAGATAATATTTTAAAATCATTTAACGTTGATACAATGTCAAATGTATCTAACAGTGAATTATCAAATCTTGCAAAAAACGCAGCTCTGGCTGCTACAATCTGGTTCTTGATGACCGATAACTACAACATGGTAATGCTGAAATCAAACGGTAATGATGTCGAAGGAGCTAAAACAAAATTCAAAGAAAGATTTGTACAAGAAGGTTCAAGATTATTCTATCAAACATTATTAATTGACCTATTCAACAGCACATTCAGCAAACAATATCACCAATCATTATTCGGAATGAGCTGGATTACATTCACAAATACAACAATCGGTGAATGGCTGACAAGAAAATCTGTAGGTGTTGCAGTAGGTACTCACTCAAGAGATCAATTAATTGCTCTTGAAGAAAAACAAGATAAAGCAACAGGTTTCACTAGAAAATACTATGACTTTATGAAACGATTAACAGGTAAACGTTCAATCAAATCCTACGAAGTTGCACCTAAAAATACAGAAACTAAAATAGATAATAAACAAGAAACTAAACAACAAGATATAAATTTTACAAATAATTCAAAACTTTCAAAAATGATTAAGAGTTAATAAAATGATTCAAAAAATTAGTTCTTCAGACAATAAATACAATCTTAAACAAAACATAATCCTTGCATCTGCAGGCGGAATAGCTTTAGGTGCAAAAGAAGTATACGATACCAAACAAGAGCTATCAAATAAAAAACAAATTTTTAAAAAGTTCATGAAAACTGTTTTTTATGATAACGATTACTTAGAAAAAGAAAAAAAATATTTTAATCAACAACTAGAAAAATCTAAAAATCTTGGAGAATACTTCCATAATTTAGAACAACAAAGCATTGATAATTTCTATAACAATGTAAAAACATTAATAAAAGATACTAAGCAAGAATTTAAACAAGAAATTAGCACAATAACAAAGCAAGCACCTTTAAAAATCACCCTAAAAACTTTAGGCGGTGCAACTATAGGATTAGGAATAAGCCTTTTAATCAACTACATTAAAGATAAAACAAAGAAGAAGTAATATAACTTGTTTTTTGAGGATTAATCTCTTTATTGTTATTCTGCCAAAAGAAAAATCCGACAGCAACAGCTGCGACAAGAATTATAATCAAAAAGATTTTTGTTAAAATTGCAAAAATCTTTCCGATTATAAAAAGAACAATTATTATACCTAAACCTATTAATAAAAAAGTAAAATCCATTTATCTAACCTTATTTTCTTCACCTTTGATAAGTCTTTGAATATTTGAACGATGAAGCCATATTATATACAAAGCTCCTAATGTGCAATAGCCTACATAAGCGATTGGAGCTTTAAACGCCCACATAATAAAAGGAGAAAGAGCTAAAGCTATAATAGATCCGACAGATACGTATCTTGAGAAAAATGTAATTACTGCCCATATTGCTGCAATAATTAATCCAACCTGCCAATTTAGAGCCAAAATAGTTCCAACACCAGATGCTACAGATTTTCCTCCTGTAAACTTTAAAAATATTGATTTACTATGACCTAGAATTACAGCAATAGCAGCCAATACCGGCAACAATCCTATTCCTGTAAAAGATTTTGCAAACATCGCAGCCAATACAACAGGCAAAGCTCCTTTAAAAGCATCTAATAAAAGAGTTATAAAAAACCATTTTTTACCCATAACTCTTTTTACATTAGTGGCACCGGTAGAACCTGAACCAATAGTTCTAATATCTTGCCCTGTGAAAGCTTTTACGATTATATACCCTGTAGGTATAGAACCAATTATATATGCACTGATCACAACCGCTAATAATTCCAATATTTTTTCCATAATTCCCCTCTCTTGTATGACAAATTATAACAAAGATGTTGTAATAATTCAACAATCTATTATAATATATAAATAATGAAAAAGTTTTTAATTGTATTTTTATGTTTTCAATTTATCTATCTTCCAGCACTCGCGGAATATGATTTTTCAGACGAGGCTCAAGCAGAATTTGACAAACAAAGATTTCAACAAACGAATTTTAATAACACTGATTATTCAAAAAAAAGAAATAAAAAAGAAATTAAAAACAACAATATAGAAAGATCTAATTACACCCCCATAGAATTAAAACAAGAAACTCCTATTAATCTTGAAACTGTAACAACACCAAATAAAACTCTCACAGGTTCTGTAATAGAAATCCCTGAAGGAACAACTTTTCATATAACATTTGATTCTGGTATAAATTCAGGAAGTCTTGAAAAAAATGACAAACTTATTGCATCTCTCACAAAAGATTTTGTATATAACGGCTCACTTATTGCCCCAGCAGGCAGTCTTGTATATGGCAATGCAACTTATGCAAAAAATGCAGGATACGCTTATGGAAGCGGAGCTTTAGAAATTAATTTCAATCAAATTATCACCCCTGATGGAAATATGATTGAAATTTCGACAGAAAAAATTTATATAGAAGAAAAAAGTGAACGTGCAAAAAAAATGACAAGAGATATGCTAATCGGAGCATTAGGCAGTATGGTAGTAGGAACAATTTTTACTGCAATAGGCGGTTGTGATGACTGGGGTAGAAATATGTTAATATATGGAGGGCTTGGAGCTGCCGGAGGTGGCATTAGAGGAGCTTTGCAAAAAGGCGAAGATGTTGATATTCCTGACGGTACTACAATTGAATTAAAACTAAATCAACCTCTAAATGCGTATCCTTTTAATAAATCATTGCAGTAAGCCTGAAATTATGATATATTATTCTTAGCAAATAGTTTTTATAATTGGATAATAATATGAAATTAAATAAAAGATTGGTTACATTAGGATTATTAATACTGGTACTATCAGTTGCTTTAAAATTTATCTGGACAGGACTAAAACAGATTAAAGTCGATGATTTTCATCCTGCAGCAGTTATATTTGTTGTTGATTCCTCTGCATCTAATCAAAAATATTTACCTGAACAGAAAAAAACTTTACGTCAAATTTGTAACCTTTTAGATCCAGAAGACCAAATTAAAATTTTACGAGTTTCTGAAGATGCATACCTTATTTATGAAGGAAGCCCAATGAATGGAAGCACTATCACAAAATCAATGGATGCTTTCACAAAATATGATGAAAAAGATTATGGCACTGCATATGGTGTTGGACTAAAAAAAGCTTTTTCTCACGCTCTTACAATGAAAAAAAATGGCTATGTACCTGCAGTAGTTGTAATTGGGGATCTTGAAAATGAAGGAGCTATTGAAAAACAAATTAACTGGGATATTTTACCTAAAAATGTTCAAAACGTAAAAAAATATGCACCTGATATCTCAATGATGTTTTTAGATGCACATCCTGCTAAACTCGATTTAGCAAAAGAAAAGCTTACACCTGTTTTAGGCGAAAATCACTTGATCGTAGCTCCAAAACAAAATATTGATAAATCAATAAGAAGATTTCTACACGCATTAGGAAGATAAAAAGAGGATAATTAATGGCTATAGTAATATCAACTTCACAAGGGGAAAAAGTATTTAACAAAGATGTAATAAATGTCGGAACAAACCCAAATTGCGACATTATTTTAAATACTGGATATGACGTTTTACTAACATTAGAATACAAAGTATCTGAAAATAAATGCGTTATTATTAACACATTTAAAAGTGACAAAGTCCTATTCAAAGGCCAACCAATAAAAAAAGTTGAAACGAGTAACATCTGCAAAATTATGTTTGCAGAATCAAATGAATTTTTAGGCATTAAAATTATAGCTGAAGCTCCTGTAAATAATACTAAAACAATAACTTCAATCGGGAAAGAAGACTTAACAGAAGAAGATATAAAAGGATTGTACGGCAAAGATGTTAATGCTGTCACTAAAGTAAAACTTGAAAAACAAAAAGAAGACTTGGAAGATGCTCGTGTTGCAATTATCAAACAAGTAGCTTTTCATATTAATGATTTAAAACAAAAATTATCCACAAATTCTAAAACAAGTATTTTCTTACATATAGCAATGTTTTTAAGTTCTATGGTATGTGCATTTGGAGTATCAAATTACCTGATGGGACTTGAAATTAAAGAAAGTGCAAACTTTTTACATATGCCGACTAACATAAAAGTTTGGGGCGTATACACAATTTTAATCTATGGAATATGCTTGCTTTTAAAACAAGGGATATATCTATATCTGCAAAGCAATATTCAAAAAGAAATGTCCAAATCAGCAAAATTAGGTCAAAGTTTTATGCTGATTTTCTCATTAATATTTGTGCTTGGAATTTATGTCGTAAACCTTATTTATTACATGAATTTAAATGATTTTATGACATTTGCGATTTTTATTTCATTCTTTTTCTCTGGTATAATGGCAGTTCTTGCAATAAGCTGCGGCTATTTCAAATGCAACGGTGTAGAATGGACTATGACATTAGATAAATACGAATACAGAGAAGATTTTGAAAGTGTCATAAAATCATATAGACAATGGATTGAAAGATATATTAACAGTTTAAGTAATTCTAAACTGCAATATATCAAAGATAAAATGTTTAATCTTCAACTAAAATCAGTAGGAGAAACTGTTGTAGGCATTTTGACAGCACCATTTTTGGCTTATGGTGTATCAAATACTCTTGCAATGTGTTTTCCTGAAGCTGCAGGTTGGGTCAGAATTTCAGGCTTAAGAATAAGCCCTGTATTTTTGACACTCGCAACATTTTTAATTATTTTTGCATTTTTCTCTTTTGTAAATGCATTTTTCTGTACTAAAAAAATCCAAGGCTCACAGGTAATCAAACAAGACGGTTTTTCTGATTACCAGCACCATGGAGTTACAATATACGGACTTGAAGGAGTACGAAAATTAAATTCAGAAAAAACAAGATCTCTTACAATTGCTTGTGCGATTATATTCATAGAATTTGCAATGAACGTATCATATTTTATGACTGAAATAGGTGGAGATATGCAAGGAATGTTTTTAAGTTTAGTTGCAGCTCTTGTTCCAACTGCTCTATTAATTGCAGAGACACTTATGTTAAGCCAAACGAAATTTGATATCTACGCTTGTGACGAATTATTGGCAAAAGTTGATAAAGATTAATTATGGATTTTTTAAAAGTATTTGTAATAATTTCATTTGTTGTAGCAACAATATTAACGCTTAAATTTCATCCAGAAATGCATCATCCACTGATTATTGAAGATGAAAACTTTAAGCTGACAAGAATTAGCGACACCATCTCAACGAAAAATATTCCAATAAGAACAACTACAAATACACAAACGACTCAAACAACACCTAAACAAACTGAAATAAATACTCAACAACCAATTGAGCAAATAATAAAAGACCCTGTTCAACAACCAGAATTAAAACAAATTGAAACAATAAATATAAATCCAACAAAACCTAAGAAAGAAATTGATAAAACAATCCCAGAAGAAGATTTATCACAAATAGAACTTCTTCAACAACTTTTAAATGAAGTTGAAAAAGAATACAATATACAAGAAAATCAACCTAAACAAACAAATACATATCCTAAAAACAGTAATTTCAATAACCCTTACATGACTGAACAAGAAGAAATTATTGCTTGGAACAAATGGAGAAGTAATGTCCAAAATCAAATAATGAGAAATTCAAATATTGAATATGCTCCACTAGGCACAATGTTTACTTTCAACTTTGTTGTAGATAAATTCGGGAATGTTTCCAATATAAAAGTTAACTGTTCAAATCCTAATTATATGGATGTTGCAAGAAATAATGTAAAAACAGCAATCTCAAAATTACAAAAACAGCCTATTCTAAATTTTCCAAAAGGGACTCAAAGAAAATCAACAGTCGTACAAGGTTATTTCTTTATAGCACTAGAAGAAAGATATTCTACACCTAACAATTTCTCTGATTTTGAAAGGATAACATACTAATGAATGTGATTAAAATTACAATAATTACAATTATTATATTAATAATCCTTGCAGTAACAACAGCGATTACTACAAGTATAAAACCTAAAATGCACAAAACAATTATGCTTGAAAATATTATATTCAAAAGGAGCAAATAAATGCTTAAGATTATTTTAATATTACTTTGCTTTTTAATAGAAGTACCATTTATCTTTAAATATATTCAAGCTAAAAAAGAGTTTAATATTATAAGACAAACTGCAATTATAATTATAATGATGATAGTTGCATTAATATTTTTCGGTATTTATAAATTGAGTTTATTTATGATAGGATAATTTTGTTATGTATAGATGTAGAGAATGCAAAACTGAATACAAAGAAAAAGTAGAATACTGTGATTGCGGAAATAATACATTCGATTATATCGAAGATAAAAATCCAGCAAAAAAAGAAAATACATCACTTACACTTGAGCAAAAATCAGAACTTGTATCAAGAATATTTTTTGCACTATGTATAATTTTGTCAATTATAATTTGGTCAATCCCTATTGGTAATACTCCTGCAAAAAAACAAAAAGCAACTCAAACAAAAACAAAGACAAATATTAACAAAACAATTCCAAACATCGATAAAATTTGGGATGACACTCCAATATATCAACCGCGAACTCAAGGGCAACAGTCGGAAGTTAACAACACACAAAAACCAATCCCGTTAACGTCAACGCCTGTTGACTATGCCAGGCGCATAACAGAAAATACTCAAAATAAATCTAAAAAAATTAATAAAATAATACAACCAACAAATATAAATAAAAAAGCTAAACAAGAGATTACGCAACAGCCAATACAAATAGAAAAACAAAAAATTACACCTCAACCACAAATTCATAAAGAGCCACAAAAGCCTGCATATAACCCCAATAGTCCAGAAATGCTAAGATATAAAAATCTTTTACGAGCAGCATTATTTTCAAAATTTGCAGTAGGAAGTATTCAAGGAGCAGGTGAATGTTCTATTCAATTTTCAGTAGATAAAACCGGTAAATTGATAAATCGAAAATTCACCAAAGAATCATCTAACAAGGGGCTTAATGACACTGTCTATTATATGATGATGAGTGTACCAAGATTCACCCCACCACCTGATGAATATAATGGGGAAACTATTAGAATGAACTTTAAAATTAACAATGGTAATTATGAAATTACTATAAACTAAAATTAAAATTCAAAATAATTACAATTTCATCATTAAAGAAGTATTTTGGGAACGGCTTAAATGGAGCAGCAGCCTTAATTGCAGCACCGGCATTATCATCAAGAGCTTTTATTTTTGATGATTTTAAAATCTTGCATTTTTTCACTGAACCGTCTTTATTAAGAGTTAAAGCCATTTGTACCAACAAATCTTTTTGACCTTTTGCAAGAATATCAATTTGTTTTCGTGGTGGCACTTTCCAATTTTTTACAACTTTTTCTTTTACTTCTTTTACATAAGGAGTGTAATCAATATATTTACCATCAGAAGTAAATACATAAGATTCTTTATCCGAAACAAAAACTTGTACTGCATGCAAATTTCCTGATGGATAATCATATAAAATTCTGCATTTCATAAGTTCAGGACGTCTGAAAGAAACATATTTTAATTCATTAGTATCAATATTATAAATTAATTCAGCATTACCATTTTTTACGTAATGATATGCTTTATTTTGAGTACCGTCATCTTTTACCAAAGTAAAATCATGGTAATATTTTGGATACTTTTCTGTATTAATAACCGGTCTAATCTTGCTAAAAATAACAGCAAGAGTTTCATTAACTTTCTCATAACTTGTCGTCTGAGCTGGCTGCAAAAATTCAGGAACAATCTTGACATATTTTCCAGCAGCATAAGCACTAGAAGACATAAGTAATAATATCGAACACAATATAAATAACTTTTTCATAATATAACTCCATTGACATAATAACACAAACATACAGCTTTGACTACTTTCTCAAATATTCGGAGAAATTAAATTTAAGAAATGTAAAATTATAAGCTTAATTTGTAAAGATACAGTCAAAATATCCGTCAATAATTTTGTCAAAAATTTGACTTTAAGAAAAAAGTCATTAAACAAAAAGTAGAAAGTAAGAATATTGAAAGGATGTGGGTATGTCATCTATCAGTTCAATCAGTAGTGCACAAGCTGCATCGATGTCAACCTATAAATGCGACGAACTCAGTTCATCGACCAAATTGAAACTGGAAGCATTAGGTATTGACCCAACAACTGTAACCTCAGAAGCTCAAGCACAAAGTTTAATAGCTCAAGCTGAAGCTACAAAACATCAAAATAATTCAGGACAACAACAAGGAGGAGGTAATTCATCAGAACAAGAACTTTTATCAGAAGCAAAAACACTTGCATCTGCAGTTGGAGTAAGCGTTTCATCTAATGACAGTTTAGATGATATTATAGATAATATTTCTGCAGAAATTCAGGTTATGCTAAATTCTGGAGATCAATCTAAAATATCCGCTGCTCAAGGATATCAAGCTCAATTGGCAAGTCTTTCTGATAGAGTAGACTCTGTTCAAAATACACAACAAAATATTTTTAACGCAATGGATATGATTTCCTTAAGCAATAAATATGCTTTAGGATTATAGAAGAAATATTTTCTAAAAATCGAAAAATTGAAAGGCTTTCATAATTTTATGAAAGCCTCTTTGAATATAAATAACTATCTCCAAATACTAGAAGAATTTGGATAAGAATGATGTAAATAATCTACATTTTGGTATTTTTGGATCCATTCTGAACATCTAAAGCCATTACGTCCAGAACCTTTTAAATTTATATCACAACTACTGGCACCCCAATCCTTAACATTCCTAAGTGTACCTGTATTACTTATATAAAACATAAACACATCATACCCTAAAGTATTAGGTCTTTGGGCCCCATTCAAGTCTACTGATAAAGTAAATCTATCTTCCCATCCATCACCTCGACGATTTGGCATACCTAAACAAAATATCATACCATTCTCTAAAATTCCAACATGATGATATGTCCCGCAAACTTCAGGAGCCTCAGTTGTCTTATCTAGGGCATAAATTTTATATGGAACACAATCTTTATACGAACCATATGGGATACACATTTTTAACAATTTAAAATATTGAGCATAAAAATCTTGACCTAAATGACGAAAATCATTCCAAGGTCCAAATAAATTAGTTAATTGTCCACCATTATCATTTGCCATTTGAGTAAATGCATTTGAAAATAATGATACTGCATGATTGAACTGTGAAAGAATTTGCCGATCTCTATAATGATTAATCAAACTTGGTAAAGTCATTGCTGCAACTATACCAATTATCCCTAATGTTATTAAGACCTCTGAAAGTGTAAAGCCTTGTGTAAAGAGCCTTAAATTGCCCCCCCCCGAGTTTTGCAAGTAATTTAATCTTTTTCATCTACTGCTCCTTTCATATATACTTCACTGATTATACAATATTTTTCAAAACTTTACAAGGGTTACCAACTGCTACAACATTTGATGGGATATCTTTTGTAACAACACTACCAGCTCCTATCACAACATTATCACCGATTGTAACACCAGGCATTACACAAACATTTCCCCCAATCCAAACGTTATTCCCAACAGTTATAGGATAAGCATACTCAATTCCAGCATTTCTTGTTTTAACATCTAATGGATGACCTGCAGTATAAAATCCGCAATTTGGACCGATAAATACATTATCACCGAATTTAACTTTTGCAGGATCTAAAATTACGCAATTGTGATTAGAATAAAAATTTTCACCAATTTCAATATTATAACCATAATCACATCTAAAATCCGGCTCAATCAAAAAATTTTCTCCAGTTTTTCCTAATAATTGCTTTAATACGGATTTTCTTTCTTCTACATTATCAGGAGAAAGGTTATTATATTTATGACATAGACATTTACAATGCATTCTCTCATCTATTAACTCTTTATCATAATTTGCATCGTATAATTGCCCGCTCAACATTTTTTCTTTTTCTCTCATTAATACATTCTCCTTACTTGCCAAAATAATATCACAAAAAATACCCTGACGAGTAATGCCATTTATTCATCAACAAAACACAATAATATGAAACACAATCAGAAAATAAGTCAGGTCAAAAATGGTAAAAAAAATTTTTATAACTCTAATCCTTTTACTACTTACAACAAACATCTCAAACAGTGAAGAATTAATTAAACAACAAGGTAAAATCCCCGATTATTCATACATATATCT
Organism: Candidatus Gastranaerophilales bacterium; assembly: GCA_944325735.1. GTDB lineage: Bacteria > Cyanobacteriota > Vampirovibrionia > Gastranaerophilales > Gastranaerophilaceae > Stercorousia. Next base: position 680,857 of record CALVBI010000001.1, on the reverse strand, counting down.
AGGACCTGACAAATATGAAAAATTTAATAGAAAAGTTTTTGCATTTAACCTCGGATTAAACAAATATGCAATAAGACCAGTACATATTCTATGGTGTTCTATTTTGCCTGAATACGGAATAGAAAGAATTCAAAGTGCCTATCAAAACATAGAATACCCCAAAAGATTAGTCAGCAGCCTTATCCAAAAAGATTTTAAAACTACAAAAAGTGAAACAGCTAGATTTCTTACAAATACAACTCTTGGATTAGGAGGAATGTTTGATCCAGCAAAAAGTATTTTTAAAATTGAGCCCATAAATGAAGATATGGAACAAGCTCTTACAAAATGCAAATGTAATTCAGGATCTTACATTGTATTACCTGTTATGAACGGGACAACAGCAAGAGGTGTTGCTGGGAAAATCCTCGACACATCACTAAACCCGACAACATACGTAGGCACTCCTGTATTAGCTATGGTAAAAGCAGGTTTAACAGTCAACAGAACAAGCACAATGCAACCTCTTATCAAAATGGTAGAATCGACATATGCTGACCCTTATGATATCGCAAAAAAAATGTATGGCGTTGAAAATTACATTAAATCAAATAACTTTAATAGAAAGGAAATTCTCGCAAAAGGGTTTGAAATCGTGCAAGAAGAAATTGCAAATAATAAAATTAATAATAATGAAAGTACACTTGATATAAAAGAACAGAATAAAAACGAAATAAATAACGAAGAAAAACTCACAGTTGCTGAAATTTTAAAAGGCGGAACAAATATTGATAATATTATATTGAAAAGTTATAACCTTGAAAATTCTCAACTTATGGCAGATATGCTCTTATTTGACTACAATCCACAAAATCCTGTCGTTGATTCCATGCGAACTGCCTTATTTGATATTCCTGAGAAAGATAAATCCATTTGGAATGAAATGTCAATATGGAACAGATGTTTTACCAAACAAATAAAAACATCATCTGTGAATATTACTCCTGAAAAAGAAAATTATAAATTCAAATATATTCTGCAAAAAGATAAAAACTCCCCGCTTGCAATAATCTACCCGTCAATTGGGGAAGGGATAGTTTCAGAACATTCTGCTGTATTTGCAAAATTATTTTATGATGCAGGGTATTCCGTAATAATTCAAGGAAGCCATTTTCAATGGGAATTCGTGAAAAGTATGCCTGATAATTATGCTCCAGGAATTCCAGCAGAAGATGCTGAATACTTAAGATTAGTAACTTCTAAAATTATTAATCAACTTGAGAAAAAATATAATTGTAAATTCCAAGAAAAAATCTTGATCGGAACATCATTTGGAGCTCTTACAACTTTATTTGTAGCCGATAAAGAATATAAAAATAATACTTTGAACATTACTAAATACATCTCAATCTGTCCTCCGATTGAACTTGTATATGCTATGGAACAGGTAGACAAAGGCATTGATAAATGGGATCGAAATACTGAAAATTTAAAAAATACAGCAGCTAAAACCGCAGCAAAAGTAATCCAACTTGTAGAGAAAAAAGAAGATAACAAGAATTTTAACATAAATGCACTCCCATTCACAGAAGAAGAAGGGCTTTTGATTACAAGTTTTGTAATGCATCAAAAATTATCTGATTTGATATTTACAATTGAACAAACTAAAAAAAATCAAAAAACTGACATCTATGAAAAAATTTATAATATGAATTATGAGGATTACGTAAAAAAATATGTTCTCGGTAATACTTACAAAACTCTTGAAGATTTAAGACCTGATTCAAGCATCCTATCTTTATCAAACTATTTGCAAAATAACAATAATTATAAAATATATCACTCTTTAGATGACTATTTAGTAAATCATAGCCAATTAAAAAAGTTAAAGCTATGCACAGGCAAAAAAACTATAATTTTAAATAACGGAGCACATCTTGGATTTTTATATACTAACGAATTTATAAATGAATTAAAAAAAGATATAAAAATTCCACACAAAATAGCAAATTCGAAAAATTAAATATGCATGCCTGCCCAATTAATAATTTTTTCAAAATAAAAATCAGTATTTCCAATAATATCTAGGGAATTCCAATTAATATTTATAAGTAGAATTTCTTTATCTTCACCATCCAACTCCATCAAAAGTTCTTTTTTAGAACCCATATATTCAGAGTTTTTAAGATAATAAATAGCTTGCAAAATAAAAAATGCACATTTATAACCTTGGTATAAAACTTCAATGTCACGGTTTTCAAACAAATATCCATGGCACATTTGATGATACAAATTAGCAGAATTTATCTTTATAGCATTTACAATATCTGCTCTGCCTAATGCTGGTATAAAATGAAATAAACTACCATGTAATGGAATTGTATCATTCACTAATTGGAACAGGTCATGTTTTGGCCAATTATAAATTTCTTTTTCTCCTGAAATAAATCCACAAACTTTTTCATAAAAAGGCATAGAATGAACTATTTTTTTATATTCACCTAAATCTTCAAAAGTTAATCTATCTAAAATTATTACAATATCAACATCACTATTCTCGTTTGCCTCTCCTCTTTTGTAACTACCCTGAAGGCCTACAAACTTTATACGAGAATTAAATTGATCAAATAATTTTTTTGTAAAATCCTGTAACCAATCTTCAATATTAAATTCCATAAAATTATTATAATAATTTTTCTTTAAAATATCAACAATACAAAAAATTAGTAAACTGGAAATAATATACTGTATATTCAAAAATAAATATTCTTTAACATATAAATATATTATATAAATTATTTATAATCGAGAAAGGGATATTATGGAAAACACTTCAGATTGTTCTAATTGCATAAATTATGGGAAAGTTGTTATTATAGGCTGTGGTTTTGTTGGCTCTGCATCAGCATTCAGTTTAATGGAAAGCGGACTATTTACTGAAATCGTTATGATTGACGCAGATAAAAAACGCGCAGAAGGAGAAGCTCTTGATATTAGCCATGGTATCCCATTTGCAAGACCAATGAAAATATATGCAGGAGATTATGATGACATAAAAAACGCAGCAATCGTAATCGTTACAGCAGGTGCAAATCAACAACAGGGGGAAACAAGACTTGATTTGGTAGAAAAAAACATCAAAATATTCAAAACAATCATCCCAGAAATATCAAAAAGAGATTTTAAAGGAATTCTATTAATAGTATCTAATCCTGTAGATATACTTACTTATGCAGCTTTAAAATTGAGCGGTCTACCACAAAACAGAGTAATAGGTTCAGGCACAGTACTTGATACCGCAAGATTAAAATATGCAATAGGGCAACATCTGAATATAGACAGCAGAAGCGTACATGCATTCATTATAGGCGAACATGGAGATAGTGAAATAGCAGCTTGGAGCAGTGCAAATATTTCAGGAGTACCCCTAAACACATTCTGCGAAATGCGAGGACATTATGACCACAAATCAGCTACAGAAAAAATTGCAGAAGATGTAAGAAATAGTGCTTATGAAATTATTTCAAGAAAAAAAGCAACAAATTACGGGATAGCAATGTCTGTAAAACGAATTTGTGAAGCAATTATAAGAGATGAAAAATCAATTCTTCCAATATCTTCTATGATGCAAGGAGAATATGGAATAAATGATGTTGTCTTGAGTATGCCAGCAATTGTAGGGACAAACGGAGTAGAAAACCATATTCCAATATCATTAAACAAAACAGAAATAGAAAATTTATATAAATCCGCTGATACACTAAAAAATATTCTAAATAAAAATAATCTACATTAACATTAATACTGCAAATGATTGATTATAATATGTACTTATTGACATAAGCACAATAATAAATTACGATTAAAGTAGAAAAATCTACCAGATTACCTTACAAAATTGGAGAGAGAGAAGTATGAAATATCAAATGACAAGAAAAAAATGGGGAATACTTATTTTGGCAGTAATTATTGTGCCAATAATTTATAATAAAACATCTGGAATTATTGCTGCAATCGCACAAAGACGAGCAATGTTAATGCCCAAAGAAGTAGAAGTAGGAACCCCACATATTGAAGAAGTTAATGTATCTGCGGAATCTACAGGCAGAGTAGAAGCAGAATATTCTGTAGATCTTGTAGCAAGAGTACCAGGCTTTTTATTAAAAAAATATTTTAAAGAAGGTGACTTTGTAAAAAAAGGTCAAGTTCTATTCCAAATAGATCCTAGAGAATACCAAATTGAAGTAAATAACTCTCAAGCAAACGTAAATCAATACAGTGCATTATTAAAAAATGCTCAACAAGAATTAAACAGAGCTAATGCTCTTGTAAAAGAAGATTTAATAAGCAGATCTGATGTAGATCAAAGTCTTGCAGCTAGAAACCAAAATAAAGCATTATATGATGCCGCAAGACAACAACTAGAATTAGCAAAAGTTAACCTAGGTTATACAAAAATTACATCTCCAATTGACGGAAGAATAGGTAAAGTAAATATTACAGAAGGTAATTACGTAACTGCTACATCAGGTTCTTTAGTAAACATTTCAAGTGTAAACCCAGTATTTGTGACATTCAGCTTAAAGAGTGATGACTTTGTAAGACTATTAAAAGCAAGTAACAAATTCAAAGATGCAAAAGTTGAAGTACAATTCGACGGAGGCTCTTGGTATGACAAAATAGGTAAAGTAAATTTTGTTGATAATAAAATTGATAAAAATTCAGGTTCTGTAACATTAAGAGCTACATTTGATAATACAAAAGGTTGGTTAGTTCCTGGAGCTTATATGAAAGTTAAAATAACTGCTCCTAAATTGGTTAAATATATGACAGTTCCTCAAGCAAGCACAAAAGGTGACGCTATGAGCGGGTACTATGTATGGGCTGTAGAAGATAACAAAGCTGTTAAGAAAAATATCAAAGTATCAGATGCTATTGATAACAACTGGGTAGTAAACAGCGGCTTAAATCTTGATGATACAATTGTTCTTTCAGGTATTCAAAATATCGCAGTAGAAGGACAAAAATTAAAACCTATACAAAAAACAGAAGAAAAAGCTCAATAATAATTATAATTTAACAGGAAATATAGTGTATGAAAAAAATATTTGACAAAGAAAAGTTATTCTTTTTTATAAGAAAACCTCGTTTTGCATTGGTAATATCAATATGTATTGTAATTTTAGGTTTAATTTCAATATTAAGCTTAAAACAAGAGAGCTACCCTGATGTTACGCCTCCTCAAGTAAGAGTATCTGCGACATACCAAGGTGCGAGCGCTGAGGTAATTGAATCATCTGTTGCAACCGTATTGGAAAACAAATTAAACGGTGTTGAAAATATGACTTATATGTCTTCAACATCAACAGACGGAAGCTATAGTTTAACTATATACTTTAAAGTTGGAACAGATAAAAACATTAACTTAATGAATGTACAAAATTTAATTCAAAGGGTACAATCACAATTACCTGAAGAAGTACAAAGAACTGGTGTAACTGCAATAAGCAGATCTTCAGGTTCAGGTGCGATAATCCTTACACTATATCCTGAATCAGGTAACTGGTCACAACTTGACTTAACAAACTATGGATCTATATATATTAAAGACGAATTAAAACGTGTAGAAGGTGTAGCTGATGTAAGTGTATTTGGGGGCGGTAATTATTCTATGAGAATATGGCTTGATCCTCAAAAAATGGCTGGACTAAACGTTTCTACAACAGAAATTCAAAATGCTATCACAAGTCAAAACACTCAAGTAGCAACTGGAGCATTAGGTCAATTACCAACAGATGATCCTCAAGCATTACAAATCACACTAAAAACCCCTGGCAGACTAAATGATGTAAAACAATTTGAAAATATAATTATCCGCTCAAATATGGACGGTTCAAACGTAAAAATTAAAGATGTTGCAAGAGTAGAACTAGGAGCAGAATCATATTCTAACTTAGGTCTTGTAAACGGTAAACCTTCAGCAGTTGTAGTTATTTCACAATTACCTGATGCAAACATAATTAACTTATCAAAAGCTGTAAAAGCTAAAGTTAATGAAATGAATTCAAGAATGACAAACGGAATAAAAATTCTATACGTAAAAGATGATGCTGATTTCATTCACGAATCAATGAAAGAAGTTGAATTTACTATTTTATTAACAGCAATTATTGTTGTAATAATCATCTTCTTATTCTTAGGAGATGGGATGGCAACGCTTGTTCCTTGTGCAACGATTCCTGTTTCATTAATAGGTACATTTTTTGCCTTAAAAGCATTTGGGATGACAATTAACCTGTTATCTTTATTTGCTCTTGTTCTTGCAGTAGGTGTTGTAGTAGATGATGCTATTGTTGTAATTGAAAACGTAAAAAGACACATGGAAGAAGGCAAATCAGCTATTATTGCAACACAACTGACAATGGAAGAAGTTGGGTTTGCATTAGTAGCAATGGCTCTTGTATTAATGGCAGTATTTGTACCAATCATTTTTATGGGCGGTATGACAGGTGTAATGTACAAACAATTCGCAGTATGTATCGCTGTATCTATTGCAATTTCAGCAATTTGTGCTTTAACACTATCACCTGCTATGTGTTCACATTTCTTAGGACAGGAGAAAAAAGAACATGATTATAATAAATACCCTTACCTAATACATATTGAAAATATCATTGAAAGAATAAATAAGAAAACATCTGTACTTGTTGTGAAATTTAATGATATGTTTGCAAAAGTTGAAGATTTTTATATGGAATACGTAAAAAAATTCGTATATAACAAAAAACTTGTTGCAATATTTTATGCAGGTATAGTACTTTTAACATTAATATCTTTTAAAACAATTTCTACAGGCTTTATCCCTGATGAAGACCAAGGGGTATTAATTGCAAGTATTACCTTACCTGATGGAGCTTCATTATCAAGAACAGAAGCTGTAGCAACAAAATTTGTAAATGAAATAAAAGATATTCCAGGCATTAACCCTGAAAAATTAACAGTATTTGGTGGAGATGGATCTAATCAAGCAAACGTAATTATTCAGTTACTGGAATATGGTGATAGAAAAATAACACCTATAAAATGGATAACTAAGAAAATCAAAGGTGAAGAAACGGATTTAGCACATACAACAATTTTGAATAAAGTAAGAATGGTTGCAGCAAATACTAAAGAAGCATCTATCCAAGCTTTTTCACCTCCTGCAATCAATGGTATGAGTATGATGGGCGGTTTTGAATTCCAAATGCTGTCTCAAGGAGAATACACTCCTCAAGAAATGGAAAGCTGGGCAAATAAACTAGTATCAGCGGCTAATCAAAACCCAACATTATCAAACGTATTTACATCATTCCAAGCAAACGTACCTCAATATATCGTAGAAATAGATTATGAAAAAGCATTAGCTCAAAGCGTAGATTTACAAGAATTATACGCAACACTATCATCAATGCTTGGTACATATTATGTAAATGACTTTAATAAGTATGACAGAATATTTAAAGTTCAAATGCAAGCTGAAAGTAATTTTAGAAACAAAGCAACTGATTTATCAGGAATTTATGTAAAAAATACCAATGGAGTAATGGTGCCAATACTATCAATTGTAAAATTAAGACAAACAGTAGGTACAGCATCAATTACAAGATATAACCAATACAAATCAGTACAAATTCAAGGTCAACAGGCTGAAGGAAAAAGTTCCGGTGATGCAATGAATGCTATGGAAGAAGTTGCAAAACAAGTATTACCTTCAGATATGACATTTGACTGGTCAGGTACTTCTGCTCAAGAAAGAGAAGCTTCCGGACAAACTGCAATGATTGTTGGTATGGCTTTAGTATTTGTATACCTATTCTTGGTTGCATTATATGAAAGTTACACAATTCCTATCGCTGTATTGTTAATTTCTCCAATTGCAGCATTAGGTGCGTTGATATTCCAAATGATGATTAACCAATCATTTGATATATATTCACAAGTTGGTATGATCACATTGATAGGTCTTGCAGCAAAACAATCAATCCTGATTGTTGAATTTGCAAAAGAAGAACACGAAAAACACGGTCTGTCTGTTAAAGATGCCGCAATAAAAGCTGCGAAATTAAGATTTAGAGCGATTATGATGACAGAATTAGCATTCATCATCGGGGTATTACCAATGATATTTGCAACAGGAGCAGGTGCTAATTCAAGAATTTCTGTTGGTTCTACAGTATTTGGCGGTATGATTGCAGCTTGTACATTAGGTGCAGTTCTTACTCCAGCATTCTATGTAATCGTTCAAGAATTTGTAGACCTATTCCCTAAAAAAGAAATAAGCGAAAAAGATTTGGAGATATAAAATACAATGAAAAAGATTTTAAATGTAATTTTAATATGTTCAATATTTACACTTTCAACCTCCCCAACTTTTGCAAAAGGATGGTTTAAAAAAGATAAAACAGAAAAAGAAACAAAAGAAAAAGTTGAAATTGTAAAACCTGAAAAAGAAAAAACAAACTTAAAACATGAAATAAAAAAAATAAAATATAATGCAAAATCACAACAAGAATCTTCTAAAGAAGCAGAAGGAATGTACGAGACAAAATTCCCTGCCATTAACAGTAAAATAGAATATTCTCAAATGAATGGGGAAGTCACTTTAAGCGACTGTATAAAACTTGCAATTACTCACCACCCTACAATTATGTCAGCAATTAGTAATGCTGAAATCTATAAAACAATGGTAGGTCAAGCTTGGTCAAATTACTTCCCAACAATAAGTGCAGGTGTAAACTATTCAAGAAACGACATGTTTATGACAATGTCAAGCTCATATGCTAGAATGATGGCTCAAAAATATAATATGTATTATATGCCGACAATTTCAGCAAATATGCTTTTATTCGACTTTGGAAAAACCAAATCAATGGCAGATTCAGCTCAAAAAACTTACGAATCATCAAGATATGATGCTGAAACAAGTATTGAGTTAGTAATATACAATGTAAAAGTAGCATATTATAATCTTGTATTTGCTGAAATACAAAAAACAGTATATGAAGATACTGTAAAGGACTTTGAATTACAATTAAAACAAGCTAAAGCTCAATATGATATCGGTAGAAAAGCCAAAATAGATGTAACTACAGCTGAATATAACTTAGGAAATGCTAAAGTTAATTTAATTAAAGCTAAAAACACATTAGAATTAGCAGCAGCAGAACTTGCAAATGCTGTAGGTATTCCGGAATTAGAGAATGTCATATTAAAAGACAAGCTTAATTCAAAAGCATACAATGTAAATTTTCAAGACCTTTTAAAAACAGCAGAAAAATCAAGACCAGCACTTTTAGCTTCTAAGAAATTAATGGACGCTGCTGAATTAAATATCAGAAGTGCAAAAAGAGCATTTTCTCCTGATTTAAGTGCATTCGGTTCATACAATCAGGGAGGAAGACAAATTGACAGTGATTATGGTTATCAATTTGGTGTCCAATTAAACTATAACGCACTAAACCTTATGTTATTGAAAAAACAAGTAGATGAAGCTAAAGCTGCTTATAAAAAAGCCGTAGCTGATTATGAACAACAAAGACAAAACGTCTACTTGGAAGTAAAAAGTGCATACATAAGCCTATTAAATTCTCATGATAGTATAGATGTATCAAAACTTGCGCTTCAACAAGCTAAAGAACGTCAATACCAAGCATTCAGAAGATACCAAGTCGGACTTGGAGATGCTATTGAATTTAAAGATGCTGAAAATAGCTATTTGAATGCTCAATTAGATTATTATTCAAATCTTCTTAACTACAACATCAACGCAGCTGAACTTGAAAGAGTTGTAGGAGCTCCTATCCAAGAATCTGATGTTGATTTATAAAAAATAATTTATTGATTTTTTTAACTCTTTAATATAGATTATTTTACAGAGGAAATTAAATTGAACAGACGTCTAAAAGGCATACTGAATGGTGCAATTGCATCAGCCAGTTATGGTACAAACCCCTTATTTGCCCTGCCGTTATTTGCAGCAGGAATTGGAGTCAATTCTGTACTTTTTTACAGATATGCTCTTGCTGTAATAATTTACGGGCTATGGTTGAAATTCAAGAAAAAAATGTCTTTTCACTTAACGAAAAAAGAATTTATCCCGATTTTTATACTCGGAATATTCTTCTCATTATCATCTTTGACTTTATATGATGCATTTAATTACATTGAAGCAGGGATTGCATGTACAATTTTATTTATTTACCCTGTATTAGTTGCAATTATAATGGCAATGTTTTTTAATGAAAAAATTACCAAAACAGTTATCTCTTCAATATTATTAACCTCAATAGGAATTGCTTTTTTATACAATGGAAAAACAGGAGTGAGCTTAAATCTATACGGAGTTGGAATAGTTTTTTTATCAGCTCTTTTGTATGCATTATACATTGTTGGTGTAAAAAACATAAAAGCAATCCAACACATCAACAGAGCTAAAATGAGCTTTTATGTAATGTTATTTGGACTCATAGTCTATATAATAAATTTAAAATTCTGCACTCAATTACAAATTTTAGATAAACCATACCTTTGGCTTTTAGCAATAGGACTATCAATATTCCCTACAATTATTTCACTTGAGACAATTACAATTTCGATAAAACTAGTCGGTTCAACAACAACCGCAATTTTAGGGGCATTAGAGCCATTAACAGCAATATTCTTTGGAGTTTTAGTATTTCATGAACAACTAACAACAAGAATATGCATCGGAGTCATGCTGATACTTTTTGGTGTATTGCTAATCGTTACAAGAAAAAAGAAATAAATATATACTTATATAAATAAGCAATAAAAAAAGAAGCCTCAAAGGCTTCTTTTAAAATCTGGGGCGGAAGGATTCGAACCTCCGAATGCCTGGACCAAAACCAGGTGCCTTACCACTTGGCGACGCCCCAATATAGTGGGTACGTTTATTATTGTAATCGCTAAAAGTTTAATGTCAATATTTATGTTTGAATAAATGGACTTTTTTCTTTAGCTTTTATTATACAAACTGATGAATTAAGAATTTTTTCAAACACATCAAGCACCATAATCTCACTTTCAAAGTGCCCTAGATCAAACAATATAATAGGGCTATCAAGTGCTGTATGAAATTTCAAATCACCAGTAACTAAAGCATCTGCACCATATTCAAATGCTTCTGGAATAAACTCTGAGCCGCTACCTGCACAAAACGCTATTTGTTTAATTTGTTGCTTATTAGAATTATTTACATAGCGAAGATTTGGCGAAATCTTTTTTAAAAGATTAACAAAATCTTTTATATCAATTTCTTTATCCAATGTTACGAATCTTGTAAAATCTCCGATATTACAAGATTTTTCAAGACCGATTGATTTAATTAATGTATCAGTTGTACCACCCTCTGCTCTATCCATATTTGTATGAGCACTATATATATTTATATCCTTCCATGCTAACGGAACAAAAAACAAAGGATGATGAGATATAATCATTTGGCAGTTTTGGCCTTTTGCCTGTTTTACGATATCATCAGTCACAGTTAGACAGAGCATGACTTTTTCTATTTCAGATACTGAACTATCTACCCCCCAACCGGAACAATCCCAGCTTTCTGCAAGTTCTAGCGGTGCAAAATTTTCAATTTTTTTTGCAATTTCATATTTATCCATAAATTGCCTCAAAAATCTTTCGCGCAACTGTCGCTTTATCAGCTCTTTCAATTTTTGTCATATTTCCATTTTTATCTAAAATTGTAACTTCGTTATAATCACTTGAAAATCCAATATCTTTTCTTGAAATATCGTTTGCAATTAAGAAATCACAACCCTTTTTAGCTATTTTTTCTTTAGCATTCTCAATCAGATTTTCACTTTCAGCACAGAAACCGACTACTATTTGAGATTTTTTTATTGATGAAATTTCTTTTAGGATATCAGGATTTTTTACTAAAGTAAGCGTAATCTCATCTTCTGATGTTTTTTTCATCTTTTGAGGAGCAACCTCTTTTACACGATAATCAGCTACAGCTGCTGCCATAATAACACAATCAGCTGATTCAAATTCATTTTCAACAGCTGATTTCATATCAATTGCAGATTTTACTTTTATTACACTGTATCTTCTTTGAATATCTTTTGTCGTAATTAGTGTCACATCAGCTCCAAGATTTTTCGCAGTATCTGCAAGAGCTAGTCCCATCTTGCCTGAAGAATAATTTGAAATATACCTTACAGGATCAATATCTTCGATTGTCCCCCCTGATGTAATCACAATTTTTTTACCTTTAAGCGGTTTGTAATTGAGTAATTCTACAGTTTTGTCAAAAATTTTATCAAGACTGCACAAACGCCCCTTACCTTCATAACCGCAAGCTAAAAAACCGCTTTCAGGTTCTAAAATTTCATAATGAAGCTTATGCAAATTTTCTTGAAGAACAGGATTTTCCCACATATTACAATTCATCGCAGGAGCGATTATAACAGGTTTTGTAAAAGCACAAGCTATTGAAGTCAATAAATTATCACATACACCTGTAGCAATTTTAGAAATTGTATTAGCTGTCACAGGTGCTATAACCATAATATCTGCAGAATCAGCATATGATATATGTTCAGGCTTGAAATCCTTTACATCGAATTCTTCTACAGCTACATCATTTTGACTCAAATTCTGCAATGTAAGTTTTGTAACAAAATTCAAAGCATTAGGAGTACATACAACTAAAACATTTGCATTAGCTCTTTTATACATCCTTATTAACTCGCACATTTTATATGCAGCAATTCCTCCGGTAATACCTAAAAGAATCGTTTTCCCGCTTAACATTTTTCATGTTCTCCGTTTATAATACGTTCTAATTCAGAAATCGCATTATCTAAATCATCATTCACAATTTTATAATCAAAATTTTCAGCACGTGCAAGTTCTTCTTTTACCGCATTAAGACGTTTTTGAATAGTCGCTTCATCTTCAGTATGACGACCTCTCAAACGTTTTTCCAAATCCTCTAATGATGGAGGGCAAATAAATATCAAAACAGATTCAGGCATTTGTTTTTTTACCTGCAAAGCCCCTTGTGTATCGATTTCTAAAATTATATCTTTTCCATCTTCTAGACATTGGTTTATAAATTTTTTCTTAGTTCCGTAAAAATTTCCTGCAAATTCTGCCCACTCAAGAAATTTATCATTTTCTATACAATCTTTAAAATCATCTTTTGTCATAAAAAAATAATTCACACCATCAACTTCCCCTTCACGAGGTGCACGAGTTGTGCAAGATATTGACAGCATAAAATTAGGATTTCTTGATAAAAAGCCTTTTAAAACAGTTCCTTTACCGACTCCTGATGAGCCTGATACTACATACAATTTTTTATTCATAGTATAATTATACAATGAACAAGAAAGCAATTTACAAATTTTTGAAAAAAATTAATTCGGCAAAATCTAACAAAGCCTTAGCAGAAATTATTAATCAAGGATTTATTGATATTACAGGAGCTCTTGCCTGCTGGACAGGTCTAATTAATTGGGGTACTAATCAAATCGAAGTCAAAAAAATTAAAGAGACTGAGAAATTAAAAGCTAATAAGAACTTAGTATCAGAAGTAAAAAAAATCAGACAAATAGCTTTTGATTACTACAAAGATTTTGAAATGGAAGATTTAAACGAATACCTCGAGCTTACTTCTAAGAAAAATATTATTCTAAAGCCTTTAATTTACAGAAACAATTCTTTAGGATATATCGGAATGATTAGCGATGACGAGAACTTTAATAAAAAAAATATCGAAATCGTAAATATATTACTCGAATACATATATTCGAGACTTGAAATAATTTCCCTATATGAAGAAAGAAAAAGAAGCGGCAGAGAAAGAATTGAATTTTTAGCAAGTATCGCCCACGAATTCAAAACGCCGCTTAATTCAATTATGGGATTTTCTGATCTTTTAGCAGAAAAATTTCAAAAAACAGATAATGAAAAATACTTAAATAACATTTCTAAAAGCTCAGCATATCTTATGAGATTAATCCAAAACATCTTAGATTACACAAAAAATGAATACGGAACAATGGATTTGAAACCTGAAAAAATCAGAGCTAAAGAAATTATAGACGATATAATTTTAAGTTTCGATGAAATCAGGAAAGAAAAAAACATAACATTTAATTACACATTATCTGACATTACAATAAAAGCAGACCTCATCAGATTTAAACAACTTGTATATAATCTGATATCTAACGCTATTAAATTCAGTAAAGAAAACAGCTCTATTTCAATAGTAACATTCCTAAACAATAAAAAAGAATTTACATTTGAAATTCAAGACAAAGGCGATGGAATTAGCAAAAGAGATCTTGCAAAAATATTCAACTTCTTCACTCAAGTAAACAGAAGTGAATTAAAACGCAAACAAGGCTCAGGAGTTGGGCTTGCAATATGTAAAAAAATTGCCAGATCCCATGGCGGCGATTTATATGTCAAATCAAAACTTCATCAAGGCAGCACTTTTTGGTTTACAATACCGCAAAAAAAATCCTCTCGATAATACGAGAGGATTTTTTATTATTTATTTTATTTGCTAATTATTTTGTTTTTTTCTTTCATCAATCATTAATATAGTACAAATTGCGATACATACTAATGCTGAGAATACCCAAAATACAATAGCACCGTTCCAACCGAATTTATCAACCATAAATCCTGTACCGGTTGATGATAAAACAGCACCTATGTAACCAAATGTTCCTGTAAAACCTGTCGCTGCTGATGCAACTTTTTTAGAACTTGATTCTACGGCACATAAACCGCCAATCATCATCTGAGGTCCATATGTAAATGCACCTAAAAGTCCAATGAGAACAAAATCTAAAGTGCTGATTGTATTAAATTTCAATAAAATTAAGCAAACTACAACACCTAAAAGATAAATAAGATTTACAGGCGCTCTTTGACCTTTAAAAATCTTATCAGAAACTAAGCCTGCACAAATTGTACCAACAATACCAACTAATGGTAAAGAGCTTAATTTCATTGCAGCTAATTCTAAAGAGTTGCTTTTTGCTTCACTTAAATACTTAATCATCCAATCTTCTGCTCCAAATCGGATAATATATACAAAAATATAAGCAATAGCTAAAAGCCAAATTGTTTTGTTATACAAGATATTTTCTTTAAATATTTCAATATAAGTTCTGTTATCTTCACCACAATCAGCTTTTTGCACAACTGGTTCGTTATTATAAGTTTCAATATCAGGCAAACCTAAAGACTGTGGACGATCTCTTAATCTGTTATACAACCAAATTGCAACAAGAACTGCTAAAGTCCCTGGTACAAAAAAGGCCATCTTCCAACCGTAATGTGCTACCAAAAATCCTGAAATAATTACGCTTAAGAAAGTACCGGTCTGGTGAGAACAAGACCACAATGACCATTTAGTACCTCTTTCAGAATTTGAATACCAATATGTCAAACTTTTTGCAACAGCCGGGAAACCTGCTGATTGGAACCAACCGCTTGCACCCCAGAAAAATACAAATAACCATAACAAAATAGTATTTGTAGGTAAGCCAAAGAATGAAACATGACCAGGAGTAATAAATACTGCTGATAATGCAAAACAAAGGTTTGCAATCGCAGTCATTATCAATGCTGTAGGTAAGAATTTTCTAACATCTGACCCGTCAGCCAATACTCCGTTTACAAATTTTCCAATACCATATGTCAAATACAAAGAACTTCCTAAAAGTCCTAATTCAGTATTTGAATATCCGTACTCTGCACTTAGACCAGGCAAAGCAACCGCGATATTTTTCTTACATAAATAAAAAACTGTATACCCAATGAAACAAGCATAAAAAATTCTTAATCTCCAATGAGCATACATACTTTTAACTTTTTCACCATCCTGAATTGTCTCTTTTACAGGCGGCTCTTTAAAAAATTGAGCTAATTTCGCTAACATAATCTATTTTCCTGCCTTTATAATTTGAATATTTCTAGTTTCCGTAATTTCTTGACGAGCATCTTTGATAATTTCTCTTTTTTCTTCATCTAATCTGCCACCGCCAACTAATCTGTCAATAAATCCTGTATTCAATTTAACTGCTTTTTCAAAAGCTCCAACTTCTTCCAACACATCTTTTATCTGATGTAAATCATATCCAAATGACTGTTTTGAGTTATAAATAAGGGTTTCACCTGTCTGAGAAATAATAGGTTCACCACCTTGTTCAAAATATAATTTGAATACAGATTTTAAATCCTGCAATTCTGATTGTAAAGTCGTGATTGTCTGTTGAATTCTCAAAAATCTTTCAAATAAATATTCAACATTATCTAACTGTTTTACTTCCCAATCATATTTTTGCAAATATAATTTTTTAAGTTTAGGATAAGCTAATGCAAGTCCCATAGTATCTGCCATAGCTCTGTGATGATTATTTAACTCAACTTTAAATTTATTGGTTAAAGCCTCAAGTCCATGTGATGGTAAATCCGGGTAAACTTCTTTAAACATTTGTTGAGAATCAATTCTTGCATTTTTTAATTCTTCACCAGTTGTTCTAAGGCTTGCCTCATTCAAAAATGAATAATCAAAAATACAGTTATGAGCTACAATCGGATAATCTCCAATAAATTCTAATATTTTAGGCATCGCTTCAGCTTCAGTCGGAGCATCTGCAACCATTTCTTGAGTAATCCCATGAATTGCCATACTTGATTTTCTAATATGCTGTTCAGGATTGATTAAAGTCTGAAATTCATCTTTAATCTTTCCATTTTCAAGCCTTACAGCGGCAAACTCAACCATCTTCTCTTTTGTATAATCCAAACCGGTAGTTTCGGTATCGAGAACAATTTCAATTATCTTTTTTCTAGCCATATTCTTATCCTATAGAGTTCTAATTAAGATAATAGCACAAAAAAAATTTCTGTGTTAGAATAAGTCCGTTAAATAAAAAAGGTAAGGAGATATGTAATGTCAAATGCAGTTGATATTAATGACGCAAGTTTTGAACAAGAAGTATTAAAATCAGAACAACCTGTAGTTGTAGATTTTTGGGCTCCTTGGTGCGGCCCTTGCAGAAAATTAGGACCAATCCTAGATGAAGTTGCACAAGAATTTTCAGGCAAAGTAAAATTTGTAAAAGTTAATACTGATGAAAACTTAAAAACTGCTCAAGATTATTCAATCAGCGGACTTCCAAGTATTTTAGTTTTCAAAAACGGTAAAGCTCTTGAAAGACTTGTAGGATTAATGCCAAAATCAACAATAATTTCAAATATTGAAAAACACTTATAATTAAATACGAATTGTAACGCATTGTAAACCGCATAAAACATAAGTTTTATGCGGTTTTTGCCTATTTAAAAATGATTTAAAACCGTTACTAATTAAAGTTTTCCTAAACAAATACCGACATAAAGATTAAGGAAAAAAGGATTATTATGCAAGTAAACGGTGTACCAAACAAATATGAAATATATCAAGATTATTACCTTCAAGTGAATGGTAAAGAAATCAGCTATGCCGAAGCATTAAGACTTTTTTCTAAAATGGACAATGAAGAAAGAACTGATTTTGAACAATATTACAAAGATGAAACAGGTTACGAAATAGTAGACGCAAATGGCTATTCTCTAGGTGAAAATGTTGAACCTGACAAAAAAAATATTAGAAAAGCATACATTGATATGAAATATACAATTGAGGGTTATGCTAAAGAAAAAGGTATTGTATTAGACCCAGTTTGGTCTCAATATTCTGCTGAAGAAATTATGAGAATGAAAAACAATGGTGTAAATATTCCACAAGAAATTGTGGATATTGCAAATACCATTTTAGAAACATCTGCTGTAAACTATGAAACAAACGGAACAGAAGAAGGAACTGCAGATTCAACAGATACAACAGAAAAAGAACCTTTCTTAGAATTGATTCCAAAAGCAGAAAAGAAAATAGAAAAATGCAACGAAACCAACGAAAAAATTAATGATAAAATTAATGAAATTATCCCTGAAACAGAAAAACAAGAAAAAAATATTACAGAACAATTAAAAAAACAACAAGCTTCTTTGAATGAATATGAAAACATCATAAAAGAATGGAAAAAATTACAAGATAAATTAAACAATGGAGAAGCATTAACTGATACTGAAAACAAACGCTATTCAGAACTTTCAAAAACTTTAGGAGATCAAAAAGGTAATGACTCTGACAATTTTGAAATTGATAAAAATGAAATAGCAAAATCTTTAAATGAAATTAATATATTAGCAGTTTTAGGAGAAAAATTAGGAGAAGAAACTGTAGAAATCAGTGATACTCTTGCTGACTATACATCTGAAACTAATTATAAAACAACATATAAAACAGTAGCTCAAAGTGTTGGATTTTTAAAAACAATTATATCTTTAGCTCAAGGTAAAGCTATTGCTAATGATGCAAACGAAGTTGGACACAACACTTTAGAATACACTAATGAAACAAATCAATCAGTAAATAATATCGCATCTGTTTTAGGCATTGAAAATAGTATAACTAATAAAGAAGACATTCTTGGCGGAAACACAGAAATTTCTGAAGCAAACACTGAAGAAGATACAGCAGAAAACACAGAAAATAATACAACAACATCTGAAGAAAACAGTCAAAAAGAAGAAGAAAATATTCAAAAAGAATATCGTCTAATTACTGATGCCTATGTAAAATCATTAATAGATGAAGGCAAAGACATAAATAGCGATTTATATAAACAAATCAATATTGCATTATCTCAAAAAAGACAAGCTAATAAAGATTCTAAAACATCTTTAAAAATGGATAAAGTTGTTACAAAGCTTGTTGAAGAATTTAACGAAGAAGAAGAATTAAGACAAAAAGAAATTGAAAACAAAGAAAAAGAAAATGAAGAAGCAAAAAAACAATTACAAGAATTAACAGGCAAATCTCCAAAAGAAATTGATGAAGAACTTGCAAATAATAATAACAATAACAAAAAAGAAGAAGGATATGAAAAATATTACGATGACTCTACAAAAGAAGACATCAAAAAATATAAACAAATAATTATAGATAATAATAAAGATATACAAGCAATAAATCAAGAATCAATAAAAGCTAAAGAACAATTTAAAGAAGATACAGCGAAAGAATCAAAATACATTACTAATGCACTATCTATAGAAAATAATGCATTAGAAATTAATAATGCATACCAAGAAAAAGAATTACCAGAACATAATAAAAGAATGGATTATATTAATTCTACTGGTGCAACTCTAGCTCAAATGGGTGCTGCTCAAATATTAGTAGGAGGCAGACTAACTCAAATTGGACAAGCATTATTAAGTACAGTATTTACAATGCAACAAGGTATAGCATTAATTGTACTTGGATCTCTTACTATCGTAAAAGGGACAGCAAGTGTTGGAATTGGTATAAAAGCTTGCCAAGTTTCAGATGATGAATCTTTAATTGAAAAAGCAGAAAAAACAACTGATGAAGCAGGAACAAATATTAACAAAGCCATTGGCGATGTAAATATCGTAAATGATAAAATTGTTTCTGTAACAGGCGAAGATGCAAATTCTCAAGAAGCAGGTTCTGAAACTACTAATGAAAATTCTGCAAATAATCAAACTAATCAAAATAATGAAACACAAAACACTGAAAATAATCAAACTCCAAACACAACTACAGAAACTACTGAAACCATAGAAACAACAGAAGTTTCAGAAACTTCTGAACCTGCAAATGATACAGAAAGCACTAATCTTGATAATACTATAAATACTGTATCAACTGTATCAAAAGAAGCTGGCCAAGAAGTTCAAAATGCAGCATTCTCAAATACTAAAGCATTACCAACTACTAAAAATGCAGATCCAGAAAATGCAGCAAATAATGAAACAAATCTTGAAAAATCAGTATCATCAGCAACTTTAACTAACGGCACTTCTCCATCTTCTTCATCTTCTACCCAAGAAGAAGAAGATACTGATGGAACAACAGAAGCAAAAGAAGCTGATAATTCTCAAGATGAAGTTGATAACATCAATAGTTCTGCTAAAGATGATAGCAAAGAATCTAAACAAGTAAAAAAAGATACAGAAAAAGATAAAAAACAACTTGAAAAAGAAGCTAAACAACTTCAAAAACAAATAAAAAAAGATGAAGAAGAAATTATTAAAATGACTCAAGAATCAACTGAAGCTGCTAAAAAACAAGAAGAAGCATTAGTTGAATACGAAACTTTAGTCACTGAAAATGAAACATTAATTGCAGAAGAAACAGCTAATCAACAAACTCTAACACCTAATCAAAATAATAATACAAATTTAGGAACAAGCAATGCCGCTATGGTAAACACTACTGGTGGACAAGGCGGAAATAGTGACAGAATAAATAATAACGGCTTAAGAATAAACGAACTAAGTGTAGAGTTTAATCTTCAAGGAAATGTTATAAATAGAAATAGAACAAAAATTACTAGATTACAAAAATCTACTACTACAAATCAAAAAAGATTCGATAAAAAAATAAAAGTAATCAACAACAAAGTAAAAGAAGAAGAAAAAGCAGAACAACAAAAACAAAAAAGATTAGCTAAACAACTTGGTGCAGTTGGAATTGCAGAAAATGTTTTCTCTATTACAACTTCAACAGGTATAATCCTAAATAAAGTCGGAACAGCTATGATTGCTAGCGGTACTGCAATGTTAAGTAACCCATTTACCGCAGCAGCAGGTGCCGCATTAATTTCATCAGGAACACCTATACAAACAACAGGTGTAACATTAACTACAGTTGGTACATACGGAACTGTAGCATGTGGAGTTACAAAATCAGCAATCAACATTGCAAATGGAAACTTGGCAGCAGGATTAATGTCATTAGGGCAAACTGCAATATCTGCGGTAACTTCTTTATCTGGAACTCAAGGAGCTGTAAGTAGCACATTATCAGCTGTCAGCGCAGGTTTAAACATTGTATCATCTTCTGCAGAAATGGTAAATAACGTTAGAGCTGTTCAAGGCAAAGAACAAAGTGGTTTAGCTAGCAAAATTGGAACTATTGCTGGTGCTGCATCTGCTATCACAAATTCAGCTGCATCTCTAACTGAAATGGGCAAATCAGGAGCATCAAAATTAGGTAAATCATTCAAAATTGCAGGAGCAGCAGGCACAGCATTAACAACATCCAGCGAATTAATGACTGAATTCGGCGGAGATAGCAAAGCTGCAAATATCCTAGGAATGGTAGGCGGTGCTATAAGCACAGTATCAGCACTTGGAATGGTAGCTGATAAAAAATTCAATAACGCAACAGAAAAAAACAAAGAAAACCAAGAAAAAACAGAACAATTACAAAATCAAACAGAAGAAACTCAAAATAATACAAAACAAACTAATGAAACTGAAACTAAAACAAATACAGATGCAGAAATCGAAAAAGAACTAAAAAATACAACTCCTGAAACAATTCAAGAAGCTCAAAATGAAACTGTAAATCCACCTGCACCTGTAGAAGAAAAACCTACTAAACTTACTGATTTAATAGAAACAGATATTACAGTTTTGAATGAAGATGCAAAAGTAAAAATGGCAGAATTAAGCAGCCAAATAAGCCAACAGCAACAACAAATTGTTGAAAAACAAATAAGAAAAGAAAATAGAAAAGAAACTTTATCAAATGCAACTAATGCATTAGCAGGAGCTGCTAATGTTGCAGGCTCTCTATTCACAAAATCTGATGACCAACAGCAACAACAAAAAAGAAAAGCACCAGCAGGAAAACTTACTGAAAGAACTAAAGAAATTATGAAAAAAAACAAAAAACGCATAGCTGCATTAGCTGGTAAAGGATATAATATTTAAAAAGCGGATATAATATCCGCTTTTTCTATTTTAGTTCTAAATCATTTAAATATAAAACCTGAGTTTCTCCGGGAATCAAAGTAACTTTGAATGATCCTTTTTCAGCAACCGGAGCATTAATAATTTTAACAGGAATTACAATATTTTTATTTTCCAATTTAGGAACAGAAACTGTCACATCAACATTATTCCTAAAGTTCAAATTTCCAATAACTATAACACTTTTACCAGAATAACTCATGGCATAAGCAAAAACTTGAGGTGCATTTGTTTTTAAAGGAACAAATTTCCCATTATTAATTATTGTGGACAACTCACGTTTAACTCCATTTGCTAAAATAAATGATCTTAATAAATTATCATTTTTAGCCCCAAGTTGTCTTGAAAAATTAAATATGTCCATTTTCCCTCTATGAACAAAATAATAATCATCATCAGTATAAGTTTTAAAAGCTTTTTTATTTGCCCACAAATAAATATAATTATCACCTGTATCAAAGCCATCTACAAAATATGAATTTACCGGTAATGTTGCATTTAACCAAATTAGCATCTCGCTAAACTTTTCACCATTAATTAAAATAGGGCTCATTTCATCATGAGTAGAAAAACTTCCAATTACCGCTTTCGGATCTTCATATTTAATCAAATTAGCTCTTGTTGTAATTATTTGATTTATTAATTCTCTGCCTGTTTTATAATTTTTCAAATTAAAAAAGCTTCCGTAATAACCGTCAAATCCAGCTTCTAATAATTTATCATATGGAGTAAATATAGCATATTCAGAAACTTTATCAGTCCAACTTTCTGATGCTTCTGCAAGCCATAAGAATTGAGGGTCTTTATTTCTTGAATAATTTATTAAATCTTTCCAAAATTTTGCAGGTTTTAATGTTGCAACATCTGCTCTTATACCATCAGCGCCTAAATTTATTACCATATCTACAAATCCTTTATATAAATCGTAGACATCTTTATTTACGGCAGTTTCAGAACCTGCATTTAATAATCTTACATCTGTCCAATCAGCAGGCACAACAGGTTGCCCTGATTTATCTTTAACAAACAATTCAGGTCTTTGCATGTACAAATCATAAGAACCGCAAGAAGGTAAATCTATTATTACTCTAATATGTCTTTTATGAGCTTCTGCTATAAATTTTCTCGCTTGATCATTAATTGACAATGCACTTTGCTTACTTTCTAATTGAGGATTTAATGTAGTAAAACTTGAAGCAGCATACAAAGATCCTGCAGTGCCTAATGCCTTTGTTTTTCCGACAGGCGTAATAGGCATTACGTGAATTGTATTTATTCCTTTTTGACGCAATTCATCAAGTTTTGAAATTGCATTTAAAAAAGTTCCGCTTTCTTCTGCTTCATCAAAGTCAATAATCCCATTTTTATTTGTATCTTGAGCCCCGAAAGTCCTTAAATTTATCTCATAAATTATGGCAGAATTATTTAGAAACATTTTTCTTAAATCATTCACCCAAACATCAGCACTAAAAGCTGTTTGGGAAAATATTGATATTAACGTAAATGCTATAAAAAACTTTTTTACAAACTTCATACATACTCCCTTCTAATAATAAATATGCTAACAAATAATTAGGCTTTTTGCAAATTTTATATTTTTTATATATAATGTGATATGTATATGAAAAAATATTCAATTGGCATTGATCTTGGCGGAACTAAAATCCTTATAGCTCTTGTAGACAAAAATACAGGGGAAGTTTTAGAACACGTTAAAAAGAAAACTAAAAAAGATAAAGGTCCTAAAAATATCATAAGAAAAATGCTTGAAGGCATTGAAGAACTTATTGAAATTAGCGGAAAAACTTTTGATGAAATAAGTTCTATAGGAGTAGGCGCAGCTGGTCAAATTGATAGAGAAAACGGAATTATAATTGCAGCAACGAATTTAGATTGTTATGATTTAAATTTAAAGAAAATTTTAACTGAAAAATTTAATCTTCCAGTATATGTAGGAAATGATGTAGAAATTGCAACGATTGGAGAACAAAAATTCGGAGCTGGAAAAGATTGTAAGGATTTTGTATGTGTATTTGTAGGCACAGGTGTTGGTTCTGCAATTGTAAAAGACGGAAAAATAATTACAGGTGCTACTGGAACAGCTGGAGAAATCGGCCATATAATAGTGGATTTAAACGGAAGACAATGTTCTTGTGGTGCACATGGTTGCTTGGAAGCATACGCTTCAAGATCAGCGATTGAAAGAAGAATTGAAGGCGCATTAAAAAAAGGTAGGAAATCCTGCATTTTAGATTATTTAGAAACAGGAAAATCTATTACTTCGAGTATGATTCAAAAATCAATAGAAAGAGAAGATGAACTTGTCCTACAATGCGTCACAGAGGCTTCTGAATATCTTTCTGGAGGAATTGCGAGTATCATAAACTTTATTAATCCTGAATTGATTATTCTAGGAGGAGGCCTAATAGAAGCTGTTGATTATTTCTATCAAAAAACAATAAAAAAAGCTAAAGCGAAATCATTGCCTGTACCTGCGGAAAAAATTCAATTCAAAAAAGCGATGCTAGGAGATTATTCAGGAGTAATAGGAGCTGCTTTTTTGGAAGACAGGGGGTATTAAAATGACAAAAAAAATTATGCTTGTTAGATTATCCTCACTAGGAGATGTTATTTTTAATATTCCTCTTGCAAATGTATTAAAAAATAACGGCTACGAAGTTACTTGGCTTGTTTCAGAAAAAGGCATTGATATCGTAAAAGACAATCCCGCTGTAAAAAATGCAATTTTAATACCTATAAAAAAATGGAAAAAAGATGGCTTTTCCATAAAAAACTTTATTGAATTTCTTAAGATTTTAAAAAGAATTAGAGATGAGCATTTTGACATTGCAATCGATACACAAATGATGTTCAAAAGTATGCTGTGGATGAGATTATGTGGGGCCAAAAGAAAAATTAGTTTAAAATACGGAAAAGAATTCTCATATCTTGGAGGAGATGAAAGAATTGATCCTGCCCCAAATCCAAATTTTTCCACTCACGCAATATTTCAACATATGCAATATGCAAAATATTTAGGACTTGAAGGAACTGACCAAGTAAAATTTACACTTCCTCCAACTAGTGAAGAAACTAAAGCAAAAGTAAATATTTTGTTAAAGAATTTGGATAAATCAAAACCAATGGTAGTAATTTGTCCAGCAACCACTTGGCGTTTAAAACATTGGAATAAAAACAATTGGAAACAAGTAGTAGAATCAATCAAAGACAAATGTTCTTTAGTGTTCACAGGCACAGAAGGTGATAAAGAATTAATTTCATACATTGGCGGGGATAATTTTATAAACCTTGCAGGTCAGACAGGTATTAAAGATTTAATTGAAATATTTTCAAGAGCAACACTTGTTATGGCACCTGATTCAGGTAGCGCACACGTAGCTCGTGCAACAGAAATACCTGCAGTAATTTCAATATTTTGTTGCACCCCACCTACATCATACGGACCTTTTGGTGATGATAAAAAATATTTTGCAGTAAACGGAAAATTAAAATGCCAGCCTTGCCATACAAGAAGATGTCCGCTTCAAGGTGAAGATGCGGAACAATGTGTAAATTATCCTAAACCTGAAGAAATTATAAATATTGTAAACAACGTATTACAAAACTCAAAACATAGTGTATAATAAGTATATGAGTTTTTTCGATAATATAAAAGAAATATACAGAAAAGTTTCAGAAGTCGAAAGTGCTATTTACAATGGCAAAGAAGACTATCTTGAAATATATGAACGAAATCAACAACTCGAAAAAGAAATAGAAGAACGCACAAGAGAACTTAATATCGCAAATAAAAGAATGCTCACCCTACAACATATTTGGGATATGATGAATGCTTCAAGGCCATTACAAAGCGTTCTAGAAACTATTGTAAATAGCATCCAAGGTGAATTAGGATACTACCATTGCAATATAATAAAAAAATGTGAAGATGAAAAAGGAATATATCTAACAGTTTTAGCACAATCCAATGATATATCAATAAAAAGAGTAGATAAACTGATAAAAACTCCTGTACAAGCAAGAAAACTAATCTATCACGAAGAAAGCGTATATGCAAACGCTGCTAACGCAAAAAAAATTATGCAAACAACAGATATTGGGGGCACTCTAAAATCAGTTGCACCGGATATTCCTGATGATATTATTGAAGAAATTATTGAAGGCAGCCCAAGCAAATCAATAATTACAGTACCTCTTTTCACAAGAAATTCCCACTATGGATGGTTTAATGTATTTTCGTCAAGAAAAGAATTAACTCCAAGTGAAACAGATTTTTTAACAATATTCGCACAACAAATAGAAATGGCTATTACAATAGCAGGTCTTTTTGAAGAAGTTAAAGCTCAAGCTGTAACTGACGGACTTACAGGACTTTATAACAGAAGATATTTTGAAGAATATCTAAAAAAAGAAGTTACTCGTGCATTACGTCAAAAACAATCATTCAGTGTAATAGGACTTGACCTAGATCATTTAAAAGAAATTAATGATAAATATGGTCACGCATATGGTGATTTAGCAATCAAAACAGTTGCAGATGTCCTAAAACGTAACGCAAGATCTATTGATACAGCTGCTCGTATGGGTGGAGAAGAATTTAACGTAATATTACCTGGAGTTGATTCTCAAGGTGCAATGATTGCAGCAGAAAGAATTAGAAAAGCTCTGGAAGAAGAACAGCTTGATACAATAGGTCATATTACCGCAAGTATAGGTGTTGCAACATTTTTAGAACATTCTGACAATATCGAAGATATCTTGGAATTAACAGATCAAGCAATGTATCAATCAAAAAGAAACGGAAGAAACCAAGTTACACTTGCTAAACCGATATCAGAGACAAGTTGGCAAGAAATTGCAATCAACACATTTATGGATATTCTATCAAAACATAATATCCCGCTTGATAAAAATGTATCAGAAGAACTTAAAAACAAATTACAAAAACCTAAAGATGAAGTACATAAGGAAGCCTTATATACTGTCGCAGATATGCTGACCCAAACATACAATCCGCTTCATCACACAGGTGTAATGAAATCAAAAGTATTACTAGCTGTGAGCCTTGCAAAACGTTTTGATTTACCTAAAGATGAAATCGATAAATTAAGAATTGCAATACTCTTATATGACATCGGAAATCTTATGTTGCCTGCGGAATTATTACAAAAAACAACTCCTTTGACAGAAGAAGAAAGAAATCATATCAAGGAACACCCAATTATCGCAGCAAAAGAAATCTTGCAGCCAATTAGTTACATACAAGATATTATTCCGATAATCGAACACCACCACGAAAATTGGGACGGAACAGGTTATCCTGCACAAATTTCAAAAGAAGAAATCCCAATGACATCTCAGATTATATTGATTGTTGATGCATATTTTGCATTGACAGAACCTAGAACATACAGAGCAGAACTAACTCCAAAACAAGCTGTTGAAATAATTAAACAAGATTCAGGCAAAAAATGGAATTCGGCTTTGGTACAAGAATTTATTTCACTTATTGACCACGACATATAATGAATGAAAAAGAATTAATAAAAATAATTAAATCAACATTAAACTCCTCATACATAGGCGATGATTGTGCCTACCTTAAAGATTTAGGAATTGTAATTACACAGGACAGCCTTGTAGAAGATGTTCATTTTAAAATGGATTTTATCACTCCATGTCAACTCGGATACAAATCTGTTATGGTAAATATAAGTGACGTTTGTGCATCAGGTGCAGAGCCTAAATATTTAACAATTTCTTTATCACTACCGAATTATGTTAATGAAAACTTTGTAAAAGAATTTTATGAAGGTGCAAAAAAAGCATCAAATGATGTACAAATTGTAGGTGGAGATATTACAGGCAGTGACAAAATTTATATTTCAGTTACAGCAATAGGCTCGACTACAGGAAGAAAAATATCCTCCCGTAAAAACGCAAAAATAGGTCATAAAATCATCGTTTCAGGGGAACATGGTTCAAGCGCTTATGGGTTAAAACTTTTATTAAACAGAGAAAATAAACCTGAAAAATTTATAAAAGCACACCTCATGCCTGTAGCTCAAAAAGAATTTTCCAAAGAGATTTCAAAAAATATAACTTGTGATTATGCAATGATGGATACTTCAGACGGACTTGCAGATGCATTAATGCAAATTGCAAAAGCTAGTGACGTTATTTTATCTATAGATACCTCAAAAATACCGCATGACAAATCTGTTGATATGGAAACAGTTTTGTATGGAGGAGAAGACTATCAGCTTGTTGCAACTGTTCCTGATGACATATTGAAAAACTTAAATGATTATATGATAATAGGAGAGGTAAAAGAAAAAATTACTGATTCAGGTCTAATGATAGACCAAAGATTTTACACTAATATAGACGAAAAATTATACAATCATTTTAAGGAGTAGCTAAAAATGAATTTCAAAGTCAACGCAATAATTCCGGCAGGAGGGACATCATCGCGCTTTGGAAACAAGAATAAACTTTTAGAAAAAATTTATGACAAAGAAGTAATCAGATATACAATAGAAGCTTTTGAAAAATCAGAAATTGATGAAATTATCATATGCGCTAATATTAATATCATTGAAGAATTAAAAGAAATATTCAAAAACAGTCAAAAAGTAAAAATTATTGAAGGCGGAGCAACAAGACAAGAATCAGTATTTAATGGGCTAAAAGCCTCTAAATGTGATTATGTTCTAATCCATGATGGAGCAAGGCCTATGATTTCAACAGATTTGATAAACAGTGCCATAGAAGAAGTAAAAACAAAAAAAGCTCTCACTGTTGCGACTAAAACAATCGATACAATTAAAGAAGTTATTGACGGTAAAATTGTAAGAACAATTGACAGAGCTAAATTATACAACACTCAAACACCTCAAGCATTTGAATATAATTTAATAAAAGATGCGCATATGAAATTGTATGGTCAAAACTTTACGGATGACGCAGGAATGTTAGAAGAATTAGGACAAACTGTTTATATCCTTAACGGAAGTTATAAAAACATAAAAATAACAACACAAAATGATATTGATATTGCCAAAATATATCTTGCACAATAATAAAAAAAATCCCCTTTTTACAAGGGGATAAAATTTCACACTTTTCCTACTAACTTTCTTCTACGATTTTCTTTCTACCAAATATGAGGAATCATTAATATAAACTTTTTATGCAGCAGCTCCTACTTTTTCTTTTTTCAAATATTTAGCTGGTTCATAACCTGCTTTTTCAAGAGCTTTTGCTAATTCTAAATAATCTTTGCCATAGTAATTTTTACCTTTAATTCTTATAACAAATTTATTATTTTCAAATTCAACTTTATCAGAAATTTCAGCATTTTCATCACCTAAAATTTCTCTCATATCATCTCTGAATTGAGTTTTTTTCTGTGCAACTTTTTCTGCTTCTTTTTTCTTAGCTTCAGCTTTTTTAGCTTCAGCTTTTGCTTTTTTATCAGCAGCAGCTTTATCAGCTTTTTCTTCTTTTTTAGCTTCAATAGATTCAGCACCTGCTTTTACTTTTTCATATAAAGCATTAACAGCTTTGCAGATTTTATCGTCATTTCTTGTTGTAATACCGAAAGTAAATACGTGCCAATCTCCGTGAGATGCAACTTTAGCAGCTGCTACTTCTTTTGATACATCAATACCTAATTCGTGAGCTTTATCTTCTAATGCATTAATTAATAACATTGCGATTTCTTCTTTTTGTCCAGCTTCGCAATCATTCATTAATGTACCGATAAGACCATAATCGTCATCTCCGCCTGAGTAACTGCCTTTTCCTTTATAAGTTCTATCCCAAGCTTCAAATAATTCTAATACATTATCTTTATCAATTTCATCTGTTAATATATTTTTAATACCGTTTTCATCATCATCATAGTTTGTGCCAACACCTCTTACAGATTTTTCAATGCGGTCGCAAACTTTTTCCATTGCATAAGCTAATTCTCTTTCTTTTTTATCTTTTTTAGCTTCAGAAGTTGTTGAATCTGGATCTTCAGAATCTTCTACATCTTCTGAATCTTCAGTTTCTTCGGTATTTTCAGATTCTTGAGTTTCTTTAATTTCTTCAATGATTTCTTGAGCAACTTCAGAAGCTTTTTTAGTTAAATCAAGAACTTCACCTTGAATAGCTTCAACATCTTCTAATTTAGGTTGACCTTTAGCCATTTCTACAACACGTTCTTTCAATGCTTTAATTTCATCTAAAACATCTTGTAAACGTTGTTTTTGAGATTCATCTAATTTATCTGATTTTAATACATTTGAAATTTGAGCTTCAATACCACTTAAATTTGATAATAAAGAAGATAATCTTCCGCTAAGACCTAATGAAAGTCCCCAATTGTAAGCTGATTGATTCCCAGCTGCGATTAAAGCAGGATCAGTCATCATACCTTGACCTAAATTTAAACCAATTAACATTGGATTCCATTGGCTGATATGATTTGGATTACCAATTCCTTGAGCTAAAGCATAAGTTAAAGGAGAATAACCAGAAGGGTAAATGTTGTGTTGAATATTTCCACCAAAATTTGATACCCAATGACGGTTACCTAAAGACCAATACGCAGGTAAGTTTGGCATCATTATGTTGTAATTTGGTATTGCATTAAACATCTTTCCTTATCCCCTGTGAATTTTTAAATTCCCCGTATTTATATAAAGAATTTTTATTCACTAAAATTGCATGGACCAATCTTTAATTTTTTAGATTAATGGCTAAAAAACTTATAAATAAAGGGGACTAGCTAATTTACATTTCTTAATATTTCTATAATATCATTCTTAGTTATTTGAGAATTTATCTCTTTTATAGAAATTATTGAGGAAGTATCGACTTCTTCTTTAAATATTTTTTCCAATAATTCTTTATCATAATCATAAAGAATTGATCCGTGCTGCATTATATAACCTTCTTTTCTTAATTGAGCAGAACCGATTAATTTTCTATTTTTGTAGCATAAATCAGCACCTGTAGAAACTAACATACAATAATCCTTATGACCATTAACTTTTTTAGTTCCGCCAAAATCCAATTCTATATCTAATTTTTTAAATGCATCAATCAAAATCTTTGAAATTTCTTTATATGAATTTACAACATTTTCTCCATTTTCTAGAAATGATACAGGACAAATATAACTGTATGTAATTTCATTATCATGCAATAAAGCACGCCCACCAGTAAGACGCCTTACATAATCAATATTATTTTGTTTTAGAAATTCTAAATCTAAAAAATCACTTTTTTGATTTCGCCCTAATGACACACAAGCAGGAGACCAGCCATAGAGTCTGAATATTGGTTCTTTTAATTTATTTTTTATGGCATATTCAAGCAAATCACTGTCAATTTGCATATTTTCATAACCAGTTTTTACTTCATAAGGAATAAATTCCATTTTACGATTTATCCTTCTCTCGTTTTTTCAAGTCTTCTTCAAACTGTGCAAATACTTCATTTCCGACAAATTGTTCCAATGCAGCTCTTTTAGCATAGAAATCAGACTTAGCTTTCATTTGATTATCAAGAGCAGTTCTATAATATGCATCCGTAATCAAAATAACTTCTTTTGACATATTCTGAGAAAGCTCAAAATTTCTTTTTCTATCAGCAGCAATAGATTCAATCATTTTTAATTTTTTCCGAGCAGTCATATAATTATAATAAAGATCAACTGTTTTTTGCTGCAAATCTTCTATTTTTCTGACAAGAATAATCATATCAGCATCTGTCACTTTAGTATATTTATAGTTAAGTGCTTTAGTATCCTGTGACATAATACCTAATACGTTACCGCCAATAATTGAACTTGTAGCCAAAATAGGACTTCCCATACTTGCACCAACTAATGTTGACATACTCGCAATAGTTGAAAGGACTTTTTTTACTGATTTTTCATCAGGCTTATCTTCATCAGGATTTGCAAGTTTGTATAATGCAAAGTTTATAGTATCACTTTGAGATGCTGCACCTTGCCATAAGACTGATAAATCACCTACCATATCCTCCTGATCAAGTTCTAAATCAGCTGCAACTTCACGTGAAATCTGTTTGATACTTAAATCTGCAAAAGTCAAATCAGTAGAATCAAATTGTTCTGCATCCTTTTTAACATATTCCTGGTGAACTTTATCTTCTTTAGCTTTAGCTTCCATATATTCTTTTTCGGGATCCTCAGAAAGACCTGTTCTATAAGCTGGAGGTTTCGGAACTTTTATATCTTCATAAGAAATTGCAAAAGTCGGGAGCATCAAATTTAAAATGAAAGCAGCTATTAAAAATCTTTTCATCATTTACCCACCGCCTTTTCTCCGACTAAAGTAGAATTGTAATTGAATTGATACAAATTAAGTTTGTCAACAACTTTTTTACCTGCTAAACGCTGTAATTCCAAATGATATTTTTTAGCATTTTCCATGTAATAAAATTCTTCAACCCTCATATTATCATACAATGCAGAAGAAATAGAGATTTCCATCAAATCTTCTTCATCCAAAGCTTTTGCGTAATTTTTATTATACAAAAGAAGTCTTTGTCTTGTTTCTTTCAACTGAGATAGAGAACTTTTGTAATTATAATATGCCGTAATAATTTTGTCCTGTAAATTTTCAACCAATCCTGCAAGCTCGATTAATTCAGTATCAGTCAAAGGAATTTCTGTAGGCATATTTTTACGGTTAATCAAATTTTGAGCTAAACGACCAGCCGCAAAAGCAGAAGATTGTGTCATATAATCAGCACCAATCAAAGACGGAGCTAAAGAAGCCCCAGCTACAACCGCAGATAAAGTCTTTGCCATCAATGATGAATGAATTCTTCGTTGACTTTCAGGAGTCGCTAATTTTTTTAATGCAAACCCAATTACCTGATTATTTTCAACAGTACCTTTCCAAAGATTTTCAATATCTTCTAAATCTTTTTCTTTTTGCCTGTTTACTAATTCCTGCAAAATTTGTTCATCTTTTACAACCAAAGACTGCTTAGCTTTAACGTCAGTCTTAGGAAGCTGAATTTTTTGAGCTTCAACTTTCTCAAGAGATACCTCGTCTGCCCAAGCAGGAATTCCAACCAAAATTAAAAGCCATACCAAATACTTTTTCATAACAATTTTATAACACAAGAAAAATAATAAATCCAACGATTGATAAAGTATACATCAAACGGTTGTTCTTCAACTTCAAAAAAATCACTATCATAAATAATGAAAGAGGTTACAAAAAGTGAGTTCAAACACAAAAATATATAATAACACAGCCGAAAATAACAGCTTTTACCAAAAAGCTACAGCACTACGTTTGGAAAATATGTTCAAAGAAGCAGTATCAAATTACTTGAATGCGATACTTATAGATAGAAATAACGCAGAAAGTTACTATGGATTAGGCGTTTGCTATAAACATTTAAAACAATACTCAAAAGCAATCAAATACTTAAATACAGCTGCAGAGCTAAAAGATGACAGCTATGAAACATATTACGAACTCGGGATTTGCCACCTTTTAGAAGGAATTCCATGCGGAGCAATCAAAAACTTTGTTCGAGCAATTCAAATCAACCCCGATAACCCAGATGCAATTTTGCAACTTGGAATCGCACATGAATTATGTGAAGAATACGATTTGGCCCTAATGATTTATCAAAAATTAATAGAAAATTCCCCGGGATTTTTAAAAGCATACGAACATAAATCAACTCTTTTGATGAAACTTGATAAATACGATGAAGCATCAGAAGTTTTGCATAAATTAATTAAGCTAAATCC
The DNA here is from genome assembly GCA_944325735.1 of Candidatus Gastranaerophilales bacterium. GTDB lineage: Bacteria > Cyanobacteriota > Vampirovibrionia > Gastranaerophilales > Gastranaerophilaceae > Stercorousia. Next base: position 647,118 of record CALVBI010000001.1, on the reverse strand, counting down.
TGACTACTACAAAGCATATGCAGGAATAGGCGTATGTTTTGATAAACTTGGGAAAACAAATTACGCTCAAAGATATTACAGAAAATTTTTATCTGAAAAACCTTTCGCCCAAAACGCAGAATTTATCAAAAACAGATTAGACAAACTTAAAATCGAAAAAAGATTAAATAATCATCTAAAAATTTGCAAATAAAAACAGGTAATTTTTATTGTTAAAATTTTCATACTTTTCCACACATAAAGAAATATCTTTTGTTGTAGATAAAAATTTTTCATGATAGCATAAGTCGTGTAACGTATTAATATGAAAAAGAGGTAAATATATGCAAGCGCGCAGAGCAGCAAGAGAATTAGCATTTATACTATTTTCTCAGTTTGATAAAAAAATTACAAACTATTCAAAAGAAGACCTGCAAGATATTATCTTGAAATCAGTAAGAATATTAACAAGCAGTGCAAGTGATGAATTAAGAACAGCTCTAGGCTCATTAGTTGCAATGAGAGATCAAATCGAAAACTACGAAGCTGATTCAGAAATAAATCTTAATCGTCCGATAGGAGTTGCAAATATTCCGGTACCGCTTCCTATGACATCTGATATGACAGGCAGAATTAATGAAATGATTGACATTGCGGAAAAAGCTGCATTAGCTATCGAAATTGCAGAATTTACAACACTTGATGCTCAAAGTGATGTAAAAAATTATGCAATTGACATCGCAGAATACTTCCAAAGAAATCATAAAGAAATCGATGATATTATCCAAAAATATGCAAAAAATTGGGATTTAGGCCGTCTTGTAAAAATGGATAAAGATATCCTAAGAATTGCAATCGTTGAACTACTTTATATGAAAGATGCTCCAATGAAAGTTGTTGTAGATGAAGCTCTTGAATTAGCTAAAAAATACTCAACAGATGACAGTGCAGCATTCATTAACGGTATTTTAGCAAAAGTAATTGTTGATTACGGTATCAACTAAATATCAAAAAATTTAAAACTAAAATAACCTTTTCTTAAATGAAAAGGTTATTTTTTTATTTCTCTTTCTTTTCTTGAATTACTAACTCATACCCAAGATAATCAAGAATTTCCTGAACTGTCTCAAAGCGAACTCTTTTCTTATTTAATTGAACAGATAGAGCACTTGAACAAGGAATATTTAAGCCTTTATCCTTGAGAATTTTTATAATTTTTCTCATTGATAAACCTTTTTTCAATAAGCATATTCCGATTTCTTCTTTAATATTAAGCATACCAGTAGTTTAACTTAGCAAAGAAATTATTGACAAATATATAAACCAGTGTTATGTTAAAAATAACAATGTTCGCTTATAAATAACAAAGATTAAGAATGAATAACAATATTAATATAGACGGAACAGAAGATATAATTCTGCCAAACAGCTGGTGGGGCGAGATAATTTATATATTTTTCTGCATTAAAGACATTATTAAAGAACGAGAAAATAGGCGAAGAAAATTTTCAAATCTTATCAGACAAATCAAAATACATAGAAGATGGATGAAAATTAAATAATTTCATGTTATCATCTGCGTATGTTCGGATTTTTTAAAGATAAATTTAATAACCTTAAAGAAACTGTCTCTAATACAGCTCAAGCTCTTGTAAATAATGTTGTAAATTCAGTAGAACACGAAGAAGAATTTTCGGAATTCGTGCTTGATGATATGGAAGATATGCTGATAAGTGCTGATTTAGGTGTCAGCTACGCATCAGAACTTGTTGACAAATTGAGAAATCAAACAAAAATAAAACCTTCTGATGTTAAAAATTATCTTAAAGAAGAATTTTTAAAAGTTCTAAAATCAGCAGGTGATAACACTATTGAATTCAAAGACGGACTAAACATTTACTTTATCACAGGAGTAAATGGAGCCGGAAAAACAACTTTAATTGGAAAACTTGCATACAAATTTAAAAACGAAGGCAAACGAGTACTTATCGCAGCTGGTGACACATTCAGAGCTGCAGCAGAAGAACAATTGGACATTTGGTCTAAAAGAGCTGGTGCATCAATTGTAAGACGAGATAAAGCAGATCCCGCATCTGTTGTATATGAAGCAATTGAAAAAGCGCAAAAAGAAAATTTTGACGTAATCTTAGTGGATACCGCAGGACGCTTACAAAACAAATTCAACCTGATGGAAGAATTAAAAAAAATTAAATCCGTAATAGATAAAAAAGCACCTGAAGCACTTCGTGAATGCATACTTGTACTTGATGCAAATACAGGTCAAAACGGATTGCAACAGGCAAAAGTATTTACAGAAGCTGTAAATGTAACATCAGTTGCACTTACAAAACTTGACGGTTCTGCAAAAGGTGCAATTGTCCTTGCTATCGCAAAAGAATTAAAACTACCTGTTAAATTAATCGGAGTAGGCGAAAAAATGGAAGATTTAAAAACATTTAATAATGAAGAATTTATCGAGGCTTTATTTGAATAAACTAAAATCTGCAAAAACAAAATTAGGAAATACAATAGAATTAATCGGCGATAATAACGCTAAAACTCTTATCATTGGGGTATTTCATGGCAATGAACCTCAAGGCGAATTTTTGATTAATGAATACTTAAAAAAACACATTCCCAAAAACCTCTTATTCATACCATGCCTGAATCCTGACGGGATGCAAATGAATAAAAGAACAAATTCAAACGGTGTAGATTTAAACAGAAATTTTCCGACAAAAAACTGGGGGAAAAATGAAGGAGAAAACGCTACCTGTAATGACGCAAACACAGACTACTACGGGGGAAAGAGTGCAGGAAGTGAGATTGAAACGCAGTTTCTTATAGATACTATTGCAGAATTCAAGCCAAAATTAATACTAACACTTCACGCTCCATACAAAGTAGTAAACTATGACGGACCTGCAAAAGAAATTGCTGAGAAAATTTCAAAAATTATAAACTATCCAGTAGAAGCAAGTATCGGCTATCCAACTCCAGGCAGTTTCGGAACTTATGCAGGAATAGAAAGACAAATCCCGACAATCACACTTGAACTTGATGAAATTTGCCCTGTTGAAGATTTAATTGAACCGATGTATAAAATTTTTGAATTACTAAAAAGCGAAGATTTATAAAATCTTCGCTTTTTTATATTTATTTATTCTTTATCTTTTTTCTCTAATGCAACTTCAAAGAATTGCCCCTGACCATCAAGGCTAAAGACAACTCCACCTTCACCTTTATCAACTCCGGCATCAGAGAAGAAATCAGTTTGTTTTACGTAATATACAGTATTTTCCAAATCTTTATTGATTGATGTAGCTAAATCAGGATCAGTATCTTTTTTATCTATTTTACCATCTTTATTTACATCCATATGTTCCAAAGCTAAACCCATTAAATTAAATTTAGTTTGGGTTTTGTCACCTTTAAATACTTGCTCATTACCTTTTGCGTTATCAAGATCATAAGTATTACCGTTCACTGTCAATTTTTGTCCGACAGGAACAAAAAATGTTTTAGTCTTCTTTGCCTTTTCATCATACATTGTAACTTTGTTAAAGCCGTCTGGAGCTTTACCGTTGTTTGCACCGTTTACTGGATTTACCATAATTATCTCCTCATGTTTTCAACTATTACGTATATACTTAATAAATATTTTTTATATATAGAATTGCCAAACATGATATTTTTGTTTACATTAGTTAACATCTTTCTTTTTTGTAGTAAAATTAAAAAAAAGAGGGATTTTTAATATGAAATTACACAATTCTTATACAAACAAAGTTGAAGATTTTACACCTATTGAAGGAAACAAAGTAAAAATGTATGTATGCGGACCTACCGTATACGATTTTGCACACTTAGGTCACGCAAGATGTTATATAACTTGGGATACTTTATACAGATATTTAAAATTCAAAGGCTATGATGTTACATATTGCAGAAACGTAACAGACGTTGATGATAAAATCTTGAAAAAAGCAGAAAAAGAAGGAAAAACACCCGAAGAAGTTTCTCAATATTGGTATAAGCAATTTGCAAACTCTATGAAAGCATTAAACACTCTAAAGCCTGATATTGAACCATTTGCTACAAAAACATTAGGCGAAATGATTTCAATTGTAAAAGATTTAATCAACAAAGGCTTTGCTTATGAAGCTGACGGAGATGTATATTTCAGAGTAAAAAAATTCCCTCAATACGGCTATCTTTCAAAACAGCCTATTGACCAATTAGAAAGCGGAGCAAGAATTGAAATTGGAGAACATAAAGAAGATCCGCTTGATTTTGCACTATGGAAAAAAGATGAAAAATTCGGATATAAATCACCTTGGGGTGTAGGCAGACCAGGCTGGCACATTGAATGTTCAGCTATGAGCAGAAAATATTTAGGTAAAACAATTGATATTCACGCAGGCGGAGCTGATTTAATATTCCCTCACCACGAAAATGAAATTGCACAATCTGAATGCGCTAACGGATGCAAATTCGTAAATTACTGGCTACACAACGGATTTGTTACAATCAACAAAGAAAAAATGTCTAAATCTTTAGGCAATTTCCTTACAATTGACGAATTATTGAAAAAATATGATTCAAACACAATAAGATTTTTCATTCTTACAAATCATTACAGAATGCCTGTTGAATTTTCAGATGAAGCACTTTCATCTGCTCAAGCAGGCGTAAAAAGAATGTTAAATGCAAAAAGAACTAAAGTAAATGAAGATTTAGATATTACAAAAACTGATGAGTACAAAGCATTCACAGAAGCGATGGACGATGATTTGAATACATCTAAAGCTCTTGCAGTACTTTTTGAATTAACAAACAAAGCTAACAAAGATGATAAAGATGCATTCACAATTCTATATAAACTTGCGACTGTACTAGGTTTCACATTTGAAAAACCAACCCTTTCAGAAGAAGAATTAAAAAATGCAGTAAAACACGTATCAGAAAAATTAGGAAAAGATTTTAACTCAATGGACGAATTAATAGCATATAGAAAAGAAGCTCGTGATGCAAAAATTTGGGACATTGCAGATAAAATTAGAATTGCATTAGATGAAGTCAATATAGTATTGAAAGATTCGAAAGAAGGAACTACATGGGAAGTAAAATAAATGCATCAAACAAACACAGATGCAAAATTATTAAATACTTATTTTTGTGCACAATTTCAATAATGTGCACTATACCATGTCAGGCACAAATTATGCCGACAATTCCGCAAAACACCCTGCAAGCAGCAAGAGAGGCTGTAATTAATGAAAAAGGACCAACATCAGAAGTTGTGCGTGTCGGAATTGGTACACAAAATTTCGGAACATATCAATACAAGGATATTACAATATTTGGCACAGGTGATACCCAAATATATGATAACAGATTATTAATCGGAAATTACCCCCCAAATCAAGAAATAAAAATCTCATTAAAAGATGGAAAATTTAATATCTATACACCAGGTAATATGTTTTCAGAAACCGTTGACGGTCCAGTTCAAATTACAAGCAATTTCGGGTTACTTGGAGTAAGCGGATTAAAAAGAGCTGGCAAACAAGCTCTTTACCATGGAGCTTTTGAACTTGTAAAAAACAGTAACGGGACTTTTAATCTTGTAAATATGATTGAAGTAGAAGATTATTTAAAAGGCGTAGTTCCAAATGAAATGCCTGTAAGTTTCGGACTTGAAGCACTAAAAGCACAAAGTGTAGCAGCGAGAAATTATGTACTTTCCCCAAGGACTAAATCTTCTGCAAATTATGATGTAGTAGATAGTGTTGCAAGTCAGGTATATTATGGAGCTAATACAGAAAAGCCACTTTCTAATCAAGCAGTAGAAGAAACAGAAGGTATTGTTGCAATATACAATTGGGATTTAATTCTTGCACAATACTCATCTACAGCAGGAGGGTATACTGAAAGTTATGCAAATGCTTTTTCTGATCCGAAAACAAAAGAATTCCCGTCAGAAGACAAGCCTTATTTAAAAGCTCGTCCTGATATAATCACACAAACACCTCTTAATACAGAAGAGGCTGCAAGTGCTTTTTACAAATCAAAACCTGATGCATATGATATTCGCTCACCATATTACAGATGGGAAAGAGAATGGGCAGGTGATGAGTTAAAAAATGTTTTGCAAAATACCCTTATCGCACAATCAGCAACAGGATTTGTAAAACCGGCATTCAAAAAAGGTGATACCCTCGGTGATATTCAAGAAATCAAAGTCTTAAGACGCGGAGATTCCGGTAAAATAATTGAAATGGAAATTGTTACCCGTTCAGGAAATTATAAAGTATTTAAAGAACTTGTAATAAGACGTCTAATGACTAAAGATGGCAAAGCTCTTCCTAGTGCTAACGTCGTATTTGATAATATCCAAGATGAAAATGGAAATCTTATATCAGTCCATGCATATGGTGGCGGATTTGGCCATGGTGTCGGATTAAGTCAATTTGGTGCAGGTTTTATGGGATCTGAAATGCACATTCCATATGACAAAATTTTGCAGCACTATTATACAGGAATTACGCTTTCTACAAAACCTGTAATAATTTCAGCAAATTCAGCACAACAATCGATTAAACAAAATTTTTACGCAAAAGATAAATACGCAAAAATTATTGTCGATAACAAATTTATGGTTTCAAAACTTCTAGCAAATATCAACGGACAAGAATACACTTTTGCACTTGAACCAAATATTTTAAAAAGAAATGCTGAAATAGATATTTCAAAATATATTAAAAAAGGAAAAAATACTATAATTTTCTATTACCCTATGGATGAAGGGGATAAAAAAGCTTTAAGATTATATGTGGAATTAGTGAGAAAAAATAATAGTGAATACATCTGGTGAAAAAAATAGCGGAACAGTAACAGATAATAATTCTAAAAGTATGAGCGTTTTAAAAGCCGCTTGGATTATTGCAGTAGTTACAATTATAAGTAAATTAATAGGTTTTATACGCGACATTATTATCGCAAATTATTATGGTGCAACTCTTGTATCTGACGCATATTATTATGCTTACCAAATACCGTCATTGTCATTAATTTTGTTAGGCGGAGTAGGCGGGCCATTCCACAGTGCAACAGTTGCAGTATTTTCAAAACTTATACCAAATTTACAAGAAAAACCCGAAGAAGCAGTAAATAAATTATATTCAACATTTATGACTGCAACTACAATATTTTTCCTTGTACTTTCTGTAATAATGTTTGTATTCCCTCGACAAATAATGGGATTAATTATTTCAAGCGGATCTGCTGATATGATAAATTTAGCGGCAGAACACTTAAAAATTATGACTCCGCTTTTAATAATCGGAGGAATTGTTGGGATATATTATGGAATTTTAATTATTTATAAGCAGTTTATGCTCCCGAATTTATCGCCAATAATTATGAGTGCAGCTATAATCGGTGTGGTAATGGCTGTTCCTAATGACAACAAAGGATATGCACTTGCTTGGGCAACTACTATCGGTGCAATACTGCAACTTATAATTCAATATCCAAATGTTAGAAAGCTCGGTTTTAAATGGCGACCAAACTTTGAATTTACGAATAACCCTAATTTTAAAGAAATAATGGAACTTTTATTCCCTGCAGTATTAAGCTCTACTGTCGGACAAATTCATATTTATGTTGATATGTTTTTCACATCGTCTATTTCAGAAGGAGCTTGGACAGCAATCGGATACGCAAACAGGGTTTTTCAATTCCCTGTAGGGATTTTAGTTACAGCATTTTTAGTTCCATTGTTCCCAATTTTTTCAAGACTTGTAGCAGAAAAAGATTTAGACGGAATCAAAACATATTTTAATAAAGGCGTAGGAGTTCTTTTCTTTGCAGCAATTCCAATTATCATAGGAATTCTAACTGTTGGAATGGACGCAGTCCGATTAATCTTTGAACGTGGAGTATTTGACGCTAATGCGACATTTATGGTAACTGAAGCATTGTGGTTCCTATCTGTTTCAATATTACCTTATGTATTCAGAGATTCTATCACAAGAGTTTATTATTCTTTTAATGACTCAAAAACTCCTTTTATCGTAGCCTTTTCATCAATTGTCTTAAAATATCTGCTTAACGTAATATTCATAAGCAAAATGCACATGGGAATAGGCGGAATTACACTATCTACATCACTTGTAACTCTATTCAATGCCTGTGTACTTGGCAGCTTAATTTATAAAAAAGTCAGAATGGATTACAAAGGACTATTTACAAATCTATTAAAAATGTCTATTGCAGGTGTTATATCACTGATATTATGTTTTGGCTTAGCATACGGTTTTGACAAATTCATTCATATGCCTAAAACACTATTTGAAATAATAAAAATCGCATCAGTAGGTATTTTATGTCTTGTAAGCTATACAGGATTAAATTTAATATTCAAAATGGAATATGCATACGAGTTAGCTCAAAGATTTATGAGGAAGATAAATGCTGGGAAATAAAGAAAAAATTAAAGAAGTTTTAGAAAATGATGGAGTAATCGCATACGTAACAGACACAGTATGGGGACTAGGCTGCCTGCCAAGATCTGAAAAAGCTGTGAAAAAAATTTATGAAATAAAAAAACGAGAAGCTCAAAAACCTTTAATTTTAATGTCTAACGAAACATACAATTTACTTGAATATGTAAAACCAATACCAAAAATTGGTTGCCGTTTAATTAAAAAATATTTTCCTGGAGCACTCACACTTGTCGTTGAGAAAAGTGACAAAACACCATATTTTATGACATCAAACATGGAAACAGTCGGAATAAGAGTTCCAGATAATGAAGTTTTTAAAGAAATTTGTGAAATTACACCTGGTCACGTACTAGCAACAACAAGCGCAAATCTATCTCACCAACCATCTGCTAAGACTTATGAACAAGCACTAGAAAATATGCAAGGACTTGCTGATTTAATAATTCCTGATTACGGTCATATATGCAAAGGTCTTGAATCAACTGTCTGCGGGGTATTTGGTGATGAATTAAAAATCTTCCGTCAAGGTGCAATCACAATTGAATTATAGAGCATTTTCAACTCTATCAACAGTCCCATCAGGTTTGTAATATGTTGTTTTTAGTTTTATCCCAGTTTTTGGATCATTATCGACTACATATTTTAAAGTCTTACCATCTTCTTGATAAGCAAATTTTTTCAATCTATGACCAGTTGAGGCATCATACTCAATAACAGAAGTTATAGTCTTACCGTCAGCACCATAAGAAATTTCTTTCAATTCATGACCTGTTAATCTATCATACTCTGTTACAAAATCTACTGTTTTACCATCTTGACGGAAATAAGAATCTTTTAAACAATTACCTGTTATGGGGTCAAACTCACTCACACTATGTAATGATTTACCATCTTGACAGAAATAAGATTCTTTTAAACAATTACCTGTTATGGGGTCAAACTCAATCACATTATGTAATGATTTACCATCAGACATAAAACGATGCTTACTAAGTTTTTTCCCGGTAGATGGATCATAATTAATAATATAATTTAAAGTTTTTCCATCCAGATTATATGATAGCATTTTTAAATCTTTTCCTGTAGATGGATCAAACTCCGTAATAGCACTTACTGTTTCATCAGCCCTAAACACTGTATTTGTAAGTTTCTCCCCAGTCAGAGGATCATAATCAGTATAGGTAAATTTTGTCCCGTCGTATCTAAAAGAAGTTCTTGTAAATAATTTTCCTGTAGAAGGATTATAATTTTCAATACATTTTAAAGTCTTGCCATCACTATGATAAATAAACGTTTTTGCTCTACCTCCCGTAGATAAATCATAATCAACAATTGCAGATAATGTTTTACCATCTTCAGAAGCAAAAGTTCTAACCAATTTTCCTTCTTCATTTTTTAAATCTTTACAGAAAGCACCTTCTTCTTGATAGATTTCTCCTTCTATTTTAGAGAAATCAGAATAATCAATATCTTCAAGAGGTTTTGGATTTGTAGATGTAATTTCTGGAATATTCTTTTCTACATTATCTATACTTTCTGATCCTTTTCTAGACAAATCATCTGCTATTCCTGAAGCTTTATTTTCAGCATTGTCAAGAGTTTCAGCACCTTTTTTAGATAAATCATCCGCTGCATCAGCGGCCTTACGCCACCAATTATTTTTATGGCCAATAATACCAACTGCAATTGTAGCAGCTAGAGCTGTCGCACCTATCATATATTTTGTAGCATTTGATTTTTCTTTATTTTCTTCTGTTGGAGTTAATATCTTTATTTCTTCTTTCTTGACTTCTTGGATATTAGAAGTTGAATCAATTCCTTTAAATAAGATTTTCCCTACAGACATTAATTAATCCCTTTTTAAATTCTAATATATTTATAATAAAACAAGAAATTGAAATTTTTTGCCTTTTTCATTTGTAAAATATAACAACTATATTAATTCAGATGCGCGATAGGAGCTTCTGACTAAAGGGCCAATTTGATAGTGCTTTATCCCAACCTTTTTAGCCAACTGTTTTAAATTTTCATATTCTTCAGGAGTATAGTATTTAGAAACTTCCAAATGAGCCTTTGAGGGTTGAATATATTGACCTATTGTCAAAATATCACAACCTACATTTTTTAAATCTACAAGAGTTTCTTCAATATCCTCAAAAGTTTCGCCTAAACCTATCATCAATCCTGATTTTGTTAGAATATCACTATTATCTTTAATATATTTCAAGACTTCCAATGAACAATCATAATCTCCTTGCGGACGAGCTGTTTTAAATACATTTCTTACGGTTTCAATATTATGATTAAACACATTTGGATTTGCTTTTATAATCGTATTTAAAGAATCTTTATTCCCTTTAAAATCAGGAGTTAAAATTTCAATTTTAACATCAGGAGACATTTTTCTGATTTCGTAAATGCAATTTGCAAAATGTTCTGCCCCGCCATCAGGCAAATCATCTCTTGTAACAGATGTAATTACAGCATATTTAAGACCCAAATCTTTTACCGCTTCTGCAACATGAAAAGGCTCATTCAAATCTAAAGTTTCAGGACGAGAACAAGTAATATTGCAATATCTGCAATTTCTTGTACAGTTATTCCCCATAATCAAAAATGTCGCAGTATTTTTTGTATAACACTCATTTTTATTCGGGCAACGAGCATTTTCACATACGGTATTTAAGCATTTTGTCTTTAAAATTCGACGCACAGTACGAGTTTTATCTGTATCAATAATTGGTCGTTTTAAATAATCAGGTAATCTTTTCTGCATATTTAAAATTATATAGCAAAAATATTGATTTTCATGACTTAAAACGTTATAATGAGAATAAAAACCTTAAAAGGGGGTAAAAAATGAAAAAACTTATGACAATTTTATGTTTGTTGTGCTTTGCAGGATGTGCATACGCAGAAATGTATGAAATTCCTGGTTCTAGAGTTGAAACAACAGAAGAAGTAAAAGTAGAACAGCAAGATAACACAAAACAAGTCAGCGATACAAAAGTGGAACGTAAAAGAATTTGGCGCCACAAAGATAACAATCCGACAAACACTTACTGGAATTTCGGGAAAGTTCCTTTCTGGACAGGTTCTATTTAAACAAGCATTCAAATATGCCCTCTGAATATGTAGGGTGGGCAAAACATACTTTTTTCAAATCATCAATAGCTATGTTATTTTGCATAGCTATTGTTATTTGTTGAATTAAAGAAGATGCTTCTTTTGATACAATATGGGCACCTACAATTTTTCCGTTTTGTGAAAGTATTTTTATAAATCCATCTGAACAGTTATCACAATGAGATTTTCCAAGAGCGGAAATCAATAAATTTGATTTTTTATAACTCCCTTCTTCTAAATCCTGTTCACGCTTTCCAATCCAAGCAATTTCAGGACAGCCATATACAACAGAAGGCACTAAATTTTCGTCAAATTCTACCCCAGATACCTCTGCAACAGCTTGTTTAATTGCAAAATGAGCTAGTTGAATTTTACCGCAAGCATCACCTATGCAAGTTACATTTTCAAAACTATTCTCTGGCTTACGCCCAACAGCTAAAAGCACAATTTCAGGTTCTAAAACATCACCTGAAGATAAATAAACTTTTTTATCTTCTATCTTTTCTACAGAATTTGCTAAAAACATTTTTATTTTTTTAGCCTTAAAAATTCTTTCAACTCTTTTTGAAACCTCGACATCTGCTAAAGGAAGCAAATGTTCTGCGAGTTCTACAATAGACACTTCTACGTCAAATGCTGAAAAAATTCTTGCCCATTCAATCCCGATAGCACCTGAGCCTATTATTACAATACTTTTAGGCAATGTATCTAAATTTAAGATATCATCAGAACTCAATACAAATTCATGATCAAATCGAAGATTTGGAAAATCTTTAGGCTTTGATCCTGTTGCAGTAATTATACTCGAACACTCATAAACTTTGTCATCAGCAGAAATTTGATTATTAGAAATTACTTTTGCCTCTGCATTTACTGTCTGCACTCCGCAGTTTTTCAATGCTAATTCAAGAGATTTTCTAATTTTTTCTACAACTTTATCTTTTCTTTCAACAACTTTTTTGTAATCCACTGACAAGTTTTCAAAATTTATACCTAGTTCTGAAGCTGACTTCATTTCTTCATATAATTCAGCTGAATGCAAAATTGCTTTTGTCGGAATACAACCTCTATTAAGACATACTCCGCCAACTTTATCTTTTTCAAATAAAACAACAGATAATCCCTTAGTTCTTGCCTGAAAAGCAGCAGTATAACCTGCAGGACCTGCTCCAATTATACCCAAATCAAATTTGCAATTTTCACTCATTAAACTATTCCCTTGTATAAACTCTTGGTAATCTTACTTTTAATCGACAAGTCAATTCGTAATTTATTGTTCCTAATATTTTTGCCCACTCATCAATTGAATGATGTTCATCTAATAATGTTATAATATCACCTAAGTTAGCATCAACTCCTGTTATATCAAACATCATTTGATCCATTGTAATATTCCCTACTTGTGGGACTTCTTTTCCGTTCAAAACTCCTGATATTTTATTAGAAAGTCCGCGAGGAACACCATCTGCATAACCTAAAGGAACTGTTGCTATTTTTCTTGCACCATGTGCCGTAAAAGTATGTCCATAGCTGATTCCTTCACCGTCTTTTGCCTCATGGATATTTACAATTCTTGCTTTTAATGACATTACAGGCTTCAGGTCAGGCTTTTTCACCACACCATCTTCAGGCAAATCAGGATAAAGCCCGTATAAAGCAATTCCTGCCCTTCTCATATTTGAATTAGGAACATCATAACACATTGCACCTGCAGTATTTAAAATATGTAGTAGAAGACCTTTTGTATCAATTTTTGAAATAACACTATTCCACCTATCTATTTGAATTTGTGTCTTTTCTCTAATTTCAGCATTTGCAAGATGTGTAAACACTCCGCCAAAATCCAAATAATCTGCATTTCTAACTTCGTTAATAAAATCAACTGCATCATCAATAGATACACCAATTCTATTCATGCCTGTATCGAGTTTTACATGAACTTTTGGTTTTATACCGGTTCTTTCATAAGCTTGACGACAAGCTAATAGGTGCTCTTTTGAAAAAATTGCAATAGTTAAATCAGCTTTCACTGCAGTTTCTACAGCCCATACAGGAACTGCACCTAATACCAAAATTTCGCAATTAATTTTTGCTTGTCTTAAATCTACACCTTCGTCAATTGATGCAACTCCCAACATATCAGCACCTGATGCTAAAAGAGTTGGTGCCAACATTACAGAACCATGTCCATATGCATCAGCTTTAACAACAGCTAATAACTTAATTCCTTCAGGGGTATTTTTTCTTATTGAACGCATATTATATGCGATATTTTCTAAATTAATCTCAACCCAGCTATCTCTATGTATATTTATATTTGTTTGTCTTACGTTTTTCATAATAACTTTAGTATATTACTAAATTATTAACTGTGCAAGAAATTTAAACTGCCATAATCACAATATCAAGTAAATCACCAAGAAACTCTAATTGTTTTTCAGTACTTTTTTCTTTAATTTTATTAATATCTGTATCTATATTATTTTTCTTACAATAATCCTGAACTTTTTTATTCTTTAATAACGATTCTATTTTATTAATAACTGTTTTACTTACAGAACCCTTACCTCTAATAAAGTAATCTGCTAATATAACAACTCCAATAGCTCCAGCAATAATAGCTACTTTGGCCGCAGTAGATAAACCTTTTTTCTCTTTTGGCTGCACATTATTATTAGGAATTAAAACTTGTTGCTTAGGATTAGCACCAAGTTGCTGCCGTTGAACACCAATATTTTGATATGGGAAATACATAGAACTTATAGAATTTACACTCATTACAAAATTCCAACCTTTCTTATTAATATAAAAAAACTATTAAGAAGAAAATTGCCTTTTTATTAAAATATGTAAACCATTAACTGTGCAAGAAATCATCTAATACTTTTATAAAATCCTTAACTGCTAAAGGTAAATACTTCCTATTGTCATAAATTACACAAAATTCTCGGACAGGCTGACAATTTTTAATTTTATAATAATTTGTATCTTTTTTATCCCAATATTTTACAAAAAGTTCAGGCACAAAAGATGCACCCAATCCTTGAGCAACAAATGCATGAGCAGTTTCGACTGTATGACATTCTAATGATATTTTAGGTTCAAAACCATTTTTAACACATAAATCTCTTGACAATCTACCTAACAATTGTTCATTTGCAAGCATTACAAAAGGCTTATCCGCAAATTCAGAAAGATCAATTTCATCAGCTTTTATATCCCAATCCTTTGGGACATCAATTAGTATATTTTCTTTCAATAACGGAATACTTGTATAATCAATAGTATTATGATGCGGAGTATCAATTAAAATATCAAGTTTCCCCTCATCCATCATTGAATGCAAAACAGTTGTAGGATGTTCTTCTACGACAATATAACAATCAGGATATAACTTTTTAAACTGCTTTATAACTGGCGGCAAAATACAAGTACTACGATATGGAGAAATACCTATAGAAAGTTTTATATTTTTAAGACCTGAAATATCTGCAATTTGCCGATTAATTTCTTCTGTGGAATTTAAAATCTTTCTTGCCCAATTTATATAAACATCTCCTGCATATGTAATTTTTAAAGGTGTTGTACTTCTGTCAAAAATTTTTGTACCAAGTTCTCGCTCAATATTTTGAACGCACTGACTCAATGAAGGCTGCGAAACATATAATTTTTGTGCGGCTTTCGATATATTTAATTCATCTGCAATTGCAACAATATATTTTAATTGATTTAAGTTCATAACTAAATTATATCATAAATTTAATAAATTATAAGAAAAACTTATAATTATTATAATATTTTTTGTATTTTACACACTATTTTCAAGTTTTAGAATAATAATGGAGAAAATATGACTACCCCTTTTCAAAAACAATTTAAAAATATATGTATGAATTTAGGCAAAAATAATAAAGCCCTATATGGAGCTTTAACAATCGCCGTATCAAAAGGGATTTTACGTCCAACATTTACAATGATGGACAAAAAACAAGAAAAGGATTCAAGAAGATATACAGCATTCAGAGAGGGATTAACAGGAGCAGTAGCTTTTGGCTCATACTTAATTACAGATGCCGGAGTCGAGAAGCTTGCAAAACATATTGCAGAAAAATCTAATCATCTTAAAGAACTTCCTAAAATGAAATCTACTCTGTCACTTATCACAGTGAGCTTAACAGCTCTATTTGTTATACCTGCAATATGCAACGCTGCAACAAAACCTCTCATGAATGCATTGTTACCTAAAAAAGAAACAAAAAGGATTCCCCAGCAACCACTACCCCGAAAAGAAATAGCACAACCTAATTTCCAAGGTTATACAACACCTTATCATTTCAAGAATTTTTATAATTCCGGAATGAAGATTGGAGGTGTATAATGATTGATAAAGTAGCTAATGTACTTTTAAATCCTAAATTTGTAAATTTTGCAAATAACACAACTTATACAGTCACAACAGAATCTTTATTCAAAGCAACCGGCAGACCTGTTGCAATTATGATGGATAATAACGTTGATGAAAAAACCAGAAAATACGCAGCAACTAAAGAAGGACTATACCAACTTTTATGTCTTGGAATATATTTGACAATGATTCCATTTATTTTCCAAAAATATGGTTTCAAACTAGCTCAAAAAATTCTAAAAGGTGACAAAGATCTTCCGGCATTCAAGAATGCTACAGAGTATCTAAATTATGCAAAATTGGCAAAAATGGAGAAAAAAGATAGACAAGGTCACAAACTTTTATCAAAAATATCTGATACCCTAAAAATATCAAAAGAAGATAAATTAACCCTAAAAGAACATCTCTTAAAAGACGACAAACCTCCAGCATTTCCTGCAGCAAAAGGTGCTATAGAATTAAGCAACCTCACAGGAACAGTAATAGGTCTTGCCTGGATAGCATCAGAATTAAGCAATCACATACTACATCCACTAATGCGTGGACTAGGATTTGAAGAAAAGAAAAAAAGTAATACAATAAATATAAAAGGATAAATCAAAAAGAAGGAGAAAAATGAGCGTATTTGAAGCAGGAATGATGGTATGTTTCGGAATTAGCTGGCCTGTTGCAGCATTAAAAACATATAAATGCAAATGTGTACATGGCAAAAGCATTCACTTTTCAATGCTGATTTTATTGGGCTATGTCTGCGGTATAGCACACAAAGTATTGGATAATATGGATTGGGTATTTTGGCTGTATATCTTGAATACATTCTTCTTGCTCATAGATATGTACCTCTATTGGCTATACAAAGACAACAAAGCTCCCGCATCTGATGAAAAAAATGAAGTAGAAATAAATCAAGAAGTTGAAATCGATTAAATTTATTTGTAATATAATAAAATTATGAATAGAGAAGAATTTATTAATGCAAAACGTATAGTTTTCAAATTTGGTACAAATATTTTAAGAGGAGATGACGGCTATGTATCATTGCCAAGAGTATTCTCCTTTATTGAAGATCTTTCACACCTTGCAAGACAGGGGAAAGAAGTTATCGTAATCACATCAGGAGCAGTAGGCTTAGGCAAAAAAAGATTAGGTATTGATAGTACCGAAGGAGTTGCCCTAAAACAAGCTTGTGCTGCAATCGGTCAAGGAAAATTAATGTCGATTTACGAAACAGGATTTGACACATACGGCCTTATTGCATCTCAAATTCTTTTAACAGAAGATGACTTTTCGGTAAGACAAAGATACTTAAGCCTTAGAACAACCTTAAATAAATTACTTGAGCTTAAAGTAATCCCTATTATTAACCAAAATGATACCGTATCAACAGTTGAAGTCCACCCGCAATATGAACATATGCAAGTATGTTTTTCAGACAACGATAAATTATCTGCACTTGTAGCAAGTGAATTAGATGCAGACTTACTTGTAATATTATCAGATGTCGAAGGCTTGTATGACAAAAATCCAAAAACAAACCCTGATGCAAAAATTATTCGCACTGTAAAAGAAGTAACAGATGATATTTTATCACTTGGAACAGATGCTTCAGAAGGCGGACGCGGCGGTATGAGAACAAAACTTAAAGCTGCAAGAATGGTAACAAGATTTGGCGGAAAAGTTCTTATTGCAAACGGTAAAATTCCTTACGTTATTCAAAAAATATTTAACGGGGAAGAAATAGGTACAATGTTTCTACCTCAAACAGAAGGACTATCTGACAAAAAACGTTGGATAGGTTATGCAACAAATATTATTGGTCAAATTGTTGTAAACAAAGGTGCTAAAAAAGCACTTCTTGAGCAAAAAAGTCTGTTACCTATCGGAGTGTTAGATGTTGTTCACGAATTCAATAAAGGTGACGTTGTATCAATACTTGATGAAAAAGGAAATGAAATCGCCAGAGGTATTGTAAATTACAGTTCAGATTCCTGCAGAAAAGTAATCGGCAGACATTCTGACAATATTATGGAAATTCTCGGATTCAAGAATTACGATGCAATTATAACACGAGATAATATAACACTTTTATAACCCCCTGCCTATATGAGAAAAATTTTTCCAAACAAGGAGAGAAAAAATGATTGACTTTGTAAAAATTACAAAAGATGCCAAAGAAGCTTCATTAAAAATTGCAGATTTATCAACAGAATTAAAAAATACTGCATTATTGAAAATTGCAGATGAAATCGAATTAAACAAAGATGAAATTTTTGAAGCTAATAAAACAGATTTGGAAGCAGCAAAAAGTCTTGTAGAATCAGGCGAACTTACAAAATCAACATTCAATCGCTTGAAACTCGATGAAAATAAAATGCGTGATATGATTCAAGGGATTAGAGATATTGCAAAACTTGAAGACCCTGTGAATAAAAAACTTTTAGTAAGAGAACTCGACAGTGACTTAACTTTATACAAAGTATCTTGTCCTATCGGAGTTTTAGGAATAATCTTTGAAGCAAGACCTGATGTAATTGCACAGATTTCATCACTTGCGATAAAATCAGCAAATGCTGTAATTTTAAAAGGCGGAAAAGAATCAATAAACACAAATAAAAAAATTCTATCAGTAATAAATTCTGCACTTGGAAAAATCGAAGAATTTCCTAAAAATGTTATCCAACAAGTATTCACACGCGATGACGTTGCTGAAATGCTAAAATGTGACAAATATATTAACTTGATAATCCCAAGAGGCGGAAATAAACTTGTTAAATTCATAAAAGAAAATACAAAAATTCCTGTACTTGGTCACGCTGACGGTATTTGCCATATATTTGTAGATGAAACAGCTGATATTGATATGGCAATAAAAGTTGTAACAGATGCAAAAACTCAATATCCGAGTGCTTGTAACGCTGTTGAAACTTTGTTAATCCATGAAAAATTCCCTAAAATTGATAACCTGCTTGCAGCTTTACAATTATCAGAAATTCAATTGATAGACAAACCTGAAAGCTGGTCACATGAATATGGTGATAAAATTTTATCATTCAAAACCGTAAAAAATGTCGATGAAGCAATCGAACATATTAATACATACGGTTCAGGCCATACTGACAGCATTATTACAAAAAATATAGAAAATGCAGAAAAATTTATGAACAAAGTTGATTCTGCTGGAGTATATTTTAATGCATCTACAAGATTTGCAGACGGTTTCCGCTACGGATTCGGAGCCGAAGTCGGAATTTCTACAAATAAAACTCATGCAAGAGGACCTGTAGGATTAGAAGGTTTAACAATTTATAAATATAAACTTATAGGCAACGGAAATATCGTAAAAGATTACGTTGACGGGACTAAACATTTTTCACATAAAGATGTAAGAACATAACAAATAAAAAAGGAGAGGTGTCCGAGTGGTTTAAGGTGCGGATCTCGAAAGTCTGTGAGAGGCAATACTCTCCGTGGGTTCGAATCCCACTCTCTCCGCGTGTCAATTATTTTTATTTTATTTAAAACGTTATCCCACAAATATGAAAATAGAAAGAAGGAATTTGTTATGTTAAAAGATTTATTAGATAAAAAAGAATGTTTTAAACTTGTATGCGGTGCTGGTAATGAAGATGCAACAGAAGTAGAAAGACTTGTCACAATTTATTCACTCGCAGGCTGCAACTTTTTTGACTTATGTGCAAAACCTGAAATTGTAGATGCAGCAAAAAGAGGACTTGAAAGAGCAGGTATAAAAGAAGACAGATACTTATGTGTAAGTGTAGGTATTGATGGGGACCCTCATATTACAAAAGCTGTAATCGATCAGACAAAATGCGTTAAATGCGGAAAATGTAAATTAATTTGCCCACATGATGCAATTATTGAACTTGATAAATACAAAGTTAAAAAAGAAAGATGTATCGGCTGTACTCAATGCGCTAATAACTGCCCTAAACAAGCAATTGAAATGGTCAGCCAACTTCAAGATTACAAAGAAGTTTTACCAAAATTAATCGAAAAAGGCATTGATTGTATCGAATTCCACGCGATTTCAACTGATGAAAAAGATGTAATGGATAAATGGTTACAAATCAATGATTTCTTTGACGGAATGCTATGTATTTCAATTGACAGATCAGAACTCGGAGACAAAAAGCTTAAAGAACGTGTTAAAAAGATGTTGAGCCTAAGAAAGCCTTACACAACAATTATTCAGGCTGACGGAATTGCAATGAGCGGAAGCAACGACCACTTTGGAACAACATTGCAAGCTGTTGCAACTGCACAATTATTTGAAAACGCAAAATTCCCTGCATACATTATGATGTCTGGCGGAACTAACTCGAATTCTATTGAACTAGCTCATATGTGCGATGTTCACCCACATTGTCTTGCCGTAGGTTCTTATGCAAGAAAAATCGTAAAAGAATATTTAACAAACGATAATCTGTTCAACGATCCAAAATTAATGGAAGAAGCAGTAAAAATTGCAAAAGAACTTGTAAATACAATCGTAAAGGCAGACAAATAATGATTAATCTAAAAACTGACAAATGGACTATCAGCAATATTGATACAATATTATTTGATAAAGACGGGACTTTCATTGATTTGCACTATTTTTGGGGCAAAATGACAGAGATGAGAGTGGAAGAAATTATTGAAAAATTTAATCTGTCAAAAGACTTATTCCCAAAACTTTGTCTTTACTTAGGCTATGATATTTCAAAAGGTGAAATGCTTCATGATGGCATTACAGCGATGTATTCTAGACCTGTGATTATTGAAATATTTTGCAAAAACCTAAATGACTTAGGCATAAAAATTACAGAAAACGATATTGAAAAAATATTCGACCACGTAAGCAAAGTATTTTATGAAAATATGTCTGAATATACAAAACCGATTGAATCTGCAATAAATTTCATAAGAAAAATTAAAGCTAAAGGCTTGAAAACAGGAATTGTCACTTCAGATGCAAAAGAATCAACTCTTTTGACTCTGAGACATTTTCAATGGGAAAATTTATTTGATGTCGTAATCGGGAGAGAATCCACTAAAGAGACTAAAGAAAGCGGCGCTCCTGTCAAGTTGGCATTGGAATTATTAAAATCAAATCCTGAAAATACACTTATGGTAGGCGATGCCCCAATGGATTTTATTGCAGCCAAAAACGGCGGAGTAAATCAAACAATCCTTGTATCTACAGGACAAATTGATGAAAATACTCTTATGCAAACATCTGAATTTACAACAACTTCACTTGATAATATCGAAATATATTAATCTAGAATTTGTTATAAAAAACGGTATGACTTAATTCATATCTCTCATTATGATGAGGATTTGGAGTGGAATCTTTAGCAGGATAGCCGATAGGCAAAATTGCCACAGGTTCAAAATTGTCAGGAATATTAAAAAATTCCCTCAATAATTCTGTTTTAAAAGATCCCACCCAAGTTGTACCGAGTCCGATATTTTCAACTTCCAACATCATTTGAGTGGTGACAATACTTGCATCTACAGGTCCCATTTCATAACCGTCATGACCTCTTTTCCAGCTCACTGTATTATCATAACAAATTAAAAGAGCTAAAGGCGCGTTAAAATGATATGGCGTGCATTTTTTCAAGTTTTCAAGTGCTTCTTTAGATTCTATTACAAGAATTCTTTGCGGTTGAAAATTAACAGCTGTCGGAGCAACTCTACCTGCTTCCAATATCAAATCAAGTTTTTCTTTCTCTACTTTTCTATCATCAAATTTTCTTACAGAATATCTTTTCTTTAATAGTTCTAATAAATCCATAATACCCCCTTTTTATTTGACAATTATATTAAACAATAATGAGTTCGTCAATTTGTATGCTATAATAATTTTATGAAAATAGGAATTATCGGCTTAGGCTTAATCGGCGGATCTTTATTCAAAGATTTAACAAAAAAATATGATGTAATAGCAGTTTCGCAATCTCAAAACGGAGATAAAATCTTCAAATCTTATGAAGTTTTAAAAGATAGAGATTTAATTTTTGTATGCACTCCAATGAACAAAACACTCGCTGTACTAGATGAATTAGAAAACTATTTATCACCTGATACAGTAGTTACAGACGTATGCAGTTTGAAAAAATTTGTATCAGAAAAACAAAGACCTTATAAATTCATTCCGTCACACCCAATGGCTGGCACTGAACATAAAGGGTTTGAGAACTCTTTTGAAGGACTTTTTAAAAATGCTAAATGGGTAATTATAGGCAATCAAGAGGACAAGAAGGCAAGAGGTCAGGCGTTATTACTAGAAATTATTAATTATGTCGGCGCAACTCCTATTTTTACAACAGCAGAAAAACACGATGAAGCAGTTGCAATGATTTCCCATATGCCAATGGTAATTGCACAAGGCCTTATGCTTGCTGCAAAAGAAAATCCACTGGCATTAGAAATTGCCTCAAGCGGTTTCCGTGATATGACACGTCTTGCAATGTCTAATGAAGAAATGGCAAATGATATGGTCACAATGAACCATAAAAATATTGAGCAATCGATTTTAAAATTATACAAAGCAATCGGAGAATTAACAAACGGCGACTATCCAAAGACAATCACCGAGTTAAAAAATATTCGTTCTAAAATGTTTCAATAACTTACTTACAAGATGTTTTTCCATCCCAATCTACATCACAATGTAAGTAATCCATATTTTCATTAACCAATACCCAAGCAGTACAACCTATACCGCTGGAAGATTTTTTACAAGTATCATCAGAATAACTATTTTTTACACCAACCGGCACTAAGCCTGTATTTGTTAAATAAAAAGGAAACAAATCAATTCCATATTGATTAGGCTTTTTATGCCCGCCATTTATATCAACAAAAATATAACCACACAAATTATTCTGGTTACTCCCTGTTCCATATTTATTTGTACAATTATTTGTAGCAGTCTGAGTTATAAATAAAGTACCATCAGAAATGATACTTCTTGCAAAATTTACACTAACATAAATATCACCTAAAACACTATCTCCAGAGCCATTTAATTGCAAAGGATTTTGTCTGTCGATGCCACCGCATTTTGTATTCTCTCCCTGATCATAAACAGGATTGCCGTCTTCATCAACACCATATGAACTACCATAGCATTTTTCTATTCGTTGAATATATTGAGCAAATATATCTCCTATTTTTTTAGCACAAGAACCACAGCCACCTCCAGGTGTAAATATTCCATCCCAATTAGTTGGAGGACCATAATCTTTTGTAGCCATTAAAAATGCCTGATTTAAGATTGAATAACTTTTTTTCAGAGCAACTATAGTTTGTTTCTCTCTATAATGCCCAACTAATGAAGGCATTGTCATAGCTGCCACAACTCCTATAATCCCGAGAGTTATCAATACTTCCGCCAAAGTAAAACCATTTTTACTCATAATAATATTATCCTCCAACTATTTTATGTATACAATACATGATATATTATAAGTTTTACAATTGTATACATGCAATACAAGAGTGAAAAAACTTTACATTTGATTAACCAACTCGGAAAAATTATTAAATTAAACAGACTAAAAAAGGAAAATATTTCTCTCAACACATTTGCATATGAGTATGATCTCAATCCGGGGAATCTAAGCCGAGTTGAAAACGGACAAATTGAGCCTAAAATTACAATGCTTTGGAGGATTGCAGAAGCATTAGAAATTCCGCTGTCTGAAATTATCAAACAACTTGAAAATGATTTAGGTAAAGATTTTTTTATTACTGATAAATAGTCAATTAAGCTTTAGCAAACGCTTCTGCAATTGATTTGTTATAATCAGGTCTTAAAATTCCTTTTTCTGTAATAATACCGGCAATTAATTCATGCGGAGTAACGTCAAATCCTGGATTTATTACATTTACATCCGGTGCACAAATTATTTTTCCGTTAATGTGAGTTACTTCATCATGAGAACGTTCTTCAATTACAATTTCATCACCTGTTTTAATACTTGTATCAATAGTTGATAAAGGTGCTGCAACATAGAATGGAACGTTATGGTATTTAGCGGCGATTGCTACTGTGTAAGTACCGATTTTATTAGCTGTATCACCATTAGCAGCAATTCTGTCTGCACCTACCACTACCATATCAATCATACCTTTTTTCATAAAATATGAACACATTCCATCAGTAATTAAAGTTGTAGGAATTCCGTCCATTGTCAATTCAAATGTAGTAATTCTTGCACCTTGTTGACGAGGGCGAGTTTCATCTGCAAATACTTGAATAGTAGGATCATTTGCAAATGCTGAACGAACAACTCCTAAAGCTGTTCCGTAACCGACAGTTGCAAGTCCGCCGGCATTACAGTGAGTTAGAATTGTTGCACCTTTTGGAACAACTTCCGCACCGTAATCACCTATTTTTTTATTGATTGCAATATCTTCGTCTTCTAATCTAATTCCGTTTTGTTTTAATTCTTCTACAATTCCTTGAATATCTGATTTAGAATTTTTTATAACTTCTTTTTGTTTTTCACAAGCCCACATCAAGTTCACTGCGGTAGGTCTTGATGTTGCCATATAATCAGCTTTTTCAAAAAGTTTTTTTACAAATTCATCTCGAGAAAGATTTTCTTTCGCAAGTTCTTGAGCATATAAAACAACTCCATGAGCACCTGCAACACCAATCGCCGGAGCTCCACGAACTATCATTGTCCTGATTGCATCAAACATCTCTTGCCCGCCTGTAATATTTACATATTTGAATTCATAAGGCAACAATGTCTGATCTACCATTTTTGAATAATTATCTACCCATTCGATTGTTTTTATTTTTGAATGAAATTCTGCCATTTTTATTTCCTCTTTTACTAATTAAACTAAAAATTTTACTTATTCCTGAACACGCCTAAAAAATCCATTACATAGAAAGTTAAAAATCCTGTAAAAGCATTCACTGTTGCACTTAACACACCCATAAAAAGTGAGATTACAACAAGTATAAAAAAGCTAGCATGTTCAAGCATCAACCCTACTCCGTAATTTGCAGCTATATGAAAAAACTTCATTAAAATAACCGAAATAGGTACATAGATTATTGAAAAGCCTAAATATGAAACAAATCCCGATATGGCTCCGATAATAATACTATCTTTTGTCGATAAATAAGAAAGACAATCATATTTAGTCAAAAGCCAAATTACAATCGGGGAAATGAAACATAATAAAAAAACAAAAGACACAACTCCTAAATAAGGTATTAAAGTCACAGCACCAAGTACAGCTCCGAAAAACACACTTAATATAGAAATTTGTCTTAATAATACATAATTAATATCCATAGGAATAATCATATCATGATTGAACGCGTATGACAAATTGCAATTGCAATTGAATCTACTGTATCATCGAGTTTTGGCAAAGTATCGACACCCAGTGACAATTTAACCATTTGTTCTACTTCTTTTTTATCCGCACGACCATATCCTGTCAAAACCTGCTTAACTTCCATAGGAGTATATTCATAAATAGGTATTTGAAATTTTTCAAGAACAGTTAAAATCACACCCCTTGCATGGGCAACAGGCATTACTGTTGTTTGATTTCTAAAGAAAAAAAGTTTTTCTATCGCAGCACAGTCAGGTCTGTATTTTTCAACTATAGTATTCATATCCTCGAAAATCTCTAAAAGTCTTGCAGATTCTCGAGCACCTTTTTGAGTTTGAATAGAACCTGAATGCAAAAGTACAGGAGTTTCTCCTTCATATTCAACAATAGAATATCCTACAATTCCTAACCCTGGGTCAATACCTAAAATTTTCATAAAATTATTATACCATAATTTAATACTTATTTGATTTTTCTTGCTAAGGATAAGCCAGCCGGTAATGGTAATACAACGTTTTCATAATTTGGATTTGCATTAATCGCATCAATAAAAGGTTTGCATTTAGCCTCATGTGACAACACATTATCACATGCGATTATGCCATTTTTTTTCAAGTGTTTATTGATAAATTCAAAATACTTGATATACTCTGATTTATTAGCATCTACAAAAGCAAAATCAATTTCAAAATCATCAGGTAAATATTCAAGATGCATCAAAGCAGAACCTTTTAGCGTTGTAATCACATCATCAACTTTACAAGTTTTGAAGTTTTCTTTTGCAACATCAAGTCTTTTATCATAAAACTCAATAGTTGTAAGATGACCGCCATTTTCTTTTACTGCTTTACCTAGCCAAATTCCAGAATATCCGTTTGAAGTTCCTACTTCCAAAACGTTTTTTGACTTTTCTGCTCTTATTAATGTATATAAAAATTCTGCTGTAACTCTTGATATATTCCAAAATTGTTTTTGAGTTTTTTCTAATTCGCTAAGTACATTTTCAGTTGTGTCATCAAAATATTTCATAATTTTATTGCCTGTATAATTATTTATTAATCTTTTTAACTTTTTCAGTTACAACAATCGTATTTGCAGGAATATCAATAGGAATAGTTTTAATAACCTTGTTAGTTCCTAAATCAAATACAGTGTATAACGAAGCCTTTGTATCAGTAATAAGAGCTATATTTGTGTTTTCAATCTGATTAATTTTTGTAGAAAAACCATTTGTATTCAAATAAATAGAATCAGTTAATGTGTCAGTTTTAGCATCTACAACTTGAACAGAATTATCTCCAGCTCCTAATACATATACCCTTTCATGGAAAGCTAGCATATCAATAGGTTTTTCACAAATTTCTATTTCAGCAATCAGATTTATAGTATCATAATCAATAATTGCTAGTCTGTTTTTTGTTCTGCTTGTTATATAAATTTTGTTATTTGTGTATACAATTTTTGAAACATTTGGGAATTTACCAATTTCCTTTAACAAATAATTATTATCTAACTCAATAGCCCAAATATCACGGGTTCTTTTATCATAATAAAAGAGTTTTGTACCATCTTCCGATAAAGTCAACTTTTCGCACATGCCTGTAATTTTTATTTGTTTTGACAAAGTCATAGTTTCAAGATTTACTGTATAAATACTTGAATCTACAGAACTTGAGATATAAGCAATATTTTTATTTTTATCAATTACAATTTCATCAGGCTGAGTTTTAATATAAATTTGTTTAATAATCTGATCATCTGCTAAAGAAATAACATCAACTGACGGCTTTTCATAAGCAGTTACAAGTAAAAATTGGTCATTATAAGCCTTCATATCAATAGGCACATTAGTTTGAGCCAAAGAATACTCAGGAGTCTTAGCACCAAGATTTAAAACTTGAATATTTTTTGAATAAGGTGATGACACATAAAAACTTTTATTTTTTAATTGTGGGATTTGAGATAGAGTTTTCAATGTAGAACCTGAAAGCTGTGTCACAACAGGTTTTGAACTTTCTACACGAATACCAGGATCATTAACTGTCTTAATTTCCAAATTTCCAACAATTGATTTCATATTCTCAGGAATTATCAAACCTTTCGGAACTAACATATCTTGTGGCAAAAGACCTGTTCTTAATTCCATAGGAGGATTTGCCATTTTGTAAATAGTTTTATTTCCGTTTGTATCTGTCAAAACTTTCAACAATGCAAAATCATTATTCAAAATAACAATATTTGGCTTTGAAGCAAGAGTTTTTCCTGTCGGATAAGTTTGTTTTATCTCTAATTTTTCAGGAGTAATAATTTTTGCAGGAAGCAATGGTAAATAAATCGTATTATCAGGCAGAATAATTACCCCATCAAATCTAAAAGTAGTATTTGGAAAATCTTTCACTACAAACTTTTGTACATTATCAGGAATTTTTGTCGCAAAAGCAGGGACAGTGAAAGTCATCATTACTGCTGTTACAACACAAATTTTAGCTGCTATATTTTTAAGCTGCCCGATTTTTTTATTCATTACTGAAATACTCCCTTAACTTTATCCATTATTGATGATTGTTGTGAAGCTTTTTTATTATTTTGAATTTCATACAATTTTCTATATAAATTTCTTTCTTCATCAGAAAGTTTTGTAGGAGTTTTTACTGCAACAATCACAATATGATCACCTCTTTGAGAAGGTCTTGCAATATATGGAACTCCAGCTCCTTTGATTTTTATAGAATTCCCGCTTTGAACACCTGCTTGAACTGTAATTTTTTGTTCTCCATCGAGAGTTTTTACAACAACTTCATCTCCTAAAGCTGCTTGAGCAGGCGTAATATCAAGTCTTGAATAAACATCATTACCTTCTCGTTTGAAGTAATCAGAAGCTTTTACATGTAATACAACATATAAATCACCTGCCGGACCACCATTAGAACCTGCATCTCCTTCATGAGATACTCTGATTTTTGACATATTATCAACACCAGCAGGAATTTTTATATTAATTTTCTTTTCCTTTTGAATTTTTCCTTGACCTTTGCAATCTTTACAAGGCTTAGAAATCTTTTTACCTGCGCCATGACAATCAGGACAAGTAACTATTTGAGCAATAGAACCTAAAGGAGTCCTCATAACTTGCTGTACTTGACCTGTACCGTGACAAGTTGGGCAAGTTTCAGGTTTAGATCCTTTTTCAGCACCTGTTCCACCACAAGATTGGCATAATTCCAAGTGATCAAATTTAATTTCTTTTTCACAGCCAAATACAGCTTGTTCGAAATCAATTTCAATATCTAATCTTAAATCATCTCCTTCTACAGGCGCATTAGGATCAGGTCTTCCACCAAATCCAAAACCACCCATTCCGCCGAAGAATGAATTAAATATATCGTTCAAATCACCAAAACCGCCCGCGAAAGGTCCATTTGTGTCAAAACCGGCATTTTTCAAACCATCTTCACCGTATCTGTCATATGTCGCACGCTTATTATCATCCATTAATGTTTCATAAGCTTTGCCCAATTCCTTAAATTTTTCTTCCGCATCCGGAGCTTTATTTACATCGGGGTGTAATGTTCTTGCCTTCTTTCTGAAGGCAGATTTTATCTCGTCTTTTGAAGCATCCTTTGATACTCCGAGTATTTCATAGTAATCTGTCATTTTATACTAAATCTTCCCTATTCTAATTATTCAATAATTGTATTTTATCATGTAAATCCATAAGGGCAAAACAAAGCTTAACCTTCGGCTGTAGCAACATTTACAAGTGCAGGTCTAAGAACTTTATCACCCATTTTATACCCTTTTTGCAATTCATTTATAATTGTATGCTCTGGATGTTCAGATGTAGGAGTCTGCATAACTGCATCATGGAAATTTGGATCAAATTCTTTTCCTTCTGTTTCAATAGTTTCAAGTCCTAATTTTGTCAAAGAATCGATTACCTGTTTGTGTACAAGGTCAAAACTTTCTTTAACTTTTTGACAGTCTTCAACATTTTCTAAAGCTTTTTTACCGCGTTCAAAATTATCTAAAACTTCTATCATTTTTTTAAGAGCATTTTCTGTTCCGAATTTTAATAATTCTTCTCGTTCATGTTCTTGTCGTTTTCTAAAATTATCAAAATCAGCAGCAAGTCTTAAATATTGTTGGTTTAATGTATCATATTTTTTTTGTAACTCGTCTAATTCTGAATTATCTTTTTCTGAAGTTTCTTCTTTATTTTCAGAATTTTCAACATTATCTTGTTTAATTTCTTCATCTAAATTTTCAGAATTTTTAAACGGATTATTATTATGATGTTTGTGTGACATATCTCTACCTCTTAATTAATTATTTATATTGTATATTATAGTTTATCAATATTAATTAACAACAAAAATTTATTATTTTTTAATAATTAAGAACCTCTATCAATAGGATAATAAGTTTTCAATAAAGCATCCAAATAATTAGAATTTTGTTTAACATATACAGGTTCATGCAAAGTAGCAACAACTTCGTCTAACGCTTTAAAAACTTTTTCTTCATCTTTTTTTGATAATTCAATACTCTCATCATTCAGAAACAAATCAAATTTTTCAATCAAACCTGTTTTTGATAAAAGATCCAATTCTCCACTAGTTCCATCTATGTAATTGTCAATATTATCATTATAAACTAGACCAACTTGAGCTTCTTCACTTAAATGATGATTTTTATCCAATTTGAAATCATTTATTTTGAAATTTTTAACTCTATTAACTAAATTTCTAGCAAAGTTAACTAAATTTCCTCCTTCACCTTCAGGTTTTACTAAATGTCCATTTAACAAAACTCTAGAATATAAAAAATCATCCACACGTGTAAGATCATACTCAACATTTATATATTTATCATTTACTTCATTTTTCATAAATGGATATTTTTTTAATATTTGACGAAAATTTGTTAAATCTTTATTTTGAGAATCATCAGTTAACTCCATATTCATTATTACACGAGTTTGCGGGAGATTATTTTCATTATTTCCTAAAATTCTTGCATAACCTATATTTTTAATACCAGTAAAATTTATTGGGCTAATCATTTTTTTTATAAATTTCCTTTCAATCTGGAAAAAATAAAAAACTTAAAAAATTTTTTTTAATAGGTAAATAAATTTTTAACTTAATTTCTTTACATTATTTAACTTATTTACACCATTCAAAAGTAATTGTATTATTATAAAAGAAAAGTGAAAATATTTTTTATTTGAAAAGGTAAGAAAATTGACAGAAAAATTTTATATAAAAGGTGGTACCCCTTTAAAAGGTGAAGTTTCAATCGGCGGAGCAAAAAATTCAGTATTAAAATTAATGGCTGCCGCACTATTAGCAAAAGGTGAGACAAAAATATATAACGTTCCTGATTTGACAGACGTTGAAATTATGCTAAGTGTAATTGCACAATTAGGTGCAAAAACAACTTATAATAAATCAGAAAAATCAGTAACAATTGATGCTACAGATTTGACAAGTATTACTGCAAAATATGAACTTGTAAGTAAAATGAGAGCATCATTTATTGTACTTGGAGCATTAGTTTCAAGATGCAGAGAAGCAATTGTAGCTCTTCCAGGAGGCTGTGCAATCGGAGAAAGAAGAGTTGACTTCCACATTAAAGGTTTAGAAGCTCTTGGTGCTAAAATAAAAATTGAAAACGGTTACGTACATGCAAAAGTTCCAAAACTTGTAGGTACTGATATCTATTTAGATATTCCATCTGTTGGTGCTACAGAAAACTTAATGCTTGCATCAATTTTAGCAGAAGGCTCTACAAGAATCCAAAATGCAGCACAAGAACCTGAAATTGTAGATCTTGCAAATTTCTTAAATTCAATGGGTGCAGATGTAGTAGGTGCAGGAACTTCTGAAATTGTAATTAATGGTGTAAAACAAGAGAATTTACATCCTATTGAATACACAACAATCCCTGACAGAATTGAAGCAGGTACATTTATGTCTGCAATTATCGCAACAAAAGGTAAAGCAATTATAAAAAATGTATTCCCTGCACATTTGACATTCTTTACAGATAAGCTTTTAAAAATGGGAGCTAATATTAAATTAGTAGAACCTACAACTTTAGAAGTTTCTTGTAAAAACAGATTAAATTCAATTAATTTTGTAACTCAGCCATACCCAGGGTTCCCAACAGACTTGCAGTCAATGGCAATGACACTTTTGACTACAGCAAACGGAGTTGGAATTATCACAGAAAGCTTGTATGAAAACAGATTTATGCAAGTCCCTGAATTACGCAGAATGGGAGCTGACATTCATCAAGACAGAAATCATGCAATCATTAAAGGCGTAAAAAAATTAACAGGAGCTACATTAGCTGCAAGTGATTTACGTGCAGGAGCATCTTTAGTTGTAGCTGCGTTAATGGCCGATGGCAATTCTACAATCGAAAACCTACATCATATAGATAGAGGATACGAAAATTTTGAAAATAAGCTAAGATTATTAGGAGGCAAAATAGAGAGAAAAAATGAAGAACAAATCATTACTCCTGTTGAGCCAAAAGTAAACCTAACGGAGGGCTTATTATAATGGCACCTGCATATAAACGCTGGTATGATCATGATCCATTATTACTAGAAGTAATTGAGCTTTTAAAAAATTATCAAACAGAATTAAGAGCTCAAGCAGAAATTTTCTTACAAAAAATTGAAGAAAAAGTTTCTAAAGAAACTATCGACAAATTCTATGCAATGGTCAAACCCGTTAATGCAAATAACCGTTGGTACGATAAAGATCCAGTAATATCGAAGACAGTTGAAATTTTAAGAATAGTACCTCCGGAAGCTCAAAAAATTTGTGCCCAAAACTTTATCAGAACTCTTAAAGAAATGGGCATTGAATATGAAAGTCCGAATAAAACAGATGTTAAATAAAAAATAAAAAAGCCCTGAATTCTCAGAGCTTTTTTATTTTATGATAAAATTAAACTATGTTTAAAATTAATTTGCCTGAAAATAATGAAAATTATGCTTTGTTTGAAAGATATCTTACAAAGTCTTTTTCATTTGCAATAACAGGTCTTACTACAATTTTAAGATTATTTTTAATAACTAAAATAAAAAAAATTACAGATAAAAAAATTCTTTTTATAACATCCACAGAACAAAGTGCACTTAAATATCAAAACGATTTACTCAAAGCCTTTAATGAAACAACTGAACTTATACCGTTTCAAAATATTTCAATGTATGAAAGTGTATCCCCAAATCGTTACGATTATGCAGAACAAGTAAGAATTTTAACAGAAAAACCTGATATTGTAATTTGCCCTGTAAAAACACTATTAGAAAAATTCCCGACAGAAAATTTCTATAAAGAAAACACTATTACATTAAAAATCGGTGATGAAATTGATGTCAAAGAGATTTCTCAAAAATTTATAGACTTAGGATACAAACGCTCTACAATGGTATCTGATATTGGAGAATTTAGTATTCGCGGCGATATTATTGATTTTTATTCCCTTGATAAACACCCTACAAGAATTGAACTTTGGGGAGAAGAAATTGTTGATATCAGATACTTCAACAATGAAACTCAAAAATCAATAGAAAAACTATCATCTGCAAATATTATGCCGATGTATAAATTTACAATAAAAAATGATATTCCTAAAGAAATTAAACCCGAAGATGAAGACGGATACTTTGAAGGAATAGAAATTTATCAAAACTATTTTAACAATAACCTTGTAAGCATTTTGGACTATTTCAAAGATTATATAATTGTATTTGATGAAATATCAGAAATATATTCAAAATACGAATTTACAGACAAAAATTACGAAGAACAACTCCAAGAAAATCTAAAATTGGGTCTAAACATAGATTTAAAAGGCAGAAATCACATTCCTTTTGAAGATTTTATACAAAAAACAGCAGGATTTGTAAAAATTGGACTAAATAATTTTCTTGATAGTGAAACCGATGAAATTGTTGAATTTAATACTCAAACAGTACAAAATTTCGGTGCAAAACTTGATGATATTGCAAATTATATTAATTCAAAGCAGGATTATGACATAATTATAGCAACAGATTATCCAGAAAGAGTTAAAGAAATTCTTTCTGAAAAAAATATTTTTGACGTTGAGTATAATGAAAGCATTTCTTCGCACGGTTCCTTACTTGAAGATTTTAAAACAGTAATAATTACAGATAGAGAATTATTCAACAAACGAACAAAAGAAATTACCTCAACTAAACGTTCATATTACAAAGAAAAACCTGAATATATTGAAAATATCAACGACATAAAAGAAGGAGAATATGTTGTCCACAGTATCCATGGAGTAGGTATTTATAAAGGTTTATCACAACAAGAAATTGACGGTCAACTAAAAGATTACCTGACTATTGAATACGCAAATAAAGACAGACTTCATATCCCTGCAGAACAAATTAACCTGCTTGTAAGATACAGAGGTTCAGGAGCACTAAAGCCTAAACTTTCAAGAATGGGCGGTAAAGATTGGGAAAATACCAAAACTCGTGTAAAAAAAGAAGTTGAACAAGTAGCATACGACCTTCTAAGACTCTACGCAAAACGAAAAATGCAAAAAGGAATTCAATTCTTGCCTGATACAACTTGGCAAGTTGAAATGGAAGAAGCATTTGAATATACAGAAACTCCGGATCAAATGAAAGCCATAAATGATGTAAAAACAGATATGGAAAGTGAACAACCAATGGATAGGTTGATTTGCGGAGATGTAGGATTTGGTAAAACTGAAGTTGCAATGCGAGGAATATTTAAAGCCGTCACATCAGGCAAACAAGTCGCAGTAGTAGTTCCGACAACAATTCTTGCATTCCAGCATTTCCAAACAATTTCAGAAAGATTTAAACCTTTCGGCGTAAATGTAGAATTATTATCACGTTTCCGATCTCAAAAAGAGCAAAAAGAAACAGTTAAACATCTTGCAACAGGAGAATGTGATGTTGTAGTTGGTACACATAGGTTACTACAAGAAGGTATTATTTTTAAAGACTTAGGTCTTTTAGTAATTGATGAAGAACATCGTTTTGGAGTAAGACACAAAGAAAAATTAAAACAATTACGAGAAAACATTGATATTATTACAATGTCAGCGACACCAATTCCAAGAACTCTCTATATGTCTTTATCAGGCATTAAAGATATGTCAATAATAAACACTCCACCTAAAAACAGACTTCCAATCAAAACCTATGTTGGAGAATGGAATGAAAATATGGTAAAAAATGCCATAATCCATGAATTAGACAGGGAAGGTCAGGTATTCTATCTTTATAATAGGGTCGAAACAATTGACGAATTTAGAATGCAATTACAAAAATTAGTTCCAAATGCAAGAATTGCAATCGGCCATGGTCAAATGGACGAAAAAACATTAGAAAAAGTCATAATCGACTTCGCAAACCACGAATATGATATTCTGCTTGCTACAACAATTATTGAAAACGGTATAGACATTCCAAATGCCAACACAATGATTATTCATAACGCTGATAAATTTGGGCTTGCACAATTATACCAACTAAGAGGACGTGTAGGACGTTCTCAACGTCAAGCATATTGCTATTGCCTATATACAAAATCAAAAGAAATAACCCATGATGCCGTCCAACGCTTAAAAGCAATCAAAGAATTTACAACACTTGGAAGCGGATACCAAATAGCAATGAGAGATGTTGAAATTCGCGGAGTTGGTAATATTTTAGGAACAAAACAACACGGGCATATGGTAAATGTTGGCTTTGACACATATTGCCAGTTATTGGAAGAAACAGTTCAAGAACTTCAAGGACAAATCGTCGATAAATCAAATCCAACTATAGTTGATATTAATGTCACAGCCTTTATTCCTGATGAATGGGTTGGTTCTGCCGAACAAAAAATGATTGAATATAAACGTCTGGCGGATGTTAAATCTGATATTGAACTTGATTATATTACAGAAGAGTGGAAAGACAGATTTGCTAAACCGCCTGAAAGTGTTGAAAACTTAATAAAATTAATAAAAATAAGACTTGCAGCAACAGATGTAAAAATTTCATTAATAAGAGAAACAGAAGATAACATAAGAATTTATACTCCATACAGTCAAGCTGAATGGAAAATTATTCAAAGAACACTACCTTCTGAAATTCTAAAAAGAATAAAATTTACAATTGCTCCAAAATCTTGCATTGAAGGAAATTCTATATTACTATTAAACAATTCATACATGAATTTTAATGAAGTATTTAACATTTTAACAGATTTGTTTTATTATATACATAAAACAAGTAATGAATTTAAATATTAAGAGAGAAATTCAACTAAACAAATAAAAAAGGAGACATTATGAGAGGGAAAAAATTACTTGCAACACTTGCTATATCAGCAGTATTGTTTGCAGGCTGCGGCCTAAAATCAGGAGAAGCAATCATTAAAGTTAATGATAAAATAATTACTCAAGGACAATTTGATCAAGAATTCGACAAACAAGCCGGTAACGGTATTGCAAAAGCTTTTGGTATTGATGTCAAAGATGATAAAAACAGCTTCTTATATCTTTTAATAAAAGATAGAGTTATAAATGAATTAATTGTAAAAACATTACTAGATGAAGAAGTCACAAAACGTGGAATAAAAGTAACAAGTAAAGATGTAGATGATGCCGTAAAAGAAGTAATCGACAAAGTTGGCTCTAAAGAACAACTTAATGCAATTTTAAAAGAACATGGAATGTCTAATGCTCAATTCAAAAAAGATTTAAAAGAAGAAGTTAAAATGAGACGCTTAGCTGAACAATTAGGATCTGCAAAAGTTTCAGATGCAGAAGCTAAAAAATTCTACAACGATAATATTAACAAATTTAAACACCCAGATAGAGTAAGAGCTTCTCACATCCTAATTTCAGCAAACCGAGATGAAATTATTGCAAAAATAAAAGAAGACCCTAAAAATAAAAATCTCGATACAGAAGCTGTAAATGCAAAAGTTCAAGAAGAATTTAATGCTAAAGAAGCTAAAGCTAATCAAATCTTAGCTGAAGCAAAAAAA
The DNA here is from genome assembly GCA_944325735.1 of Candidatus Gastranaerophilales bacterium. GTDB lineage: Bacteria > Cyanobacteriota > Vampirovibrionia > Gastranaerophilales > Gastranaerophilaceae > Stercorousia. Next base: position 610,654 of record CALVBI010000001.1, on the reverse strand, counting down.
GATTTGACACAATTTGCTAAAATTGCAAAAGAAAACTCTGAAGATACAACAACAGCTGTAAAAGGCGGAGATTTAGGCTTCTTTGCGGCAAAAGAAATGGTACCGGAATTTTCAAAAGCTGCATTTTCTATGAAACCAAATTCAATATCTGATAAACCTGTAAAAACTCAATACGGTTATCATATTATAATGGTTACAGATAGAGCAGCTGCAGGTCAAGAACCATTTGAAAAAGTTAAAGATAATATCAAAGGATACCTTGAAAATCAAAAACAAATTGAAATGATAGATCAATTAACAGAGTCTTTAAAGAAAAATGCTAAAATTGAATATATAAATCCAGACTATGATCCTGCTAATGTTCAAAAAGGCGTTCAAGATTCAATTAAAAATAGCGCAGAAACTGCTAAAAAAGTAAAAGCTGAAGCTGAAGCTAAAAATAAGAAAAATAAAAAATAGACTTTTCTACAATAAAAAAAAGACCGATTTAATAATCGGTCTTTTTTTTATTAAAAATAAAGTAACTCATAAGCCGTGTTCTGTTTCTAAATAATCATCTGTCTGGTATTGAAATTACTTTCAATCTCTAGCGATATTTCTGAAGTAGGCGGACAGCCTTTATAACCTTCAATTTAATCTTGCATTCGATTGGGGTTTACCTAGCCGATACTTCTCAGTATCGCTGGTGAAGCTTTTAACTCACCGTTGCACCATCGCCTGTGATATAAAATCCATCGGCAGTCTTCATTTCTGTGGCACTATCCACCGGCTCACGCCGTCCGGAGTTTCTCCGGCAACCTGTCCTTGAATGCACGGACTTTCCTCACTTAGAAATTTTCTAAGCGCGATTATTCGATTACTTTATTATAATCCATCACGTATTGAAGTATTTATTGTAATATATTCTATAGCTTTAGTATCTGCATCCGCAATTTTTAATTTACCGTTAGCCATAACTTCAATAACATATTGGTCAAAATCATCAGCACTTGAATCCGCTTGTCTTGCATTTGGGCCATCATCGCCGTTTACATCAACAAGAATTTCTCCAATACCTGCATCTTTAGGCCCAGAGACAAATCCCGGTTCCCAAGCTCCTTTAGTTCCTGATAAATCCCATTTTACGCCATCTGTCGTATAGAAAACCTCTCCATCACCAGATTTAACATTTAATCGACTTTTAAACAAGCCAGGGAATTTAGTATCACCTTCATATTCTTCGCCTTCATAATTTATCTTGTTTTCATAGTCAAATCCCCAGGCACAATACATATCTTCTGTTTCAGTATTATTAGCAAGCCAGTCAGCGTCACAAGCTTCACGCATATCAGGATACAACCTAGCATCATTAATTAGAGTAGAAACTATTTGTTCGGTTGTATAAAAAGTCTTTTTTACCATCATTTTATTTTTATTAGGTCTTGTTTTCATAATTGTAGGAGTAACAATAGCTACAATTATACCTATTACAGCAAGAGCAACCATTAACTCAGTAAGTGTGAAACCTTTGAATCTCTTCATAAATATCCTTCCTATTGTTATTATATTATTATATTAACATATATACCCCTTTTTTTCAAGAATATACCACTTTACACAAAGTATACAAATACAACAAATGTAAATTTTTATTAATCATCTAGCAAAATAATCTATTCAGACGAGTTAATAAATTATTCAATCTGCTAGGATAACATAAAAGATTGAAAAAAATAAACAGAGGGTTATAAAAGTATGGTCGATAACAGATCAGCAGGATTCTTTGGAATCGGAGGCTCTTTTAATTTCAAAAGCGGAGATATTTCAGGTACAGCTGCTAAAACCCAAGATGACAAAATGGGACAAGGCGGGGAATATTTTGCACAACAAAAAAGAGAAGATGATGAAGAAAATCAAGACAGCCAAAAATACACTGATAGAAGTGCTCAATTGCGTGCCACTTTAAACTCTCTTGCAATGATGAATGTTGCAAATGTTATAAATTCACGTAAAAAAGCTCTTGAAGAACAAAAAAAGAGAGAACAAAATTCTAAAAAGCTTTCTAGAGAAGAAAATGCTGAACTTGAATTGGAAGAAGAATTTTATAACATTGCTAAAGAAATTAAAAAAGATAATGACAAGTAAATATTAAAAACTATGCTGCAGCAGCTTCTTCGTTTTCTTTATCTTTTTTAATGAATAAAAATTCACCTTTATAAGATGGAGCTGAACCATTTTTATCTTTGCCTGCGCCTAAACTTATAATACTATTGAATGCATGAGCTGTTTCTGTTTTTTGAGTATTTCCAACACCTTCATTCAAAGCTACAGTAATTTTTCCTTCAACATTTTTTTGAACATTTTGAGCAGCTTTTGCATTTAAATATTGAATAGATTGCATTACTTCTTGATTTAATTGGATTTGAAAACCTGAATTATTCATTGCAACTTGACGAGCAACATTTGTGTCAACTTTTCCGCTATACAAATCAATACCAATATTATTTGCATTTTTAAATATGTTATTTAAAGATGATGTATTTGTATTGTATTGGCTGTTTTTTTCAGCAGCACGTTTCAAAATTTCATTTGAAACTTGCTTCAATGTTGTAGTATCAATTCCTAATTTGTATTGTGCGTTAAAAAGACCAATTGACATATCCTTAAATCCCTTTATTCTTGTTTCCTTAATCATGTATTCGGCTAAATTCTGAGATTTCTTTAAGGTTTTAAAGCATTTGTTACATTACTTAATATTCAATAAAAAATAAGCAATTTTTTATTAATTATATACTTTATATATATACAAAGTATATAATTGAGAGTGGAATTATGAGTATTGACAACGCAATATACGCACTTAGTAATTTTAATGCACTTGCAGGAAGTGCTTTAGGAGCAGTTGATGCAAGAAACCGAGGAGCTACAGCTGGAGATGCATTAATGGGTTTTGGCTTCAATGTTATGAATGGAGCCTTAAGAAATGAAGCAGCGAGAGAAATACAGCATCATACTGGAAGTTATCTAGGCTATGCAATAAATTCTGCAGCAGGATATGGAAACCCGATAGCCAATGCTAATGGAACTATGGGCCTTATCGGTGCGTCAATGTTGACATCACCTTTTGGAATTTTCGGATGCGGATTTAATCCATACATGACATCGTCAATTTATGGCTGCGGACCTTTTGGAGGAGGTTTCTTTGGCGGAGGCTGCGGATGCGGAACAGGATTTATGTTTGGCGGTCCGACATTTTTCGGTGTCAGAGGATTCTGGTGCTAATCAGCTTCCAACATCTTAATTTTAGTCAAAACATCATCAAGAATACTCTTGGTGGTGTTTTTGTTTAGCAATATTTGTTGAACTGCTGAATTTACAATTGTATTCACTTCTTTTTGATCTTTTAAAGTTTTAAAAGAAGGCTCTATTTTATAAAGTTGTTTTGCACTAATAACACGAGCTTTTGCCATAAGATCATTTTTATCATATGCGGTATAAAAATCATCCTTTAATGTTTTTTCATTTACAGCAAGGACGTTAGTCAATTTTGCAAGCTCTAATTGATTTTCATAATTTGTTAAGAATAAAGCAAATTTTAATGCTTCTTGTTTATGTTTTGCACGGACTGGGATTACAAAATTCATTAAAGAAAAATCATTCTGGCCTAATTTCCCTGTAATTTGAGGAGCTACGTCTGTGTTTTTATATGTAGATGGAGCATTTTCTTTGATCATATTCAAGAAATTTGCACCGGCTTGGAAAAATACGATCTGTTCTGCCATATATTTTTCTAACGCTTCACGATGAGTTTGTGTGACAGATTCTTTTGGAATCAAATCTTTTTCATACAAGTTTTTAAAATAATCAAAAACTTGAATTGATTGGTCAGAATTTATATTAAAAGCTGTTACTCCATATTTATTTAAAATTCTCAACATCGTATCATTTTCGGTAATATTAGGCAGCAAAACATATGCACCTGTTTTTTCTTTTATCAAAGGAGCAATTTCGCCTAAATCTTCAAATGTTTCTGGCATTTTAGCTCCAGACTTTGAAAGAAGTTTTTTGTTATAAATAGTAACTGCTGAAGTTGCATACCAAGGTAATGAATACAATTTCCCGTTATATTTCAATGAATTTATAATCTGTTTATTAAATTGTTCTGTATACTGTTCATCAATTTCGTATAATGCACCTCTTTGAGCTAAAAGTGCTGAAAAATCTGGGTTTAAATTAATCAAATCAGGCGGATTATCACTCAATACAGATGCTAAAGTTCTTTTTTCACCTTCAGAGAATGGAACATCAACCCATTTAATTTTTATTTCTGGATTTTGCTCCTCAAACTCTTTTATAACTTTGTTCATATAAGGAGAAAAATCACTCATTTGCAAAGTCCAAAAAATAATTTCATTATTATTATCTTGTTTCTTCCCATAAGGAATTGTGATTGCGACTAATAAAATTACAACTAATATTAAAAGAAATTTTTTCATTAAACACCCTTTTCAAATTTTCTCTATAATCATAAGAAGCATCTCTCAATGTAAGTTCTTATTTTATGCTACAATTATACTATGAATAATCTATTTACGGAATTAGAAAATCAAAATAAGCAAATACCGCTTGCAGAAATTCTTCGCCCTAAGACTCTCGAAGACTTTTTAGGGCAAAGTAATGTTGTGTCACCTAACAGTCCTATTTTAAACCTTTTAAAAACAAACAGATTATTCTCTTTAATATTTTGGGGAACACCCGGATGTGGAAAAACAACACTTGCAAGACTGATTGCGACTAAAACAAATGCAAATTTTATTGAAATTTCAGCTGTTACCTCAGGTGTAAAAGATATTAAAGATGCTGTCGAAAGTGCCAAAGAAGCATTAAGATGCGGGAATAAAACAATTCTGTTTATAGACGAAATCCACAGATATTCAAAAACTCAACAAGATGCCCTATTACCGCATTTAGAAAACGGAACATTATTTTTAATTGGCTCAACTACTGAAAACCCGTCTTTTCAAGTTGTCCCAGCTCTTTTATCAAGAGTTCAGGTCGTAAGACTAAATTCAATAGATGATACAAGTATGGCCAAAATTATAAAAAAAGGTTTTGTATACTTAGCAAAAAATTATCTGCCTATGGATTGTGAAAGCGGTGCAATAGATTTTATAATAAACCTTGCTAGAGGCGATGCTCGATATGCACTAAATGTCGTTGAAAATGCATACTTTGCAAGTGATTTGAAAGACAACAGAAGAAATTTAACAGTAAAAATTATTGAAGAAATCTGCCAAAAAAGAAACACCAGATATTCTCAACAAGAGCATTATGACTGTGCGTCAGCTTTCCAAAAAAGCCTTAGAGGAAGTGATCCTGATGCTGCGATTTATTATCTTGCAAAAATGATTGCAGCAGGAGAAGATCCAAGATTTATTGCTAGAAGATTAATTACATGTTCTGCAGAAGATGTCGGAAATGCCGACCCAAACGCTTTAAATGTTGCAATTAATGCATACAAAGCTGTTGAATTGCTTGGGCTCCCTGAAGGTCGAATTCCTCTTGCTCAAGCTGTAATTTATGTTGCTCGAGCTCCAAAATCAAATGAAACAGTAGTTGCAATAGATTCAGCCCTCCACGATATTGAAACAGGTAAAGACTTCCCTCCACCAATGCATCTTAGAGATGCACACTACAAAGATGCAAAAAACTATGGATTTGGAATAGGCTACATATATTCACACGATGCACCAGATGTAAAACAACAATTTTTACCTGACGAACTTGTAGGGAAAAAATATACTAAATAAATAAAAAAAGACCGATTTTTTTAATCGGCCTTTTTTATTATTGAGCTTCTTTTTCTTCCATTGGGATTGTTAATTTTTGCCCGATTGAAAGTTTATTTGGATTTGTCATATTATTTGTTTTCAATACAAGTGATTCTTTTTCTTTGCTATAAGATCCATAAAATCTTATCAAAATACTTTCCATTGTATCACCGCTTTGTACCGTATAAACTTCATTTGTAGCAGTCGGTTCTTCTTTCTCAGTAGAAGATGGAATAAAATTTAAGCTTAATTTTTCTTTTTTAACAGGAGACGGTGTAGAAGTTATATTATCTTGCATAGAACGTAACCCGTTAGCTGAAAAACTAATCATTACTGTCAAGATTAACATTACTACAGCACCAACAATAAATCCTGCAGCTAAATATATGCTTGGAGATTTATCATTTTTCTGATTAACTTTAAAATTTTGCCATAATACATCTAATTCTCGTTCTTTATTTGGTCTTACATAAATACCAGGAGAATTATCATATGGATCATTTTTATATTGAGCTAATGCTTGAAGCACAGCCATTTTTTCTTTTGATAAATTTGATCTTCTGATAGTTGAACTTTTCATTTTTCCATACCCTAATAATAAATTGTTCTTAATAAATGAAATATATCATAAGGTAATTTTTAATTCAAGTAGTTATAAAATCGTTACATTTCAAGGATTTCCAAGATAGACTTAACTTATTTTAACATGCTTCTTGATTTTTCTCATTTTTAATATATTATTAAAATACACAAACTAGCTAGAAAAGGAAATTAAAATTATGTCAAAAAAATGTGATGTATGCGGTAAAGCACCGATTAAAGCAGCGAAATTAACATTCTCGCATAAACAAATTGTTCACACACAAGAACCTAACTTACAATCAGTTAAAGTTAATGTAAATGGAACAGTTAAAAGAATTAAAGTTTGCACTTCTTGCTTAAGAGCAGGAAAAGTTCAAAAAGCTGTATAAGAGAATACGCTGGAAATATAAAAAAGAGAACCATAAAGGTTCTCTTTTTTATTATCTTATTAAATAACAGATTTTTTAAATTTTTTATACTCAAATACAAATTGCAATTTTATATTATCTGCACCACTCTTAATTCCTGAAAAATTTGCATAAGGAACACTTTTTTCAGCTGCACTGATAATTGAACGATCAGTCGCCTCATCTCCTGATGATTTAGCTATATCATACTTTTGCAAACTTCCATCTTTACCTATTGTTAAAATAATAATAGTTTGAGTATTTTGTCCTGATTTTGGGGGTTGCCAATTTCCCTCCAATTCTGCACTAATTTCTTTAACATATCCTGATAAATCTTTAGCATTTGATGAAATCTGAGAAATTTGGACTGTTTTTTGTGGATTTGATTCTTTTATTTCTTCAACGGGATTTGGCTTTTCAGCTTCTTGGGTTCTATTTTCTATCCCTCTAATTTGAGGTTTTACATCTTCTTGTTTTTCTTGTTCTGCAACAGGAATATTTTCATGAGACTTATTATCCGGAGTAAAAGCGTCTTTTTTTACATCAACAGTCGCATCATGATTTTCTGTCTTTTCTTCATTATATAATTTTGATACATAATTATGAGCTAATGCAAGAAACGAATCATTATCTATTGGCTTCATAAAGACATGCGCATTTGCAAAATATGTTTTGGGACGATAATTATCCTTATCATAAATTTCTGATTTAACTACTCCTAAATAATTTGTTTGGATATTTGATTTCAAATAAGCAACTTTTTCTGCCTTATTTCCAGACTGAAATTTTATCGCATACAAGTATTCTTGCGGATTTACATTTTTTATAGAATCTTTGTCCAGATATAAATAAAAACTTGAAAAATTTGTATCTACAGGAATCCAATCCTCTGCATTAACAGATATTCCCGAAAGGAATAATAACATTAATAATAAAAATTTCTTTTTCATACATTAAATCCTCTTTTCATAATAATTAAATTAAAAATCAAATTATAAAACAAGGATTAAATGAATGATTTACAACAAATAAATTAAAAATTTATTAAGTGATGTTACAAGATTGCAAAATCTATTTGTCTTTTTTTTATATATAAAATACAATATAATTGGAGAAATTTAGAGGGATAGAAGATGATATTAGAACAAGAATTGAAGGGGAAAACCTTATCTCCTCAAGAAGTGAGAAGTATTTTAAAAACAGATAATAAAGAAATTGTTGAATTATGCAAACGAGCTTCTATATTACCTAGAAAAAACAGCAAAGGACAAACTTATTTTTCTTATGAAGAAGTAAAAAATTTAAGAAAAGTTCAAGCTATGAAAGGAGCATCTTTACCTCCTGCAAAAACCGATACAAAACAACCATCAGCAATGCTTAGTATTTTGAACTCTTTAAAAGATATGGAAAATAAGTTAAGTAATAGAATTGCTAAAGTTATCGATGAAAAACTTGAAGGCATGGATGAAGTCGTTGTAGAACTTATCCGTTGCAAAACAGATAATGAAACTCTAAGACAAAAAATTATCGATTTAAATAAAGAAATTTATCAATTAAAAAATGACTTACACTCATACAAACCAGTAGGTCTAGGATTTTATAAAAAGAAAGAAAAACACGTTTGGGAATAACAAGATAATACTTGCCCGCCAATAAACTAAAGGAATTATAAAATGGCAGTAAAAGAAAAAGAAAACGAAACAACATCAAATTTAGATGAAAGAAGCAAAGCTTTAAAACTAGCAATAGAAAAAATCGAAAAAGATTTTGGAAAAGGTTCAATTATGAAACTCGGTGATAAGGCTACTGTAAATGTAGATGCTATCCCTACAGGTGCCCTTTCTCTTGATGTTGCATTAGGTATAGGCGGTATTCCAAGAGGTCGTATCATTGAAATATATGGACCTGAAAGCTCAGGGAAAACAACCCTTGCTCAACATATTGTTGCAGAATGCCAAAAAAGAGGAGGTATTGCAGCATTCGTTGATGCAGAGCATGCTCTTGATCCTGAATATGCAAGAAATCTTGGAGTTCAAATTGATGATTTATTAATTTCACAACCTGATACAGGAGAACAAGCTCTTGATATTACAGAAGAACTTGTTCGTTCAGGAGCTGTAGATGTAGTAGTTGTTGACTCTGTAGCAGCACTTGTACCAAAAGCTGAAATTGAAGGTTCAATGGAAGATCAACAAATGGGTCTTCAAGCTCGTTTAATGAGTAAAGCTCTTAGAAAATTGACAGGTATTATCGGAAAAACAAATACTACAGTAATTTTCATTAACCAATTAAGAATGAAAATTGGTGTAATGTATGGTAATCCTGAAACTACAACAGGTGGTAATGCTTTAAAATATTATGCTTCTGTTCGTATGGAAATTAAACGTACAGAAGGTGTTAAAGGTGAAGATGGTGATGTAGGGAACCATGTTAGAGTAAGGGTTCTTAAAAACAAAGTAGCCCCACCATTTAGAACTGCAGAATTTGATATTATTTTTGGTAAAGGGATTTGCAAAATTGGAAATATCTTAGATGTTGCAGTAAATCTTGATATTGTAAAAAAAGCAGGATCTTGGTTTAGTTTTAATGAAGAAAAATTAGGACAAGGCAGAGATAAGGCAAGAGATTTTCTTGCAGAAAATCCTGATATTTTAAATACAATTGAAACATTAGTAAGAGAAAAATTAGCCGCAGCATAGAATATTAACTAATGTAAAGCAGCTAAAAGACAGATATAACACTAATTTAGTCAAAAAACATGTTTTTGTTATTATTTCATTAGCAACTAAAAACATGTTTTTCTTTTATATACATACAATTAAAAAGTGTAGAAAATGGAGGTAAATACCTAAATGGAAGTCAAAGCAATTCACAATAGTTTAAACACCTTAAATTTTGAAGGTAAAAACAAAACTAATAAAAGAAAACAACATATTAATCAATACCAAGCAAACCATAATCAAATATCAAAAGATTCAAGCAAAGCTATGAGAAACATGATGATTGGTCTAATGGCATTAGGAGCAACATCTGGAGCAATGACAAGCTGTGATAGAGAAATTGACGGAAATATATATAATTTTGACCAAGATTTAATTAATAATAATGAAGTCAATATTGGTATAAAAGTGGGCAATAATTGTGACCACCACGATACAATTACAATTATTAAACCTGATACTATTTATATGCCTGGTGACACTATATACATGCCTGGTGATACTATAATCCATACAGAAATTAAACCTATCTATGTAAAAGATTATCCGTTCCATATCGCAGATTCATTAATCGCTCAAGGTAAAAATATTGGCATTCCAATTGATGGTCCAGAACCTGATGGTTCAGGTCTAGATAGTGTTGTATATGTTGGTTCAAAAGCACACAACAGATATGACAACAAATTTTATGAATCAATGGTGGATAGTATCGGCACAAATAAAAATGAATTAGCAGTTGTAACTAAGGTTTTAGACTTATATGATTCTCACAATCCAAAAACATCATATTTAAAATCAGTAGTAGCAGATGTACCTGGTAAAGGCATAAAAATCACAAGATATGTTGCTAATACAGATAAAAAACCTGACGATGATGAACAATATTTATGGAATTATGCAGGTTATGAAGTTCGTACAAACGGCAGAGATAAAAAACAAAATATTCGTTCAATCTTTGATAATAATAATAACTTAGTATACCGTGGAAATTATGAAAAAGGGACAAATCCAGGTTCATTCTTGTATGGAGCTCTAATCCTTGACGAAGAAACTGGGGAACCAATTTACGACGAAAATGGAAACCCAGAATTTGCACAATATGACTTTGACCAAGCAGTAGTATATTCTGATTACGCCAAAAGAAGTGAAGATTACAAACATCCTGGCTGGAAATACGAAGAATAACAATTACCTAAATTTTCTACACAACTTGTAAACACCCTCTTGAATAAAGAGGGTGTTTACGCTATAAAATAAAAATTATGAAAACATTAGCACAATTTATTCAACATAAAAGAGATGAAATAGGTCTTTCTCCTAAAGGGCTAGCAAAAGAATGTAATCTTCCGCTAAATTATATAGAAGATATTGAAGCAGGGAAAGAACTTTTTCTACCTGTAACTGTAAGACAAAACTTAGCAAAAGTATTGAAATGTGTACCAGAAGAAATAAAATCTTTAGAAAAAGACTTTACAAGTTACACAGTATCACAAGAAATAATCGATAGCTTAAAAGAACTAATTTTAAATGGGGCCGGTGGCTTAAAATGCCCAAAATGCGGAGCACCATTAGTTACAAGAATTGCAAGATTGTATGATTTAGAAGACAATTTAATGCTTCATCCCAAAGCTCATTGTTCAAAATGTTCATTCCACATAACAGAATAATCGCTTGAAATAAATATAAAATAGTTTATAATATAAAATAGCACATTTAAAACTAAATATGGGGACGTTTTGGATTTGACAGGATGTTCGGTTGAGATGAATTGCGAGTCCGAGCGCTGTTCTCGGTCATCAACGAGCAAACTAAATTAAATGCTAAAAATGAAAACAACGTAATCAAAGGCGTATTTGGCGCTGAAAGATATGCATTAGCTGCATAGTCTAGATTACTATAGCTACTCATATTACCCAGCTTGCCGGTGATATGGGTCCATCATGCAAGCGGCAGTGCATCGATGACGGTAGATGCATCAAGATAACCGTTAAAGGTTAGTGTTTCCGCAAAAAACACTTTGGATTATAACAAAGGTTATGATATTCCCTGCATAATCCGAGAGAATTAATATCTACACTCGTAGAAGTTTGTCAAGATCCATTTTGGACAGGGGTTCGACTCCCCTCGTCTCCAGAATATATTTAAAATTGGAAAAATATCCATTTTAAATATATAAAGTTAACTGGGAGTCTCTACAATGCTTCGCATTAGTATTTCTTACCTTTATCAATACAATTATCAAGCGTTTTGAGAGACAGAGTCGGTTTCAGTTTTAATAAAATTATATTTATACATCATTAGCTTTTTTATTTTCTTTTTCAAGTCTTTTTAATTGCTGTTTATGTTTTTTTTCTGTCATTTTACATTTTTTCAGCAATTTATCATAATGATCTTGTCTTTCATTGGAATTGTTTATATTCTTTGCTTCTTCTAAGCCTTCAAAATATTTATTTTTTTTGTCTGCCCAACCTATATTTTTCAACTTTGTTGTTGAATGACATATCATAGGAATACCTATTGGGGCTGTTAATAATAAATCTGTAAGAACAATTCCAGAAGCTAATTCTGCAATTGCAGTTCCCTTTTTAAAATCTGTTCTAGGATTATGGTACTTTGTTGGAACATATTCTACCCATTTAGGAGCATCAGCAGGTTCCATTGGTTGTACCCTCATATCTCTTAGTCCTTCGGCTTCTGATTCTTCAACGCTCATAGCAAAAGCTGGAGCATTTACAGAAAAAATAAATATAGCCAATAAAATTGGTAATAATTTTCTCATAACACCTCTTTCACAGATTTAATAATAAATTTGGTTATATAAATATATCACAAAAATTATAAAATTGAAAAATAGAATTTAAGTTAAATAACCCAAAAACTAACAGAACCCATAAAGTCTAAAAAGTTATTTTAGGTAAAGATTATTAAAAAATAATTCTAATGATTAGGAATTTTTAAATTAAAATAAACATTTTGTCAATTTTTCTTATTAAAATGTTTTTAATTATATAAGGGATTTAGGGGATATACATGTTATCAATTTATCTTAACTCTGAAAATTCAAAAGATTTTTCTGTAAAACAATCTATAAAAAAAGAAAAGCCTAAAGAGACAAAGCCTATTTTTGAGTTAAAAACAACTGAAAATAAATATAGTAATTTTATTTCAAAATATTATACTGTTGATTTTGATTCAATAAAAGGAATAAATTACGTAAATGATTATACTAAAGGTGAAATTAACATAGATAGAAAAATTGACAATACTATACAAGTAAAAAATGACTGTTGGCTACTTGCTGGAATAAATGCTCTAGGAAACACAACAAAAGGTGAAAAATATTTAAAAAACACAATTTCTAAGAGAAATTATAACAATACAGTTATATATTTTAAAGGAACAAATACAAGTGTAACTATTCCTCAAATTGCATTAAATGCTGCTAAACAAAGCAATAAATATGTAAAAGGTGACGACGATATGTTAGCAATAGAGCTGGCAACTGAATATTATAAAAAAATGTTAATCAGCAATAAAGAAGCAATGAAAAATAAAAATCCAAACATTATTAATGGGAAACATACATCTGGAAACTTTAATGATCCACTCGCAGGAGGTTTTCCATCAGATATATTATTCTTAATTACAGGCAAAAAATCAACAACTTACTTTAACAAAAACAATAGTAATCTCAATTATATAAAAATTTTAATTAACAAAATAAAAGAAAATCCAGATAAATATGCTATAACCTGTAATTTTAAAGAAAAAAGAAATGGGTTATATATACATCATGCGTATACTCTTAAAAAAGTAGATGACAATTTTGTAACACTTATAAACCCACATAATAGTGAAAATGAAGAAAATATCCCAATAAATGATTTTTATGAAAATATTAATAGCTTAACGTTATTAGAATTATAAATTTTATCTTACTTACTTTGTCCATATTTGACGTAGAGGAAAATTATAATAAAATATAGATGTATCTAATTTACAGGAGTAAGATAATGCAAGAAATTAAATGTCCAAAATGCGGTGAAATTTTTCAAGTAGATGAATCCGGTTACGCAGCAATAGTAAAACAAGTAAGAGATAAAGAATTTGAAAAAGAAATCACCTCAAGAGAATCCCAATTCCTAAATGAAAAAGAAGCGGCAATAAAACTTGCTCAATCCGAAACAGAACGTAAGTACCAAGATATAATTATTAGTAAAGAAAAAGAATTGTTTAATACTACGGCTCAAAAAAATGTAGAAATTTTAGAACTTAAAGCAAAAATTGAATCTTACGAAAAAGACAAAAATCTTGAATTAAATAAATTTGAAATCGAAAAAGAAAAAGCTCTCGCTGAAAAAGACAAACAAATTGCAGAGCTTACAAATAAAATTGAAACAAATGAAAAAGAAAACTTATTAAAAGAACTATCATTAAAAGAACAATACAAAATACAACTTCAATTTAAAGAAGAAGAAATCGCTCGCTATAAAGACTTTAAAGCAAGACTTTCTACAAAAATGATAGGTGAAAGCCTTGAACAGCATTGCGAATTAGAATTTAACAAACTTCGTGCAACCGGATTTCAAAATGCCTACTTTGAAAAAGATAACGATGCTAAAACAGGCAGCAAAGGTGATTACATCTTCAGAGAAGCAAACCCTGAAGGGATAGAAATTGTATCTATTATGTTTGAGATGAAAAATGAAATGGATACTACATCTACCAAAAAGAAAAATGAAGATTTTCTAAAAGAACTTGACAAGGACAGACGAGAAAAAAATTGTGAATACGCAGTTTTGGTATCACTTTTAGAACCTGAAAACGAATTATATAATTCAGGGATAGTTGATATGTCACATAAATTTCCAAAAATGTATGTAATTCGACCTCAATTTTTCATACCTATTATTACACTACTAAGAAATGCAGCATTAAATTCATTACAGTACAAACAAGAGCTAGCTGTAATAAGAAGTCAAAATATTGATATCTCAAATTTTGAAGAAAGTATGAATGATTTTAAAGAAAAATTTGCAAGAAACTATGAAATTGCAAGCAAAAAATTTAAAACTGCAATAGAAGAAATTGACAAAACTATTGACCATTTACAAAAAACAAAAGAAGCCCTTTTATCTTCTGAAAATAACCTTCGTCTTGCAAATAATAAGGCTGAAGACTTGAGTATAAAAAGATTAACCAAAAATAATCCGACTATGGCTGCAAAATTTGCAGAACTTAAAAAATAATAATCCATTAATACTCAATAAATTAAGATATAAAATTTTAAATAATATACAAATTTTTCTATTTATTGGGTATTATATTATTAAGTAATAAATAAAAATGGATTAAAACTATGAAATCAATTAAAGAAGTATCATTAGAATCAAAAATTTTAAAAAGATTACAAAATCATAAATTATGTACAGATTTAGTCAATTACTTATTTGCAGATGAAGAATTGCAAGAAATGCAGGATTATGCAAATAATGTATCAATAAAAAGACTGGGCTATAATGACCATGGTCCGGTTCATATGCGCCAAGTCGCAGCAAATGCGATAAAAATGCTTAACCTATTACAAAGTGCAGGCATACAAACATCACTTGAAAAAGAAGAAATCGGGACCTTCGAGGATAGTATGTGCGCTGTAATTATTGCTGGATTAATGCATGACCTAGGAATGATGATAGGACGCCAAGGGCATGAAAACATGTCTGTAATCCTCGCAAAACCTATTATTGAAAGAACATTAATGCACATATTACCTGATGATTTGCATAGACGTACAATCATCAAATCTCTTGCTATCGAAGCAATTATAGGTCATATGTCAAGTCATAAAATACATTCAATTGAGGCTGGAATAATTTTAATAGCTGACGGTTGTGATATGACAAAAGGAAGAGCTAGAATTCCTATGGCAATAAATACAACTCCAAAAGTCGGAGATATTCATAAATATTCTGCGAACGCTATTAACAGAATAGGTATTCACCACGGTGAGAAAAAACCTATTAGAATCGACATAGAAATGACAGGAGATGTCGGATTTTTCCAAATTGAAGAAGTTTTATTAACAAAAATTGAATCAAGTCCTGCAAAACAATTTGTAGAATTATATGCAGGAGTCGAAGGCCAAGAACCTAAATGCTATCTGTAAAAAGATGCATTACATAAAAAAGTGATTATGGAAATTTTTTCGAACCTTCTTTAAAGCATTATCTAAACTTGTAATTACATCATTAAAAAATACAAGTTCATAATCATTTGCTTTATTTATAAGATCAATTAACTTATTTTTTGTAGGATTTGTAGTTTCTGTTATATCAAATCCAAATTCCTTTAAATCCATTTTCAAAATTTTAACGAGCAGAAAAAATGTTGTTAAAGAAGGCGTATAACATCCTCTTTCTATTCTTGAAAGGTGTTGATCACTTATATCAGCCATTTCTGCAAGTTCAGCTTGAGTCAAATTCATTTTCTTTCGATGATATTTTATTTTTTCTGCAATAAATTTTTTATCATCAAATTTCATCATAATCGTATCTCCAATTTAAAAATATGATGTATACAAATAGTTTTTAAGAACGTTTGTGCATATATTTCCTTTTATTTTGATGTATACATATACAAAACTTAATAATTTATTGCTTACATATAATTATTTATGATTTACTATACGTATGCATACAATTTATAAAAATAAAAGCAATAAAAATATATCCGAAAAGTTATCAGTCAGCTATGTAATGATTTGTTGTTGTACATATAAAAGACCGGAAAAGTTAGAAAGATTATTAGATAATTTGTCTAATATAAATTATCAAAAAAATATAAAAACAGAAATTCTTGTAGTCGATAATGATAAAGGAAAAAGTGCAGAAAAAGTTGTGTCTAAATTTTCTCAAAGGCTTCCTATCCATTATGTATCAGAAATTCAAAAGGGATTATCTAATGCAAGAAATACTGCGTTGAGAGAATCTATGAATTATGGGGCAAGTCATATTGCATTTATTGATGATGATGAGATTGCAGATGTAAACTGGCTAGTTAATCACATTGAGTTTTATCAAAAATTTGAAGATATTTATATAAGCAGTGGACCTACTTATAAAAAATTTGAGAATAATTATCCTTCTTATATAATAAATAACCCTGTATTTGCGACACATTCTTCAAAAAAACTCGGTGATTATAAAAAAACTTGCGCAAGTGGAAATGTTTTCTTTCCGCTTAACATAATAAAAAACAGTAATACTTATTTTTCAAAGGATTTTAATTTTTCAGGGAGTGAAGATACCGATTTTTTCTCGAGATTAAGTGAAAGTGGTTATATAATTGGTTGGAATTATAATGCTGTAAATTTTGAACTTATAAATGATGAGAGAGCAAATATTAAGTGGATTTTAAACAGAGCATTTCATAACGGATATTCGGTTTCGTTGACAAGATTTTTAAATCAAGAAAATTTCTGCAAACGTTTATTTTATATAATTGAAAAATTTTTTACATTATTGATGAATTTTATAATAATTATATTCTCTATTCCCTTTGGAATAACAAATTTTTTAAATTCAGTTACGAGATTTACTAAAAACTTTGGAAAATTTTTGGGAGCAATTTTATTAGAGCGGAGAAGTTATTATGGAGAATAATAGACCAGAGATTTCAGTGTTAATTCCTGTATATAATACCGAAGAAAAACATTTAAGAGAGTGTATTGAAAGCATACTAAAACAAACATTTAAAGATTTTGAACTTATTATTTTAAATGACGGGTCTTCAAATAATGTAGAAGAAGTTATAAAATCTTATAATGACAAAAGAATTTTGTATTATAAGAATGAAAAAACTGAGGGTATAACAAAAAGTCGAAATAAATTATTAAGTTTAGCAAATGGAAAATATATTGCCATTCAGGATCATGATGATATATCATTTCCTGAGCGATTTGAAAAGGAATACGAATTTTTAGAAGAACATAAAGATATATCTATTGTTTCAGCTTGGATAGAAGTGTTTTCTGAGATTAATTATAAATTACATAAGAAAAAAATAAAAGTTTGGAAAACAAAAGAATTTCCCAAAATTATTGATTTTTTTAAGCGATGTGAATTAATTCATCCTGTTTGTATGTGGAGAAAGAATGATTTTGAAAAATTTAATCTCGTTTATGAAGATGGGTATTATGGCGCGCAAGATTATGCATTGTTTTCAAAGGCTGTAAGATACTTGAAATTTGCCAATATTCAAGAACCTCTTTTAAAGTACAGAAGACATCCGAATAATGTTAGTAGAAACAAAAAATGTATAAAAGAAGAAAGTTTGAAAGTTAAAAATGAAATATTAGAATTTTTGACCTCAGATGATAAAGATAACAAAATTTTATATACCATATTTAAAAAAAGTAAGATAAGCTTTTTTAACAAAATAAAAGCTGCAATTTTTATATTTTTATATTTTTATATTACTAAAAATTATATTATTATAATACTTTATATTTATCTTTTTCAATTTTTTCAATCAAATCTTCATATTGATCTTTTAGAGGGGAATTTTTTGCATAACGCAATAATCTGCGTTTTGCAACTTCTTTTAATTCGTCTATTTTTTCAGGATTTCCGTTTTTCAAGAAAAATAACATTGCCTGTTTTCTGTTTTCAAAAAGTTCATCTTCAGGCATTTTAGCTAAAACATCTCCGAATGTTTGTTCTCTAGTTTTTCTATCCCACTCATAAAAAGGAGTTTTTAAGAAGCAGAATTTTTCAGCATATGAAAGTATACAAGGAGTCCAAGATACATCTTCATACTTCAAAATTCCTAAAGGATGAGCTTTTACCATTGATGCTTTGTATAACTTATTCCATATTGCACAGTTATAATAGCCTGGGGTATACATAATTTCAAAGTATTTATCAATATCAAGCGGAATATCTTCCATAAACGGTAAGTTACAATGTATTGTATACCCTGAATCTATAAGACGATACAGTGGCGCAATTGCAACATCACAATTATTTTTTGTAATCGAATTATACAATTTACTAATCATATCAGCAGGAATTAAATCATCGTTATCCATAAACGCAATATAATCACCTTTTGCAGCTTCAATTCCCCGATTTCTTGCATCAGCTACTCCACCGTTTTCTTTTTCAATTGAAACTACATTATTGTAGTTCTTTGCATACCAGTCAATAATCTTTTGAGTATCGTCAGAGCTTCCGTCATTTACAATTATTATTTCCAAATCATTAAAATCAGATGCGAGAGCACAATCAATACTTCTCACTATATAATCCTGCGCATTATATGCAGGGATAATCAATGATACAAGAGGTTTCTTATATTTTCTTATACTCAATGATACATAATCGGATTCTGCGACAATTAATCTTCCGTCAGGGGTATTCACAAAAGCCTTTACAATAAATTTTGAAGTCCCTTTATAATCATACAAAGGAAGATAATGTCTTAATTTATCAGTAGTTTCAAAAATAGGTTTATCAAGATTTTTTGTATATACTAGAAATCCATCCGCATCACCTTTATAACACCAAGAAAGAAAATTGTTATAATTATATGATTTATAAATAGAAACACTTTCAAATTTATTTTCATTGACTTTTACGACAGGAGAAGATGCCAAAAATTCACGGCCTTCATCCTTTTTTCTATATGGTTTAATTTTAAACTCTGTTTCTGCCCTCAGTTCTGTATTAATAAATTCGCAATCAGAATTTTTTACACCATTAAACCCTATTTCATCTTCATTTCTGTATAATCTATATCCATCAGCACCGTCATACTTGCTATAGAAAAGTTTTATATTTTTATCATCTAAAAATTTATATTGAATATCTATTGAATCAAATTTAAATTGACGAATAGATGATTTATCAATAACAATCCCATCTTTCACCGCCTGAACAAAACATTCATTTTCACCATAAGGCACAAGTGAAAATCTAACTGAGTTACTATCATAAATTCTTGCAGATTCATAAAATATACCATCTTTTTTAAAGAAAATTTTATAATAATCAGCTTTTATATCAGACCAAGAAATTATAATTTTTGAGCCTTTTAATTCAATATTTATATCCATAAGATAATCTTTTCCATTAACTTTACTACAAATTTATTATATCAGAAATTACAACATTCTCAAAATTAACTTTTTGATGTATAATACTATTAAATTTATGAAGGGGAAGTGTACTATGAAAAAATTAATTCTAGCTATTGCAATACTATCAATTACAACACCTGTATTTTCAGAAGAAATTAATCTTACACCTAAAAATACCTATTCTGGTTTTAACAACACTGCTGCAAGAGCAAAATATCCACAATTACAAAAAACACTATCCGCTTCAGAAATTGTAGAAGAACAAGAAGCAAATTCAATGATGGGACCAAAATCCGTTAGAGAAATGGGTAATATCACTCCTTCAAATAACAGTAATGCTCCTATGACATATAGTCAATTCCCACAAAATTATGACAGTTCAAATAGCATGATGTTAATGCAAGGCGGTATGCAAAATATGTTTATGGGCTACTAATTAGCCTATACATTCTTTGATTTGTTTTTACCCTTTGGTAATTTCTTTGATTCATAAAAAGGAATTTTGGCAGGAGTCTGTTCAATATTTTGATTAACCTCCGGTACTACAACGGGTGAAGAATAATAAGGCACAATCACCATTGAAGATCCACTTTGTTTTATTTTATAATTCAAAGTTTCACAAGATGTACAAACTTGTGCAGAAAATAAAATTAAAATTAATAAGCATATTTTTTTCATAATACACACCACAATTATAATTATCTTGATGAATACGAATATGTCGCAACAGATTTTTTGGAAGCTCCTCCGCTAAATAAAATTGGAGAAGAATATCCCTTATGAGAACGAGTCTTTCTTACTTTTTGAGTACCATCAGCATTCCCTGCACTTGATAAACCGCCACCCACAGGGCCATGAGTATATATAGGATCAGGTTTTTGAACATTGTCTCCACCGAAATTAGGTTTTGGAATAGGATAATATCTTATAAATATCTTAGAAGTACTGCCTTTTTTAGTCTTTGTATATCTCAATGTAGTTTTTGCAGACACTGGAGATAACAAACCTAATATTGAAATTAAAATAAAAGAAACAATAATTTTTTTCATTACACACACCACTTCATTTATGTACATTATTTTGTTATATTTAGAATTATGACAATATTCGGTGAAAAAATATTTACAAATCCTATAAAAATAATTAAAGCTTTTAATCATAATGATATTAAAGAAGCTTTTGCAACAATTGAAGAATTAAAAAATAAATTCTATCTTGTCGGCTACATTAGATATGATATTTTTAAAGAACAAATAAATAATAAATTTCCACTGTTATACTTTGAAGTCTACACAACTTACAATATATATAAAACAAAAAAAGTAAAAAATTTGCTACTAAAACCGCGCCCTTGTGTAAATTTTTGTGAATATTCAGAAGCCGTCAATAAAATTAAATATGAAATTTCCTGCGGAAACACATACGAAGTAAATTACACATACGACTTTGAAGTTCCCTATGAAGGCGATGATTTTGAACTGTTTGAATTTTTATTAAACAAGCAAAAAACTCCTTACAATTTTTATTTAAAAAATAATTATGACACTGTCCTTTCTTTTTCGCCAGAATTATTTTTCACCCTAAAAGATAATCATATTCGAACAAAACCTATGAAAGGAACTATAAAAAGGGGGAGAAATGAAAAAGAAGACAAAGACCTAATTGAATTTTTAAAAAATGATGAAAAAAATAGAGCTGAAAATGTTATGATTGTCGATCTTTTAAGAAACGATTTGGGACGCATTGCAAAAACAGGCAGTGTAAAAGTTACAAAACTTTTTGAAATTGAGACCCACAAAACTCTACATCAAATGACATCTCAAATCGAAGCTGACTTAAAAGAAAATACAACCCTTTTTGATATTTTTAAAGCGATATTTCCATGCGGTTCAATCACCGGAGCACCAAAAATCAGCACAATGAGAATTATTGACAAAGTTGAAAAAGGATCTCGTGACATCTACTGCGGAGCTATTGGAATGATATCTCCAGAAGAAACAATTTTTAGTGTTCCAATTAGAATTCTTCAAAAAAAACAAGGAGAAAAATCTTTTAAATATCGTGTAGGCGGTGCAATAGTATGGGATTCCGACATTCAAGACGAATGGGAAGAAACTCTTACTAAAACAAAATTTCTCAATAGTGATTTTCAAATAATTGAGACAATCAAAGTTGAAAACGGCAAACTCTTATTTGAAAAAGAACATTTTAAAAGAATGGAAAATTCTGCAAAACACTTCAACTTTAAATTTTCATACCCACAAATAACACCTAAACAAGACGGAATTTTGAGGTTATTACTGAACAAAAACGGAGAAATCACAGAAGAATACAAAACTCTAATAAAATCAAAGATAAATAAAATTTCGATTTCTCCAATAAAAACACACAGCCAAAACGAATTTTTATACCACAAAACAACCTATCGCCCTTGGTATTATGACAGTTACCAAAAAATTGCAAATGGAGAAATTTATGACGAAATTTTCTTTAATGAAAAAGGAGAACTCACTGAAGGAGCAAGAAGCAATATAATTTTACAAATTAACGGAAAACTTTATACTCCACCTGTAAAATGCGGACTTTTAGATGGCATCTTCAAAAAATCCATGAAAAATATTTCTGAAAAAATTCTCTATAAAAAAGATTTAGAAAATGCAGAAAAGATATTCTGTGTAAATTCAGTAAGAGGAATAGTTGAGGTGAAATTATGATTTTAATTGATAACTACGATTCTTTTACCTACAACATAGTACAATATCTTGAAGAATTAGGGATACAACCTAAAATTTATGAAAATGATAAAATTACGATAGAAGAATTAAAAAAAATTAAATTTAATAGCATAATCATTTCACCAGGTGCAGGCACTCCTGACACAGCAGGGATTTCTATGCAGGTAATAAATGAATTTTATAAAACAAAAAAAATTCTCGGAATATGTCTTGGGCACCAATGTATCGCACAATTTTTTGGCGGAAAAGTTATAAAATCACAGAACCCGACACATGGAAAAACTTCTCAAATATTCTTTAAACAAGAGAGTAAATTATTTAAAGACATACCAGAAGGATTTAATGCAACAAGATACCACTCACTCATTGTTGAAAATTTACCTGAATGTCTAAAAGCAACAGCCATAACAAAAGATAACATAATTATGGCACTTGAGCATAAAAAGCTCCCGATTTATGGAGTACAATTTCACCCAGAAGCAATACTTACGGAATACGGACATAAAATGTTAGAAAATTTTATTAATTTATAATTTTACAACTGCACTATGACGGTTGGTTGTCGCATTTTCTTTTCTATAAGAGAAAAATAAACTGTTATTGCAAACGGTGCAGAAATTGCAAACATCAATATTTTCAGCCTTCATGCCTGTCTCAATCAACTGTCGTTTATTAATTCCTTTTAAGTCAACATAAATATTACCTTGACGAATTTCTGACAACCCTGAAAAATCTTTGACAGTCTTTTTTAACTCTCTATATACTTCTTCACCTACATTGTAACAACAAAAAGAAATTGCAGGTCCGATTGCACTTTTCAAATTTTCAGGTTTTGATCCAAATTCTTCTACAAGTTTTTGAACTGTTTTCGAAGCAATATTCCCAGCTGTTCCACGCCAGCCTGCATGAGATACTGCTGCGATTTTATTTACGGGATCGTAAATAATTATAGGAGTACAATCTGCAAAATTCAAATATACAGCCTGTTCCTTGTTTGTCAAAATCAAACCATCAGTATCAGGATATACACTTACTCCGATTTTTGCGACATCAACATATGATGTATGAGTTTGAGATGGATGAATAAGATTATTTTCATCTATTCCAAAATATTCGCAAACATCTTTTTTATTTTCTGCTACTAATTCTTCAAAATCAGGTTCCTTAGTTTTTATAACACTTTCTCTTGTTGTAAAAAAGTGATTAAGCCCAGCTAGTACAGAGCTTTTTACAATTCTTTTCCCATTAATTTCATCAAAATAAAACATAAGATATATATACCATAAAAGATTAATTGCACAAATTTATTAACTATGTTAAAATTCAAACCGTAAATTATAAATAAAAAATAAGGAGATTTATATGAAAGAGCTTTTAAAAAAATGTTTAGTTGAATTTATTGGAGCATTCTTTCTAATATTCACAATTGGCTGTTCATCATTTCCTAACGGACAAGATGTATTCCCGCCAATGGCAATAGGATTTATACTTATGGTAATGGTATATGCAGGAGGACATGTTTCAGGCGGTCACTACAACCCTGCAGTTTCTCTATCCGCAGCAATAAGAGGGGCATTGCCTTGGAAAGATTTTGGTCCATATATTATTGCACAATTTATAGGTGGCGCATTAGCAGCATTTTTGACATCATACATCGTTGCAATACCTCCAGCAGCTGCAGAATTAACATATTCAATTACACCTATGATTATTTGTGAATTCTTATTTACTTTTGCTTTATGTTATACAGTATTACATACAGCAACATCTAATGATACAAAAGGGAATTCATATTATGGGCTTGCAATAGGATCTGTTGTTCTTGTAGGAATACTTGCAGCAAACGGAACTTGTTATTGTGCATTTAATCCGGCTGTTGCATTAGGACTTTTTGCAATGAAAATAACTCAAACAAAACTTATTTTAATAACACTTTTAACAAACTTTGTAGCAGGAGCTGCTGCTGCAGGTACATATAAAATTACAAATAATGATTAATTATTTAAAATCAATTTAGATAAAAAATAAAAAGGTTCTTTAATTATAAAAGAACCTTTTTTAATTTATAATTGCAACCCTTTTTGTTCGTCTCTAAAACACTGACAAGATGGACTTAAAGAGCCATCACAACATTGAGTTCTACCGCGATAGCAACCACATACTCCACCATGGTGAGAACAACAACCTCTTTGAGCCATTAAAAATTGACTGACATCTGAAGTATTTTGATGATTCAAATTAACCACCAAAATTCCTAAATTAAACACTGCAACTAAACTTAAAATAAACAAAATCTTTTTCATTTATATTGCTCCTTTTACAAAATAAATTTTAAGCTGAAGTTAGAATTTTCTCAATTACCATGAAGTCTGAAATTTTGTGCTATCATATATCTATGAAGAAAATTTTAGGGATAATTTTAGGGTTAGTTATATTACAAAATATCTGTTTTGCTGAGACTGGTGTAAGTTTTGTCTACATAAACGGCTCCAATAACAACGATGAAAAAATGCGTAATTGGTATATTGAAGGAGTGCAAAAACTTCATCCGGTAATGAAAAAAAAGTTTGAACAAAACAAAGAAATAAAACAAGTTTTTCTAAACAAACCAAAATATCAGATTAATGAAAAACCTGTAATTTTCTTTTGGGGAGATAAAAGTCAAACAGATTTAGAATTTGTCCAAAAACAATTAGATCTATCCAAAGCTTTCAGCCCAACTCTTGCATACAAAGTAAGATCAATGCTTGCAGCATATTTACACGATGCAATTTGGGTTCAAAAACAGCATAATATGCTACCAATTTTAGATGAATTAAACGATACAGTCTTAAAAGAAGCAGAACAAGGGAATAAAGTAATATTATACGGTTATTCTGCAGGAACTTTTGTAACTTATCAATATATGTTTAACAAATTACCATATATTAATGCAGAAAATCTTTTCAATACAATTGATGTAAGTGAAGAAGTAAGACAATTTGTAAAAAATAACCCAACAGAAAATACTTGTATTTCCGCACTATCCAAAGCTGGACTAGGAATGGTATCAGAAACCGGTCATCTTGTATTAAAAAAAGATGATAACTTATCTTTAGAAGAAGGATATTTAAAAATAAAAGAAGCAACAAAAAATTACTGTGCACCTACAGATTCACTAAAAGGTGTAGTAAATTTTGCAAGTCCTCTGGTATTGTTTTACTCAGACCTTGCTGATCCGGATTATGAGCTAAATTATTATAATAAATTGATGCTTAAATACATAATCGAAAACGGATTATTTTTTATTACGGTAAACTTCAGAGAAGACCCACTAGGATTTCCAAGCACAAGAAATCTTACAATAGATGAAATTGAAAAACTTGCAAACATTGAAATTGAAAATCCTCGAGGTTTTGTATATGATAATTCAAGTGTATGGTCAAAACGATCAGTCCTATTTGCCCACACATCATACTGGAGTGCAAGAAAAACATTTGCAAATGCTGTTGTAAAAGCATTCTCAAACGGTTACCGACTTCAATATGACAAAGAGTTTCAACAAAAAGTTCTAGAAAATAATAAAAGAAAAATTAAATTTGAAATGTATTAATAAAATAAAAACACAGACTATAAAATAGAGGGAGAG
The DNA here is from genome assembly GCA_944325735.1 of Candidatus Gastranaerophilales bacterium. GTDB lineage: Bacteria > Cyanobacteriota > Vampirovibrionia > Gastranaerophilales > Gastranaerophilaceae > Stercorousia. The sequence goes on along the minus strand of CALVBI010000001.1, from coordinate 584,634 downwards.
AAAAATGAATTTTGATAACGGAGCACAATTTGATCCAGGATTTGTACAACACATATCAGCTTTTGTTCCAAATATAGAATATGTTTATGCAGGATTAAACAGACTAAAAAATTTCACTCTGAAAAAAAATCAATTCAAAATGTATTACCCTAAAATTCAATCATTATTGAAAAATTATTTAGGATTCTATCTTGGCTGTATTCTTTGGGCTACATATATAAGTCAGCTTGATGAAAAACCAATTTTAAATAACCTATGCTTTGGCGGAGAATATTCAGAAAAAGAAACACTTAGTGAAGTTGATTTTATAAAAGATTATATTGAACAGCTAAAAAAAGATGTTAAATACTACACAGGTCAAGATTTCACTATTAACGAAAATAGTATTAATATCTTAAATGCTTACAGAGAATTTTTAATCGCAAATAAAGGCTTTGTAGAAACAAAAACTACAAAAGATATAAAACTTCCTGCTAATCTAAAAACACCATCTGAAAAAGATTTGGAAGAAATATTATCAGGAATTGAAAAAGTAATCGATAACGGAAAATTGTATGAATTATTCCCATTAGCAGAAAAGGTTTTATAAAAAATGGATTTAAAAACAAAATTATATCAAATGTTTATCTTAGGTACAGAAGGTGACGGTTACATTCAAGCACTAGAAAAAGGTCTTGGAGGAATGATTTTCTTTACAAAAGATATTCACACAAAAGACCAATTCAAAAACTTGGTCTCTGATATTAAATCAAAAGCTCTAATTCCGCCTTTTTTATCAATAGATCAAGAAGGCGGTAGAGTTGAACGTACTGAAAATATCCATAACGGTAAAAAATACCTATCTGCAAAATATGCTTATGAAAAAGGAGAGGATTTCTTATGTAATCAAACAAAAGAAATTGCACTGGAATTAAAAAGTTATGGACTTAACTTAAATTTTGCACCTTGTATTGATGTCAATACAAACCCTAATAACCCAATTATCGGGGAACGAGCTTTTTCAAACGCCCCTGATGAGGTTATAAAATGTGAAAAAATAGTTTCACAAACATATAGAGAGAACGGAATTATACCTTGTGCAAAACATTTTCCCGGACACGGTGACGCTAATGCAGACAGTCACTTGACACTTCCTGAAATTAACCTACCACTGGAAGAAATGGAAAAAACTCATATAAAACCTTTTGCCTCCTGTGCAAAAACAATAGAAATGATAATGGTAGCACATCTTCACTGTACCTGCTTTGAAAAAGATATAATTCCAACATCTTTAAGCAAAAACGCAATTTCTTATTTGAGAAATAAATTAGGCTTTGAAGGCGTAATAATTTCTGATGATATGATAATGAAGGGTGCTACGCACGTAGCCCTGCAACACAAGCTCTGTCAAAACTTATCAAATCATAGCAATAGTTTAGCTCAAAAAATTGCAACTTGTGAAATGGGAATTCGTGCAGGATTGAATATGTTTATTTACAGAAATTCCACACCTGAAACAATCAACATAATAGAAACAATTGCTCAAAAAGCATTAACAGACAAGGAACTTCAAGAAAAAATTGAATATTCATTCGAAAAAATAAATAATTTAAAATATTCACAATTTACAAACTAAATTAAAATTTATACAACAGGTCCTTTTAATGCTTTATATAAACTCAAAACATCAGGATGAAAAGTCTGCCCATTAACTAATCCAGAATATACTTCTGCAACAAATTCAAAAGGATCTTTCCCTGAATATCCTGATATGCGAGAACAAACTTCCTGGATTTTTTCATTATTTTGCCATTCAAGCAGTTTTTGTTGAGATGAGAATTTTCGATATATATCATCTGATATTAATTTATTATGATTAATATGCCCTAACTCATGATGAAACACATAATTTGGAGTTGTAATTAAAGCAGTATTTTCAGGTATAACTACTCGTTTGCCAACATCAGGATACTTTTGAAAAATATCCTGAAGGTACTTATACTGTTCTTGGGTTGTCATTTTAGCAACTTCAGCTCTTGGTTTATACATACCGCAACTTTTTAAAATATTTGCATTTTCCCCAGTTTTCATAATATTTTCAAGCATTATCATAGGATGTTTTCTAGCTTGATTTGTCAAATTAGCATAATAATTCATGCTCGTTCTATGAAATTTAAATTTATAATCTATAGGCCAACCTATATTATACTCATTTAATCTTTTTTCAAAAATTTCACTTTTAGTATTTCTAAGAAAATCTGCTATTTTATATTTCCCATTCTTATCTTTAGTAATTAAACCTAAATTCATAAAAGTTTTTAAATTTTCTTGAATATTATTATCTATATTTTCAAAATAGTCTCTATTTACATGTAAAACATTATCTCGTGTAACATTTGCAACACCTTGTTTTCTGATTCCTCCATTTCTACAATATTCAAATCTGATTTCTTTAGGAAGTTCTGCTTTCCCTTTTGTTTTTCCTAACAAATCATACATTGAATTCTTCAACATATCCAATATAGGTTGTTCCTCTTGTTTTACTCCTTTAACAGATATTCTATTTATTCTATCCAGATACGTTTTATTAGTTCGAGAAATTCCTTGTGAAACATTTTGTGCTGAATGCAAAATAGTATTACTTATATTGCTATTTTGGGTTACAGATGATACATTTTTAACAACTGTTTTCCCAACATTTAATATAGAATCTATCCTTACCATAAATCTATTTCCCTTATTTTCCCCTGATACTTAAATAAAGGATTTTAAGGTTAAGAAATTGCTTAATAGTTATCAAATTATAAATTAATGTAAATATTTCTGCAAAATCAGCTTTTTCAACGCTCTTGAATATACAGCCTGAGGATCAATTGCCAAAACTTTATCTAAAGTTTCAACAGCTCCCTTATAATCCTCAAGTTTCATTTGCACTACTGCTTTATAATAAAGAGCATCTACAAATTTTGGGTCTAATTCAACAGCTTTATCAAGATCTTTTAATGCTGATTTTAATTTTTCATTATCTGCATTTTTATCCAATAGCAAAACTTGAGCACGATTGTAATATGCATCAATCATTTTATGATTTAATTCAATAGCTTTTGTGTAATTTTCATAAGCAGGTTCTAATTCATTCAAGTTATGAAAAACTATTGCCAAAGAAAAATAAGGCATTGCACTATCAGGATTCAATGCTATTGCTCTATTCAGAGAATGCATTGCTTCATCAAATTTCCCTTCGTTAGTTTCTGAAATTCCTTTATCTAAATAAAATTTGTAATCGTGCTCACTCACTTTTTTATTCCTTTTTATAATCTATTTTTTATAATTAAACCACATAATGTATAAAACCTCAACCCGCCTTATGATATAATAATTTGTATGAATATTCTTTTTATAACAGATTTATATCCGGTAAGTGAAAACGAAAAAACAACACCAAGAACACTTTTTGACTTCGTCCAAGAGTGGGAAAAACAAGGACATAATGTTAATGTTATAAAACCGAATTTCATATTAAATTCTTTTTTACGTGGTAAACCTTTTTACAAAAACGGACAATATGGAAAAGTATTCAATGTCAATTATTGGACTCCATTTTGGTTTAACATTAAAAGTAAAATACCTGACTTCCTGTCCTCTTGCCCTCCGGACTTTCTGATTATAGCTCATATGCCATCTGGGATTTTATTTGCAGACAAACTTGGAGTTCCATTTGTTGCTGGTGTGCACAATTCTGATTTAGAAGTGCTTACAAATCCTTTATACAAATTTCATTTCAAAAAAAGGCTTGAAAAAGCTCTGCATAATGCAAAAGCTATAGCTTGCCGTTCTTTTGTAATAAAAAATAAACTACTGAAACTTTATCCTGAATTTGAAAATAAAACATTTACAGCTCCATCAGGTGTAAAAAAAGAAATTATAAAAAATGATTTTCACAACCTAAACAAAGAAAAAATCAAAGTTTTAACCTGTGCTAATTTCAAAAAAAGAAAAAATATCGACAAAGTAATTGAAGCCTGCAAAGGACTTGAAAACTTTGAATTAACAGTAATCGGAGATGGTAAAGGGAGAAAATCTTTAGAAGAAATTGATAAATCCGTAAAATTTACAGGACATCTTCCACATAATGAAGTTCTTGCAAAAATGCACGATAGTGATATTTTTATCCTGCCTAGCATTGGTGAGACCTTTGGTATGGTATATTTAGAAGCAATGTCACAAGGCTGTATTACAATCTGCACGAAAGATGATGGGATATCAGGAATTATCAAGAATGGCGAAAACGGTTTTTTAACTCTTCCGATTTCAAATGAAATCAGAAAAATACTTCTTAATATAAAAAACATGGATGATGACAAGCTGAATACATTGCGCTACAATAGTTTGCATACAATCAAAGAGTACACCTCAGAGAGATGTGCAGATGAATATTTGCAACAAATGTTTAAGATTTTGTAAAGATTTGACATCATGCAAGCATGTTTTTGGTAGTATTATTGAGGGTTGGTGATTTACCCCTTGTGAGAGTAGTAGCCGAAAACCTTGAGAGGATAAGCCCGAAAGGAAATATTTAATGAACAGAATTTTAATTGTACTTTTGACACTTTTATTTAACATTCAACAGGCAAATGCGTTTAATATCGATGCTTTCATGGACAAAAATGTCGCGCCGATATCCGATGCAATAGCGAGAATTATATTCCACCCTGTGCATGTTTTTGGTGCAGATGTACCTATAATTATATTCTGGATATTATTTGCAGGAATATTCTTTACTTTCTATTTGAGAGGTATTGCTGTTTGGGGATTTAAACATGCTATTGATTTAGTATTTAAACCTAAAAAATCAGAAGACGGTTCTGGAGAAGTTTCATCATTCCAAGCATTGATGACAGCATTATCAGGTACAATCGGTTTAGGTAGTATCGCAGGTGTTGCTATCGCTATTTCAATGGGCGGTCCTGGTGCAGCTTTTTGGATTATCGTTGGTGCACTTTTGGGTATGTCATTAAAATTTGTAGAAGCAGCATTAGCTGTTAAATACAGAAGATTTAACTTAGACGGATCAATCTCTGGCGGACCAATGCACTATATGGCACACGGTCTTACTCGCAAAAAATTAAGATGGTTAGGGCAACCTCTATCTGTAATCTTTGCAATACTTTGTATTTGCGGAGGTATTACAGGTGGTAATATGATTCAAATCAATCAGGCTGCTAATCAGTTTGTCAACGTTTGCGGCGGCGAAAACGGATTTATGCATAATCTTCACTGGGTAATCGGATTAGGTATGGCAATAGTTGTAGGTCTGATTGTTATTGGCGGTATTAAAAACATCGTTAAAGTAACAGAAAAAATCGTTCCTTTAAAGATTTTCGTATATTTATTCGCAGCAATGGCAGTTATCGTATGTAATATAAAACTTGTACCTCATGCTGCTTGGGTTATTGTAAAAGAAGCATTCAAACCTGAATCTATATATGGTGGTATGTTTGTTGCTATGATTATGGGCTTAAGACGTTCAGTTCAATCTAACGAAGCAGGTACAGGCTCAGCTCCTATCGTATATGCAACAGTAAAAACAGATGAACCTTTATCTCAAGGTTTCGTAGCTCTGTTAGACCCATTCTTAACAGGTTTTATGTGTACATTAACAGCTTTTGCAATCGTAATTACAGGTGTATACAAAACTCATGCTGGCCACACATCTGGTATTGAAATGACATCTGATGCAATTTCATCAGTAATGCCTTTCTTCCCAACACTTTTAGCAGGTATTGTTCTTTTATATGCATTATCTACAATCATAAGCTGGGCATATTACGGTCAAAAATCTTGGAACTTCTTATTCGGAGAAGGAAAGAAAAGAACTCTTACATTCCAATTTATATATTGCGGATTTATTTTAATCGGTTCTGTATTGAACGTAACTTCAGTTATTAATATTACAGATGCAATGATGATTGCAATGTCTTTACCAAATATTATTGCTATGTACATCTTAGCTCCTGAAGTTAAAAAAGATTTGGCTGAATATTGCAGAGTACACCAATTAGGGAAATGGATTAATCGTGATTGGTTACAACCGGCAGAAGTAAAAGTAGAAAATGATGATGAAGATGAGGTAACATGTCAAATCAACAAATTATCATAACAGTATCAGGTGTAGATAAAGTAGGTATAGTTGCAAAAGTTTCTGCTGTACTTGCTGAATACGAAGTAAATATTGAAGATATAAAACAAACTTTGATGCAAGGACATTTCGTAATGTTTATGCTATGCGATATTGAAAAATCAAAATTTTCTTTCAAAGAAATAAAAGAAGCCCTAACAAAAACAGGTGAAGATCTTGGAATGGAAATTTGGGTTCAAAGAAAAGAGATTTTCGACAATATGCATAACATTTAATTAAATCATGTAAATTCATTTCCATTTTTTGCTTTTGAATGATATAATATTTTTGAAAGAATAGCATTTGGAATTGATTTTATGATGAGTCAGACAAAAAAGTTATCTATAGCATTCTACTGGCATATGCATCAGCCTGTATATCAATTGTCACCTGAAGGCGATTATTTAATGCCTTGGACAAGATTACATGCTGTGAAAGATTATCTGGATATGGTGCTTATATTAGATAAGTTTAAAAATACTAAACTTAATTTTAATATTGTACCTGTACTTTTAGATGAATTGATTGATTATGGTGAAAATAACATGCACGATATTCATTCAAGGCTTACTATTACAGATATTGACGATTTGACTGATGATGATAAAGAATTCATTATAAACAATTTTTTTGATGCAAATTTTCATTCAATGATTTTGCCAAATGAAGAATACAACAGGCTTTATCAAAAATACCAATTATGTGAAAATAATGACATTAATATATTTTCTCCTCAAGAATATTCTGATTTAATGGCATTATTCAATCTTGTATGGTTTGATCCTATATATAAAAACAAATATCCTGAACTAAAAAAACTAATAAAAAAAGGAAAAAACTACACACTTGAAGACAGAATTAAAATAATTGATATTCAAAGAGATATCATAAGAAAAATTATACCTACATATAAAAAATTTGTAGAAAAAGGCAGAATTGAAATTACAACAAGTCCTTATTATCACCCTATTTTACCAATTTTGCTTGATATAAAAAGTATAAAAAAATCTCCTGATGCAGATTTACCAAGTAATTTAAAAATGGAACTCGATGCCAAAATGCAGACTAAAATGGCAATCGACAGAATTGAAGAGCTATTTGGGAAACGTCCAAAAGGGATTTGGCCATCAGAACATTGTATTAATTCCAAAGTTATGGAAATGCTAAAAGAACTTGGAATAAAATGGACAATATCTGATGAAGGAATTTTATCAAATTCTATTAAATTTGAATTTGTTAGAGATTTCAGAGGTTATTTGGAAGACCCTTATCATTTATTAAAATCTTACAATTATAAAGACGTAGATATAATATTCAGAGATTCAGTAATACCAAACTTAATCGGTTTTGAATATCCTAATCATTCTGCAGAAGCTGCGGCAAATGATTTATACGACAGAATTAAAGTTACACAAAGTAAATTATTATCATCTCCTGATGAAAATCATTTACTCACAATCGCAATGGACGGAGAAAACTGTTGGGAAAGTTATACAGAAGACGGATCTACGTTCTTGCAAACAATCTATTCATTAATAGAAAATGACCCTACATTAGAAACAGTTTTGATAAGCGATTATTTAGAAAAAGACAACCCAAGACCTTTAAATAAATTAAGCTCAGGATCTTGGATAAATCGCAATTTTAAATTATGGATTGACGAACCGTTAAAAAATCTTGCTTGGACTTACCTTAAACAAGTTAGAGATGATTTTTGCGCTTTTGTAAAACAAAATCCACTACATCCTAATATTGAAGCTGCAAGAAAAGAATTATTTATTTGCGAAGGCAGTGATTGGTTTTGGTGGTATGGAGAACCGAATGATTCAGGTAGAGATAATATTTTTGATTACATATTCAGAGAACATTTAAAAAATATTTATCTTTATTTAGGATTAGAAGTTCCGCAGTATCTTGATACTCCGCTTTTATCAGCAATTTCAAAACCTTCAAGATATCCTAAAGGGGAATTTACACCTATTCTTAACGGAAAAGAAAATGACGATGAAAATTGGCTTAATGCAGGCTGTATAAAAATTCCAGACGGCCCTGTACTAGATGAAGATAAATTTTATGACAAAATTTGTTTCGGATACGACAAAGATAATCTTTATTTGAGATTTTATATAAATGAATACAACAAACAATCTGCAGCAAATGCTAAACGTGTAAATCAAATGTATGTTTATATGAGGAACCAAAATAAAAAACAAGCATTATCACCAATTCGTATTATTCAAAAAACAGAAAGCATTTTACCAATTTCAAAAGAAAAATTTCATAATGAAATGCAGATTTCAATTTATAATGATGAAATAAATTTAGTCCGACTGATAAGAGCAATTCCAAATAATTTATGGGTTATCACTTCATCAAAAAACATCACTGCAATTTACGATAAAGTTGTAGATTTAAGTATTCCTTTTGACGATATAGGTATTGATAAAGGTGATACATTAGAATTTTTATTTGTTAATGCTAATTACGGAATTAAAGATTACTTTGTTCCAAATGAAATGCTTTTAACAATAAAAAGAATGTAACAAATTTTTAACAATCAAGATAAAATTACTAAAGTTTTTTCTATCATTGACGTTATAAAAAATACAAAGGGAACAAAATATGGTTGATTTTAACAGCGATATACCTAAAGGTCGTCCACAACTGGATCCTGACTATTGGTCAAAACTAAATAATAAAGATAACAAAAATCCTGATGCGATTTTTGATGTAAATACTAATTTTGCCTTGAAAGACTTATCCGATATTTCTGTATTCAAAGGCAAAAAATAAAAGATTTATACTATTCCTCCTTTTCCTCGACATAAAAAAGAACCTTTTATAAAAAAGGTTCTTTTTATTATTTATTTTAGGCTATAAATATTTTAGTGTATTCCACCTACTACAGAAGAAGTCACTGCAATATTAAATACAACACTGATAACAATAAGAGCTATCCAAACCCAAAATAAAGTTTGTCCTAATGACGGATTATAATCTGCTAATTCATTACCATCAGAATCTTTAAATTTTCCAAAACAAAGACTGATAAAATCAATTAAAGTCCAAATTCCGCAACCACCTGCTGTAATTAATTGTAAAATACCCAATCCGATGTATCCGGTATAAAATCTATGAATACCAAACCCACCTAAGAAAAATGATAATAACAATGCAGCAGTATAAGATTTGTTACCAACCATGCCTGTTCCTTCGTTTGACATATAAATTCCTTTCATTATTTAAGTACAACCGAAATCATAATTGATAAATTCTTATTTAACATCATTTGGAAGTATTAATTTTAACCATAAATACAATAATAACGGAGCAACAATAATAATTGCAGGATTAAATTCAAAAGCCCTTTGAAAATGAAAGTGGAATAATTCATGAAAAGCTCTCGTAATACCACAACCTAGACATTCATGCCCTGTTAAAATTTTCCATAAACAAATTGACTTATCATTAAATTTGACAAGCAATTCTACAACAAGAATGAATATTAATGGTAAAGAATATTTTAAATATTTCATTTTCCGGTAGAGCCAAAACCACCCTCACCACGAGTAGTCTCTGTTAATTCAACTTCAACTTTAATCTCAGCTTGCTCAACTCTTGCAATAATCATCTGAGCAATTCTTTCATCTGGCTGAATTGTATAAGTTTCATTTGAAAGATTAACAACAGGCACACATACCTCTCCCCTGTAATCTTCATCTATTGTTCCAACACAATTAATAAGCGTAATACCATGTTTTATAGATAAACCAGAACGAGGTCTTACCTGAGCTTCATACCCATGTTCCAATTCAATTTTCAAACCGGTCGGAATTAAAGTCCTTTCCAAAGGCTTTAAAGTAACAGGTTCAGAAATTGCCGCGCACAAATCCATACCTGCAGCACCTTCTGTCTTATATTCTGGTAAAAATTTATTATGCGGTAATCTTTCAATTTTTAATACTGTCATACATTTCTCCATTATAATAAATACAAACTTTAGCTATTTTTAAATAAACCTAAAAATTTTTCAATTAATGATGGCCGTTTATTGCCTGATACATATTTTTGATAATTTGCAATTTCTTCTGCAACTGCAAGACGTTTACCTTTATTACCATATCTTTGTGCAAGAGGCTCTACTCCTTGCATTATAATTGTATTCAAAGCTGACTTGCGAAAAATATTTCCATTTCTTGTACAATTCAATTCCTCAATTGATTTTCCGTTTTTCTTACCAGTCCAAATACTTCCAATAACTTTCCACTTTTTTGCATTAATACTAACATATACATTAGAACCTTTTACAAAAATATCTGATGCTTGATTATTTTTCTGACGTTTGATATATTCTTGCCCTAAATCCGGATTATTTTCAAATACTTTATTAAAAAATTTTTTTCCTGAATTATTGAACTTTACTGACATCCCAAATGAAGTACGATTACTTGATTCTATAGATGTATTTGTAATCATTAAAAACTCCTCTCCAATACCTAATAAATATTTAAACAAAAATCGGCACATAAAATATTTTTACATGCCGATTTTAATACTTTTTATTTTAATTCATTCTCAATTTTTTGTAGAATTTCATCTAATTTAGAAGCATCTTTAATACCACCTTGAGCAAAATTTGGTCTTCCACCTCCATTTGCACCGGTTGCACGAGCAATTTCTCCGACAATCTTACCGGCATTTACTCCTTTTTTCACAAAGCTGTCAGAAACTTTTACAGCTACTGTTTTTTCAGAAGCTAGAACAATGATACTTTCTCCAAGTTTTTGAGACATAAATTCAATACCAGTTCTAATTGCATTGCCATCGAAATTTTCAACTTTAGAAACAAATAGTTTACCACCATCAATATCTTCCGCTTTAGATAAGAATGTTGCGAATTTAGCTCTTGCACTATCTTCTTTTGCTTGAGTCAATTCTTTTTGAAGTTCTCTATTTTCTTCTTGAAGTTTTTCTACACGTTCAATTACTTCTTCTGAGTGAATTTTGAACATTTGCGAAAGTTTGCTCATTTCTTTTACTCTTTCATTCATATATTCAAAAGCAGCATTTGATACAACAACTTCAATACGTCTTGTACCTGCAGCAATAGCTCCTTCAGAAACTATTTTGAACATTCTCAAATCTCTTGTATTTCTAGCATGAGTACCTGCACAAAATTCTTTAGAGATACAATTTTCACCGATACCCATAGATACAACTCTTACGATATCTTCATATTTTTCACCAAACAATGCAACAGCACCTGTAAGTTTAGCTTGTTCAATATCCATTTCCTGAGTTGTAACTTCAAGACCTTGAGAAATCCAATTATTTACAATATCTTCTACTTTAAATATTTCATTCTCTGTCATTGCTCGAGAGAAAGTAAAGTCAAAACGCATTCTGTTTTCTTCAACCTGAGAACCTGCTTGTTTTACTTCGTTACCTAAAACTTTTGTCAAAGCAGCTTGGAGTAAATGAGCAGATGAGTGGTGAAGTCTGATTTCTTCACGTCTTGGAACATCAATTTTAGCTTTTACTTGTTCGCCGATTGTAATTTCACCGTTGATAATTTGACAGCGATGAACAAACAATTTGTTAACTTTAAAAGTTGTAAGAACATCCAGCTTGAGTTCCTGACCTCCTGTCTTCTTGTCCTCTATTATTCCGCTGTCACCTACCTGACCACCGCATTCAGCATAGAATGGAGTTTTATCTAAAACAATATCAACATATCCATCACCATCAATTGTAGCAAGGATTTTTGCATCACATTCATTTTCTGTGTAACCTACAAATTCAGAAGAACCAACTTGATCTTCAAGTTTTGCATACTTCATATCACCTGTTACACTAATTTTTGCAGTAGCAGCTTTTGCACGATCTTTTTGTTCCTGCATAGCAGATTTATAACCAGCTTCATCTACTTTCAAGCCGTTTTCTTCTGCAATTTCTTTTGTCAATTCAAATGGGAAACCATAGGTATCATACAATTTAAAAGCACTTTCGCCATCAATATCTTTTTTCGCTTCAATAAATTCATCTAACATTTTATATCCACGATCAAGAGTTTTGGCAAAACGTTCTTCTTCTTTTTTAATTGTATCGACAATCTTCGCTTTATTTTTTACTAAATCAGGATATGCTTCACCATAATTTTCTACAACAACATCTACAAGTTTGTATAAGAAAGGTAAGTCCATACCTAAAATTTTTCCATGACGCAATGCACGTCTTAAAATCATTCTTAATACATAGCTCCTTCCTTCATTTCCAGGAATTACTCCATCAGAAATTAAGAAAGAAACGCAACGAGCATGGTCTGTTATAATTCTTAAAGAAATATCTGTTTTTTCAGATTTTTTATAAGGCACACCGCTCATTTCTGAAACTTTATCCATAATTGGTCTTAAAAGGTCTGTTTCAAAAGTAGAAGCAACACCCTGACAAACCATAGTAATACGTTCTAAGCCCATGCCTGTATCAACGTTTTTGCTTTCCAAAGGAGATTGGTTTCCTTCTTCATCTTGATATAATTCAGTAAATACAAGGTTCCAAATTTCAACCCATCTGTCGCATTCACAAGTATCAATACCACAATTTGGGTCATCACATTTATATTGTTCACCTAAGTCATAGTGAATTTCAGAGCAAGGACCGCAAGATCCAGAAGCACCAGGAGGCCCCCAGAAATTATCTTTTTTACCTTTACGTTTAATACGTTCAGCAGGAACACCTACATTTCTCCAAATTTCGTAAGCTTCATCATCAGTTTCAAAAATTGTAATCCACAATCTGTCCTTATCAAGTTTTAAAACTTCAGTTACAAATTCCCAAGCCCAAGGAATAATTTCTTTTTTGTAATAATCACCAAAAGAAAAATTCCCTAACATTTCAAAGAATGTATGATGGCGAGGCGTACGCCCAACATTTTCGATATCACTATCTTTTCCGCCAGCTCTTGCACATTTTTGACAAGAAGTAGCTCTTGCCGGATCATAAGGAGATTTAACAATTCCTAAAAATATAGGCAAGAACTGCAACATTCCGGCTGTTGTCAATAAAACAGTAGGATTGTCAGGTACAAGGCTAGAACTTTCAACAACTGTATGTTGATGTTTATTTTTAAAATAATCTAAATATAATTTTCTAATTTGATTTCCGGTTAGCATAATCTTTTATCCCTCTATTTACTAATCTAAATAAATTATATCTTAAACAAAAATAATAAAACATCTTGCAATCAAAAATTTTTGTGATAACATAAATTTTATGAGGGATTATACAGGTACCCCACAAAACCAAACGCTTGTCTAAACCCTCTGGATCCAAGCCCGAGTAGCTCAGCTGGATAGAGCAACCGCCTTCTAAGCGGTAGGTCATGCGTTCGAATCGCATCTCGGGTATTTTTTGCGACAAGAGTCAAAATTTATAAAGTATGAGAAAGGTAAGTTATAGTCATAGCTTACCTTTCTGCCTTCTAACTTGCAGTTCGATAGTAAGTAATTTAATAATTTTCTCTGCTCGGTAGGAGTTTGCTGTTTATACAGGATATAAGCGTTTTTCAGCGTTTCTATAATTCTAACTCCTTCTTCATAATATTTTTTCTCTGCATTATGCAGAGCTTCAAGTTTTATCATGATTTCATCTAAATCTTTATTCCATTGGGCACGTTTTTCATTATAAAACTTAGCGTCTACTAAATCGTCATAATACTCATTAGTAATTTTATCAAGCCTATGTCTTATCCTGCTTTCTTCTGCTTTAAGATTGCTGCGCATTTGTTCAGAGAATTCTTTTTTGTCTGCTAAACTCTCTTTTAATCCTTGTTTAATGTAATCAATATGCTTTTGTGCAAGGCTTACAGCTTTAACAGCTTCGTCAAACTGTGGCATTAAGTCCAGTTCATTAATGTAAATTTTCTTCTGTTCACATTTCCCCTTACCGCCGGTACAGTGGTAATAGACATACTTACCCTTCTTAATTTCAGCAGTAATAGCACAACCACACTTAGCACAGGTCATCATGCCGGCAAGTGCAAAATTATGGTCATCTCTGTATAGAGGTTTGTTATCCTTTCTAAATGACAACTGTGCTTTATCAAATAACTCTTGGGATATGATAGGTGGATGTTGTCCTGCATAAATAACATCCCTAAACTTTAATACTCCTAAATAATTGATATTTTGAAGCATTTTACCAAGCTGTCCTTTAGAGATTTTGTTGTGTGCAGATTGATAAATAAACCCTTCTTCATGCAACTGTTCTTTCACTCTTTCTAAAGATATACCTGTTGCATATAACTCAAAAGCACGTCTTACAAAAGGGGCTTTTTCTTCATCTATAACAGTTGTACGAGGGTCTAATTTCTTATATCCATAAGGAACTTGACCGATAAAATAACCCTGACTTGCTTTCTTTAGCCGACCTTTTTGAGTTTCTTCTCTAAGGTTATCAATAAAATTTTTGGCTAGTAAAACCTTCAAACCATGAACAAGTTTTTCATGTGAAGTCGATGAAGGGCTTAATACAACACCTTCCTTAACCAGATAAACCGTATAACCAGTTGTATCAACATCTAAATCTACATAATCTTTAAAGTTTCTGTATAAGCGGTCTGTTTTTTCACAAAGAACAGTTTTTACATCCTTACTCTTTTTTAAAAATTTCAACATCTCATTAAATTGATGTCGTCCTGCTTGTTTAGCAGTTTCAGCTTCCTCAAATTCCCTTACAACATCAATGTTATGTTGTTTAGCAAATGAACGCAACAAATCAAGTTGAGCTGGAATTGAAAAACCTTCTTTCTTTTGTTCTTCTGAACTTACACGAGCATAGACTACAGCTTTAATTCTTTGTTCCATATGCTAATTATAGCATCAAATATGAATATCTTATATTAATAAAGTAAAATAGTTATAAAATAGCCTCGTATTTTTCGTTTAGTCTGTATTTTCGTTTTCTTCCTTCACCTTCTGCAATAATAAATCCTACTTCAACCCACTCGGAAGCAAGCAGTCTTGCAGTACGAGGAGCAAATTTAAAGAAATCAGCAATATCTTTTGCTGTAACATACTTTTGTGTTTCAAACAGATTAAGTATTTGACGCTGCTTAGAATCAAGTTCTCTTAATACTTTAACTTCATCCTTAGAACTTTCATTATCCTTAGCCTTTTTATAGACCGATTTAAATGCAACTGCCATTCCCTCAACAAAGTATTCTACCCACTTTGTAATATCTGCTTCAGCACGTCCCATATAGTAGTTATGGGAATTGCCGATAGTTATCGCGTCATAATATCCCTGCAAATCCTTTGCATAATATTCTTCCAGAGAGTAAATACCTTTAAGGTCATATCCTTCTTTATGCAGAGCAAGGGTTGTTAAAAGTCTTGCCGTTCTTCCGTTACCATCAAAATAAGGGTGTATTGTTACAAACTGGTAGTGAATAATTCCTGCTTTTATCGGTATAGGAACATTATTAGTATTGTTAATCCATTTAAAAAACTCTTTCATTAATTCCGGTACGTCATTTGCTTCAGGGGGCATATAGACAATGTTACCGGATAATGAATCTGTAATTACATTTTGCCCTTCCCTATATTCATTAGGTTTTACTTTTGTACTTCCGCCTCCGGTTACATAGGCATGGATAAGTTTAATATTATCCTCTGTTATAGGTGATTTACTCTTCGCAAGTTTTTCAATATAATCAAGAGCTGTATAGTAACCTCTAATTTCCTTCTCATCACGTATTCTGCCTGTATTAGAAATAACCTTATTTTTTTTGATAACTTCAAAAACTTCTTCTCTGGAAAGCCTGTTTCCTTCAATCTGGGTTGAATAGTGAATAGTTGCAACTTTAGCGGTTTCTCTTAAAGAACTTAAAAGTTTAGGATTAATCGGCAGAGCCTTAATCCCTTCTTTAACTCGTTCAATTTCAAGAAGGTTATTTGCAATGGAATTGGTAATTGTATACTTTGGATTAAATTTTGCCATAAATTTACCGTATTATTGCCATTATTTTGCCATATTTTTGCCAGAAAGTCAAGTTTTCAAGAAAAGATACTTATTAAACATTTTGGTGCAAAAGTATCAAGATACATAGTTCTTGGTCTATTGCACATCTATGGTTTAAAGAAATTATCCTCATGCCCCTCTATCGGGTGTTTAGGAACAAATTTTATTTCATAGTCAAATAATTCTGCTATGTCCATAAGTTCTGTTACTTTAAAAGACGACCTAGCAAGTTTATTTAACAAGTTTGAATCAGAAGCCGAGCGACCGTATTTCTCATTTAACATTCTGGCTAATCTGTATATAGATGTATGCTGCTCTTGTAAAAAGTCTTTTATAAGCTTCCTAGCCTGCTCTTTTCGTTCATCTGTTGCAATATATTTTGGTGTTTCTGGATTACTCATTTTTACCTCACTTTATAAGTATACCATTATTTTATAAACAACTCACGTTAACGTAAATTTTTGTAACAACCTTTTTATTCTTAAGTTGACAAAATTAAAAATTTAATACATCATGATAACGTAATGTATAAACAAAATAAAGGACGGAAACAATGACAGCACAAGTAATTACAACTGATATTAATTTAGAAGATAACGCAAGAGTTATCAAATCAATTGAAGCAAAAATTGCTGAACTTAAAGAGCTTAGAGATGAAAAAGTTGCAGAAGTTAAAGAAATTATGAACAAGGCTAATGTTTTTGAACTTCAAGCAGGTGCATTTACTTTTAAATTAACAGAAGTTACAAGAAACAACGTAGACACAAAGACTTTAAAAACTAAGTATGCAGAGCTTTACAAAGCGTTGTTAAAGGTATCAAGTTATATGAAATTCGATATCGTGTAGGGGCAACCCCTACACTATAAATAAAACAGGCAGCGAGGTAAAAAATGGAAGAACATGAAATAAAGGAACTAACTGAAACAACATACGGACTTATTGTTGTTTTAAAAGATACTATCTGGAAATTTGAAGGCATTGGCAAAGATAATCAGCTGAAATTTACAGGGATACTTGCATTGGTAGATACGCTTGAACAAAACATCTATAACATAAAGATATCTTTAGAATGTATGTAATAGGAAGGTAAATAATGGGTAAAGTATTTGCATATATACGAGTTTCCACACGTGAGCAGAAGGAAGATAGACAACTTGACAGCATTAGAGGGCTTAAAGTTGATGAGCTTATCATTGAAAAAGCTTCGGGGAAGAATTTTGTCGGACGTGAAAAATATCAGGTAATGAAATCTCAATTAAGAGCCGGCGACCTTGTTATAGTGAATTCCATTGATAGGTTTGGCAGGAATTATAAACAAATCTGTAATGAATGGGAAGCTCTTGTAAATATGGGAGTCGATATTCAGGTCTTGGATATGCCGGTACTCAATACACGTGATAATCAGAATGGACTTACCGGCAGATTGATTACAGATATTATTCTTAAATTGCTTGGTTATGTGGCAGAACGAGAGAGAATGAATATTAAAACAAGACAATCAGAAGGTATTGCATCCGCTAAACAAAGAGGGGTAAAGTTTGGCAGACCTAAATCTGAAATTCCTAAAGATTTTATTAGAGCTTATGAACTTTATAAAAATGGATTGATTAAAGTAAAAGACGTTATGTCCATGTGCAATATTGCAAAGAGTACATTTTACAAATACGCAGAGTCTATAAAAAGTTAAGTGCGTTTCATGTACCTTCTTTGCAGAAAATACCTTACGAAAAATTAATGATTTAAGCGAGCAGAAAACAGTCCACGGAAAGTACACTTTTCATAGAATATATCTATTTACTTCTAAACGTTACGGTATCAGTATAGGTTTCAGTTTGCAAAGTCGGGAGATACATTACTGTATAATTCTGCCTGTTATCCAGAAATTTTAATACAGCATTGTCAAAGGAAGTATTACCTGAACTTTCAACTAATTCATAGTTTCTTAACCGTCCCATTTTATCTACAGTGTATCTTACTTTTGCTTTTAAGTTTTGATTCTTTGCGTGGTATGAAAAACCGTCCATCAGGGCTGAACGCAAGTTAAACAAAAACTTTTCCTGCTCCATTCTTTTTAATTCTGATTTTTTAATAAGACGTTCTACAACCGAAACAGCCGGACCTCCGCCTATACCTTTCATAAGATTGTGAGAAGGAAATGTTGTATCAAGGATTTTATTTTCCCATTTTACCTGCCGACGTCCCATGTAATCTCTTATATACACATTTTTGACAGAGCCGTCAGGCATAATTTCAACATCTACTCTGACAGGATAGTTTAGTAAATAATCATCTGAAAATCCCAGCACTTCTATCATTTGATTGACAACTTTTTCGCAATAATCAGTGTATGGGCTTGCTGATACAGGCAAACCCAAGCAAATAATTAAAGTTATTACTAAGAAATATTTTTTATAATTCAAAATTCAATCCTTTCTGAATAATAAAGTTTCTTTTAATCATCGCTGAATGCCGCAAAATACAATAATATTAGTCCGATTAATAGTTCCATTATTAAATCCTTTCTAGCTGATACTTTATTTTAGAATATTCATGCGTCAGATTTGGACTTATTCCATATTTACGTATTCTTCTTTTTCCATTTTTGTATTCCAGCCGCCTACAACAAGTTCTTTATGCTTGCTTATGCCAGTGTATGATAAACTTGTGTCCTCATAGCGTTTGAAAGCAAATACAGCAGAGTTCATTATTTGTTCGTTAAAAATTCCGATACTTACAAGAAGTTCAAAATCAGGGATAGTCAAACCAGTAACTTTTTTAAACAACTCGGGTTCAAGTTGTTTGATAACATCCATAAGTGTTTGTTCTCTGTAGTCTGTAAGGTACATAAATACAGGGATTCTGGTTGCAAATTTAAGAAGTTTTTCCTGAATTTCCTTACGCTTTGATTTAATCTCTTTTTCCTGCTCAGTAAGTTCTTTCTTTTCCTGTTTAGAAAGTGATTCTTTTTTCTCTTGCTTGGCTTTTTTAAGAGCTTCTGATTTGTTTACAAGTGTTGCCAATTCTTTGTTCAGATTTCTAAATCCTTCAATGCGTGATAAAGCTTCCATTGCTTTTTCATTTTCCAATAATTTTGTTAAAGTCGGATTATCAACATTAACAAGTAATGCACTTTCCCATCTTCGTGCAAGCATTGAAGAACCTGTTCCGGCAACAACGAGGTCAAGAAGCTCATTAGCGTTTATTATATCCATGTGAGAACCGTCATAGCAGAGTACGGGCAAGAAACTTATAAATTCTTCTACCTTTTGTTCGGGGGTTTCTTTTGTGTTAAAGTTCAATCTGGCACTATAATCAGCAATCTGTTTCAATGCTCTGTCAGGTGCAAAATCAAATACATAACAGGTTTCTTTTATGATTGCCTTTTCGTTAGGGTTTAGTCCGTCGGGATTTTTGACTGTCCACGGAGATTGAACTCTGAAGGCTGATTGGAAGTATGTTTCAGGGCTTGATGTATCCCTTAGCATAAATATTCCGCCCCATTCCGGCACTGTTACACCTGTTGTAAGTTTTCCGCAGGATAATGTTATTGTTTTTGTCGAAAAACCATCCTTAATTGCTTCTCTTACAGGTTTTAATGCATCAACTCCCATTCCGGCTTCGGCTCCGGCACAAACAATAATTTTGTATTCCTTATAAAACGGATGATTTTTGAGAAGGTCGCCCATAGCTTTGCAGCTTGCAACAGACGGCAAAAACCAGAATGTATGGTTTAAGGCATTTAAAAGTCTTATATCCGAATATGGCATTGGAGGTTTTTTCCCGACCTTAAGTTCATCTATTGCTGTTGGTTTATACTGCCCTCTGATTAAATTCAACCAGTTTACAACTTCCCTTTCATATTTGAATTTGCAATCTCCGTTTGCGTCAGAGGCAGAGAAAAACTCATTCAAACTAAACTCGTCAAATTCTCCATTCAGCGCAATCTGCTTAATCTCATCAGGCATTTTATATGTCATCATAACCATTTTAGGAAGCTCAGCATAAGGATTGATTTCGTCTTGTTCATTCCAGAGTTTTTTTTCACGTTGTTCATCTGTATATGTCCAGTTGAAAATCTGGTCTTCTAAAAATTCTCCGTTATTTAAGGCTCTGAACGGTGTCCCTGAAAGATATAAATACGCATCTGTTGTCAAAGGCATTTGTTCTTCACTGTAATAGTCTAAACCTTCGCCGTCTTGTTTTGCCTGTTCTTTTTTGTCTTCAGCGTCATATAAATCTTTTGCCGACTCTCTCCAAGCACCAAAATGATATTCATCTAAAATTATACAATCCCAAGGAATTTGGTGAATAACTTCATTTCTCGGTTTAATACCGCCAGCTTCGGTTTTGCCTAGTACATCTTGAAAACTTGCAAACCATACAAAAGGTTTATGTCGATTAATATCCTTATATTGTAAGCCGTCTCTTGATACAAACTGCCAGTCCTTAAAATCTACATGGGATTTCAAATCTTCTTCCCAAGAGTTTTGAACAGCGGGTTTAAAAGTAAGAACTAAAACTCTTTTCCAGCCCATTTCTTTAGCTAACTGGTATGAAGTAAAAGTTTTACCAAAACGCATTTTAGCATTCCACAAAAAGTGCGGAGTTTTGCCTTCTTTTTCGTAAGGGTATTTTCGGAAATATTCGCTTGTAATCTTAACTGCACGTTCCTGCTCAGGACGCATTTTAAAAGTGGCAATACGTTTGGTTATATCTGTTTTATGGTTCTTAACTGCAAAAATAGCTTCTTTAACTTCATCTAATGTACATTCAAACCATTCAGAGTTAGGGAATCTGTAATATCCCGCTTTTTCAAGGACTTTATGGACATCAAAATCAGTAAAATATGTTCCGTCATTTCTTATGGCAACTTCGTCCAGCAGAATTTCATAAGGATTGTCAATGGGTTTGTTTGTTCCGAACTGTTCAGATACTCTTTCGTGAGCGGCGGATTTTGTTGTGAACCCGACTTTAATTAAGCCGCTGCCTCTGCGTCTGTTTTTCCAAGGAGTATTTTTAAACTGCGGTTCGGTGTATGCGTATATTCGAGGAATTTTGTTGCTGTTAAGAATGTCTGCCATAAATTTTCCTTATATTTTGTTGTCATTCTGAACTTGTTTCAGAATCTTTGTAAATAATAGACCCTGAACTAAATTCAGGGTGTCGTATTTTATTACTCCATTGGTCTAATCATAGACTCAATAAAATCAATTTCTTCCTGCGTTAGCCCGTACTTTTTATAAAGTTTTTCATCCGTCCATTCTTCGTTGAAGTCTTGAAGAGGAACAAATTGATAAACTCCACGAGGTCCATTTTGAGTCTTTTTTTTGATACTAACCAGATAGCGAAAAAATTTTGTTTTTATGTAACTGATAATATTTTCACATTGTTCTTTTGTAAAATTATGCAAGTCTGGATTATAGCCGATTACTAAATACGTTTGAGAACAAACACTATTCGGTTCTCCATAAAAAGGTGTACCAAGAACTTGACTATCTGTACCTGAACCAGCTGCAGCTGGTATATATACTCTATGCAAGTCTTTTGTATTAGAATTTTTTGATATGTCAGCTGGTGAAATCCATGCAAAATTATTTTTATGAATATTTTTATTTAAATAATACTTAATTGTATGTTCTGTATCTGGACTTAATGAGTATTCTTGCCAGCTTGATGTAAGAGTTAATTTGTTTGTATAAAAATCTTTGGGACTAACTAATCCAGAAAAATTTTTGTTGTCATCTGAAGTATAGCCCTTTTCTATGGTTTCTATTTTATCTATAATTGACAGAGCATTTATATCTCTAATTACTATACCGATATTTTTATTATTTAAATAGGATTTATTAAGAAAAACTTGTGAGTTTGTATCATGAAGATAATAATTACAAATATCATTATAATCTTTATTATACAAAAAGTAACAAACACCCCCTTTTATATCTACTCCCGGGAAACAATCACTTGCATTCAAATAATCATGTATAACTTCAAATTTATTACTGTTTAGCATTGCATCTATCCAAGTATCAGGAATTCCTTCTACACTTCTTGTCATCCAACGACTGGGAATAATCATTGTAATATACTTGGGATTAAGTTTTATAGCTTGAGATACAAAAAGGTGATAGATTGCTTTTGCCTTTGAACTATTTCCTCCTTCATTTCCTACTCCAAGTTGATACGGCGGATTGCCGATTATGACATCAAATTTCATCTCCTTTAACCTCTTAAACAAGGCGGAGTTTCTTTGTTCATCCGTATGAATAAAGGAGTAAGCGTGCGTTTCAAGCTCCTCCCCTCTGTCATACTCGGATTTAGAAGCTCCGCACATCATACACTTATCTTTTAACCACAAGTGGTAAGTTTTTTTATATTCAATATTCCCTTCCGGATTGTCAAAATGTACAACGGAATATTCTCCGCTTGCATCTTTTGAACAGTAAACCGACCGCCTTGAAAGTAATGCTGTCAATTCTGTTATAGCCAATCCGAAAAGCTGATTTTTAAATATGTGGTCTAATCTTTTTTCTAAATCAGGAATTTTATCAGCAAGACCTTCAATTAACCTCTTTGCAATTTCTCTCAAGAATACACCCGATTTACTGCAAGGGTCTAAAAACTTTGTATTAGGGCTTTTGAATAACTCCTGCGGAAGAGTATCAAGCATTTCATTAACCACTCTCGGCGGTGTAAAAACTTCGTCAGAAGATAAATGAGAAATACAATCCAAAATATCAGGCTTATGTAACTCTTGCAGAAAACTCATCAGCAGCCCTCCGGTAAATTTCTGTAGAACACTGCCGGATAAGTTTTTACAGGCTGTGGAATAAATACATCCTCTCCCTTTTCATTTTGCAAAGCAGCAAAAAGCGGAGTATTCATAATCTCTGCCTGCTGATTCATCTGTGCAAAAGAATACTCTTCACGTTTAATCTGATACCCTATAAGTGTCCACTGGGTAAAAATAATTTTATCTATTCCGTTAAGACTGTCTCCCTGCAAAATATTTTTAGAGAGAACAAATTTCATTATGTTTTGAAAAGTGGCATCAGGAAGTTTTTTTAACGATTTTTTATAACAATCACAGGCAATCTCAAACATCCGCTCCTGTGATTCCTTGACATTATCCTCTAACAGGTCAATGCCATAAATGCTCCCGAGTGCGGAAAGCATTTGAATTTCAAAGTCAGCTTCTTTTGTCCTATACCTGTCTGCAACAGTTTTAAGTTTCCTTTCCAGTATCGCAGTTAGGAAATTCCCAGTTCCGCAGGCAGGCTCTAAAAACCGACTGTCGATTCTTTCGGACTCGTTCTTGACAAGGTCAAGCATAGCTTCAACTTCTCGCTTTGCAGTTAAAACTTCACCGTGATTTCTTACCCTTTCCGCACTTTTGACCTGAACTTCTTTTCCCAATACCGGTGCCATAAAATTCCTTAATTTTATGCACCCAAATATTTAAACGAGTGCATATACTACCACAGTTTAATAGTAGTTTGAAAAGACAATTATGTCAATGGTGCATAAAATTAATGTTAAATAATATGGCTGTTAAATAAAATTAATGATTTTTAAATATTTTCCAAAGGTATAGTCCGAGATAAATATTTGGGTGCATATATTTTTGGTGCATTAGAGTTCAAAGTTATAGTATGAGTTATCTATCTCATCCTGAGCAATACCGATATATCTTAAAGTAATTGCCGGAGATGAATGGTTCAAAATTTTTTGTAACAGAGCAACGTCATTGTACTTTTTATAAAAATGGTAGCCAAAGCTCTTTCTCATCGAATGCGTTCCTATATTAGCGGAAATCCCCAGTTGTTCGCACGCTTCATTCAAGAATCTGTACACCTGCGACCTGTGCAGCCTGTGATGTTTCTTTCCGACAAACAACGGAGTTTCATCTCCTATAGCATACAAATTTTCCCGTTCTTTCAGGTAATCTTTAATCAAAGCCTTTAATTTTGAATTTAACGGAAATCTCTTATACTTACCTGTCTTTTTCTCTCTGATTTCAACATAATTTTTGTCTTTCACATCTTCAACGTTTAACCCCAGAATATCCGACACACGTAACCCCGTATTAATTCCAAAAGCAAAGATAAGCCGATTACGTTTGCTGTGTAACTCCAGAAACTTTTCTACTGCCTCAATATCCTTTTTGTTTTTAATAGGTTCTACTAAATTTTTCATTCCAACTCTTCCTTTCTGCACCATACTCCAACTGCCGGTGCAAAAAAGAATGTAAAGAATTAAAATTCTTTATACAAGCGACCTCTATTATTGAGGTCTGAGTATCAACTGTCATCCCAGATTGGTACAGGGTATATCAGCAGAATCTGCTTCAGGCTGTTACAGTATGCTTTGCAAAGACTTACAGCGTTATTTAACAGAATAAAAAAGCTTGGCCATGACTCTTTTACCATGCCTGTAACGCTGTTATACTGCAACAAATTATCCTGAACCGGTTTTGTATTGGGTTCAACAGATAATGTGTTATTGAACTCAAGACTGGATTCTATTGCCTCTTTCAACTCATTAAACAAAGCATTTTGACTTACGTATTGTTTGCTTTTAGTTACAAGGTTACTAAAATTTCTCTCCAGATTCTTGTCTATATGTAAAAATTCTTTGAAAGTATTTTTGTACTTATATATATTGCCTGAGTTTGTCAGAAATTCAGCAGCAAATTTTGTATAAGAATCAGAAGTATTCTCTGTTACATTTTCAGTAAACTGACTAAATATGTACTTATTCAAGTGCTCAATCAGATAATTTTCAATTATGCGATTAAATGCCTGCCAATTGACGGCACGTACAATCCTGTCGTATGTAACTCTATTATTAACTCTTATGCTTCCAAAGTGGGTTACCAGATTTTTTAAAGCATTTGTGCCTTTTAATTCAACCTCAATCCGTATAAAATTTATTCTACCAAGGTCAAAAGTATGCTCATTTCTGTTATAGGCTTCACCCAGTATATTAATTTCATCCTCACTCAGTGGCTCATTTAGATGAACAACAGATGTGTTATGTTTGTCAATATACTCCTGCTTTTTATCATAGAACTTTATTAAGTGTCTTTCTGTGTAGTTTTTATCACTCTTCTTAATTTTGGCAGGAGCAAGGTATAAACTTTTATTATTAGAGCTTGTAAAATGGGTATTGGGTACTAGGGACCTGTATTTTAAACCGTTTAAAAATTTTATATAATTTTGAACAGGTCTTGGCATAACAACATCAATGGCGATATGAATATTTGTGCACCAGAAACGGTTTTGTTCAGTTAAGAATATATTGTTCAATGCCTCGCTAAATAGCAATTGACATGGTCTTTGAAGATTATGTTGCTGTTCATTACCTCTTTTTAGTCTAGTCGGGGTTATCTCTATAAATGAAAATTTTCCTTTGGTAAACTTTAAAGCTCCATAAAATTGTTCCTTTGCCGAGGCTTCAATATCTTCAAGTGTTTGAAGGTCTATGCTTAACCTCTCACAACAAAAGCGTAATTTATCCACCTTTGTACAAAGCAGAGATTTTGCCGTAACAACAGGTTTATTAATCATAATACTTCACCTTCTGAGACACTCACTGAATCTACCCAATCCCAGTATTTATACAAGGTTAATAATCTCGATTTTGCAGGATGTTCCTTTACATAATTTCTTGTATCAGTGATTAATGCTCTGATTTCAGCCTTTTGTTTAGTGCCATTTTTATTAAAATTATTATTAAGTATTTCAGATATTTCAGCATCATCAAGGTTGTATAACTCGCTTATAATAATACTTTTCTGTATACTATTAGTTTTACCCATAAGGAAAGCAATCACTCTTGTTGTATAGTCAGGCTCTATCGACCTAAACTCCGTCTTGGATTCTTCAGTATGTCGGATTATTTTGAAGAAGCATTTTGCAGCAATGGTAAATAATTCATGTTCAGCATAAAGAAGTGTATGAGCATATTCAGTGAAACCTTCAGGGATAAGGTTCATTAAGTTACCGACTCCGTACACAGACAGATATATTGTCATATTCCGACCGCTGCCATATATTTTAAAAGAAATAGGGTGTTTACCATTGTTGTCAGTTCTCTTCTGGTACTCTCTTTTGATAGATGTTACAACTTCATCATAGTAAAAATCAGGAATATTAAAGTTTGCACTGTCATTACGGTAAGTAAAGGTTATACTAGGAGTATTTACATTAGTTGTTATCAACAGGTTCTTTTTGTCTGTTGTTAGCTGTGATAACTCTGCATACAATTCACTGAAATAAAATCCATTTAAAGTGTAATTGCATTCAATACCCAGCTCAGTCATTGGTAATCCTACACTCAAGAAAAAATTCTGTATAAATTCAATTATGTCATTTTCTCTTAATATTGTTTCTATACTGCTGAATACGATATTTAACAAGATAAAATGAGCAATAGCATAACAATAACACATGGCTTCAACAAATGTTTCTTCAGGATTCTGCCTTAGATAAGCGTCCGTATTAAAGTTAAATAGTATATTACTGGGTGCATCTATAGACTTATCATCATCAATTTCATACTTGCCTTCTATATGTTTATAGGGTCTAACCTTAAGCAGTTTCCAGGCAGTTTCTTGTGCTTGGTTGAGCTTAAACCTCTCTACTTCTCTTAATATATGTTTCAGTAAAAACCAGTAAAAGTTCTCATGCTGTTCTTCATCTGTTACCTTATACTTTAATCCTTTAGCAATCTCATTCAGATTGTTTTCAAGTATATTTAATAGTCTCTCATTGACTATAAGAGTATTCAGGTACTTATCATTATACATGTTCTCAATACTGTTATGTAATGCTTCCACTAACGCTTCACTATCAATAGTATTCTCGTTACAGTAATTTGTTATAAGTGTCTCCAAGCGTTCAATACTTACACAGTATGATAGCTGTTTTACAGTACTCTTATCTTCTTTTATTAGAGGTATCATCTTCTGTTGTCCTTTCTTATCTGAGAATATAATCCATTGTGTTTTTATGGGTGTATCAGTCAAACTGTATGTAGATGTAGTAGAGTGCATCTATTATATAGACTAGTGTGGTCTTTCATCAGATTTATTTACTATGTACTCCATTGAAGCAGAAGCTCCACAACACCAAAGAGATTATTCTGGATTTCAACAGCCTGTGTATCTGTAATCGGTTCAGGCTGATATTGCTGAAATTCTTTCTTTGTAATCTCTATAAAATTGTTTAGCTGTTTTTGCTTCATTGTTTTTAATTACAAACACTGTTTATTGTCAAATACAAAACAATAATACACCTTATCAAACTCTTTGTCAACTACAAAAAACAAATTCGGTTAAAGTTTTTAATTCGGAACAAAAACACAGTTTATTGTTATTGACAAGTAAAGCCTTTTCTGTTAGTATGTCAAAGTAAGGAAAAACGATATGAAAGAAGAAAATAATCCTGGGGTATTACTTAAAGCTCGGCGTATTGAACTCGGCTTGACCATGCGAGAATTTGCAGCTAAATACAATATGAGTGCCGCAGTTCTAAATCAACTAGAAAAAGGAAAAATAAAATATCCTTCAATGAAAACTTTATACGCAATTGCTGATGCACTTGAATTCCCTATAAATACTGTATGTGCTTTATACTCAATTACTGCTAATAATGAAGAAGACACTGACAAAAGTTCAGAAGAGCAATCCCCAAAACAAAAACTTATTAGTGCACTTTTATCATACAATGTGCCTGATGACAAAGTCGAAACTATAATTGATTATATCGATTTTGTAAAAGAGAAAGATGAAAACTCTATACTAAATAGAAAGACAAAAATGAAAAGACATTTCAATTAATAAATTTTTCCTATTCTCTAAAAAAATTTGTAAGTTTTTTAATAATTTCAACCAAACAAATAATATCTTCTTTTTTTACAATTATTCTTTGTCCAATGGCATACGATAAATCATTAGATTTTTCAATGTATTTTTCATCAACAATACCATCATTATGTTCAAGTATATGTCGACGTTGAAATAAAATATTCATAAAAGTCAGTTCATCTTCTGATAAACATGTACTATATGCTTTGCGTAAATGTTTATCATATAAATCATTCCCTTTCGATATTATCTGAAAGTCATTTACTTTAATTTTGCTAATGTCAAGCTCTGATTTATGAACAAGATTTTCTTTCGCAAATTTTTGAAAAGCTGAAATAATATCCCCTAAAGTCCCTTCTAGCATTGAACGACACATTTTATTTGCTTCATCCACTCCATATTCATCAGCTAATTTTTCATACATAAAATCTTGTGCTTCTATCATTTTTTCTATTCTAGAAATTGAGTCGTTAAAAACTTGTTCTACAGAGTTGTAACCGCAACAAGGACAAAAGTAAGCACTACCGATAACGCTATACCTGGTTCCACATTGCTCGCATGTTATATCTAAGTTCCATTCTTCCCTTTGACCTATAGGATTATTTCTTATACTAATTTTTTTGCTTGGTTTATAAACAATTTTTATATATTTATTATTTCTTGTACTATTTGCTAGTCTGCTAAACGACTTGCTTAACATTGACTGAACCATACTCACAGCATAGTTTCTGGCATTTTTACGGATAACAGCTATTTGTTCATCGGTGTACCATTGGTCATTTGAAGCAATGTATCCACACATAGGGCAATGCACATCTCCATGCATTTTCTCCTTCCAATCCTCCATATTGATTTTAAATACAAATTCACAATTTCTATTTGGACATTGTCTATCCAAATATCCTTTTTCATCAGATTGAAAAGTCATGGGAATTTTAATATTTTTAGTCAAATCAATTGTCTCCCATTCTAATTGTCAATTTTAGCATTTGGTGAAATTTCTATTTTAGCATCAGAGATGATTTTACCGTGTACTGTTCCAGCTACATATACATGCCCTTGGCTATTATGAATATTCCCATTTAAAGTTCCATGTATGTTAGCTTCTGCATTATTTATATATAAATTTCCTGTTAAAATTCCTTGTAAATTAAAAACTGCATTATTACTGATATATACACTGCCATTTAAGATTCCTGTTAAGGTAATAATCACTTTATCCCTTGCTGAGATATCTCCTTTGTAAACTTTAGTAAATTCCTCCGATTTTTTACAAAAATAATTTCCTAAATCAATTATATCTTTATTGGTTTCAATATACATATTATCTCCTCCCTTTATATATTAAATTAGAGCCACTTATAAATTAGAAATTTTAATAAAAAATTAATATTTTATGCCACATTTTCTAATAACCAAGTTCTGAACTCGACAATTCTATGGTAAATTAATTAAAAGTAAGCGGTTTTTTAAACCCGCTTTTTTATTTGTTAAATAAATATAAATTCAAACTAATGTTTCTTCCACCATTTATGATAATTAGGACCTTTTTTGCAATGTTTGTGTTTATGCTTATGTTTATGACAATCATGATCATCACATCTATCATGAGAATCAGATGTTTTAAACATTATTTCAGTATTATTACGTCTTGGTCCAAACCAAGTGAAATTATCATGTGCACTTGCTATCGTAAAAGAAGAAGTAACAAGAATACAAACTAACATTATAAAAAATTTCTTTAACATATAACCTCCAACTTCTATAAGAAGCTATTATCTGATTTTACTAAAATTTTGTCAAGTATAGTTTTGTTAAGAAATGTTCTATATTATAGATTATATTTTAATTGACAATTATTTATTTGTTATGTAAACTTAATTTTAGAGACAAGGGGTAGAAAATTCTACCCCCTATTTTATTGAGGACATTATGGAAAATACATTAAACCAAAACAAAAATATTAATCCTTGGATTGTTATGATCCCTGTAATGCTTTCAGTATTTATGTTTGCATTAGACGAAACTATTTCAAACGTTGCCTTGCCATACATGGCTGGAAGTTTTTCAATAAGTCATAACGAATCCACTTGGATTATTACAAGTTACTTAGTCGCAAGCGGTGTTATAATTCCGGCAGTTGATTTTTTCTCAAAACTGTTTGGGAGAAAAACTTACTTTTTGATTAGTGTCACAATTTTCACTGTTGCTTCAGTTCTTTGCGGATTATCTACATCAATGACAATGATTTTATTTGCAAGAATTCTGCAAGGTATAGGCGGTGGTGGGATAATGCCGATATCGCAAGCTATCATTTTTGAAATATTTCCAAAGGAAAAAAGAGCTGCAGCAATGGCAGTATTTGGACTTGGTGTTGTTATGGCTCCGATTATGGGCCCCGCACTTGGCGGTTGGCTTACTGAAACTTGGTCTTGGCCTTTCATTTATTTTATAAATGTTCCTTTTGGAATTATTGCATTCCATTTAATCAAAAAATTAGTATTTGATCCGGAATATGCCAAAAAACAAAAGAATGTCACAATGGATTATTCGGGATTTTTCTTTTTATGTGTATGGCTTTTGACTTTACAAATCGTACTTGATAAAGGGAATGATGCGGACTGGTTTGGAGCAGCATGGATTTGCAAAACATTTGCAATTTCAATGATGGCAATGGTTGCATTTTTCACTATACAAGTTAAAAAGAAAAAACCATTAATTGATTTATCCATTTTGAAAGACGGGAACTTCTTTTTCGGGACAATAGTTTTAATGGTATTAATGGGTGTAATGATGGCATCTGCAGCAATACTACCATCAATGTTACAGCAATTAATGGGTTACACATCATTCTTAAGCGGTTTATCAATGGTCCCAAGAGGTGCAGGTTGTCTTATTGCAACAGTAGTATGCGGTGTTCTAACCCCTAAAATAGGGACAAAACCATTAATTATTACAGGGCTAATTATTCTTGGCATAGGCGGATTAATGTTTGGAGAAATAAATACAAACATAGCACTTGTAGATATTGCACTACCTAATATGGTATTTGGACTTGGTATGATTATGGCAATGGTGCCAATGATGAATTTGTCTTGCAGTACATTGACAAATGAACAGCAGACAAATGCTGCAGGGGTGCAAAATCTTTTGAAAAACACAGGGGCTGCAATTGGCACTTCTGTCGCTACAACAATGATTTCAAGATTTTCTCAAGTGCATCAAATGATGATGGTAGGACATCTAAATTTCTCAAGCGATGCATATACAGCAAAAATAAATTCATTAGCTGCAAGTTTCGCCGCTAATACTGATTTAGCAACCGCTACTCATATGGCAGGTATGCAAATTTATAATCAGCTTTTGCAACAATCAAGCCTTTGGGGATATGTCGAAACTTTCAGATATTTTGGGCTTGCAGCATTTGTCATAATCCCGCTTGTACTAATTATAAGACAAAAGGCTAATTAAAATTATTGACCACAATAGCCTTAATATAGAATGTAATCCTTCCTTTTAAAAGATAAATTGTATAAAAAGGAGGGATTATGTTTTATAACGTACTAAAAGCAAAAGATATTATTGATATCGATCACGAAAAATTTGAACACAAAAGATTACTAGAAAAAGATAATAGTAGTTTAACAATCATAGGTCTAAAAAAAGATGAAATCATAGACACTCACACTTCAGAATCTGATGCAGCTGTATATGTAATAGATGGAGAAATCGAATTACATTTTGATGCTGAAAAATTTAAACTTGATAAAGGTGAAATTTTAATGTTTAAAAAAGACAAAGAACACAAAGTATTAGCCCTTAAAGACAGCAAATTTTTCTTAATTAAAATATAAAATTTTTTGGAAATTAAACATAGGAACAAATAGGTCGAACATAAAAAATCGACCTATTTTATTTGATTTTTTATAACATCATAAACTTTGTTAATATTACTAATTCCTGCTAATCTATAACGTTTTTTATCATCATCAATTAATATTTCTGTGCTATAACCGTATTTGTATAATCGTAAATTAGTTATATTTTTATATTGAATATTAAATTCTGAAAATATATTTTTTAATATTTTTATTGAAGATAATTTAATAACTCTTTCATCCGTCAAGCAATAATTTATAGAAAGTACAATTACACTAAAAAGCCAAAGCAATAAAATTAACAATCCTATAACAAATACAAAAATAAAATTTAATAATGAATAAATCTGATAAAAATAATAAGTTATTAGTATTAAAATAATAGGAAAAACATAAATTAGAGGATGAGAATGAATATTTAATATTACTTTTTCCATCGGATAATTTAATCTTATATAATTATAAATAAATTTTTTATTGTATCTGATATAAAAAATTTCACAAAATATAATCAAAAAAGCAAAGAAAACAAACATAAAATTCCTAAATTCTCTTATAATCGGCGGCAACGGGAATTGAACCCGTGTCAACAGAATGAGAATCTGCTATCCTAACCTCTAGACGATGCCGCTATTGCAAATTTATATTAGCACTAAGATTTTATTTCTTCAATAAAAATTTTTAATTAAATTTTTTTATAATCCTCTACATAAAATTAAATTGTCAGCTCAACGCATTTACTGACATCAAACTGACAATTTACTCACATTGTTTTTTTATCGCCAAATCATCACATAAAATTATTGTAATTTCTTCACCTGCTTTTGCGTGGTATTTAAGACCCGGAGTAACTAACCCCGTAATCAAACCAACAGTTGTACCGACTGGAATACCTATTGCATAACCTACGCCCAATTTTGCAGGATTTGGAATAAATGCAAAACCGGTACCGGCACCAGCACCAACTATACCTAAACCGAGAGTGTAAGCTGTTAATTTTCCTGCTGTATGCCAAGGTCCTTCTTTTAGAGAAGAATCTTTTGTCAAAGGTTTTGCAGACATTTGAATTGCACTGCCGTCAGGTAATAACAAACATTCAAAGTTCAAATAAACACGGGCATTTTTATTCGGAATTCTTTGCTTTTCTATTCTAATTACTGTCCCTACAACTTTTGAACCTGCAGGGATTAGCAAAGTTCCTTCCTGAGTATATATCGCACCCGGGACAGAAAAATTAACTCTATCACCTGCTTTTGCACATTCAGACCAAAATTTACAATCAAATGCAACCTTAAAAGTATTTCCCTTACAAATTATATTTCTCAAATTAGTAATCGTAACATTATTACTTAATGCCCCTTTTTCACAGAACATATGTTCTCTACCCAAAACTTGCTCATCACAAGCACAATCTTGAGCTTGAGCAGATATTCCAACAATCATTAATAAAAATATAATAAACAATTTTTTCATCACAAAACAATAATCAAATACTCCATAAAAAAAAGCTATTAGCTGATTAGGCAATTAATTAAATAAAAAAAAGATATTACAAAACGGTGATGACAGAAATATCTATTCAGAAAAAAATCTGTTAAAAGGAGGTACTATGACAAAACCAAATCTTGACAAAACAGTACAAAAATTTATTGATTACATTGAATCAAAAAATTCAAAACCATTAAATGAGATTACCCCTGATGAAGCAAGAGAATTTTTAAGTGAATTACAAAAAGAATTCTATGCTCAAATTAATGCTCATACAGAAGATATAACAATATTCAGTCCATCTGCAGGTGATATTAATGTAAGAATAGTAAGACCTGAAGACTGTTTAAACGAAAAATTACCTGTAATAATCTATTGCCATGGCGGCGGCTGGGTAATGGGTGACGCTGATGTATATGATTTGACTATCAAAAAAATTGCGAACTATACAAAATCAGCCGTAGCATTTGTAAACTACCCTCGTTCTCCTGAATTCAAATATCCCGATGCACTGAACCAAATATATGCAACAATAAAATACTTTGCAGAATATGGAAGCGATAACAACATTGACATAAATAAAATTGCAATAGCAGGTGATAGTGCAGGCGGGAATTTAGCGATTGCAGCAGCTATAAAAGCGAAATTTGAAAATGGTCCAAAACTATTATTTCAAGCACTAATTTATCCTGTAGCTGATACAGAAATGAATACAGAATCTTACAAAGAATTCAAAGACGGGCCATGGCTTACTAAAAAATCTATGGAATACTTCTTTGATTGCTACAAACCTAAAAAAGAAATTAAAGAAAATGATATGTTTATATCTCCATTAAAAGCAGAATTACAAGATTTGGAAGACCTTCCTCCAACTCTTATCATTACTGCAGAAAATGATGTTCTAAGAGATGAAGGAGAAGCTCTTGCAAGAAAATTAATAGAAGCAAATGTCGATACAGCCTGCGTAAGAATTAACAACACAATTCATGATTTTATGCTGCTTAACGCTTTAAAAGAAAGCAAAGCAACAAAAGCCGGTTATAAAATTCTTTGCAGATTCTTAGGTCACGCTTTAAATAACAATTAATATTCAATTGCTATTTTTAAACAATTATCAGATTTTTTCTCAAAAAGCTCATAAGCATTTTTTATGTTTTCAAACGCAAATCTATGAGTAATTAAAAAATCTGTAGATATTTTCCCCTCAGAAATATATCTGACCAAGTCCTTGCAATGGACAGCATCGACACCACCTGTTTTAAAAATCAAATTTTTTCCGTACATTTCAGGTAAGGGAAGAATTTGATTTTTTTCATACATAGCAACAAGAGCGACAATAGCATTTGGTCTTGCAATTTTATAAGCCATTTCAAAAGTATTTTCACCACCTGCAGCTTCAATTACGGAATCAGCACCGTAATTTGTAATACTTTTAATAGTTTTTTCAACATCTGAATTATTAGGATTAATTGTGAAATCTGCAAAACCTAATTTTTTAGAAAGTTCAAGTCTTTTTTCATCAATATCAATTCCGATTACTTTACCTGCACCCATAAATTTTGCACACTGCATCGCACAAAGTCCGACAGGTCCTGCTCCAATGACAGCAACTGTATCCCCCTGTTTAATTTCACAAATTTCAGCACCCCAATAACCGCTTGATAAAATATCTCCGACAAATAATGCGTTTTCATAACTTACATTATCTGGTAATTTTGTAAGTCCGTTATCCGCAAAAGGAACCCTCACATATTCCGCTTGGCAACCATCAATTTTGCAACCTAATTCCCAACCGCCATTTATACAATTATTCACAAAACCTTTTTTACAAAATTCACATTCTCCGCAAAAAGTTTCACAATTTACAGATACCCTATCGCCTTTTACGAAATTTTTAACATCACTTCCAACTTCTATAACTTCTCCTACAAATTCATGCCCGAGCACAACTCCATTTTTTGCCAAAGGCACAAAACCATGAATTATATGTAAATCACTCGTGCAAATCGAAGATAAAGTAACTTTTATAATTGCATCTTTTGCATTCTTAATAACAGGCATAGGTCTTTCGACCATTTGAATTTTTCCATTTTCACAAATTAAAGCTTTCATAAAAAAAGTTTAGCATAAAAAACTCCGAAAAAATCGGAGTTTTTTATTAGGATTAGAAATAAAAAAATACTTTTAATCAGCTTTATCAATCGTTACCATATTAATAATTAACCCTAAAAAAGCCAAAACTACCGACCCTATAAATGCGCTTAAAAATCCCTCGACATCAACCCCAGGAGCAAGGTAACCAGCCAACATTAACAACAAAGCATTAATAACTAAAGTAAATATTCCTAATGTCAAAATATTTATTGGCAACGTAATAAATACAATTAAAGGTCTTATAAAAATATTTATAAGAGCAATAATGACAGTTACAAGCATTGCACTTTGAAAATTTTCAACTTCAATACCTGGAACTAACCAAGCGACAAAAATAATAGCTAATGCGAATAATATCCAACGAACAAGTAAGACCATAAATTTATCCTTTCTTTATATTTAATTTTAGATTCTCTATTTTTAATTTTCATTGGACTAAAGGATTATTATACAACTTGCTAATACTAGACTTTGTATGTATAATTATTTTGAAAAAATTTACTAACAAGAAAAGAGGATTTTATGAGAGAAAATATTTTAATTGCACTTGCTGTATTAATCCTTACTACAATGTGGATACAAATTGCAAACATGAATACAAAAAACAGATATGATGTTGTTACAGGTAGCAACATGATAACAATTTTAGTTGATAAAAAAACAGGTGAAACTTGGAGAAATTGCGTTTGTGGAGAAAAATCAAACGTTCCTGGATGCTGGGAAAAAATGCTAACAATCAACCCTGAACCTTTTAACAAACCTCAAGGTGAAGTGAAAGCATTGAAAAAAATGGCTAAACTTATAAAAAAACAAGAAAAATTACAAAAAGAATTAGAAAAAACAAAACAACAAACACCTGCTCAAAAACAAGAAGTACAACAAAGCCAAAATGAACAATTAAAATAGGCGGCTAATAATTTTAGATAATACATAAAAAAAGAAGCTTTTAAAATAAAGCTTCTTTTTTTATCTCTAATTTTTATCCAAGACTTTAATCAAATGCCAGCCAAACTGTGTGTAAACTGGGTTTGAAACTTCTCCAACAGGAGTATTAAAAGCTGCCTTTTCAAACTCCGGCACCATTTGCCCGCGACCAAAATATCCTAAATCCCCGCCATTACGTCCAGATGGACAAAGCGAATAAGCTCTTGCATAATATTCAAAACTACCGCCATTATCAATATCTTTTTTAATCTGCTGAGCTTCAGCAGCAGTTTTCACAAGAATATGTTCGGCATGAACTGTTGTATATTCTTCTGCTGATACAATACCAGTTAATAAAAAGACCATAATTAATAATTTACAAATGTTTTTAATCATAATTTTATCCTATCTTCAATTTTAAATAACATCAATTATCCTGCAGACCTAACTCTATTGCGTCCACTGTTTTTTGCCTCATATAATGCTCTATCAGCATCATCAAACATTTCCCAAGGATTTTCAAAATCTGTACTTGAACTTACTCCAATACTTACAGTAACATTTAATTGCTCTCCATGGTACAAAAATTTTGAACTCTCTATAGTTTTTCTTAACCTTTCAAGAGGGATAAGAGCATTTTCTCCTGCGGTTTCAGTCAAAATTACAGCAAATTCTTCCCCGCCATATCTGAATACAAAATCAGTCTGCCTAAAATTATTCAAAATTTTATATGCAACCTCTTTTAGAACATAATCACCACAAGAATGACCATATGTATCATTAAATTTTTTGAAAAAATCAATATCTATAATTGCAATACTTAAATCACTCTTATAACGTTTTGCACGCATATATTCTCTTTCGAGATTAGTTTCAAAATGTCTGCGATTAGATAACCTTGTCAAAGGATCCGTAAAAGACATTTGCTTTGTTTGCGTGTACATAAAATTAATTTTTTTGATAACTTCCATCTTATTATCATCTGGAATATCAAAACCCTCAATTATATTTTGAATATTTTTTTGAATTTCATCTAAAACATCAGATGGGATATCAAAATCTGTGTTTTTTATATTATCTATATTTTCCATAACCATATTTATAATATCAAAAATATTGTACGCAATCCATTTTTTTGCTAAAATTAATATAAATTATGAAATTATCTGCACAAGAACTGCTTAATAAATATTCAAAAAGCTCATCACACCCAATTGAAGTGCGAAGAATTTCCATGATGATTTTTGATGAAGCAAATGAAAAAATTCGAGAAATGTCCAACAAAGAACGCAAATTTCTTGAAGCAGCCGCACTATTACATGATATCGGCTATTATATAGATTCCAAAGGCCATAACAAACACAGTATGAAAATGGTAATCGAAAACGGAATAGCAGGATTTAATGAAAATGAAGAAAAAATTATAGGCTGTATTTGCAGATATCATAGAGGCGGTCTGCCTGATAAAAATGACCACGAAATTTATAACACTCTCGAAAAAAAAGAAAGAAAAATAGTTAAACGCCTTGCAGGTATCCTAAAAATTTCAGACGGATTAGATAGAGGGCACCTTAATCTAATAAAAAAAATTCACTTAAATTATGATGAAGAAAATAATATCGTTGAATTTATACTTACTCCAAATACCCCGGAATTTAGACCTGATATTACTTCTGCAATAAGAAAAAGAGATTTATTTGAAATAGGCTTTAAGTGCCAAAGTGTTTTAAAATTCAGCGAATAACATATTGTAAATTTTTTGTTACAAAGCACTCTTTTTTGTAACATTTCTTCATGAAAAATACTTTATATATATAAGGAAACAAAAGGGGTTTACGAATATATAAAAAATCGTAAAGTTATGGTGAAAAAATGTCATTCGATGTAAATGTTTTGAGCACAAAACCGGTTATCAAAGCAGCAGCATCTATGCAAAATGACGGCGGCGCAGGTAACCTCGGGTATATGGCTCAAGGGGAAAAAGAAGAAAAACAAGAACGAAAATACTTAGATGAAAGTATCTTTATGAAAAAAGATGAAGGTGATATCTTCACTTTTGACAAAGAACCAGAAATGCCTGAAGATAATTTCTCTATCACAAAATTGATTGCAGAAATAATAATTAAAATTAAAAACATCTTTATTAAAAGTAATAAATAAAATTTTCAATTAATTTTCTTATTTATGATACAATCTTCATATGGAAAAGAAAATTAAAATTGGACTTATAGGATTAGGAACAGTAGGTTCCGGAGTTTTTAAGACTTTACAGTCTTTTGATAATGTAGAAGTAAAAAGTATTGCAGTTCGCAATATCAACAAAAAAAGAAATATCAAAGGGTTAGATGAATCAATTGTAACAGACGACGCTTATAAAATCGTCAATGACCCTGAAATTGATATTGTTGCAGAACTTGTAGGCGGATTAGAACCTGCATTTGATTTAATCGCAACAGCTATTAAAAACGGGAAACATATAGTCACAGCCAATAAAGAACTTCTTGCTAAAAGAGGAGAAGAATTATTTAAAATTGCTGAAGAATATAACAGAGTAATTTTATACGAAGCTGCAATAGCTGGTGGCATACCAATTATTATGCCTATTAAGACAATTCTTGCCGGTAACAAAATCAACCACATCGAAGCAATTGTAAATGGTACAACAAATTACATTTTAACTAAAATGGACGTGCAAGGAGCTCAATATTCTGATGTTTTAAAAGAAGCTCAAGAATTAGGCTATGCTGAAGCTGACCCAACAGGCGATGTTGAAGGTTTTGATGCAGCGTACAAAATTGCAACCCTTGCCTCAATTACATTCAATAAGAGAATAAAAATTGAAAATGTATACAGAGAAGGAATTACAAAAATTCGTGCAGAAGATATGAAAGCTGCAAACGATTTAGGCTATAAAATTAAACTAATCGCATCTGCACATATGGATGATAATGAAAATGTTGACGTAAGAGTACATCCAATGCTTGTGTCAAAAAAATCAACTCTTGCTCATATTGATTATGTAACAAATGCAGTATCATTAAGCGGTCACCCGATAGGCAGTATAACTCTTTCAGGTCCTGGGGCAGGAGAATTCCCGACAGCAAGTTCTGTCGTCGGGGATATTCTTGCAATAGCTGCAGAAATCGGAAAATCTGATTATATTTTACCTATGATGAGATGCAAACACAACGGGGATGCTAATATGATTAACATTGCCGATACAACAAACAAATATTACATCTCAATTAATGCTAAAAATAATAAAGGTGTAATAGGTAAAATCGGAACAATTTGTGCAAACAATGACATAAGCTTAGCAAGCATTGTACAACGCTGTGTATCTGATGATAATACTGCAGATATTACGGTTATTACAGAACTTGTTAAAGAAAAAAATATGCAAAATGCAATCAAACAAATTGAACAAGATGGAAATATAGTAAAAAGCTTAATAAGAGTTCAAGTGTAATAAAAACACAGGAGAAGGTATATGCCAGAAAATAAGCAAAAGCTAACTTTTACTAATAAGTTAATTCTTATAACCATTCCAATTATTGTAATTTTATTTTGTTGTTATAACATTTCAACATCAAATTTGATATGTTCATCATATTCTGGATGTAAAATTGTTGAACAAAACTTGTTCAGATACACAATGAAAGAAAAAAGAGTAAATTTAGATACAATAAGCAAATTTTATGTTTCAAGTTCTATCGATATTATGAAACTCTGGAATTATTTCAATGCAAGTTCTTCAGCTCAAGCTCGAATCAAAAGAAAAGAAATACTAAAATATCATATTTATGCATTAACGAAAAACGGAGAAAAACAAAAATTTTTCTCTGCCAGCTCACACCAGAAATATAAAGCAGAAAATATAGCTAAAGAGTTAAATGACTTTTTAAATAGTTCTGATAAAAACATTAATATAAAATATTAAAATTTCTATAAAGGAAAAGAGGGAAAGTATGTACTATCAAGGATTAATCAATACATTCAGAGAATACCTTCCGGTAACAGATAAAACTCCTGTTGTCACATTAAACGAAGGAAACACTCCATTAATTAAAGCTGAAAATTTAGCTAAAAAAATAGGTTTGGATGCTGAAATTTATTTAAAATTTGAAGGCTGCAACCCAACAGGAAGTTTCAAAGACCGCGGAATGACAATGGCTGTATCTAAAGCAAAAGAAGCAGGTGCAGGTGCAATTATCTGTGCATCAACGGGAAATACCTCAGCATCAGCAGCAGCTTACGGTGCAAAAGCTGGAATGAGAACTTTCGTATTAATCCCTGACGGTTACATTGCACTTGGCAAATTATCTCAAGCAATGATGTATGGAGCTGAAATTATTGCAATTCAAGGAAACTTTGATGAAGCTCTTGAAATGGTAAGAAAAATTTCTGACAACTACCCAATTACACTTGTAAACTCTGTAAACCCATACAGAATAGAAGGTCAAAAAACAGGTGCATTTGAGATTTGTAACGCATTAGGGCAAGCTCCTGATTACCATTTTATCCCTGTTGGAAATGCCGGTAATATCACAGCATACTGGAAAGGCTACAAAGAATGGCACAAAGCCGGAAAAGTTTCTAACTTACCAAAAATGATGGGCTTTGAAGCAGAAGGTGCTGCTGCGATTGTAAAAGGAGAAAGAATATTCAAACCTGAAACCCTTGCAACTGCAATCCGTATTGGAAACCCTGCAAGTTGGAAATTTGCAGAAGCTGCAAGAGATGAAAGCAACGGTATGATAAATTGCGTAACAGATGAAGAAATCGTAAAAGCATATAAACTTATCGCATCTTGCGAGGGTGTACTTGCAGAACCTGCAAGCGCTGCATCTGTTGCAGGTTTAATTAAAGTAAAAGACCAAGTAAAAGAAGGTTCAAAAATTGTTTGTATCTTAACAGGTAACGGTCTAAAAGATCCTGATAATGCAATTAAATATTCAAATTCAGATGTTAAGAAAACATCATCAGATATGAATGAAATCTTAAGAGCTATGAATATTTAACTTAATTAAATAAAATAGAAATAAAAAAGAGTATTATTAATAATACTCTTTTTTTATTGATTTCTCAAATCTTGAGTGATAACCCCGCCAGAACCTCTATCAATTTCTCTTTTTATAGGTTTGTCATTTTCATCAAACCAAGTTTTTACGGTACCTCGTTCTTCAATTTTTTCAATTCGTTTTCCTGATTCGTCATATTGCATATATACCGTGATTTCACCAGGGAATTTTGTTAAAACTTCTAATTTCTTTTTACCATTATCATAGTATTCAATATCATATTCATTTTTAATTGCAAGCACATTATGCTCATCATATACAGAATCATATTTATAAACCATATTCCCCAAATCATCATAACGATGCCCCACTTCAAAATTTAAATTTCTAGCAAAATCCAAAATAAGCTTTCCACTTTTGTTATAACTTCTAAAAATCAAAGCGCCATCTGGGCATTTTTCATATACAGTAAG
Source organism: Candidatus Gastranaerophilales bacterium (assembly GCA_944325735.1). GTDB lineage: Bacteria > Cyanobacteriota > Vampirovibrionia > Gastranaerophilales > Gastranaerophilaceae > Stercorousia. The sequence continues at coordinate 542,649 of CALVBI010000001.1, read as the reverse complement.
ACCGAATTCCTCTTTTTTTTCAATAACCTGAGTTCCATCAGGTTTTACATAAGTCGATGTCATTGGGTCTTTATCTGGTTTCTTTTCAAATGGGTTTACAAAAAAACTTTTAGTCATGATATTCTGCATAACGGCAAAAAATATTTTAACTTTAATTTCTCATACATTTAGATGAAATTATGATATAATTTTGTTATGAAAAAATTCTTTCTGTTATGTTTAATATTCCCTTGCATAGCAGTATCCTCTAGTGAAATTACGGAGGATTATCTTGATATAGCTACAAATTATTGTACATATGGGCAATATAATGATGCAATTATTTACCTCGACAAAATTTTACAACTTGAACCTAACAATAACGAAGCAAAAGATCTAAAAAATACTTTAGTAAGAATTAAAAATCCAAACTCAAAATCTTATTTAACATCAAAAAATAAAAATATAAACAATTCAAAAACTTCAAAACTACAAGGAGATTTTGATAAAGAAATAGCATCTTTAAATCTTACAACAAATGACTTTTGGTCAATATATTCACTAGGTGAAACTTACTTAAATAACAATGATTACAAAAATGCAATTTATAATTATCAAAAAGCTATTTCGTTAAATCCTGACTATACACAAAGTTATTTAAGCCTAGCACAAGCATATATTGCTAATAAAGATTTTCCAAACGCAATAGATGTTTTAAACAAATATTTGACATATAATAAAAATTCAGACATAGCTTATGCACTGAGAGCAAATGCTTATCTTAATACCAATAATATTGATAAAGCAGAAAATGATATAAAAAAAGCAATAAATATAGAAGAAGATATCTCATACCTATTAATAGAAGCAAAAATCCTTTATCACAAAGGGAACTATGCTCAAGCACGAGAAAAATTAAATATATTATCAAAAAATGTTCAAACATCAGAAGTATATAAATACATTGGTCTATGTGACTATGCAATGGGAAATTACCCCTCAGCTCTTTTAAACACAGATAAAGCAATCATACTCTCTGATGACGACAAAGAATTAACTTCTAAGTATAATGAAATCAAATCAAAGTTGGATAAAAAATAATGACAAGAAGATACAGAAAAAGAGTAAAAACAAAGGAAACAGCAATGACTAGAATAAAAAATTGGTCAATATCTATATTACTAGCAGGAGCAATGCTATTTGGACTTCAATCATACAGTAGCACATCAAGTCTAAAATTTGCCCAAGTAAGTGACGTTCACTACTATACAGGCACTAACAACACAACTTACAAGATGATTGCAGAATCTCCAAAACTGCTAGATGACGCAATCGAACAAATAAATGAAACTCCTAATGTATCTTTTGTAATGTTTACAGGTGATTTGATAGACAAACCTTTTGAAAAAGAATTAAGTGCATTTTTACCTCATACAGAAAAAATAAATGCACCATGGTATTTTGCCTTTGGGAACCATGATACTATGTATGGCGGATATTTAACTCCTGCTGTATATATGCAATTAGTTAATAAATACAACACAAATTATAAATTTGAGAAATCATATTACTCATTCATTCCACAAAAAGGCTACAAAGTAATTGTTTTAGACACAATCATCAGAGACCGCCTAACTTCAAATGGGAGAATGGGTGAAGAACAATTAAAATGGTTAGACAATGAGCTTGCAAATTCAAAAAAAGACACTGTTTTAATCTTTATGCATGTACCTGTACTTGAACCATATAACAGTCCAAATCACAGATTACTTGATGCAGACAAAATGGAAGAAATTTTAACAAAATATAAAAATCCAATTGCAGTATTCCAAGGTCACTATCATGGAGCTAAAATTACGCAAAAAGATAACATTCTATACGTTAGCTGTCCCGCATTAGTATCTTATCCTAACGCTTTTAGAATGGTAACTGTATCTAATTACAGAAACAAAGTTGTATTCAATATTGAAAATAAAGAAACAAAGCTGACAAATATTCAAAAACTTGCTAAAATACTTGTATTCGGAACAACCGTTTATACAGGTGAAGAAAAAGATCAAAATGCAACAATTACAATAAAAAAATAGGAGCACAAAGCTCTTCCCATAATTTGATTTGCATAAAAACTTGCAAGCCTAAACTAAAAAATGGGTTCTGTACAAACTTTAAAGAAGGATAAAATTATGAGCGAATTTAAGGTAAAATTTAGAGGTGTAAGAGGGAGTTATCCTATTGCGAACAAAGACTTTTTGCAATATGGCGGAAATACATCTTGTGTTGAAATAAATGTAAACGGGCACTTGATAATTCTTGATGCCGGTACCGGATTAATCGATATCGGAAACGAACTTATTGCAAAATACATTGCTTCTGCAACGAAAAATGAAAAAAGAACTCCTATTAACGCAACAGTTCTAATTTCACATATACACCAAGACCACATTCAAGGTTTTACATTTTTTAGACCGCTTCATATACCATCTTCTAATATTAACGTATTCGGGAATGTTAATTACAACGAGAGCCTAGCTGATGAAATATCAGAATTATTATTCGGCAAATCTTTCCCACTTGACTTAGGCGACATCGCAGGAAATTTGAATATCAAAGATTTAAATGAAACAGAAGGTATAATTCTGCGTCATGGAGAAAGCCCAATAATTAAACGAATTGAAAATGAAAAAGATGCACAATTAGAAAAAGAAGATGATGTCCTAATTACCTGCTATCGTTCATATGCACACCCGCAAGAAGGTGTTTTAATTTATAAAATTAGATATAAAGATAAAACTCTTGTCTATGCAACAGACAAAGAAAGCTACCCTGGCGGGGATAAAAAATTAATAAATTATGCAAGAGGCTGTAATTTATTAATCCACGATGCTCAATATACAACAGAAGACTATTTAGATTCTTTTGTACCAAAACAAGGTTACGGACATTCAACATTTGAAATGGCTGTTGATGCAAAAAATCAATCAGGTGCTGAAAAATTAGTATTTTTCCACTTTGATCCAAGCTATGATGATAACAAATTAAATTCAATAAAAGAACAATACAAATTGCAAGAAGACATAATCCTTGCTTATGAAGGTCTTGAAATTGATTTAATGTAAATCATAATTAAAATGTAAGTATGAAAAAAGTCCTATTAATATCTTTGTTATTTTTAAGCATTCTCACATCAGGATATCGAAAACCTGATGTATATGTGATTGATGCGACCAAAAATGCTTATTTACACAATAACATGGGACTCCGTTATATGAATGAACGATGCTATTATGCAGCAATTCAGGAATTTAAAATTGCAATAAGCTTAAATCCGAATACTCAAGCTACTGCAGTATATTATAATAACATCGGTGATGCTTATATGAAAATAGGTTACCCTGATATGGCACAACAACCGTATGAAGATGCCATAAAACAATACAGCTTAAATTTTAAATATTACAAAGACTTAGCTAAATGCTATAAGGATTTAGGCTTAGTCAATGCAAAAATTAAAGAATACAGCAATAATGAAAATGCTTTAAATAAAGTAATGCTAGGACTTTTATATATCGAAAGCGGAAATTTAAAACGTGGAATTATTATCCTTGATGAATTTACAATGTCTGAACCTGATTTGCTAATCACACCTGCTGTTAAACTGCATATCAAAGAAATTATTAAACAGATAAATGATTTATCAATATAAAAAATTCAACAAAATTACCAAGGATAATCATCTAAAATTTGCCATCCATCAGCCATAATCTTTGCAGCACAACAAGACCCATCAGAAGCTCTTGAACAAATCTTATCCACAGCTGATTTAGAATCATTATAACAAGCCGGCATAATTCTACCATCATCCCTTGTAAATACAAAAAAATCTTTACCTACAACATTAGGACCTTTAGCCCCATTAATATCAATATAAATGGAACTACTTTTCTGTATTTCAGAAGAAGAAGAATTCCCTGACCTAATAGAAATAATATACATAATCCCATCACCAGTTATAAATGGAATTCTATAATCTTTTGCAGCAGCAGTGATAGCATACTTACGACCATCTGTACCAGTCCATGGAAAATTTTCCTTATAACCACATTTTTCATATGTATCACAAATCATAACCACATTATTAAAATATGGAACCCAGTATCTGTTTAAATAATCAATATGTCCAATATCAAGAGGATCTTCCCAATTTTCAAATTCTCCATTATCAACTTCAGATAATTTTAAAGCCTGATTGAGAACACTGTATGCTTTTTTTAATTGAGTCACTGTTTGTTTTTTTTGATAATTTCCAATTAATACAGGCATTGTCATCGCTGCGACAACACCAATAATACCTAAAGTAATTAAAACTTCTGCAAGTGTAAAAGCAATTTTGTGATGTTTCATATCACCAATATAACATTTTTTTCTTAATTTTTCAACCTTGCAAAAGCCTTGTGGAGCAAGCTCTAAACTGCCCCCCCCCCGACAACTTTAAATATATTCATTACTTACTCCTTTCATTATTTATAACATTTTTAAATTTAGCATACCCATGCAAAGTTTTCAATAGAAAACTTAAAAAATTTAATTACAACCTAATAGGGTAATCTTCTGGAATTTTCCATCCATTGCATTCTATTAACATCAGACACAGTGCAGAATGACCGGTAGATGTTTTGCATTGATTTAATAAGACATCTCTATCTTTTGTACAAGATTTAACACCCCATTTTTCTGCCCATGGTTTTACATCAACAACACCTTTTGATGCATCCATAAAAAATGTAAAATAATCTTTCCCACTAACATATTTTCCAGTTTTATTTTGTTTTAAAAGTACACCAATTTGTAATAAACCTGAAGTTTGATTTAATCCATTTGAAATTTGTATAATTTCACCGGTCTTTAACTTTATACCACTAGCATAACCACTATTTAAAGTAAAAGAATCATTCCCATCTGCAGTATACACTCTATAATTTCCCATATAAGATTCATTTACAAAAGAACTACCTGGAAGATATGGCATAAAATAAGTTTTTAAAACATCTTGAGAAGAAGCATCAGCCCAATATTGAGGCTCTCCATAATCATTCTCTGCAAGTTTTATCACACTATTTAAAACAGAATCAATTCGTTGTAATCTAGTTTCAACTTCTTTTTTATTATTATTTGAAATTAACATAGGCATTGTAATTGCAGCTACAACACCAATAATACCTAAAGTAATTAAAACTTCTGCAAGTGTAAAAGCAGTCTTGTGATGTTTCATATCACCAATATAACATTTTTTTCTTAATTTTTCAACCTTGCAAAAGCCTTGTGGAGCAAGCTCTAAATTGCCCCCCCCCCGAGCACTACGTGCGTAGATAAACCAACACAATTACCTTTTCCTTGTGCTTGTACTGCGTTAAATCTTTTCATTTTTTGCTCCCTTTATTTGTATACTTTATTATATTAACATATTTATTTTAACTTTTCAATCAAAGTTATTTCATCTTCTTTGGTCAATTGAGGATTTTCTAGTTTTCGTCTTAATACCACATCAAAAATTTGGCTATATTTAGGCGAAGGCTTTATACCTAAATTCAATAAATCATTTCCTGTTACTGAAATTTTAATTTGTTTTAAATCATCAAGATAACGACGTGCAATTTTTTCATCATACAAAATTCCATACAAAAGTACTGTCTCAAGTCTTGCATTTTCAAATGCTTTGTAAATTTCAAAATCATTATTCAATATTTTATTTGGAATTTCATCAAGAATTTTTTGCTCAATCTTAGTCAAAGGCAATTTAGATAAATCTTTCAAAGCTCCTGCATACACAAGCCACACGTATTCAGGTTTGTAATCATTGACAAGCTTTTCTATGTTTACATCAGGAATATTAACATTATGTTCTGTCACAAGCTTATATATATTTTCGTTTATAAATCTTTCAAAAGCCTCTTGAGAATTAAGATTAAAAGTTTCAATTAACTCTTTTTTAACCCTTTTATAGCTCATATCATAATTTATATTAGCCAAATATTCTTCCTGCAATTTCCTTGTATGCTCGTCCAAATCAAAGCCAAAACGAATTGAAAATTTTAAACCTCTAATAATTCTTGTCGGATCGTCAATAAAGCTTTCATCATGCAAAACTTTGAGTTTCTTATTTTTCAAATCTTCAAGCCCGCCTGTGTAATCAACAATTTCTCCGGTTGTAACTGATTTTGCAAGAGCATTTATAGTAAAATCACGACGCATTACATCTTCTTTTAATGAACAACCTATTTTTTCCACTACTGGCAAATGTCCTTTTTTAGGATAACTTTCAGACCTTGTAGATGCAAAATCAACTTCCATTCCGTCAACATTCACTCTTACTGTTCCAAAATCGGGATTTTCTTGAATAACTTCGCCAAATTTAGAACAATATTCAATAGCATTACCGACATATGTAATATCAATATCAAAAGATTCTCGCCCTAACAATTCATCACGGACAACTCCGCCGATATAAAACAATTTATTTGAAGTATCCTTTATATTGATGATGTTCATATCAAGCATTTTAGCGTAAAATGTATAAATAAACAAGTTAATAGAAGACCAGATGACAGATGTCAAGAGGTCAAGCTAATTAAGGTTATAAACATAAAAATTTTTATTAAATCAGCCTGCCTTCTTGCCTTCTGAACATCTGAAAATCTATAATAAGGAGAACACATGCTACAGGAAGCTTCACGTGCTATAAATTCAGCATTCAATAACAGTTTTATAAAAAAATTAAGCCAATACCTTCACGATTGCATAAGAGAAGAGGTAAAAAGTTCTACATTCAGAAACCTTAAAGGAGATAAAGATAATAAATGGATTTTCTTAAAAGGAGAAGAACAATTATTCTCTACAGGTGCTGAATATATTTCACTTGACGGAAGCGACCCTAAACTCACAGAATTAATGATTCAAAGCGATTTAGGTCAAAAAGATAAATACCTGATTTACGGCTATTTATTCTTAGTTGGCAAAAGTTCAAAGTCTAAAAGACAAAATGAATTTTTAACTCCGCTTTTATACATGCCATGCAAACTTGAACGTAACGGCGTAAATATAAACTGCTTCCCACTTGATGAAGTTCTATCACTAAACACTGGCGCTTTAGCTGCACTTATGCGAAAGAATGATGATGAAGATGAAGTAGATTTACTCCTTGAAGGTATTTTAGATGTTGTACCGGATTTACCTATCACTCAAGACAAATTAAACATTTTCCTTACAACACTAAAATCACTTGTGCCTGAAATAGAAATTGCTTCGAATATCGACGAATACAAAGAAGAAGATAACATAACTAAAGCAAAAGATTTTTATAAAGAGAAAATTGATGGCGAAAATTTAGACGAAATCATTGAAGAAGAAGAAAATGAGCAAGCTAAACAAAAAATGAAGCTTGAAAAAGTAGCTGTCACATACCAAAGTGCAATAATTCTTACTAAACGACCTTCAGTCACTGCAGGGGTATTACATGAGCTTACTCAAATTGCAGAAAAGCCATCAGGGACATATAGAGAGACAGCCCTAAATATAATCAATGAAGAATATGCACAAAGCAAAGAAAAATCAGTTCCGCTTAAAGATATGAATAAAATAACTGATTTTTACCCGATTACCCCTCTATCATTAAGCGACAGCCAACTTCAAGTAATCAAAAATATTGATAACAGCAAATTTGTAGCAGTACAAGGCCCACCAGGGACAGGAAAATCTCAAACAATCGTAAACCTTGTCGCTCACTTGGTTGCAAATGGGAAAACAGTCCTGGTTGCATCACGTATGGACAAAGCTGTTGATGTTGTTGCAGAACGTCTGAATGACTTAGGAGCGAGTCATATGGCACTAAGAGCAGGACGTTTGAATTACCAAAGACAACTTAGTGAAGAATTAAATAATCTACTTTCACAAAATGCTGATTTAGATGAAGATGTAGAAGATATTCTGCTTGTCGACACAAAAGATATGAAAGACCATCTTGACATGCTTAAAAATATGGAAATGAAATCTGAGACCATAATTAAGCTTGAAAAAGATTGGCATGATAAATTATTGGAAGTTGAAGAGCAAGAAAAACTTTTAGGCAAAAAAGAATTTATCAAAAAAAGTCTTAAAAAAGGCGAAATAGATATTGTTGCAGGAATTATAAAAATTCTTGAAAGCAATATGGAAAAAGCCGGTTTTATATCTAAAATTGCAAATTTCACAAGTTTAGGACAACTTAAGAAAATCCTTAATCTTAAAGACTTTGAAGTAGATTATGAAAACTTAGGAAAATTAAAACAAGAACTTGATTTCGCAAATATGGAATGGTCTTTGAGAAAAATCGAAGCCGATATTCAAAAAACAGGCAATCTCCATATGCTATCAGAACAAATCCGTACAATGAAACGCAAGCAAAAATCACTTGCTATAAATATTCTGAAAAATAAACGCAGAGAAGCCCTAAAAAGTTTATTGAGAGATGAAAACAAACGCAGAAGACTAAAAGTTCATGCAAAATCTCTTGTTACAAACAGAAAACGTCTGCAAACAAACATTTTGGAAGAAGAAGATTTCAGACCGCTATTAGAAGCATTCCCATGCTGGTGCGTAACAACTTATGCAGTATCTGATTCACTCCCATTAAAACCTGGAATGTTTGATGTTGCAATCATTGATGAAGCTTCTCAATGTGATATAGCAAGCTGTTTCCCAATCCTTTTCCGTGCGAAACGTGCTGTAATTGTAGGTGATGACAAACAATTACCACACCTTTCATTCTTGGAAAAAGCAAAAGAACAATCTTTCTTAAGCCAATATGGAATTCCTGACAAATATCAGCTTATGTGGCGTTTCAGAACAAATTCAATGTTTGACCTGGCAGATTATTATTCTATGAATTCAGTTATGCTTGACGAACATTTTAGAAGTCTTCCGCCAATTATTAACTTCTCAAATCACGAATTCTATAACGACAGAATTCGCGTAATGAGAAAAGATAAAAGTGATGAAAAAGTACTGGAACTTGTAGAAGTATTAGACGGAAAAGTTGATTTCGATGCAACAAGAAACTTACCGGAAATCGAAGCTGTTGTAAAACGCTTACATGAAATAATCATTGAAGATGAAAGACAAAATCCTGATAACCCAGTATCAGTCGGTATAATTTCACCATTCAGAGCACAAGTAGAACAATTAAAAGTTTCTGTTTCAAAAGTTCTATCAGATTACATGATTAAAAAACACCAAATAGAAATCGGTACAGCTCACACATTCCAAGGTGATGAACGCGATATTATGCTTATTTCTTGGGCAATAGCAGATAACAGTTACAATCAAAGTTTGATATTCTTACAAAAACCAAACTTATTTAACGTAGCTATTACAAGAGGAAGAAACAAAGTCATCAACTTTATTTCACGTAATCCTCGAGAACTTCCAGAAGGACATTTCAGAAACTATGTTTCATTTATGCAATTATACCAAGATAGAAAACAAGCAATGCTATCTGGAGAAATTGACGAAAACATATATAAAAATTCCCTAGAACGCGAAGTAGCAGAAAAAATAAGAGAATTAGATCACAAAGTAGTAGCAGGAGCAGATATTGCAGGCTTAAGCGCTGATTTACTTGTAGATGACAAATTTGTAATAGAAATTGACGGCATAGATGACAAAATCAAATCTCACATTTCAAATATGAAAAAACAAGCAATAATTGAACGCTCAGGCTATAAAGTGAAACGTATAACATTCAGAGAATGGCAATATTCACCAAAAGCTTGCCTTGATAGAGTTCTAATTGAAGACTAAAAAATATTTATTTTTTAATAAACTTTAGCTCATATCCTAAAATATCAGCTAAAATAAAAGCTTCCTTTAACGAAAAACTTTCACGCTTGAGCTTTCCAGTTAAGCTGTCAAGCGTGTATTGCTTACCAGTTCTTTCAGAAAGCTTATTTGCAATCTCAGACAGTGTAACTCCGTTTAATGATAATAAAGATTTGATATAATTTCTGATATTTATTTCCATAAAATAAATCATAATATATTTGACAAAAAGTGTTAATTAATATATTATATCCGTTATATTTAACGGATATTTGTTGCTTTAAACAGATTATATTAACCAAGGAATATAAAATGAAACACATTGATGACTGTTACATGGACTGCTATGAAATACATCAGCTTTGCATAATTCTTAATGAATATCTTGAAAACTACATTGATGAAACAGTTATAGCAGACAGAGCAAGTACTTTTGTAAAAATTATCAAAAACAAAATCGAAACTTTGTCTAATGATTTAGATAAATTATCAGAAAACGAAATAAAAAATACGATTGCTTGAAAAATTATTCAAAGCAATCGTATCAAAATTTATTTTTAATAATAACTTATTTTACTTCTCTGATAACAACTGAAGCATTTTGTCCGCCAAATCCAAATGAATTTGACAATGCAACATGGATATCTGCTTTTCTAGCTTTATGAGGTACATAATCTAAGTTACCAACTTTTTCATCTTGATTATCAAGATTGATTGTAGGAGGAACAATACCTTCATTAATAGCTTTTACACAAGCAATACATTCAACTGCACCAGTTGCACCTAACAAGTGACCGTGCATTGATTTTGTTGAACTTACTAATAATTTTTTATTAGTTTCTTTATCACCAAACAAGCCTTCAATAGCTTTAGATTCAGCAATATCACCTAAGCCTGTGCTTGTACCATGAGCATTGATATAATCAACATCTTCAGGTTTCAAACCAGCATCTTCAAGTGCAAATTGCATAGAATGAGTTGCACCTTGACCTTCAGGATCTGGAGCTACAACATCATAAGCATCAGCTGTTTGACCATATCCAACAACTTCGCCATAAATTTTTGCACCACGTTTTTTAGCATGCTCATATTCTTCTAAAATAAGAACACCAGCACCTTCAGACATAACGAAACCATCTCTTTCAACATCCCAAGGGCGAGAAGCTTTAGTTGGTTCATCGTTACGTTTTGATAAAGTTCTTGCACTAGAGAAAGCTCCTATACCAACATCGCAAATAGTAGCTTCTGCACCGCCTGTAACCATAATATCTGCGTCACCATACTGAATAGCACGGAATGCATCTCCTACAGAATGAGTACCTGTAGCACAAGCTGATACAACAACTTTATTAATACCTTTAAATCCATATTTCATTGAAATACGACCAGATGCCATATTCACAATCATCATAGGAATTGTAAACGGAGAACATTTGTTAGGTCCTTTTTCCAAAATTCTAACATGATTTTCTTCAAAAGTTCTGAAACCGCCTGCTGCAGAACTTACAATAACACCTATTTTATAAGGATCAACATCCTTAACTTCTTCTAATTTGGCATCTTTAATTGCTTCATCAGCTGCAATTACTGCAAACTGAATATATCTGTCCATTTTTTTAGCTTCTTTAGGATCAAGATACTGCTCAGGATCAAAATTTTTGCATTCACCTGATATTTTTACAACGTGCTTACTGATATCAATAAGCTCTGATGTACTAATTCCACTTTTTCCTTCAACAAGACTATTCCAAAATTTATCAACACCGACACCAAATGGTGTAACCGCTCCAAGTCCTGTGATAACTACTCTTCTTTTTGTCATCTCTTTACCTTTTTAAAACTATCTTTGAAATATACGAGGGGAAAATCAATATTAAATTTTCGCCCTCGCAACTTTTTATAAAATCTCACCAAATATCTTGAAAATCAGCGGATATCTAAGTGACTACGAAATGTAGTGCTTATTTGTGAGAGTCGATGTAGTTAACTGCATCTTGTACAGTTTGAATTTTTTCAGCTTCTTCATCAGGGATTTCGCAACCGAATTCTTCTTCGAAAGCCATAACTAATTCTACTGTATCTAAAGAGTCAGCACCTAAGTCAGCTGTAAAGCTAGCTTCTGGAGTAACTAAAGCTTCATCAACGCTTAATTGATCTACTACAACTTTTTTTACTTTTTCAAATGTACTCATTTCTAATTTCCTCATAATTTAAATTGTATACTATACTATTTGTTCTCTAATATTATACTTAGAGCAAGATTTTTTTGCAAGGAATTTACAATCCTAGAGCCATATTGTTAAAAATCTTTACTTTTTTAACATAGCTAGAATTATATAATTAAAGCCCCTGCAACTTCGATTGCTTGACCTGAAACATAATCAGCATCTAATGCTAAATATTTTACAGTTTTAGCAATATCTTCAGGAGTTCCTAATCTCTTCATAGGAATAGCTTTCAAGTATTCTTCAATATTAGGAAGATTTGCAGTCATAGCTGTTTGAATAAATCCTGGACATACAGCATTAACTCTGATGTTTCTTGAACCGAATTCTTTAGCTAAAGTTTTTGTCAAACCGATCAAACCAGCTTTAGATGCAGAGTAATTAGCTTGGCCTGGGTTACCATGTAAGCCTACAACGCTTGACATATTGATAATAGAACCTTGACGAGCTTTCATCATGTATTTAACTACAGCATGAGTTACACAATAAGCACTTGTTAAGTTAATTTTAATAACTCTTTCCCATTGTTCCATATCCATTCTGATAAATAAACCATCTTTTGTAATACCAGCGTTATTTAATAGAACATCAATTTTACCATGTTCTGCAATCATTTTATCTACATTTTCTTGAACTGCAACTGAATCAGATACATCAAAGCTATAGAAATAAGCGTTTGCACCACAAGCTTTGATTTCATCAATAGCAGGTTGAGCTTTTTCAGCATCACAAATATCATTGATAATGATGTCACAACCAGCTTTTGCAAGTTCTTTCGCACAAGCAAGACCAATCCCGCGAGATCCACCTGTTACTAAAGCAATTTTTCTTTCTGTCATGAATTTTCTCCTTATTAATTATAGGATGTTACTCCTAACTATACACACACTAATTCTTCTTTCAAAGATTGAACTGTAGCATCTAAAGATGCTTTATCATAAATATTAAATACTTTTGCTTCAGGTGCAATTTTCTTATTCAATCCTGCAAGGACTTTACCAGGTCCTATTTCTACGAAAATTTCAACACCTTCAGATGCCATTTTCTGAATTGTTTGAGTCCAATGAACTGATGAATAAATTTGTTTTGGCATTTTAGCTCTGAAATCAGCAACTGCTGTAGTTGGATTTGCATCAACATTTGTAACAACTGGAATTTGAGCATCATTTAATTCAAGTTCAGATACAAAACTTTCAAATTCATGTCCAGCATTTTCCATAAATTTAGAATGGAAAGCACCTGATACAGCAAGAGAAACTACTCTTCTTGCACCTTTTGCCAATAATAATTCCCCAGCTTTTGCAACTGCAGCTTCATCACCTGTAATTACAACTTGAGCAGGTGAGTTATAGTTTGCAACATCAACATAACCTACTTGAGATGCTTCTTTTAGAGCTTCTTCTAAAGCACCTTCAGGAGCATTTAAAATTGCAGACATTGCACCGCCATGAGTTGCTCCCATTAAATCAGCTCTTTTTTGAATAGCTATTAAAGCTGTTTCCAAAGACATAACACCAGCTGAGTACATTGCACAATATTCACCTAAAGAATGTCCTGCAACAAAATCAGGTTTGATATCTAATTGAGATTTCAAAGCTTCTAATGCTGCGATAGACATTGTAACAATACAAGGTTGAGTATTTACAGTTTGTTTCAAAGCATCTTCTGGTCCTTCAAAACACAATGTTGTAATACTTTTTCCTAAAACGCTATCAGCTGTATTAAATACAGATTTTACACTTCCAAAATTATCATACAAATCTTTGCCCATACCTACAGCTTGTGATCCTTGTCCTGGGAAAAGAAAAGCTATTCTTTTTGTCATATCATATCCCTCTCTTTTAATTATGTATAAATTATAATACAAACACCCTAAAATTACAACAATAATAAAGACATACAAAAAGTATGCCTTTATTAAATTATTAAATAAAGAATATTTAATAACTATATTCGCAATTTTCAATATTTACAAGATTACCATTATTATCAATAGTCAACTGCATTGATTTTAATGTTTGTTCATAACTGAACATTTGTAAAAGCTGATCATCTGTTAAATCTTTCTTATTTTTCTTTGATAGCTCAAGATATTCTTTTTTTCCATCAACTAAATCTCTTAATGCAAGTGCAGCTAAGTCAATTGCTCCTTGCTTTCCTCTCATATTAGTTTCATGTCCTCTGCAACTATAACAAGTCCCAAGTTTAGGATCTTCTCGTTTTGTAATTTTACTATTTTCCAAAAGAGTTTCTTTCAATTGATTAAATTCTCTATCTAATTTTAATTTTTCTTGATTTTGCTGTTGATTATTTAAAAGAGTTTTAATAGCATCTTCTTCGTTATTAACATCTATTACATTAGTAGGTTTAGAAGTAATATTATACTTACCTTCTGTAAAAACAGAATTAAGATTTTGATTTGTAACACTATTAGTACTATTAGTATGATTATTCTCTTGTGGTCCTAAAATTTTATTAATTGATAGAAATCCCATATATTCTCCTTTCAACAAAAAGACTTTATTAAACTTATATTTTAATAAAGTCTTTTATTGATATAAATTTGCTATATTTTTTATATATTGTTAAGTTTTATAAAACTTTTTATGCAACTTATTTAATTATTTATTTTTTACAGAAGATTTTGAAAAGACATTGTCATTCAAAAGACCAAGTTTTTCTTTACAAGAATGGATTGTTTCAAAGTTATAAACAATACCCATTAACAAATTCCTTCTCTTAGTCTCACGATAGCACCACCCCATGTCATACCTGCGCCAAAACCGCAAAGTACAGCAGTAGTACCTAATTTTACATTACCTTTTTCTACGCTCTCTGCTAATGCAATAGGAATAGAAGCTGCTGATGTATTTCCATAGTATTTAATATTTGTAACTACTTTGTCATCAGAATATCCCAATCTTTCTTGAACAGCTTGAATAATTCTAATATTAGCTTGGTGCGGAATTAGATAATCAATATCTTCAGCTTTTAACCCTGCATTAGTGATTAAATTTTCTACATAATGAGGAAGAATTTTCGCAACGAATGTATATACACCACGGCCATTCATTCTAATACCTTTTGGTTTTTCTTCATATTGTTCAACCAAAGGACAATTTTTACCATCAAATGATAATTCAATCAAATTACCATAATTTCCGTCAGCTTTAATATCAATTGCAATAATATCATCAATACCGTCTTCAGCTTGAGTAACTACCATTGCTCCAGCACCATCTCCAAATAAAATAGAAGTTGATCTGTCTTCCCAATTTACTAATCGGGAATTATTATCAGTCGCAACAATCAAAACATTTTTGTACATACCAGATGCAACATAGGCTCTTGCAATACTTAAACCATAAATTAATCCTGAGCATGCTGCTGTAATATCAAATGCAGGAATTTGAGCTTTAATACCCAATCTTTGATGAATATGACAAGCAATTGCCGGATATAAATCAGGAGGTGCAGAAGATGCTGCAACAATTAAATCAATATCATCAGGATTCATTTTAGCTTTTTCCAAAGCTCTTTGAGCTGCTTCAAATCCTAAATCAATAGCGTTTTGTTCACCTGATACAACACGTCTTTCTTTAATACCGGTTCTGGTATAAATCCATTCATCTGATGTTTCATACAATTTTGTTAAATCATCATTTGTAATAACTGTTTCAGGTAAACTATATCCTACCCCTGCAATTCTCAATGGAATTAATTTATCTGTCATATATTTTATTCCTCATAAAACTTAGCTATTTTTTCGTTTACACCTGTTTCTACAGCGTGTTTTGCAACTCTTACGGCATTTTTAATTGCATATGCTTTACTTCTGCCATGAGAGATTACTGTAATCCCCTTAACGCCTAATAATAAAGCGCCACCAAATTCTTCATAATTAATTTTTGTATAAATTCTTTTCATGAAAGGTTTTGCCATCAAACCGATGATTTTTCCTAAAATATCAGCTTTAAATTCTTGTTTTAACATTCTAAATAACATTTGAGATGTTCCTTCAGTAACTTTCAATGCTACGTTACCAACGAAACCGTCACATACAACGACATCACAAACGCTCAAGAAAATTTCTTTTCCTTCAATGTTTCCAACAAAGTTTAATTTATCTTGTTGAGCTTCTAATAATTTATAAGTAGCTTGAGCTAATTCATTACCTTTTCCAGCTTCTTCACCGATATTCAAAACACCAACTCTAGGGTGTTCAATACCTAAAACGTTTTTAGAAAAAGTTGCACCCATAATAGCAAATTGATACAACATTTCTGGAGAACAATTACTGTTTGCACCACCGTCAATTACAACAATAGGTTTTTTAATAGTAGGCAAAGTAACAGCAATAGCAGGTCTATCAATACCTGGAATTCTTCCTAACCCGAATAAACTTGATGCCATTGCGGCTCCTGTAGATCCTGCTGCTACAACTGCATCAGAACTTCCTTGAGCCACAGCATCAACAGCTAAAACAATAGATGACTTTTTCTTTTTACGAATAGCTTGCCCGGGAGCTTCACCCATTTCAATTACTTCAGAAGCATGGGTAATTTTTATATCAAGTTTAGAAGTATCAATTTTTACACGGTATTTAGCAGCCCCGCCTTTACCGTAATCTGTCATAAATCCTTCATGAGAAATTTTATCGAGTTCTTGCTCGATTCTATCTTGTTTCCCAACTAACTCAATCGCAACTCCGTATTCTTTAGCTGCCCATACTGCTCCTGCAACTATTTCATGTGGAGCATGATCACCACCCATTGCATCTATTGCTATTCTTGTCATCTTATCCCTCTCAAAGTCTTATATAAAATAACGGTTTTTTATTTATTATAACTTGAATGGCTTTGAAAACCATCCAAGTTATAATATTATAATCTATTTTTCTTCTGATTCAGCAGATTCTTCTGCAGGAGCTTCTTCTTTTACTTCTTCAGTTGCTTCTGCTTTAACTTCTTCTACTTTTTCAGCTTTTTTAGTTGATTTTTTAGCAGGTTTCTTTTCTTCTTTAACTGCTTCTTCTTCAACTCTGTCTTTTAAGCTTACAGGTTTTCCTTTGTAAGTTCCGCAAGCTGTGCATACTGTGTGTGTTAATACTGTTTCTCCGCAGTTAGGGCATTTAGTAGTTTCTGGTTTTGTTGCTTTCCAGTTGCTTCTTCTGTGTCCTTGCGCTGAGTGTCCTGTTCTTTTCTTAGGTACTGCCATTTTTCTTTTTCCTTTTTATTTTCTTATACTACTTATATTTCTTATTTCTCTTCGATTTTGATGTTTTTAAAAACATCTAATCTCGGATCGGATAAATTTTCTTCTTTTAAAAATTTATCCCCATTACAATTTATACCACAAACTTTCTTATTTGGTAAATTTAATATTACAGATTGATACAATAAGTCATAAATATCAATTTCATCTGCGCCATCAAGATCAGTTACAAACTGTCCGTCTTTCAATTCGAATTCCTGCCCGTAATCCTCTAGGAGCTTACCTTTTGCAAACATTTCATCAATTAAAAAATCGAGTTCATAATCAAATTCTTTCAAGCATAAATCACATTCGAGTTTAACAATGCCTTTAACATTTCCTGTGACTTCTACAAATTCTCCTAAAGATTTTATTTCTAAATCAGAACTTATTGGAGTAACGCAATTTAACCCTTCAATTTTGTCTTCAAAATGAAATTCAAGAGTTTTACTAGAGCTATTTTCAAGTTCTTCTATAGAAATTTTGTAATCCATTTGATATTTTATCCTACGTATTGTTCTTCTTGTATTGCTAAAGCTGCTACTTGATTAGAGATAAAGCAAACTTTTTTCAAAGGTCCTAATGTATCTTTTTCAATTAAAGTTGCAGCAGGACTTTTTATTGCTTGTTGTAATTCAGCATAAAGTTCTTCAGGTTTTTCAACATATAAAACTAAAGGTGCTGTAGAACCTTTTAAAAATACTAAAACTGAAATTCTTTTTTTTATATTTTGAGCATTAAATTGTTGTGCCATTTCACACTCCTTTTACTTACTTTAACAAGTATATTAAATTATAAAATAAAAGCAAATACATTGTCAATTTTATAACATAATATATGTTATATGTATAAAATGTTATTAAAATAATAATAAATATTATTGAATAATTTATCTCCGATGGGTCTTCCAGACAGGGGAACTTTTTATGGAAAAAGTTCCACAAAACCACCCACACGCTCCATTCGCTAATAATTTGTAATGGCTTAACTTAAATAGGCTTAACTCGCTAACGCTCAAACTAAAGCCTATTTGAAAATTGTTTCGCCAACAATTATTGCTCATTCCGCTATTGTGGGGAATCAATTTCAATTAATCACTACTTAACGAAATAATAACAGAGCAGACATTGTTTGAACGAAGTGAGTTTGTCTGCTTTAAATTGAGTTTAGTAGTGATTAAACGGTTAGCGTGTTTTCTTTTCTTATGTATATTCTTTTCTTTTGCATCGCAACAAAAGAAAAGAATATACAACAGTATTTAATACATTCTATAACATATATTATGAAAAAAGGACAGGATTAAAAAACTCCTGTCCTAATTAATTTTTTAATTATCAAAACTATTTCATTAATTTCATAGTTTTTTCAATAATTTCGTTTAAGCTGTCAGATTTTAATGAAGCTCCACCAATTAAAGCGCCATCAATATCTGATTTAGACATTTGTTCTTCAATTGTAGAAGGTTTAACAGAACCACCGTAAAGAATTCTGATAGCATCAGCAGCAGAAGCACCTGCAACTTCTTTTACGACATTTCTGATCATAGCGATTACTCTGTTAGCTTCGTCAGCATCACAAGTTTTACCAGTTCCGATAGCCCAGATTGGTTCGTATGCAATAACTGATTTTGCAACATCTTCTGAAGAAATACCTTCTAATGCTGCTTTAATTTGAGATGCAATATGAGAGTCAGTAACACCAGCTTCTCTTTGTTCTAATGTTTCACCACAGCAGATGATAGGAATTAATCCGCCAGCTAAAATAGCTTTTGCTTTTTTGTTAATCATTTCATCAGTTTCTGAGAAATATTGTCTTCTTTCAGAGTGACCGATAATTACATAATCACAACCTGCATCTTTTAACATTTCAACAGAAATTTCACCAGTATAAGCACCAGATTTTTCCCAGTGGCAGTTTTGACCAGCGATAGAAATTTTGTTACCGCCACAACCGCAATCACATCTTACAGCTTCTACTGCTGCAATTGATGTAAATACAGGAGCAATTACTACTGTAGGTAATTCTTGTGCTGTATAATCTTTTACGAAATTTTTAATACCTTCAAAAACTTCTTTAGCTTCTGAACGGCATAAATTCATTTTCCAGTTTCCTGCAATAATAGGTTTTCTAGACATAATATTCTCTCCTTTTTTAAAACATTTAACATGTTCAATTATATGAGGAAAATATTTTATTGCAATTTTTTCATGCTAAAATAAATTTATGTTTACAGGGATTGTAGAAGAAACAGGATTTATAAAAAGTTTTGACGGACACAAACTTATCGTTGAATGCTCAAAGGTTCTAGAAAATACCCAAATCGGTGACAGCATAGCGATTGACGGTTGTTGTCAAACAGTTGTTGCAATGAATGCGAATTCTTTCAGCGCTGATGTAAGTGCTGAAACTTTGAAAATTACAAAAGGCTTTAAAACAGGTGAATGCGTAAATCTAGAAAGAGCACTACTCCCACAAACCAGAATGGGCGGTCATATTGTACAAGGACACATTGACGGAACAGGAAAGTACTTAGGTAACATGACTTTTGAAGTCCCGAAAGAATTAGATAAATACATCGTCTACAAAGGTTCAATTACCGTAAACGGTGTCAGCTTAACTGTTTCTAAAAACAAAAATAATACGTTCAGTGTTGCAATTATCCCGCATACATTAGAAAATACCAACCTAAAATATTTAAAAATCGGAGATTTGGTGAATATTGAAACTGATATTTTAGGCAGGTATGTTGAAAAATTTTTATCAACGAAAAATAATAATATTACAGAAGATTTTTTGAAAGAAAACGGGTTTATGTAAAATGGAAAATTTTAAATTTGATAGCATAGAAGATGCTCTGGAAGATTTTAAAAACGGTAAAATGATTATCGTAGCAGACGATGAAGATAGAGAAAACGAAGGTGACTTAATTTGCTCAGGACAAATGGTCACTCCTGAAATTATAAAATTTATGGCTGAAAATGCAAAAGGACTTATCTGTCTTGCAGTTTCAAGTGAAATTGCAGAAAAAATGCAGCTTCATCAAATGGTAGAACAAAATACAGAAAGTATGAGAACAGCTTTTACAGTAAGCATTGATGCTCATGAAAAATATGGAGTAACAACTGGAATTTCAGCTTTTGACAGAGCAAAAACAATAGAAGTTTGTCTTGCACCTGATGCTCAACCTTCTGATTTAAGACGTCCAGGACACTTATTCCCTTGCGTAGCAAGAAAAGGCGGAGTTCTAACCCGCACCGGTCATACTGAAGCTGTTGTTGATTTAGCAAAATTATGCGGGCATATCCCTGCAGGTCCTATGTGCGAAATTATGGGCAAAGACGGACATATGGCAAAACGCGATGAATTATATGAATTTGCTCAAAAACATGGAATTAAGTTCATTTCTGTTGCCGAATTAATCGCATACCGTTTAAAATCAGAAAAAATTGTAACCCGCGAAGCAGAAGCTCATCTTCCAACACAATTTGGAGAATTCGAAATTTACGGATATCTAAATCACATGACAGGTCAAGAAAGTGTTGCATTAGTAAAAGATGACGGCTCAGACAAAATTCCTCTAATAAGAGTGCACAGCGAATGTCTGACAGGTGATATTTTCCACAGTTTAAAATGTGATTGCAACTACCAATTACACAGTGCACTTGAAATGATTAACGAATATGGTAAAGGTGCTCTTGTTTACATGAAAGGTCATGAAGGCAGAGGAATAGGTATAATTAACAAAATTAAAGCCTACCATCTTCAAGAAGAAGGGCAAGATACAGTAGAAGCAAATGTTTCTTTAGGCTTCAAACCTGATTTAAGAGATTATGGCATGGGTGCACAAATAATTAGAGATTTAGGTTTTAACAATTTCAACTTAATTACTAATAATCCTAAAAAAATCGTCGGTTTGAATGGTTACGGATTAACTGTACATGATATAGTTAAAATACCACCGTTTATAAATAAATACAATAAACGGTATATGGAAACTAAAAAAGATAAAATGCATCATATGATTTAATCATCATAATTTGTAACAGGAATAGAGTAACAAGGAATTAAGAAAATGACTGACGAAAATAACAACTTTGAAGCCCGATTATTAACCTCAAATGATTACAAAGCTTTTGCTACTGTATACAATGATTTTAGAGATCGTGCAGTTACAGAATATAATTTTGAACTTGAACCATTAGATTTTGAGGGCTTTACAGATGCTGTTGAAAAGAATTTAATCGACTGCCTTGTTCTATACGATAATACAATTCCTGTAGCATTTTTGGTATACACAACTGCGATATCCGAAGCTATTGAGCTAAATATAATCCATTCATTCAAAATGGAAAATATGGTAGAGCGTGCAATGTATTTGATTAAAAAATTCTTAGAACTGACAAAAGCTGAAAGATTAGACAAAATCGTATGCTACCCAATGTTAGGTTCGCAAAAGAATTTAATCGGGGATATTGCAAGATATGGGTTTAAATTTGTAGGGATCGCAGTCTTAAGATTTATGATGGCCGGTACAAATTCTAGAGAAATATTAAAAACTACTCAACTTTCTCAACTTGACAATGAATATAGACTTGTAGACTGGCAGGATAAATATTTTGAAGATGCAGTAGAAGTTGTTCAAGAAGGCTTTGAAACATCTGCAGACGCACTATTTGATCCAAGATTTAAAACAATCGAAGGAACACGTGATATAATTTCTAAAATTGTAAAAAATATATATGCGGAATTTTTACCTGAAGCAACAACTGTTATGTTATATAACAATATTCCAGTAGGCTTCTGTTTTATGAACCTTACAGGCGGTAGAATTGCAAATATCCCTATCGTTTCAATAAGAAAAGAACATCAAGGTAAAGGATTATCAAAACATATGTTGAAAAAATCCGTTGAAAAACTTATTGAAATGGCTGATAATGGCATAAAACCGATTACAGAAGTAAACACAACAACTGAAACAAACAATTTCCAAGCCTTAAAAATGTATAGACATCTTGGATTTAAAGAAGATTATAACTATCCGCAATCATATTTGCCAACTAAAGATTAATCCACTGGACAAATTAGGAAAAATCATTATAATTTAATCTATGGCAGATTTGAACTTAGGGCATTTAATTTCAAAATTTGTAAATTATCAGGCGCTTAATGCTCAACAAAAAGCTGCTGCAAATAAACCTGCCCAAACTTCTTTTACACCTGCTCCTCAGCAAGCACCTACAGGAAGTGCAAACAATTCTATTGCATCTCCACAATTTGCGAATATGGCGGGAGGCGATCAATCAGCTTATGTAAAAGATATGATGAACTTGCCTAAAAATATGAATGAATTACTATATATTCTGCAAAGAAATATAACACTTGCCCAATTTAATCAACGTTTTGCAAACCAAATTAATATGCAAAGAAATGCTTTATCCCAAACCCAAGCTCAAATATTAGCACAATTGCAAGGCTTATCTTTAACAGAAGCTCAAAATATTCTGCTTACAGGTAACAAAGCTATGCTAGCTCAACTTCAAAGCTCTTTGAGAAATCTCCCGATTTCCTCAACAGGACTAATAAATCTTTCAGAAATCGCGGCAATGATTCAGGCTAATGGCAAAGATGCTATTGCAAAATTAATTACAACAATGGCAAATTCTGCGAAACTAGGCATAACTGACTTATCACAACTAAAAGATACTGCAAAAATAATCAATGCAAGTATTGCAGCTGCATCTCAAAATGATTCCGCACAGACAATGAAACTTTTAATGCTTCTGTATCTTCCATGGCTTCCACTGCAAGAAGGCGTAGGGTTTGACTTGGATATTGAAGCAGGTTCAGAGCAAGATGGAAGCAATAGTATTTTAATTATTACAATTACAACTCTCAATTATGGAAATGTAATTGCAACATTAATCCTAGAAAGTGCAAACTCTGTTCATGTAAATATAGAATGCGTAAAA
The DNA here is from genome assembly GCA_944325735.1 of Candidatus Gastranaerophilales bacterium. Lineage (GTDB taxonomy): Bacteria > Cyanobacteriota > Vampirovibrionia > Gastranaerophilales > Gastranaerophilaceae > Stercorousia. The sequence goes on along the minus strand of CALVBI010000001.1, from coordinate 519,374 downwards.
GAATTCCCTAAAGAAGAATTATTACTAAGAATTGAAGGTGACGAAAAACATTATTCAATGGAATCTGTAGTATCTTTTGAAACAAGCACTCAAACAACCGTAAATGAACAACAAGAAAAACCTCAAGCAAAAATTAATATGAGTAATACTAATGAAATAAATCCATACTTACTTTTAATGTCACATACAATAATAAGACATGTTATAGAAATTGACAAAAACACATCTAATGGCGTATCATCACATATAGATTAGTTATATATTTATAATAAGGGGAAAAAATGAAATTTTTACACGCAATGATTAGAGTAAAAAACATTGATGAATCAATGAAATTTTACACAGGACTTATGGATTTAAACAGAACAGGAGAAGTTAAATTAGACGATTGTGTTCTATACTATCTAAGTGATGAAGATGGTCAAACACAGATTGAATTAACTTACAATAATGAAACGCCTAAAAATGGATATGAAAACGGGAATGCATTCGGACATTTTGCTTTTGAAGCAAAATCAATGGAAGAATTTACCGCAAAAATGGAAAAATTCGGTTATAAATACTTATATGAACCATTTTTCATGCCGGAAGTTAATATGTATGTTGCATTCTTGAAAGATCCTGATGGAAACGAAATAGAAATTATGGCTAAGAAATAAAAAAGAGAGGAGTAAAATTACTCCTCTTTTTTTAACCTAATAATTCAAGACTTGCAAGTTTATCGTTAATCTCATTCATCAAATTAACATCATCAGTTTGACGAGCATAATTTTGAGCTTTTGTCAAAAGCCCCTTAGCTTTAGATACATTACTGTGTTCCACCATAATATCTGCAGCTTTTGCATAATTTTGTGCGACTTTCAAAGGAGCCTCAGCATCTGTATAATGTTTTACGGCATTAGAGTAAGATTTAAGAGCTTTTTGAGATTCTCCAAATTTTTCATAAGCATTACCCATGCTTGAAGATACAAAACCTTTCACTCTTGAATTATCAGTCTGAGATGCTAAATCATCTGCAATAGAATAATAATTCATAGCTTCATCTTCATACATGTCTGTATAAATATTACCCATTTTTGTTAAAGATGTAGATTGTGCAACCAAATTTTCTGCCTCACCGGCAAAAGAAATTGAGCTGAAATAATGATCAAGTGCAGGTTCAATTTGATTTACATCATCATAAATTTGAGCCATTGAATAATGGGCTTTTGTTTTTACATTATTATCGGTTGTATTTTTTAAAGATTGGTTATAACTTTTTAGAGCCTGAGCATAATAATCATGATCATCATAAATTCTGCCGACTTCATAATAAATCTTAGATTTTGTTTCGGTATCACCAACTTCATCTGCTCGTTTTAAAGCTCTTTGGAATGTTTCTATAGCTTTTTCAGGTTGATTTGCGTAAGCCAGTTTTTTAGATTGAATAAACAAAGATTTCAATTCTTTATCTTGAGGAATTAATGATACAACTTTTGAATCTGTTTCAATCTCTTGTTGTACAGGTTCTTTTACCGTATCATTAACGGTTGTTTTATTCTCTGCTTTTTCAGCTTGTTGTGTACTTCCTTCTGGGAATTTTACCAAAAATTGAGGGTTTATGTCATTTTCATTATATTTAAAATCTATTTGCTGCAAAAATAAGGCATCAACCCAATTTTCTACAACTTTTGAATCTTTATTAAGAGTTTCAGAAATATAACCATCTAAAATTGATGATGCATTTTTTAAATTTGATTTAATAAGTTTAGTATTCGGATTATCTTTTTGAACTTGAGTTTCGATCAAAGATAAGTAACCGTTTACTTCCTCTTTCAAATTATCAGGAGTTCCGATAGCTGCAGCTGTGTTTCTGAAATCCTTTAAAATTTGAGCAATATTAATTACAGTGCTTCTGCCTGAAAGAGTTTTGGTAGGGGCAATTTCCTGAGTTTGAGCAGGTGCTTGTTGTAATTGTGTATGCTGTAAGTTTCTAGATTGAGCTTGACTTTGAATTTGAGAACGCATTTGACGCCAGTCAACTTGTTCTCCATTATTTTGCTGTTGATAGGCAGGGGTATATGAAGGTCTTTTTTGCTCTACATATTGAAGACCTTTACTTCTTGAATTTTGGTTAGGCTGTTCTTCTCTTTGAACGGCAGAAGAAGACGCGTTTTTCTCCTCATCTTGCTTTTTCTTTACAAGATTACGTCCGTCTTTATTCAAATAAGGTCGTTGAAATACACCGTTTAACACAAATCTACCCTCTGGTACATTCAAATATATACCAAAACCTGCATTTCTTGCTCATACTTTCGTATGATATCTACAATTTTTATTTAAGGTTTTTTGTACATAAGTCAAAACATGATAAAATATTTATATGGATAAATTTTTTCTAAAAACAGAGGATAATATTAATATTGCAATAAATCACATAAAACACAATCACAAAGAAGTGATTATACTTGTGCATGGCTGGTTTATGACAAAAGACAGCAAAGCTTTTATAAATATCGCAAATGATTTTTCCAAAAATTTTGATGTAATCTCTTTCGATTGCAGAGGACATGGAAAAAGCTCTGGATTTTATACTTTTACAAGCAAGGAAACTATTGATTTAAACACAGTTATTAACTATGCAAAAAAATACTATGAAAAAATTTATCTTGTAGGTTTTTCACTAGGCGGCGCATTGGTATTAATCCACAGTGCAATAAATAAAAATGTAGATAAAGTAATTGCAGTATCAGCCCCATGTGATTTTGATAAAATTGAAAATAAAATGTGGAAAAAAGAAGCTTGGCTTCCAACACTAAAAAAATGCGAGTTGAAACGCTGGTTATCTATCCGCCCATCTTTAATTATGAGAAAAAAAATCAAACCGATAGATATAATAAAAAATATAGAAGTTCCAACACTATTCATTGCAGGCGAAAAAGACCCGACAGTTTGCCCTTGGCATACCGAATTGTTATATGAAAAAGCAACTTGCCCAAAAAGTTTTGAATTATTCAAAAGCATTCACGCAGAGGATTTATATCTGGACTACCCTGAAAAATTTATTGAAACTTGCACTAATTGGCTAAAACAACCATCTCACAATTCTTGCAATCAAACATCAGAGGATACTTCTTCCCTTTCTCATCAATAAGAAATAATTTTTTAGGAGATTTGCACATATTAAAAGCAAATTTCAAACAATGCTTTGTCCTCATCAATTCTTTTGGAAATGCTCCGCTTTCTGCAGACATTTCACATACCTCACAACCGCATTTTTCATAAAACTCTTTTGCACATTGATTGTGAATATTTGCTCTGTAATCAAGATTTTCCTTTGGAAATTTAGACAATTTCAAAGGCTTTTGCAATTCTCTTTTATAATTTTTTAAACGTTCATTCATCAACTTTTCAAGTATGGTTCTGCGAATTTCATTTATTTGAGAAATTGGCATAAAAGGAATTTCTTCCGAAATTTCGATAGCTTCAACATAAAAATCACTATCACCTGTTTTTTTCAGTTGTGTAATAAAATTTTCTTTCATTTTTTCAGGATTTTTTGCTTTTTCACAACCATCTATAGTGAAATTAACAGAATTTTCATCTTCATCTATAACCGTCAAAATCCCTTTTTTGAAAGAGAATTTTACCCCGATTTGGCGTTTTATTTTGGAACTTTCAAGTTGTTTTTCAAATTTACTGTCAAAATTTCGATAGACCTCAAGTCCAACAGCAATACCATCCATCTTGTTAGGATAAATTTTCTTACCCTCAACTTTATTTACAAGACAACCATTGCCGTTAAAATATAATCCGTCTTGAGAATTTATTTTGATACCGGCTTGACCTCCTGCCATCTTGTAATCCGTTCTGCCGATTTCAAAATAATCTTTTCCAACTTTCGTAATTTTACCAAGTTTTTCGCCCAATGATTTAGGACTTTCAAAATTAAAACATCTCTTACGCCCATCTAAAAAGTAATCAGTAAATCCACGATTAAAACTTTTTCTCACATCAGGTTCAAAATCCAAAAAGACTCGGCCTGATGATGTTTTAGGTGCAAATTTGTCAATTTCTTGTCTATAATATGCTACAACATTTTTTACATAATTTTCGTCTTTTAAACGCCCTTCTATTTTAAACGATTTTACACCTGCATCAATTAACGACTCTAAATGACGAGAAGCATTAAAATCTTTCATACTCAAAAGATATTTGTCTTTAGCGATTATGTTCCCTCTTTCATCGACAAGAGTATATTTTTTACGACAAGCTTGAGCACACTCTCCACGATTAGCAGACCTTCCGCCAATATAGTGACTGAAATAACATTGTCCGCTATAAGATACACATAAAGCACCATGGATAAAAGTTTCAATTTCAGCATTTGTATTTGCGCAAATTTCTTTAATCTTTTCTAACGACAATTCTCTAGCTAAAATTACACGAGAAACTCCCATATCATCAAAAAATTTAACTTTTTCTAAATCCCTGTTATCACACTGCGTACTCGCATGTAGGGCTATTGGAGGCAATTTATTATCTATTGCAAGTTTAAAAATTCCCATATCTTGCACAATAATTGCATCAACTCCAATATCATACAATTTTTGAATTAATTCTTTTGCCTTTAAAATCTCATCATCGATTAAAATAGTATTTACGGTCACATGAACTTTTACATAGAATTTGTGAGCGTAGTCAACAATCTCTTTTATATCTTCCAAAGAATTCGGAACTTTTTTACGTGCACCAAAATTCGATGCCCCGATATAAATTGCATCACATCCGGAATTTATTGCAGTTATTGCAGTTTTTTTATCCTTTGCAGGAGCTAGAAGTTCTACTTTTTGTACCATATATTAAAAACCTGAAATTACATTCAATATTTTATTTTATCGTAATCAATTGTACTAAAATATTTTCCTATTGCATTAAAAAAAACTTCCCTAAGCGGTTTCCCTGTTTGAGAATCATATTTTGTAATAGAAGCAACTGTTTGCCCATCTTGATGAAAAAATACATCTTTAATTAAAGTATTTGTTGATTTTATATATCTTGATTTATATCTTAATACATTATTATTGTCATAAATTTCTTTGACATAAGTTTTTGGTCGTATATTTTTAACATTCATGGAAAAATTCTAACATAAAAGCACCCTCTCAAAATAAGAGGGTGCTTAAATATTAATATATTTTTACAGTGGTTTTACAGAATTTTTGTAGATTTCTCTAACAACATCTCTGCCATTACCTGAAGGTGCAATATCAATCAAACCGCCAAGTGAAGGAGTTGTATATACAAGATCTGTAAGTCTTTCAACATCAGCATCCGTAAATCCTTCATCTTCAAGTTTTTCTTTTACATCTACAGAGAACAACCAATCTTGAACAAGTTTAGCAGCCTTATCAGCTTCTGTAGGTTCACCTGTTAGACCAGGAGCAATTGGAGCTAAAATTTCTGCTAATACGTGAGGTCTGTCTTTATAAATTGTTTTTACAACCGCAGGTAAAAGAATTGCTAAGCCTAAACCGTGAGCCAATTCAGGTTTTACTGCACTCAATGGGTGTTCTAGGGCATGTGTATAGTGTAACAAACCGTTATCAAAACTTACACCACCCATCATTGCTGCATAAGCCAAATAATAACGAGCTTCTAAATCCTCAGGGTTTGCAATAGCTTTTGGTAAGTATTTTGCAACCAATTCAATTACCTGTTTTGCTAATGAAATTGAATAAGGAGAAGCAACAGCAGATGTTGCAGCTTCAACAACGTGGTTTACTGCATCAATTGATACATATCTTGTTTGTTTTGGTGACAATTTAGTCATCAATTGAGGATCATCAATTGCAAACATAGGATATATACAATCATAAGCGATTGCAGGTTTGAAATTCTTTTCTAAATTAGTTACAACTGCAAATCTGTTAGTTTCAGTACCTGTACCGTGTGTCAAGTTAATTGATACAATAGGTGCAGCCTTTTCAGGCGCAAATGTAAAATCATAAATATCTTCAGCAGTTTTTTCAGGATATTCAAGCAAGATAGCAACAGATTTACCTGCATCTGTAGGAGATCCGCCGCCAATTGCTATAACTGCTTTAGCACCAAAATCTTTTGCAAGTTTTGCAGCATCATTTACATGATGAGTGTTTGGATTTGGAGTAACTTCTGCATAATTTACATATCCGATTCCGTTGTCTTTTAATGCTTTTTCTACATAATCCCAAGCACCTGTAGCTTTATAAGCATTTCTGCCTGACATTACAATTACTTTATCAATTCCTTTTCCTTTTAAAACTTTAGCGATGTCATCAATTTTCTTGATAGCACCTACACCAAAATAAACCGTAGTTCTTGTGCGAATTTCTTTAACTTCGTTAATGTTAATATCCTTTTCCCACATGATATAACTCTCCTTTCTTAACTCAATGACATTATAGAGTATGAAAGGAGCAATTGCAAGAACTATTTTACCTTTTTAAATTCAATTTCATAGCCTAAAACCCCAGCGAGAAATTGGACCTCATCATATTTCATAGTACCTTTATTTAATTTTTGTGAGATACCGTCAGCAGTGTATTTTTTATCGGATAATTTATTAGCCATTTCCGATAATTGTTTAATTGTTTTAGCTTCATTTAATAATAAAATTCTTAAATCTTTATTTACGCCCATTTTTTAATTATAACCTTATAGACAATTAATTGACAAATAGAAATATATTTGTTATTATATACGTATATTTTATCGTTTATACTTATTTATATACGTTGATATTTAAGAAAGGTTTGCATGCTTACTGCAAAAGAAAAATTAAAAATAGTTGAGGAACAAACTCTATATATCGAAGCAATAAACAAAGTGCTATATGATGCGATTACACATACAGAAATTAGCACGTATGGCGATTATCTTTCATTATTAGAGCTACAAAACAAAAGTTTGAACAAAATTATAGAACTGTTTTAAAATATTCAATCGTTTTCATCAAACCGTCACGTACATGAACTGTCGGTTCATAACCTAGTTTTTCTTTTGCCAGTGACAAATCAGGACGACGCTGCGTAGGATCATCTGATGGCAGAGGTTTGAATATAATTTTAGAATTAGAATTTGACAATTCTATAATCATTTTAGCTAAATCTAAAATTGAATATTCTCCATCATTTCCAACATTGACAGGACCCATAAAATCTTCTACATTCATCAACGAAATCATTCCGCGAACTAAATCATCTACATAACAGAATGATCTTGTTTGCTTGCCGTCACCATAGATTGTTATATCTTCATTTTTCAAAGCTTGAATAATAAAATTAGACACAACACGACCATCATTTTTAGCCATTCTCGGACCATAGGTATTAAATATTCTTATAATTCTTATATCCACTTTATGTTGTCTGTGATAATCCATCATGAGTGCTTCTGCAACACGTTTTCCCTCATCATAGCAGCTTCTTAGGCCAATTGGATTAACATTTCCCCAATAAGTTTCTTTTTGCGGATGAACAGTCGGATCACCATAGACTTCACTTGTAGAAGCCTGCAATATTCTTGCATGTGTTTCATCTGCCAAATCCAACATATTTGTAACACCGAGGACATTTGTTTTAATTGTTTTTATAGCATTGTATTGATAATGAATAGGACTTGCAGGGCAAGCTAAGTTATAAATCTGATCAACTTCCAAAATAATAGGTTCAATAATATCATGTCTTATCAATTCAAACTCTTTATTATCCATTAAATGTTCAACATTTTTTCTTGAACCTGTAAAAAAGTTGTCAAGACAAATTATGTGATTTCCTTGCTCTAAAAGTTTTTCACATAAATGTGAACCGATAAATCCTGCTCCGCCTGTTATTAAAATATTTTTCATAATGCCCTCTTTTATATTTTAATTTTAACACAAAAAAGCTCCCTGTCGAAACAGAGAGCTTTTTTATATGTTTTTATGCTTATTTTTCGTCTAAAGCAGCAACACCTGGTAATACTTTCCCTTCAATAAATTCAAGAGAAGCACCGCCACCAGTTGATACGTGAGTGAAATCTTCTGCTTTGAAGTATTTTTTAGCAGCAGAAACAGAATCACCACCACCAATTACAGATACAGCACCATTTTTAGTTGCATCTACAATTGCTTGCAATACTGCTTTTGTACCTTCAGCAAATTTAGGATTTTCAAATGCACCTACAGGTCCGTTCATCAAAATAGTTTTTGAATTTTTGATTACTTCAGCAAATGCTTTTTGGCTGTCAGGACCAGCATCAACGCCTTCAAATCCGTCTGGAATTTCGTTAATTGCAACAACTTTGTTTGTACCGTTGCCAGAGAAATCATCAGCAGCCAATACATCAGTTGCCATAACTAATTTTACACCCTTATCAGCAGCTTTCTTTTCGATAGCTTTTGCAACATCCATTTGATCATCTTCACAAATAGAGTTACCAATTTTACCGCCGTTAGCTTTTACGAATGTATAAGCCATACCGCCACCGATAATTAAGTTATCAACTTTGTCGATTAAGTTTTCTAATACACCGATTTTAGAAGAAACTTTAGCACCACCAACTACTGCTGTGAATGGTCTTGTTGGGTTATCAAGAGCTTGAGATAAGCATCTGATTTCTTTTTCCATTAAAAGACCAGCTACTGCAGGTTTTAGGATATGAGCAACTTTTGCAGTTGAAGTGTGTTTTCTGTGAGCAGCACCGAATGCATCATTTACATAGAAATCACCTAATTTTGCAAGTTCTTCTGCAAATGTCATATCATCATCTTTTGCTTCTTCAGCTTTGTAGTAACGGATGTTTTCCAACAACGCTACTTGACCATCTTTTAATGCTTCTAATTCTTTATCAGCACCTTCGCCTACAGGTGATTTTACGAATAATACATCTTCACCTAAAACTTTTGACATATATTTTGCAACAGGTTCTAATGTGAATTCAGCTTTCCATTCTCCTTTTGGTCTGCCTAAGTGAGCCATTAAAATAATTTTAGCTCCTTTTTCTTGCAATGCTCTTACTGTAGGAACAATTGCTTGAATTCTTGTGTCATCTGTTACATTGTGGTTTTCGTCTAAAGGTACGTTTACGTCAACTCTTACAAGAGCGCGTTTACCTTTAACGTCACCTAAATCGTTGATTGATTTTTTCATGTTTTCTCTCCTTTTCGGCTTAATTAAAACGAGGCTTTCCCCGCAAATAACCCGAGTTTTCATGTACTCGCAAAATTATCATACAAAAAACATGAAATTAATCCAAGTAACCAATTAAATTTTTTATAATTCAATATAATCTTATTTTATATAAGAAAGGATTTACGCATATGAAAAACAAAATACTAGCTACATTAATCGTGATAAGTGCATTTATTGCTGGATACTCAATAAACAGTATTGCAATTTCAAATACAACACCAGAATACAAAATTGCAGTCGTTGATATAGCAACAATCCTTAAAAATTCAAAAGAAATTAATGCATTAAAACTTGAACAGGAAAAACAAATGCAAAATATGCAAGCAACTATTGATAAAGCAAAAGCAGAGATTTCAAAAGAACAAGACCCTGCAAAAATTGCACAATTGGAAGAAAAATACAGAAACGAAATTAACAAACAAAAATTAGCACTTGATACATCTTACAACAACAAATTAACAGCAATAGATAATAAAATTAAAACAGCAGTTGTCGAAAAAGCTCGTTCTATGAATTACAACATGGTACTACCGAAAAACACTGTATTGTTTGGCGGAGATGATATTACAGAACAAGTTGCAACAATTATAAAATAACAGATTATCTTGAAAAAATATTAATCATTATCGGACTGGATCCTTTATCATGAATATCACGCCAAACCTGGTTTGTAATCTGTTTCTGTTGTATATCTCTACGATATTGTTCATTTACAAATAATTGACGTTCTTTTAAAAGGGTATAACAACTATTATTTGGTCCACCATTTAATTCATCACATTTGGCTAAATCTCTCTCGAATTCTTTTCTTCGCTCTGCCCAATAATTATAAATTGCTTGAGTAGACTTAGTTCCATCAGGCCAAAAATTTTGAATTTCTTTATATTCAGAGTTTTCTAGCCCCCTTGGGCAAAAATCAGACCATTTTGGGCGAGCAGCTGCACAAACAGGCAAAGCAACAAGCAATAATAAAAAAACTATAAAAAAATTCAATCCTTTTTTTCTTAATCCAATGATCATACTACTATTGTATTATAATTTGTGAAAAAAATTTTTGCAATCCTGCATATAATATATGTTATAATAGTAGCTATGAATGAGCAATTAAAACAAACTTTAAAACTTCTTCCATCACTCCCTGGTTGCTATATTTATTACAACAATCAAGGTGAAGTAATATATGTTGGGAAAGCTAAAATTCTAAAACGTCGTGTAATGAGTTATTTCAACAGAAAACACGATAGTGTAAAAGTTAACGTGCTCGTTTCTCAAATTGAACGATTAGAATATATAATCACAAATACAGAAGTTGAAGCTCTAATTCTTGAAAGTCATTTAATAAAAAAATACAAACCTAAATATAATATTTTACTAAAAGATGATAAAAAATATCCTTATTTTCTAATCACAGATGAAGATTTTCCAAGAATTACAATTGTCCGTAAAAAAAATATGAACCCAGAAAAAGGAAAATATTACGGCCCATACACTGACATTAGAGCAATGCATGCTACATTGGATTTCCTAAAAAAAATATTCCCTTTGAAACAATGCAGAACTCCAAAATTTAAAGACAGACCCTGCCTATATTACCACATTGGAAGATGTATGGCACCTTGTCAAAACAAAGTTACACCTGAAGAATACAAAGCAATAGTAAAACAAGCAGAATTATTTTTATCAGGAAAACAGTCTGAATTAATGAAACAAATTAAAGAACAAATGCAAAAATATTCAGACTCATTACAATTTGAAAAAGCTGCAAAACTCCGCGACAGCTATAATGATCTTGCTAAAACCTTAGAAAAACAAAAAGTTGTATATGAAAATACAAAATTAAATGAAGATGTAATATCTCTAATGGCTGATGATGGCATTTTTGCAATCGTCATACTTATGATTAGAGAAGGACGTCTTATTGATAAAAAAGATTTTACTTACGAAGTTGAAGAAGAAGACAGAACCGAATTTTTTGCAACATTTTTCAAAGAATATTACACAACACTAAAACTTGAATACCCTGACAGAATTGTATCTAATGAATTAGAAGCAATAGGGGAAAAAGCATTGTATGAAGAATGGCTTGAAATCTTAGCTCAGAAAAAAGTAAAAATAAGTTATGGTAAATCTGCTCAAGGAAAAGAATTACAAATGCTTGCCGATAAAAATGCAAAAGTTGTTCTTGACAACGCAAAAATTTCGAAAATGTCTAAAATCAGAGATGATTTTAACGAAATAGGTTCTTATCTGGCTGAAAAATTACAACTTAAAAATTTCCCACACAGAATGGAATGTTATGATATTTCACATATTCAAGGGACTAACACTGTTGCATCTATGGTAACTTTCATTAATGGTTTGCCTAAAAAATCAGAATACAGGAAATTTAAAGTTAAAATAACAGAGGGAAAACCTGACGATTTTCTATCAATGAAAGAAGTTCTTACAAGAAGACTTTCACATCTTGGTGAAGAAAAATGGGCAAAACCTGATTTAATGATAATTGATGGGGGTAAAGGGCAATTATCAAGTGTTATGGAAATTATAGAAGAATTAGGTATTTCTGGTATTGATGTCGTAAGTTTGGCGAAAAAACATGAAGAAGTATTCTTACCAAAACAATCAGAACCGGTTATTTTACCTAGGAATTCAAGTGCCTTATTTTTATTCCAAAGAATACGTGATGAAGCTCACAGATTTGCAATCACTTACCATAGAAAATTAAGATCAAAATCAATGATTGAAAAAAAATAAAATCTTATACCAAAATTTTACGACTATTTCTTTTTTTCTTTAAACGAGCCTCAAAAGCTTTCAATTTGCGTCTCACACCAGAACCTGTTACAGATTCTGCTGCATCTTTCATTTCAGCTTGGGTAATTTCCATATTCTCTTCGGTTTTTTTCTCATTTTGAACCTGTTGGGTTAAAACTTCATTAGATTTAGTCAAATATACCCAATGTTTTTTTAACTCACCATTAATATTAGGACGTCCAGCCCACATTGTCACAAATCTTTCATCAGAGCCCATACTTCCATCTATTTTTTCAATCGGATCTATCTGATAACAAACAGCAGAAATATTAACTGATACCCAAAAATGAGGTACAGATGTTTTTTTAGGATCCATATAAACCTTTAAGTTATTATACCTTTGTTCAATTTTTCCACCTGTATTATATGAATCAGTTTGGACATTAATCAAATAGTCTCTTAAACTATTTTCGAAAACACGTATAGACTCAGCCATCTAAAACCTAAAAAATCTTTCACCTTTCTTAATTATTCAAACTATGAATTGGAGCTGGAATTCTTCCGCCTCTGCGGACAAAACCTGTTGAAGATAATGAATTTACAGACATTATTGGAGCTTTCCCTAACAATCCTCCATATATAACTTCATCTCCTATACTCTTTCCCACAACTGGAATAATTCTAACAGCAGTTGTCTTTTTGTTAATCATTCCAATTGCCATTTCATCTGCAATAATCCCTGCAATTGTATCTACAGGTGTATCTCCAGGTATTGCAATCATATCAAGGCCAACAGAACAAACAGATGTCATTGCTTCCAGTTTATCGAATGTTAAATAACCTTTAGATGCAGCATCAATCATACCGGCATCTTCTGATACAGGAATAAAAGCTCCAGATAAACCTCCGACATGAGAACTTGCCATTATACCACCTTTTTTTACGGCATCATTTAACATAGCAAGAGCAGCAGTTGTACCATGAGCTCCTGCATGTTCTAATCCCATTGCCTGAAAAATTCCTGCAACACTATCACCTATAGCTGGAGTAGGTGCCAATGACAAATCTATTACTCCAAAAGGAATATTTAATTTTGCAGCTAATTTTCTACCAACAAGCTCACCTGTTGTTGTAATTTTATATGCAATTTGTTTAATTTTATTTGCTAAAGTACTTAAATCGTCTTTTTCATCAAGAGATTCAACAGCAGCTCTTACAACTCCTGGACCTGATACCCCGACATTTAATGCACATTCAGGTTCTCCTATTCCACAAAAAGCTCCGGCCATAAAAGGATTATCTCCTGGAGTATTACAAAATACAACTAATTTTGCAGCACCAATTCCATCCTGATCTTTTGTTAATTCTGCTGATTTTTTAATGATTTCAGCCATTTTTAAAACAGCATCCATATTAATTCCAGCTTTTGAAGATGCTACGTTTATTGATGAACATAATCTTTCTGTTTGAGCTAAAGCTTCTGGAATACTCTCAATTAATAGTTTATCCCCTTTTGTCATTCCTTTTTCTACAAGGGCAGAAAAACCTCCGACAAAATTCACACCAACATCTTTTGCAGCTCTATCAAGAGTCTTTGCAATTTTAACATAATCAGGATTTTTACAAGCTTCCCCTACTATTGATATAGGAGTTACTGAAATCCTTTTATTTACAATTGGAATTGAATAATCATTTTCAAATTCATTTGCATATTCTACAAGATTTTTGGCATAATGTGTAATTTTTTTATAAATGTTATCACAGACAACATCAACATCACTATCCATACAATCACGCAAACTTATAGCCATCGTAACCGTTCTAATATCGAGGTTATATAGCTTTATCATATTTATTGTTTCAAGAATTAAATCTTTATTTAGCATTTATGTATTGAACTCCATGAACTAAGACTTCGGTAATATCAAGTTTTTTAACTTTCAAACGCATTTCTACACGTCTGCTTTTTGCATAATCTTCTTTCCCGTTTACAAGTATAGGCTCTGAATAGCTCTTACCTTCAACTACAAGAATTTTTTTCAATTTATCATTATATTTTTTATCAAAATTTGTTTTTAACATATAATCAGCTACAGAATTTGCACGCTGCAAGCTTAATGTCATATTTTTCATATATTGTTCATTAGGGTTTTTAATACCTGCATAAGACTGACTATCAGTATGACCTTGAATTATTATGTTTTCTATTTCATTAACTAATTCTTTTTTAGAAAATATTGTATTAATATAAATTGGAACCAATTTATCCAAATAAGCCTTTCCTTTAGGAGAAAGATTATAACTACTTAATTCAAACAATTCTAAATCTGAAATTTTTATATCCCCAGTCATAGGATCAACTTGTGCTTCTATATTTGCCTTTTTTAAATTCTCAATTAATTCTTTATTAACCTGAATCTGCTGTTGTTTTTGTTCTAATTCTTGTTGAGTAAAACCAGTCATTGCAAGTACAAACAATGTCATGAAAATAATTGCCAAACCTAATAAAAGGTCTGCCATTGTAGTCCAGAAGATATTATTATCACCTTCAACATTATTAGATTTTCTCATCATCAAAGCCATAAATAATACTCTCCCAGAAATTGACTAGAATAAATCGTCAACATCGTCTGATTTGCCCCCACTTTTTGCAAATTCTTTTATATTCTTATTCATTTGATTAACACCAAAAATAAGGTTTTCAAGATACGGTACAAGATTACTTGCAATACCTGCATTTAATGCAACTTTAAAATGTTGTGGCATTGCTGTAATCAAATTTGATATTGAATTATTTTGAATTTTTGTTTCTTTCAATAACTCTAGTAAGAATTTTTCAGAAGAAATATTATCAAATAATTTCCCCATAAAATCTTCACACATAGAAAGAGGTTTTTTACACAAAAGCTGGAATGAAATTCTTTCAAACATTAAGAAAATTAATGAAGAACCTACAGCTATAACTGATACAAGAGCTGCTGTCTGCATATTTGACATCAAACCTGCAACAGATGCAATTGTTTTTTCCTGAGAAGAAAAATCAATTTTACCAAATGCAATTGCGATATTTAAGAATGTAAACAAAGGGCCAAAACCTGTCAAAATAGTAGGCACTGTCTGTAATAATTTATTATTAAATTTAGAACAGATTAAAGTATCTTCATTAAAGAAATACAAGGGATCAACAGTTGTCTGGATATTTTGAACAGTTGAGGATACTTCTTTATAAGTTAAATCGTTATTTTTGCCTTTTAATGCAATTGATTCAGAGAATACAAGAGTATTTTTGAATTCTAACCAAGCACTTGATACATAAGGATTTAAAGACATCCATTCATCAATTTCCTTGAATCTAAAGTTTAAATCAGATTTTTTAAACCCAGAAATAAATGCTAAAAATATTTTAAGATTTTTTCCAACGTATATATAATTTTTCAAACAATAAATAATTGAAAATAAAAAAGTAAACAATACAATAAGGATAGGAATATCCGTAAATATATGCATTAAAGTCATAAAATCTCCGTTTCTATAACAGGATTATAGCATAACTTGCCTAATCAGGCAATACAACAAACGTTTTACTAAACTTCATTATAGGTTTTGAAATGAGCTTTACACACTTCTTTCAATCTATCCTTACCATATTTTTTAATAAAATCAGATGCAACATTTTTAACTAATTGCGAGCAACCTTTTTGGAACTTAATACCATAAATATTTTCCATATCCTGCATTTTTTGAACAAATGTTGCACGAGCAAGTACAGATGCCGCTGCAACAGCTATATCACTTTCAGCCTTACACATCTGTTCTAATCTTATACTTCTGCCATTTTTCATCAAAGCAGACTCAATTAAACTTTCATCTCCAAATTTATCAGACAAAGCATATTCACAATGATTACTATTCAAAATATTTTCAATAGCTCTTGCATGCCCCCAAGCCAGTAATTTGTTTAAATTTTTCATATTATTATACAATTCATTATATTTAGAATTTGAAATAGCAATTATTGAATGCGGTGCCAATTTTTTAATTTCAACAGCCAAAGAAAGCATTTTTTTATCTGACAATTTTTTACTATCTTTAATTCCTAAATCTAAGAAATATTTAGCATTAGTTTCATCAACCAATACCCCAGCTATTACAAGCGGGCCGAAAAAATCTCCTTTACCTGATTCATCAGTTCCAATATGAGCAATATAACTATTTTCCACTATTTTTACTCCTTAATGTAAATTCTCTGGTACTGCCATAGGAATAGGCACTGGGGCTGTAGTTTCTTTTATTTGAACAGGTTTTACAGCCGGTTTTGGAGTTTGAGGCTGAGGTGTAACAGGTTTAGTTTGCTCTATTTTTTTTACTGACTCAGGAAGTTTAGGTTCAACCACCTCAGGATTTAAATTCCCTTGTTCTTGAGAGTTATTTTCTTCTTTAGGTTTACTTTGTTCTCCAATAATTTTAACATTACTACCTGCTGCAAAAGGCATTAATTCAATTTGAGGATAATTGAACTCAGCTTTACCATAAGGCTCTGTCGCAACTTTCATAACATCTTTCCAAATCAATGCAGGAACAGTTCCACCTTGAATAGACTTATTCATAACAGTGTTATCATCGTTTCCTACCCAAACACCTGCAACAATATTAGGAGTGTAACCCATAAAATAAGCATCTTTATTATCATCAGTAGTACCTGTTTTACCTGCAGCAGGTTTACCGATGTTTGCCGCACGACCGGTACCGTGAGTTATTACAGTTTTCATCATTGCAGTCATTTCAGCTGCAGTATTCATACTTAATTGATGGGTAATCTTTGTTTTAGGCGCTCTATAAACAACCTTTCCTCTTGGAGTTTCAACCCTTTCAATTGCGTAAGGCTGAACAACATATCCACCATTTGCAAAAGCTCCATATGCTCTTGTAAATTCAAATAATTTAACACCATTTGAACCCAATGCAATTGTATAGTCATATTCTAAAGGAGTTTCAATTCCTAACACTCTTGCGATTTGAATAACTGAACGGATACCTACTTCCTTAATCATTCTTGCAGCACATACATTTGATGATACCATTAATGCTGTATATACAGGAATTTTACCCCTATATTTGTTACCATAGTTATGAGGTGACCATTGACCAATAGTAATAGGTTTGTCTTCAATCATATCATTTGGGCTAATACCTTTTTCCATTGCTGCTGCGTAGACAAAAGGTTTAAATGAAGATCCTGGAGGTCTTACAGCTTGTGTAACTCTATCATATTGGCTTTTAGTATAATCTTTACCGCCAGAATATACTAAAATTCTTCCATCAATAGGACTATATGCAAAAACAGCTGCTTGGTTTTTATCTCCTGTTAATCCCCAATTTTTAAGGTTTTTCAAAATTGCTTCATTTGCAGCCTTTTGAGCTTTATAGTCAAGAGTTGTTACAACTTTATAACCACCTTGAGAAATTTCTGTTTCATCAAACCCCAATTTTTCTAATTCTTTCATTACATAATCACAAAAATATGGAGCTTTGTTTGTTGTATAAAACTGAGGAACTTTAGCTAAATGAACTTTTTCTTTCTTAGCCTTCTCATATTCTTCTTTGGTAATATATCTCATTTTATACATTCTTGTAAGAACTTGATTTCGTCTTTGAACAGCTAAATCCATATTATTAAAAGGATTATAGACAGAAGGAGCTTGAGGAAGACCTGCAATTAAAGCAAGTTCTGCCAAATCACAATTTTTCAAGTGTTTATCAAAATATATCTGAGCAGCGCCTTCTACACCATAAGCACCTGCACCTAAATATACATTATTCATATACATTTCTAAGATTTGATCTTTAGAAATAGTTTTTTCAATTCTTGCTGCGATAAATAACTCTTTTAACTTTCTGTCAAAAGTTCTTTCGTTATTCAAAAATAAAACTCTTGCAAGCTGTTGTGTAATTGTACTTGCACCTTGAACAACACGACCTGCTAAAACGTTTTGTATTGTAGACCTTGCTAACCCTGCAATATCATATCCGTGATGACGGTAAAAATTTTTATCTTCTGTTGCAATCAAAGCTTTTTTTAAGTTATCGGGAATATCTTTTAATTCAATTTTTTCATAAGTATAAGCTGTAAACGTCTTTATAATTTCATCATCAGCTGAATAAATCTTTGTCACAATATTAGGTTTAAATTGTTCCAAATTATTAATTGGCGGAAGAGATGATAGATATAATTCCAAAGATGCAACACCTGCAAGAACGCAAGCACAACCTAATATGAAAATAAATTTCAAAGTAGAGAAAAATCCTCCACCTTTTCTTGATTTTTTGGATATATTAGCTCTTGCCATTTCTTTGGCTGTATAATTTCTATTTACATAATATTTTGCCATGAATACTCCCTCATCAACTTCCATAATATTAATATAAAATAATTTTCTTGGCAAATATGGTATACTATTTTTGTGAATATACCTGATTTTATATTTGTAATAATAAATGAAATCCGCTCATACTTTGTTCCTGAAAAAGTAACATATAAAATAACAGGGGAATGCAAAAAGTGCGGAAAATGCTGTAATTATATGTACAGCTACGATACTTATACTGAAAAAGAATTTAAAATAATGCAATTTCTATTCCCAGCATATAAACGATTTTATATAAAAGGAAAAGATGAAGAAGGAAATTTAATTTTTGCCTGCAAACTTGTCACAAAAGAAGGACTCTGCTCTGATTATGAACACAGATTAAGAATGTGCAAAAATTATCCCGCAAAAAGAATATTTTACCCTGCCAAACTTCACGAAGGCTGTGGATATAAAGTTAATATAAAAACATTTGAAGATTACCTTAAAAATTAAAAAGCATCAGTTTTTATCGGATTTTTAAATTTGGTAATATTTCCTTGGAATAATAATTTTACAGTACCAACAGAACCGTTTCTGTGTTTTGCAATAATAATTTCAGATTCACCTTTTGACTGAGCTTTTGCAGCTGCATCATCCTCACCATCTTCAGCTTTTCGGTAATATTCGTCACGATAAATAAACATTACAATATCAGCATCTTGTTCGATAGATCCTGATTCTCTCAAGTCTGAAAGCATCGGACGTTTATCTGTTCTAGATTCAACTGCACGAGATAACTGAGATAAAGCAATTACAGGAACATCTAATTCTTTTGCGAGAATTTTCAAACCTCTTGATATTGCTGAAATCTGTTGCATACGATCTTCCCTGCCAGAACTTTCCATTAATTGAAGATAGTCAATCAATACAAGCCCAAGATTTTTTTCCTCCATTTTTAATCTTCTGCATTTTGCACGAATGTCAGTGATTGTACAGCCTGAAGTATCATCAATATAAATAGGAGCTTGTGCAAATGCATTCATAGCAGTAGCCAATTTTTCCCAGTCTTTACTTTGCATATTACCTGTTTTTACTCTTTGAGAATCAATTTCTGCTTCAGAGCACAACATACGTTGCATTAACTGATCTTTTGACATTTCAAGAGAAAATATCGCAACAGGAGTTTTAGCTTTCAAAGCCACATTTTGTGCAATATTTAATGCAAAAGCTGTTTTTCCCATCGCAGGGCGGGCTGCAAGGATTATCAAGTCCGAACGCTGCAAACCGTTTAATATCGCATCTAATTCATAAAAATCAGTCGGAATCCCTGTCAATTCATCTTTATGCTCATAACGATATTCAATTTTTTCATAAGTGTTTAAAACCAAATCTTTTACATGCACTAAATCAGTAGTTGCCTTTTTAGAAGCGATGTCAAATATAAGTTTTTCGGCACTATCGAGGGATTGATCAATCGGATTTACATCGTATCCAAAAGATACTATTTCTGAGCCAGCGTTAATTAAGGCTCTTTTTATTGCTTTTTCCTGAACGATTTTTGCATAATACTCAATATTTGATGTCGTAATTGTCTTGTAGCATAAATCGTTAACAAAAGCACGTCCGCCAATTGTTTCCAATTTTGAATTATAATTTAAAACATCAGATACTGATACAATATCAATTCTTTCATTACTGTTGAAAAGTTGTAGCATAGCTTCATAGATATATCTGTGTGCAGGTTTGTAAAAACTTTCAGGTTTTAGAGTTTCTACAACTTTTGTAATTACATTTGGGTTTACTAAAATTGCACCTAAAACAGCTTCTTCAGCCTCGATATTTTGAGGTAACATTCCAAAATTACTATCTTTTTCTTTTACTGCCATGCTTAATTTTTCTCCTGTTATCACATGATATTACATAAAAAATAATTTTGCATGTAAAGAATTATTGACAAAAAAATTTTATCATTCAAAAATCAATTTATGAAAAAAGCATTTTTAAATTTTAAAGCATTTATTCTAAGTCAACAATCACAAACCCCAAATGAGATCGGGAAAATTTTATTAAGGGAAGCTATTCAAATATCTTCTGCTGAATCTTGTACTGGTGGATTGATAAGCTCAAGATTAACCGATGTCTCAGGAAGTTCTGCTTACGTAAGAGCAAATTTTGTAACATATTCAAACGAAGCAAAACAAAGAATTTTGAATGTTTCAGAAGATACATTAAAAAATTACGGAGCTGTAAGTGAAGAATGTGCAAAAGAAATGGCTCAAGGACTTTTACAGTTGACTAAAAGCGATATAGTAATTTGCACAACCGGAGTTGCAGGACCAACAGGAAGTGAAACAAAACCTGTAGGTCTAATGTATGCAGCTTGCGGATATAATGGCAAAATTACAGTTAAAAAATTTGAACTTAATCCTGCTTACACAAGAAAAAATATGAAATTTATGTTCTCTGAAGAAGCTCTAAAATTTGTTTTAGAAACATTAAAACAATAAAATTATTTCATAATTATTTCAGCGATCACTTCAGGGAATCTATCCATTAAAATTTCAGCAAATTTTTCAGTATCCATTTGTGTGATTACTAGAGATAACAAATCATTTGGCAGTTCTGTAATCATATTTTGAATATATTCAGGTTCAATTACAGACATACCTTTAATAATTTCAGGCTGTTGTTTTTCTCGATTCATAATTGTAGTATAAGCATCAGCATCAAATAATTGGAACCATTCATTATGCTCTTTACCTAATGACAAAACTAACTGTTGCTTTTGTGTAGGCTGAAAAGCTTTTAGAGCATCTTGATATTCTAAAGGATTTAACTCTCCGAATTCTTTAGACAAATCAATGCTGTCCATATTTTCATGGGATTCTCCTGTAATCTGCTCTAACACTTGAGCTACATATTCAGGTGGTATAGATTGCATGTGTTTTAAAATTTTATTTTTATCAATTTCAGAACTTGTCAAAAATTTATCAAGTTGTTCTTCAGGCATCAATTGTACAATTTCTTCTTTTGAAAAAAGTTCAAAAGCAGTATTTACAAGTTGTTCAGATGGTAATTCTTCAAGCATTTTCATCAACTTATCTTGAGTGAAGAAAAATAAACCTTGAAGTAAATCTTTTTCTTCCATTTCAGGCAGAAATACCTGCAACTGTTGAGCTGTTAATTCTCGCAGAATCATATACTTATTATTTGTATCAGCTAAATCAAACAACTCCATCACAAGACTTGTATTTGAAGTTAATTCTTGAGCCAATTCAATAGCTTGTTGATTCCCTGATGCTGCTTCTGCTTCAATAATCTCATCAACAGACATATTTGCATATTTTTCTTCAAAAGTAACCCTGCTTATATGCAATATGTTCTGTAAATATTCAAGATTAGAATCAATTACTAAACTCATAGTACTCCTGTATATATACTAAAATATTAAACGGTACAGGATTTCAAAAACTTTAATGATTGTAACTTTTCGTAATAAAAAATCAATGAGTATGTTTTGGACGTAATAGTAACATCTTTGTATCTTCAACAGCTTTAAGTCCATGAAGAATTTTTGCAGGCATTACAATCATTTCTCCGGCTTTCAATCTGTAAACTTTATCACCTACTGTAATATCTGCTAATCCCTCAATAATTTGAGCAACTTCATCTTTTTCATCACAATGCAGACTTCTTTCTACTCCAGCTTTGAACGAGAGCAGAGTCAAAGAACTCTGCTCGTTGTCAAATACAAGTTTTTTATTAATTTTATCTAAATATTCAATATCTTTTAAACTAATTATTTCGCTCATCTGTTCAAAATTTCCTTAAGATCTTCTTCAGGTGTTGTAACAGGCTTTATTTTATACTTATCAACTAAGATATTCAAGACATTTGGTGACACAAATGCTGGTAATGTAGGACCGAGTTTTATATTTTCAATGCCCAAATATAAAAGTGTTAATAAAATACAAACTGCCTTTTGCTCATACCAAGAAAGGACTAACGATAATGGTAACTCATTTACCGAACAATTGAAAGCTTTAGATAATTCTACTGCAACTTTTATCGCTGAATAAGCATCATTACACTGTCCCATATCCAATAATCTAGGAATACCATTTATTTCACCTAAATCCAAATCATTAAATCTGTATTTTCCGCAAGCTAATGTGAGAATAGTAGAATCTTTCGGAGCTTGTTTTACAAAATCAGTATAATAGTTCCTTCCGGGTCTTGCACCGTCACATCCGCCTACCAAGAAAATATGTTTTATATCACCTGATTTTACAGCCTCTATAACTTTATCTGCTACAGATAAAACTGTTCCATGTCCAAATCCAACAGTTAAGGTATCGCCACCATTTATACCAGTCATTTTTTTATCTTCTTTATACCCGCCAAGCTCAATCGCTTTTTCTATTACAGGAGTAAAATCTTTATCTTCTCCAATGTGAACCATGTCAGGGTATTCAACAACTGAGGTTGTAAATACTCTATCTTTGTAACTGTCTTTGACAGGCATAATACAATTTGTTGTAAATAAAATTGCAGCAGGGACATTATCAAATTCTTTTTGTTGATTTTGCCAAGCAGTTCCAAAATTACCTTTCAAATGCGGATATTTATTTAATTCAGGATAAGCATGGCAAGGTAACATTTCTCCATGTGTATAAATATTTACACCCTTATCTTTTGTCTGTTCAAGAAGCAAGCTCAAATCTTTCAAATCATGACCTGTTACAATAATAAAAGGTCCTTTTTCAATATTTGTTGTAACTTTTCTAGGTGCAGGAGTTCCATAAGTTTCAGTGTTTGCCTTATCTAAAAGTTCCATGCATTTTAAATTGATTTCACCTGTTTTCAAAACTATATTTAATAGTTCATTCGCTGATAAATCTTTTGAAATTCCTTGTAATGCTTCGTAAAAGAAATTATCTACATCTGCATCTTTATAACCTAAAACTCTTGCATGATGTGCATAAGCTGCCATACCTTTTAAGCCGAATAATATCAACGATTTTAAACTTCTAATATCTTCATTACAATCCCAAACAGCTTTTATATCAAAATTTGAATCACAATGAATATTTTTTTGAACTTTTTCAAGAAATTCTTTAATAGATTTATCATCAAAATTTACATTTGTAATTGTTGTGAACAATCCATCAATTAAAAGTTCTGTATTTATATCATTTTTTTCTGCACAATTTGCTAGCTCGATTAATTTGCTTGTAAGCTCATCTTGTAAATTTGAGGTATCAGCCTTTTTACCGCACACACCTTGTACTGTACAGCCTTTTCCCTGAGCAGTTTGCTCACATTGGAAACAAAACATGTTCATAATTTTCTCCTACAATTTTAAATTACTAATACTGTTATTTTTCATAAATTCTTCAAACGTATTATTGATTGAAGAAATAAGCGGTTTCATAATACAGCAACAAGATGTTATATGTCGTGAGGAGAACAGGCAATCTTTACGGATATATTTCCCTTCAATAGCTTCATAAATATCCATAAGACTTGAATTTTCTTTTCCTTTAACAATGCAAAAACCACCTTTAGGACCCTTGACGGAAGCTAAAAAACCACTTTTTACAAGTCTTTGCAAAACTTTAGATAAATGGTTTTCCGAAATTGAAAAGGCTTTCGCAATCTCTTTCAAAGGTACTATTTCACCTTTCCTATTTGCAATATAAATCATTACATGTAGACCTATTGCTGTCGCTTCTGAAATATTAATCATATCAATCCTTTCTATTTTAGCATATTAATACCAAAATACCAATTAGTCAATAGACTGAATTCTTACTTTGAATATATAATAAAAAAAAACCTTCGATTTAATTAAAAAACGAAGGTTCAAATGATTATTTATTTTTTCTGTAACCACATTTTGTGCAAACTCCTTCAGGAGTCAGGGCAATACCGCAAAGCGGACAACGATCAATTGTTTTTGTAACTTTGTATTCTTCTGATGCTGTATTATCACCGCTTACAAAGGTTATTTTGGCAATATTTAATTTGTCTTTCAAAAGGTCATAGACAATTTTTATCATACCTTCTACAGTCATTGTCTCTTTTGTAACAACAATCCTGCAGTCAGGATAAGCCGTTGCAAGTTCTGTTTTAAACGCTTCACCTTTCATAGTATTTTGCGGAGCACCATTTTTAATACCCTGTTTTTCATAAACCTCTAAGATTGCCGGCAAAAGCGGATCATCTTCACGCAAAATCGTAGCGTGGTCAAAATTTTTCAAAACATTCCACGCGGTCTTTTTAATTTCATTGCAAGGAAAAACCATATTTACGCCGGGATTAATACTGTCTTCAACCTCTATAGTCAAAGTCCCTGTATGACCATGTAAATACTGAGCTTCGCCTTTAAATCCGTAAAATCTGTGTGCATACTGCAAGTCAAAAGTTGTAATTGATTTCATAATTTTCCTCCTTTTTTTTATAGTTTTATATAAATAAATTGGAATGTGAATTACTACTCTCGGCTATATATTTTGCCACTCCGCCGATTTCTACACCGTCAATAAGTTCTTCTTTTTTGATACCCATTACATCCATGCTCATCTGACAGGCAATAAATTTAACACCATTTGCTTGAGCTTGAGTAATAAGTTCTTTTAGGGTTGAAATATTCTTGTTTTTCATAACCCATTTCATCATCATAGAACCAACACCGCCCATATTCATCTTTGAAAGGGTTAATTTATCAGCACTTTTCGGCATCATAAATCCAAACATCTTATCGATAAATGATTTTTTAACGGTTACATTTTCTTTTCTTAAAATATTTAAGCCCCAGAAGGTGAAAAACAATGTAACATCATGCCCGCTTGCTTTTGCACCGTTAGCAATAATAAATGCTGCAAGAGCTTTATCCAAGTCGTTTGAAAAAACAACTATTGTTTGAGCATGTTTAGCAGGGACATGTTTATTTTGATTTTGTGCAATTGCTTGACCTTTTTGAATTGTTGCTACAATTTTTTTATCTTTGTTATCTAAATTAAGCAAAGTATTATTTGTCGAATTACACCAAGCCTCAACATCAGCATAGAAACCCTTATCAGTCGATGAAATTTCTAATACATCGCCCTCTTGAATATTTGAGATATTTTCAGCTAACTTCATTATAGGCCCCGGGCAAGAAAGCCCGCAAGCATCAACTTTCAAAACATTTTCACTTGATTTTGCAAGAGTTTGTGCACTAACCTTTTTTGTAACTTTGCTATCTTTATCTCTTTGAATTTCTTTATAAAGCTTCATGCCTGCCATCAAAGAATACACATTATTAAATCCTTTTTGGATTAAAATTCTTGATGCAAGATAACTTGTATACCCTGAATCACAGACTAAAATAACTTTCTTATCAGTAGGAATTTCACCTGTTCTATCTCTTAATTGAGCAAGCGGAATATTTACAGCCCCGTCAATAGTTTTTGTATTATAACTTGCAGGAATTCTGACATCTACAACAAACGAACCTTCAATATCTTCATAATACGCAGGTTTTACAAAGCCTCTCAAAACGTTATCAGCACACATTCCTAAAATATTTACAGGATCTTTTGCAGATGAATAAGGCGGAGCATAGCATAATTCGCTATCTAATAAATCTTGAATATCCCCATTGTTACGCATCACAGAAGATATTACATCAATCCTTTTTTCAACACCTTCTTGTCCTACAGCCTGCGCACCAAGAATTTTCCCTTCGTTATTGAATAACAGCTTGTAAAAAGTAGATGTTGCATCAGGATAATACCCTGCATGAGAATTTCCAAAAGTTAAAATTTTCCAATAAGAAATACCCTCTCTTTTTAAAAGTTTTTCATTATAACCTACAGCAGCTACTGTATAGTCAAATACTTTCAAAACAGATGTTCCCTGAGATTTTTTGTAAGATGAATTTATCCCGTAAATATTATCTGCAATAATTCGTCCTTGTCTGTTTGCTGGCCCTGCTAAAGGAATAAGTAGATCTTCCCCTGTCACAAAACTTTTAACTTCAACACTGTCACCGCCTGCAAAAATATCAGAGTCAGATGTCTGCATAAAATCATTTACTTTAATCCCTCGATTAACTTCTAAGCCCGCCTTTTGAGCTAAAGACACTTCAGGTTTGACACCGATTGATAAAATTACAATGTCAGAAGAAATTTTTCTCCCTGATGTTAATTCAATTTCATTATCACTAAAGCTTTTAACCCCGTCTGACAAAATTAATTCCACACCATTCACTCTCATCTCATTTTGAGCAAAACATGCAACTTCATAATCAACTGGAGCTAAAATTTGGTCTGACAACTCAACAAGTTTTGTATCGATTCCAAGATGAGCGAGATTTTCAGCCATTTCAACTCCGATAAATCCGCCACCTACAACTACTGCACTATTTATATCATTTTTAGCAACATAATCTTTAATTTTATCAGCATCAGCTAAAGTTCTGACAGTAAAAATGTTTTTATTATCAATCCCCTCTAAATTAGGTCTTATAGGATTTGCACCTTGAGCTAAAACTAATTTATCATAATAAAATTTTTCATTATTTTGAGTAAGAACATATTTTTCATCTCTATTAATTTCAACAACTTCACAGTTCAATTGAACATCAATATTAAACATATTTTTAAAACGTTCAGGGTTTGAAACAAGAATTTTTTCTCTGTCCGCAATTACATCTGAACAATAATAAGGAAGCCCGCAATTTGCGATAGAAACTTCATTAGTACGCTCTAAAATTGTAATTTCACAATTTTCATCTAATCTTCTTAATCTTGTTGCACAGCTTGCTCCGCACGCTCCACCGCCTATTATAATTACTTTCATTCAATCCTCTTTCAAATTTTCATATATTCGCATATTCATATATTTATATTATCAGATTTTTCATTTTTCGTCAATATAGTATTTGACAATATTCGCATATTGTAATATTCTCATAATATGAAAAATGAAAATATAGATATAGATGGATACACAGCAATTTTTAAAGCACTTGCTCACCCTACAAGATTGACTATTGCATATAATTTGATGTTACAGCCAGAATGCAATGTGAGTAAAATGTGTGAATGCTTGCAAATACCACAACCGACAGTTTCACAACACTTGACCATATTGAAAAATGCAAATGTAATATCAGGTCACCGTAATGCAAATCAAATATGTTATAAAGTCGAAAATCCGAAAGTTATAAAAATTTTAAAACAACTTGCTAAAGATTAATTTGACCTTGTTAAATACTTATTTCTAGATTTTCTAAAATTATTTTTAAATAAAAGAGAATTAAGTTCTTATTTCCAATAAACTTTGAATTTTTCAATTTCTTCAAGAGTTTTGTGATAATCCCCCTTGAAACAAATCGTTCTATCATCAATGTAAAGATATGACGGTAATTTTACATTAGTAACATCCTTAAAAAACTTATCTAAATTATTATTAATTAGCCATTTAGTTGCAAGCATTAAATTTCTTGATGTAAAAAGATACAATTCAGCACTTTGAGATAATGTTTCTAAAAATTCATAAGCCCCAACCTTAATTTCAGGAATATAATTTTCATTGAATTTCTCTTTCCCGTATTCATTTAGTACGCCGTCTAAATCTATAAGTATCTTTTTAGTAAACATAAGCCATTTTGTCCGTCTCACAGTTTGTCTATATTGTCATTATAGCGGACAATTTAATTATGGACAAGGTTTTATTACAAAAATTAGCAAATCGTATAAAAGAGTTGAGGAAATTACATAAGTACACTCAAGATGATTTAGCAGATTTAGCCCAAATTGCACGCTCTACTTTAGGGAATATTGAAACTGCTCAAAATGATGTAACCTTTTCCAAATTAAATAAAATAGCCAAAGCTTTTAATCTAACATTAGCTGAATTTTTAAATTTTTAGTTAGTACCTATTAGAAATTAACTATATTTTAAGATATGATTTCTATTAATATAGACATTAATTAAAAATACAAATTAATATACTATATTTAAAATTTTTAATAAAAATAACAAAATAAATTTAAAAATTTGCGTTATTTAACATAATTGTTGTATACTCTTTTTGAAATAATCAAACTTAACAAGAACGGATATGGACAAAAAATTTACAAAAATCGGTATTCCAAGAGCAATTTCTTATTATAATAATTACCCTTTTTATTATGGTTTTTTCACATCATTAGGGATTGAAATTATTCTATCTGATAAAACCACAACAAAGACAATAAATGAAGGGACTAAATATGTAGTATCCGATACATGCCTGCCAATAAAAGTATTTACAGGACATGTTATAAATCTTATAAATAAAGGCTGCGAAGCTATATTTATACCTTCAATTCAATCAACAGGCTATAAAATTAATAATTGCAGTAAAATAAGAGGTTTACCTGAAATTATAAGAAATGTAATTGATAAACCTTTTACAATGATTGAACCTACATTAGACAAAACAGAAAATATTAATTTCAAAGATTTTTGTACTCAAACAGCAAATGCACTTGGGATTACAGATAAACAAGAAATTAAAAAAGCAATCAACAACGGTTGGAAAGTTTATAATTCATTTATTGAAATGACTAAATCAGGTGTAAGTTATACCGAAGCACTTGAAAATGCAATAAATGGTAAATTTATCAAGAAAACAGTAGATATTGTAAAACCTCTATCCGTTGCGATTATGGCTCATGGGTATAATCTTTTTGATGACAGAATTTCTTTAAATTTAATTAAAAAATTAGAAAAAATGGACGTAAAAGTCTACACATCAGTTAATGTTTCAAGAGAAGACTCATTAAAAGCAATTGATAGTATTGGAGAAGTGCAATATTGGGCAAATGAACTTGAATTGACAGGAACTGCAGCTTATTATTTATTAAACGAAAAAGTCGACGGTATTATTGCACTTTCAGCTTTCGGATGCGGACCTGATTCATTAATGGTAGATGAAATTGCATATCACTGCAAAGAAGCAGGAATGCCTCTAATTCATTTGACAATTGACGAGCACACTGGAGAAGCAGGTTTTATTACTCGTTTAGAAGCTTTTACAGATATGCTTTTGAGAAAGAAAAGAAGTATTCTTACTAAAAAATCAGAAAAAACAAAAGAATATATTCAAAATAAAAATATTGTGGAAATTAAAAAAGAAAAAATTCTTACAAGCTCTATTAAATAATCAATGGCAAAACAATTTTTCAATTACTTAGGTGCAATCCATATTCATACAAAACTATCTGACGGGACAGGAGATATAAATTCAATTTCCAAAGCTGCAAAAAAAGCTGGGCTGCATTGGATTATTATTACCGATCATAATAATTTTGATATAGAAGAAGGATTTTATAACGGGGTATGCGTAATAAAAGGAGAAGAAATTTCTCCTTGTACATCTAATCATTATATTGCTTTGGGGATAAAAAATTTAATTAATCCAAGTGATGATACTCAAAAATTTGTAGATGAAGTAAGATCACAAGGAGGTTTTGGCTTTGCAGCACATCCTGATGAATCTGATAATAGAAAAAATAAAGCACACCCAATCAAATGGACAGATAAATCTGTTATTCCTGACGGAATTGAGATTTGGAATTGGTTTTCTGACTGGGCAGATGATTATGATGAGTCAAATATTTTCAAAATAGCTTATTCATACTTTTTTAGGCATAAATTAATCCAAGGTCCACAAAAAGAAACTCTAAAATGGTGGGATGAATTAAATAAAAAATCAGAACACATAGTCCCTGCAATTGCAGGAGTCGATGCCCATGCACTAAAAATTTCAAAATACATTATCCCTATAAAAATATTTCCATACAAAAATTGTTTTAAAACATTGACAAATATTATCCCTCTTGAAAATAAACTTCCTGAAGATTTTGAAGAACAAAAAAAATTAATCCTTTCATCTATCAAAAACGGGAATAATATAATGATTAATCGTCACATAAAAAAAGATATTCCATTAATTTATATTGAGGATAAATCAATTATCATAAAACTCTCAACAAAAGCACAAATAAAAATTATTCAAAAAGGAACTCCAATCAATTCAGAAATTAATGATAATTTAAAATATCCAATCCAAGAGAAAACAAAATATCGAGTAGAAATTTATCTAAAAAATCAACCTTGGATTTTCTCAAATCCAATTATTCTTAAATAATTTTGTGCTAGTATAATTTTTATGAATACTGCAGAAAAATTAGAAAAAACAAAAATGGGAAATACAATTCCCACAAAAGACCGTATAATAGCTTGGCCTAGAATGGGAAGAATAGATATTCCGCTAAAAGCATTACTCGTATCATTAGGAGCAAAAGTTGTAATCCCTCCGCCAAATAGCAACGAAGCATTAGAAATCGGTGTAAGAAACAGTATTGAAGGGATTTGTCTGCCTTACAAACTTAATCTTGCAAATTATATAATGTCGCTGGAAAAAGGAGCAAATACTCTGATGATGTTTCAGGCGCCAGGGTCATGCCGTTTGGGAAATTATACAAAAATGGCTCAAAAAACTTTGAAATCAATGGGCTATAAATTTGATATGGTAATTTTCGATATGTACAAAAGTAAAATGAAACAAACTCTGCAGGCATTCTGGCACGTAACCCATTGCATAAATCCGTGGAGATACTATAAAGGCTTTAGCTTAGGCTTTAATAAATTCTTCGCAATAGATACAGCAGAAAGATTACTATTCTACACACGTCCAAGAGAATTACAAAAAGGTGATGCTGAAAAATGCTATGAAAAATGGCTTAAAATTACAGATGAAACAAATTCTGTATGGAAAGCTAAAAAACTAAAAAAACAAATAATAAATGATTTTAAAAAAATTCCTATAGATAAAAATAAAAAAGTTCCTGTAATTTATTTAATCGGCGAATTTTTTGTACTGCTTGATCCATACACAAACCAAAATATAGAAAAAGAATTAGGAGAAATGGGTGTAGAAGTACAACGTCAGATAATGTTTGGAGATTGGCTTGAGCACGTTTTAAAACCTTCAATTTTTTATCACAAGGAATCTCATAGAGAAAGATCTGTTCGCTATGCAGAAAAATATATGAAAAGGGCAATCGGTGGAGAATGCATAGAAACTGTCGGAGATACAGTTTATGCTGCAAGAAACGGTGTTGATGGCATAATCCATATTTCGCCATTCTCTTGCATGCCAGAAATTGTTGCTCAAAATATTTTGCCAAAAGTAAGCAAAGAAGAAGATATTCCTGTAATGTCATTAGTTTTAGATGAACAAACAGGAAAAGCAGGTTATATTACTAGAATAGAAGCTTTTATAGATTTAGTAAAAAGAAAAAAATTAAGAAAAATTAATAATTAATGTAAATTTATTACCCATATGGGTAATATTATTTGTCCCCTTTATTTGTTTATGATACTCTTAAATTTATAAATAGCTGAGAGGGGATAATGATGATTACAAAATCTAGAA
The DNA here is from genome assembly GCA_944325735.1 of Candidatus Gastranaerophilales bacterium. Lineage (GTDB taxonomy): Bacteria > Cyanobacteriota > Vampirovibrionia > Gastranaerophilales > Gastranaerophilaceae > Stercorousia. The sequence goes on along the minus strand of CALVBI010000001.1, from coordinate 487,605 downwards.
ACGAAATGACGTTTGAACGTTTAAAATATTACAGACACCTTGCAGGTGGAGCATTAGAATGTATCGCAAGCAGACTTTCAAAAACACCTAAACCGTTATGTTTTTCATTAATGGTTACAAGCAGATGTAATTGCGATTGCGATTTTTGCTTTTGGAAATCTAAAAAAGGTACAGATGACATGCCAACTGATGAAATCGTAAGATTATTAACAGAAGCAGGTCAAATAGGGTATATGGACAGTATTTTATGGGGCGGAGAACCTCTATTAAGAGAAGATTTTGCTGAAATATGTAAAGCGTCTCATGATGCAGGTCTATATACAAAAATCGCAACTAATGGCTGGTACTTAGAATCAAATCCGGATTTTGCAAAATATACAGATTTGATGTTTGTATCCCTAGATGCTATCGGTAAAGCTCACGATGATATCCGTCATATGCCTGGGATTTGCGACAAAGTAATGTCAGGGATTGAATATCATAAAATTCATTCTCCCAAAATGAGAATTTATGTATGTTGCACAGTTTCAACTCAAACCAATTTTGAACAAATTAAAGAAGTTGCACAATATTGCAAAGACGCTGATATTTTATTATATTTCACTGTTAACAAAGCGGCATCAAGACCTGATGAAGCTCAAAATGTTGTAGAAACTGAACTAGAAAATGAACAGTTAGCAGATATGTTCATAAAAATAAAAGAATTAAAGAAAAACGGTTATCCAATAAGAAATTCATACTACTTTATGGATTACATAATCAACAAAAAGACATACTATGAATGTCATTGGCCAAGAATTGCAACAGTAATTTATTCTAATGGCGATATGTTACGTTGCTATGACAGAAAACCGTTTATTAGCGTAAGAAACAGATCATTAAAAGATGTAATCAAAGATCCTTTATTTATTGAAACAGTAAATAAATGCAAAGACTGCAAACTTGCTTGTGTAGGTAATTACGCACTTGATGCATCAGGATTATGGAAACTTGAATGGCCTGCGATTAAATCATTAATGGAAATCGCTATTACATAAAAATTTAAACAAATTAAAATTTAAGGAAACTAAAAATAAATATAAAAGGGATATTATGAAAAAAATAATTGCACTATTATTACTAATGACATTTTGCACAGAAGCATATTGTTTTGCAGAACCAAGTATCAGACAGGAAGAATCTAAAGTAAAACAAGTTCAAAATGAGGAAGAACATGTAAATCTTGATGCATTCCAAAATAATTATCAAAATGTTATTAATCCTCAATCAGTACATACGATCCAACTAAGTCCAATCGAAAAATTATTTAACGGAAAAGAAAGTGAAATTACAGGCACTCCACTACAACAAGTCGGGTATGATTTATTCACATCTACAACTTCTTCTGTAAACGGAACTGCCGGTAAATTTGATAATAACTATAAATTAAGCATTGGCGAAAAAGTCAATGTATATTTATACGGTGATTCAATAGATGTTATGGCAATATCAGGTGCAAATTTATTAAACCCTACAACAAAAACAGAAGTTGATTCTAAAGGTTCTATATTCATTCAAGGTGTAGGTCTTGTAAAAGCAGAAAATAGAACTATAAGCGAAGTTGAAAACGAAGCAAACAGATTAGCTTCTCAAAAATATAAAAGTATAAAAGTAAAATTAACAGTTGCATCAGGTCAAGAATTTTCAGTATTTGTATACGGTCAAGTAAACAGACCAGGTAAAATTCTTGTAGGAAATAATTCATCAATAATTGATGCATTAAATGCAGCAGGCGGAGTCAAAAAGACAGGTACTTTAAGAAATATCACATACACATCTAATAACAAATCAAAAAATGTTGATATTTATAAAGCACTATTTTCTGGCAACGATGACGGGATAATTCTAAGACCAAATGACAAAATTTTTGTAGATAGAATCGGTGACGTTGTAGCTATCAAAAATGGAGTTACAGTACCAGGTATTTACGAAATTAAAAACGGTGAAAACTTACAAAAAATTATAACTTTTGCAGGTGGACTTTTACCTGCAACTCAAGTAACAGAAGTTACATTGACAGGTTACGATGCAAATTCAAAACAACGTACAGCTGAAAATATAGCTTGGAATGAAGCAAAAAATACTAAACTAAAAAGCGGCGATGCAGTTGAATTCAGAGAATTATATAATACAGCAGAAAATATTGTAACTATCCAAGGTAACGTTAAACATCCTGCAACTTATGCTTATAAAGAAGGTATGAGATTATCTGATATTTTAAAAAGTGAAGATGAACTACTTGAAGAAACTTTCATAAATCAGGCAGTAATTAGAAGAATTTCAGGAAAAGATAATTCGATAGAAACTATTCCTGTATTTTTAAAAGAATTTTTTGCAGGAATGAATGACCCTGTATTAAAGCCAAAAGATATTATTAATGTTTATAAAAATACAAATTCAATGTTTGTAGATGTATATGGCTGCGTGAATATTCCAAAACACTTAACTTATACATCAAATATGATGTTAAATGATGTAATGACAGATATTCAATTTTTAGAATCAGATGTAGATGTAAAAGAAACAGAAGATACAAAAGAACCTGAAGTAGCATATAAAGGATCTGTTGAAGAAAATGATGTTCAATTAGCTGGTGGTACTGCAAATTCAAATAAATTAATTCCTGCAGAAAATGTAGCTGTAGAAATTACAAGTACAGACGGCACAACTCAGGTATATTACTTATATGACATTATGATTAATTCAGATAGAATTAAATCAATTGCTATTATGCCTGAAGATAAAATATTCTTTAGAACTTTGCGCGGTAATGAAGTTATGAAAACCGTAAAAGTTTCAGGATTTGTAAAAAAACCAGGAGTTTTCACATTCGTTGAAGGCAAAAGATTAAAAGATATGATTGAAATGGCTGGCGGATTAACTTCTGAAGCAGACTTAAGAGGTGTTGTATTCAAAAGAACAAACCTTCAAGGAAAACAAGTTGAACTGGCTCATAAAAACAATGAAAGAGATATAAAATTAATTGAAGGCAGAATGGCTAGTGCATACAAACCAACTGAAGGTGACCAAAAATCTAAAATGGAAATGCTTGAAATGCTTAAAGCCGATGATTTAACTCTTGCAACTAAATACAACGGACAAATTGCATTAAATATTAAAAGCAATGATTTAGATAAAATAAGAGATCTTGATAATATAGAAGTTCAAGACGGTGACGATATTTATATCCCAAGAACTTCAAATCATGTAAGTGTAATCGGGGAAGTATATAACGAACAATCATTTGTTTATAAAAAAGGCTCAAACGCTAAATACTATATCAAAGAAGTTGGCGGATATACTCCAAATGCTAACAAATTCAGATTATACAAAGTATCAGTTAACGGTCGAGCTGAAAAAATCGGAAATGGCAGCAATATTGAACCTGGAGATACAATCGTAGTTCCAAGAAGAATTGCGGGTAATGACTGGATTACACCGGTATGTGATACTTTGAAAGGTATAGCATCAATTATTGTTATGGCATTTGCTATCAACAAATGGTAAAAAATTAATTACCAAAAACTTTAACAGATTTAGGGACGATATTTATTTTAATGTCGTCCTTAAATTTTTGTTTTTCTCCGTCAATATGACCTGTCGAAAATTCATTTTTTATTAGTAATTCATTCGTTTGAAAATACATAGCCTTTGAATTTGAATTTTTATAATTAAAAATTATTCCTAAAAATTCTATGAAAAATGTAATCGGGTTTTTAACTTTTAAAATAAAAACTTCAAATTTCCCATCTTGCAAATTGCAGTTATTAGAAATTGATACCAAATTACGATACATATTACCTGCATTTGCAACAATTATACAAGTTGCAAGAATTGATAGTTTTTTATCGTTAAAAAATATAGTATAACTTTTTTGCTTTAACCTTAGAGCAAACAAAATCCCTGCTAAAAAATATGCAAAATACCCGAATTTATTTTTAAGTGATTGTGGAGTTTTGCATATAATATCAGAATCATATCCTAAACCAAGTCTTAAAACAGAATATTTATCTTGAACTTTCAAGACATCAACATTTTTGATAACAGAATGATTTATAATTTCAAGAGCTTTTTTAGGATTTGTCGGAATATTTAATTTTGCTGCAAGTAAATTAGCTGTTCCGCAAGGGATTATTCCTAAAACTTTGTCTGTATTTACAATATATGGAATTACTTTATTTACGGTACCATCACCGCCAATTGCAAAAACTGTATCAAAATCTTCAAAATCAGTACTTGTTAATTTGCTGATTTCAATAGTTTTAAAACTACAATTCTTTCGCAACAAAAATTGTATAACCAATTTTTTATACTTTACAGCTTTTTTCCGGCCAGCATTTGGATTGTTAATTACAAGTACATTTTTCATATCCCGATTATTACATAGTTAATATTAGTTAGCAACATGTCTATAATTTTGATAATAATTATTATGTTTGGGTTATAATTATTGAATAATAAGGAGTATTTTTAAATGAGAGTAGAAAAACAATCAACAGTTTGGCAATCAAACTCAATGGGGAAATTTGATAATTTAAAATTGAAAGTTAATAACTTTGCAATTGATATGTTATTGAATTATTTAGGACACAATTTTAGCAAAGAAAAATTAATAAACCTTGCGAAAATATTTGAAAAAATATCAGGTTCTAAAGGCGGTATTAACCACGCAAGAAGAATGCAATGGCTTTTTAAATCTGAACATCCGCATTTATTCTGGTGGAAAAAGATTTTAACAGAATTAGATCCTAATTGCAGAAATAAATGGATTAAAAACTTCTTTGTAAACGGATATTATGGAGATAATTTAAGAAAACGTTCAGAATTTAATGAAAAGAACGGATTTTTCCCTCCAACAGTTTTATTAGCAAGTATTACAAAACGTTGTAACTTCAATTGTAAAGGCTGCTGGGCACATGAATATGACGTAAAAGAAGATTTAACAAAAGAAAAATGGAGAGAAATTTTCACAGAAGCTCGTGATGTAATGGGTATCCATATTTTCCCAGTTGTAGGCGGGGAACCTTTTGCAAGAAAAGAATTTTTAGAATTAGCAGAAGAATTTAACGACTGTACATTCATAACTTTCACAAACGGTTCATTGATCACTGAAAAAACTGTTGAAAAATTGAAAAAATTAGGTAATGTCCAACCAATGTTTTCAATTGGCGGTTTGAAAGAAAATACAGATGCCGTTCGTGGAGAAGGTTGTTTTGATATGGTTATGGAGAAAATGGATATGCTTAAAAAAGCAGGCATTTTCTTTGGTGCAAGTATCACAGCAACAAGTCAAAATTGTGACGAAGTAACATCTGATGAATTTATGAAAATGCTATCAGATAAAGGAGTTTTATGGGCTTGGTTTTTCCATTATGTACCTGTAGGTGACAGTCCTGATGTAAGTATGGTACCTAATGCTCAACAAAGACAACAAATCTTAAAAGCTGTTTATAACGCAAGAAATACATTACCTATGATGACAGTAGATTTCTGGGGTGACGGTCCAGAAATGATGGGATGTATTGCAGGCGGAAGACAATATATTCACGTAAATCCACGCGGAGATGTTGAACCTTGTACATTCGTCCACCTAGCGACACATAACCTTAAAGATTGCACATTAACAGAAGCACTCGCAGCACCGTTTATGCGTGCAATCAGAGATGGTATTCCTTACGAAGATGGTAATATGCTAAGACCTTGTATGATTGTCGATAGACCTGAAGTCTTAAGAAAATATTATCAGGAATTCAAACCTTATGAAACACATGAAAATGCTGCGGCATATTTGACAAATCCTGAAATTACATCAAAAATTGATAAATATTCTCAAGATGTAAAAGAAATCTTAGACAAAGACTGGAGAGAAAATCTTTGGATGACAATATTCCCGCTTGAAGGCGAATATTACGTAGATAGAGATCACTTCTGTTCAACAGAAAAACCTGTTAAAGAAAATAAATGCAGTGGAAACTGTGCTTGCTGCGGTAAATAATATGAAAAAAATATTTTCATTATTAATTTTATTTATAATACTTACAGCTTTAATAATCTCTTGTCCCATAATAACTCAATGGGACAGGAGTATTATTATATTCGTTCAGCAAAAACTCTCTTTTTTACCTCTCTGGATTCCAATGCTGCCTGATTGCATATTGTATACTGCAATGATTGTTTTGCCACTGGTCAGTTTTGGAATATTCTTTGTAAAAAAAAGATTATGGATTGACTTAATTTGTATATATTCAATCCCGCTTATTGCATTTTTGTTGAATTGCATAATAAAACCGACAATAAAACGAGAAAGACCTCCAATAGAATTGCAAATTACAACAATTCATCCAGATAGTTTTAGTTATGTCTCAAGTCACAGTTTAGTTACAATTTGTCTATGGGGGATTGTAATTTGGTATATTAATAAGTTTTGTAAATATAAAAAATTAAAAATTTCACTAATTTTAATTGGAATTTTGTGGATAATCTTTGTCGGATTCAGCAGAATATGGCTAGGAGTGCACAACCCTACAGACGTACTTGGAGCCTATGTTTTAGGCAGTTTTTTATTATGTTTATATATCACATTTTTAAAAAATTATAGACATTTAATTGATAATTTTATATTAAATAAAAATAATAATTAAAAAAAATAATCAAAAGTCTATATTTTTTCTCATATGTTTATTGTAGAATAATAAGAATACAGCTTGGAGTAATGATGTTTAATAATACATTATCAAAATCAACTTTAATAATGTTTTTCTTTGATTTAATAACTTTGGTCTTGTCCACTGTTTATTGGTATAATCACTTTAATTTACCTTTTGAACATATGGACATTGCTGTACTTTTGACAACTCTAACAGGAATTATTGTCCTATTTTTAAAAGATAATTATAAAATCAGAGAATTTAATTCAACTTTGAAAAATTCATACCTTCTTTTCGAAGGTGTTGTATTTTCACAAATTCCAGCAACAATTTTGCTTTTAACATTTAACCAAGATGTTAAATCTTTTGAATTCATTTTATTTAATTTATTAACAATTTATGCAGCCCTATTCATTTACAGAAGATGTTTTCATTATTATTTATTTAACATCAAGAAAATAAAAAATGTATTGATAATCGGCTCAAACTCTAATGCAAAACTTATTGCAGATGAAATTATTAACAAAAAAGCATTAAGAATGAACGTATCAGGTTTTGTTGAATATGATGAAGAAGATAAAATTATAAATGATACTAATATTGCAGTATTACCAAAAGTTTATGAACTGGATGAAATTATCAAAGATAAAAAAGTTGACATTGTAATCGTTGCAATAAAACATCGTATGGATGAAGAATTTTTAACCAAAATGGTAAATAGTATTCCAAAAAATGTACAAGTATATAAAATGCCTGAATTTTATGAAATGGTTACAGGTAAATACTTTGTAGACAGAATGTCAATAAACTGGCTATTTTATGATTACATGAAAAACCGTTCAAAAGTGTATGATTTTTGCAAACGTGCATACGATATAATTGCAGCCTTAATAATCCTTATTGTGACATCTCCAATACTTTTGTATATCGGTATTCGTGTAAAATTGACAGATGGCGGAAATGCAATTTATACCCAAAATAGAGTGGGAAAAGACGGGAAAGTATTCAAAGCATATAAATTAAGAACAATGTATGCAAATGATTATGTTCCGAAAGCTGGTCAAATTGGACATACAGAACCTCAAGATGAAGATAATAGAGTTATCCCGTTTTGTAAATTTGTAAGAAAAGCTCGTTTTGATGAAATTCCTCAAATGATAAATATTTTAAAAGGAGAAATGTCAATTGTCGGTCCAAGGACAGAATGGGAAGATTTGGTGAATATTTATTCAAAAGAAATTCCATATTACTCTTGCCGCATGTGGGTAAAAACAGGCTGGACAGGTTGGGCACAAATTAATCAAGGACATTGCGTTTTAGCTGATGATGTTTCAGAAAAACTTCAATATGACTTGTATTATTTGAAACACAGAAACTTGCTATGGGAAATCGGGATTTTAATAAAAGCAGTATTCCTAGCACTTGGAGGACGCCATGGATAAAATCAAATTTAGCGTTCTTATGCCTGTGTATCATAAGGAAAATCCAATATTTTTCAAACAAGCTTTAGAAAGTATTATGCAACAAACATTAATGCCTGATGAAATTGTAATTGTAAAAGATGGAGCTTTAACTAAAGAATTAGATAATATTATTAAAAACTATTCTTTAAACTATAATGATTTATTTAATATTATAACTCTTGCACAAAATGTTGGACCGGGTAAAGCTAGAAATGCAGGCTTACAAGCATGTAAATATAATTACATAGCATTAATGGATAGTGATGATATTGCAAATTTAGCAAGATTTGAAAAACAAATTGGATATTTAGAAAAACATCCAGAAATTGATTGCCTTGGGTCTAACGTAACAGAATTTGAAGGTAATCAAGAAAATATTATATCTAAAAAAGTTGTACCCATAACACATGAAGAAATTTTTAAATTTGGAAAATGGCGTAGTCCTATGAATAATATGACTATTATTTATAAAAAAGATAAAGTTCTCGAAGTTGGCGGTTATAATTCATTTAATTTCGGAGAAGATTATTTGTTATTTGCCAAAATGTTAAATGTAGGAATGCTTTTTCACAATTTAGAAGATTGTCTAGTAAATGCTCGTTCTGGGCAAAGAATGTTAGCCAAAAGAGTCGGTTGGGATAAAATTAAACAAGAATTTTTATTATTTTATGAGTTCAAAAAAATGGGGTACATAAATAGTTATCAATTTGTAAGGAATGTATCTTTAAAATTTTTACTAAGAATAATTCCAAACTGGCTAAGAAGTTACATTTATAAAAAATTTTTAAGAAAAAAGTATAAGGAGACTATATGAAAATATTTTTTTTAAACCCACCATTTAAAACAGAAATAGGTAAATTTTCAAGGGCATCACGCTCTCCCGCAATAACAAAAAGTGGAACTATATACAATCCATTATGGCTTGCATATGCTTGTGCTTACGCTGAAAGTAAAAACATCGAAACAAAATTATATGATAGCTGTGCAGAACAAACTAATATATCCGACACAATAAAAATTATAAAAGAATTTAACCCTCAAATTATAGTTATAGATACAAGTACACCAAGCATAAAAGAAGATATTCATTGCGCAGAAGAAATAAAAAAAGCGCTTCCAAATGTTCATATTTGTATAGTAGGAACGCATCCATCAATATTAACAGATGAAGTTCTAAATATGTCAAATGCAATTGATAGTATTGCAAGACATGAGTTTGATGCTACAATTGTCGACTTAGCAAAAGCCATTGAAGAAAATAGAGATATGTCAACTATAGACGGGATTTCATACAAAAAAAATGGAGAGAATATACACAATAAAGATAGAGCATATATAGAGAACTTGGATGAAATCCCATTTGTATCAAAGATTTATAAAAAATATCTTAATATAAATAATTACTTCTTTTCTGCAGCCACACTTCCAATGATTATGATAATGACAGGTCGTGGATGTCCATCAAGATGTTTTTTCTGTGTTTATCCTCAAACAATACATGGGCATAAGTATCGCCTGCGTAGTGCAGAAAATGTTGTAGAAGAATTTGAATGGATTGTTAATAATTTACCAGAAGTTAAATCAATCGGAATTGAAGATGATACATTTACTGCAAATCCTGAAAGAGCAAAAGAAATTTGCAGATTGCTTATAAAAAAAGGGATTAATAAAAAAGTAAAATGGTGGGCAAATACAAGAGTTCACACTGATTTAGAATTAATGAAATTAATGAAAAAAGCAGGCTGCAGGTTAATTATCCCCGGATTTGAATCTGGTTCTCAAGAAATTCTAAACAATATAAAAAAAGGTACTAAAATTGAACAAGCTATAGAATACATGAAAAATGCAAGAAAAGCCAAATTACTTGTTCACGGATGTTTTATGGTAGGGAATAAAGGCGAAACAAAAGAAACTATGGAAAAAACTCTAGAATTTGCAATGAAATTAAATCCTGATAGTGCTCAATTTTTCCCATTAATTCCTTATCCTGGGACAGAAGCTTTTTATTGGGCAAAAGAAAATGGTTATATTAAAACTTATGATTATTCAAAATGGTTAAAAGAAGATGGAATGCATGAATGTGTACTTAATTTACCAAATCTTTCAAGTGAAGAACTTGTAAATTTTTGTAATTATGCAAGAGAAAAATTCTATTTAAGACCCAACTATCTATTTTATAAAGCAATACAAAGTATTACAAACTTAGATGAAATGAAACGTAATTTAAAAGCATTTGCTAAATTATTAAAATATTTAAAGAAAAAATAAAATGGAGGTTCAAAATAAACGAGATTGTTTTTTGATATATCTCTTTGTTTGAATATTTTTTCCCATTTTAGCCAATTATTTAACAAATAGAATAACGAACCATATAAAAAATATTCAGAGGATAAAAAATGAAAGTTTTAATAATTAATACGTACTTTTCATTTGATGGCGGTGCTGAAGCTATAGCTTACAATACATATAAAATACTAAAAAATAGAGGAATAGAAACTTATTTTTGGGCAAGTGACAAGAAACCATATTATGAAAAAGATTATCCTTTTTGCAATTATTTTACAAGATTTAATGCAACATTTAAAGATTACATAAAAAAACCTTATGAATATTATTATAATAATAATTCAAAAAGGGACTTACAAAAATTTATAAATTTTATTAAACCTGATATAATTCATATCCATTCATTTAAAACTTGTCTTACTTCTTCTATATTAGAATGCTGCAAAAATATACCTACAATACTTACAGTTCATGATGCCAGTTTATTTTGCCCATCTGTTTATTTAATGAAAAATAATAAAGAACTATGTACTAATGTCCTTTGTAAAAAAGGAAAGTTTTACAACTGCATAAAAAATAAATGTTCAAAAGGAAGTTTGGAACAAAGTTTTAGACTTGCCTTAAAATCATACATTTTTATAAAGAATATAAAATATATTAATAAATTCATAACACCATCTGATGCTTTAGGGAAACTTGTATTACAATCAGAAATAGGTATTAAGAAAGAACAAATAATAACCGTCAATAATTTTTTAGAAAATTCTGATTTAAAAACAATTCCTAATTATTCCAATAAAGGTTACTTTTTATATATAGGACGTCTATCAAGAGAAAAAGGTGTACATTATCTTTTAGAAGCAATGAATAAATTACCAAAAGACATAGAACTTCATATTGCCGGAGAAGGTGCTAACGAAAAAAATTTAAGAAAATATGCAACTGATAACAACTTAAACAATGTTAAATTTTTAGGATTAATAAAAGACAAAGATATGAAACTAAAAGAATATCAAAATTGTATTGCTACAATTTTACCAAGCAATTGTTTTGAGGTATTTGGCATGACAAATATAGAATCTTTAATTAATGGCAAACCTGTTATTGCATCAGAAATAGGAGGTATTCCTGAAATAATAGAGAATAATAAAAATGGATTATTATTTGAACCTGCGAATGTTGAACAACTCAAAAATTGTATTTTAAAATATTGGAATAATAAAGAATTGGTAATTGAACATGGGGAAAAGGGGTACAAGAAAGTTATTACAAGATATACTGAAGACGCATATTATAATAAACTAATTAAAATATATAATGATTTACTATAAATTAATAATTTAATATTGTTTAAAAAAATATTCAAATTATTGATATTTCAGTTTTTTTATAGCATTGTTATATTTATTTGAAATATTTATGATTATAATAATTCAAAAAATCAAAAAAGATTAATCAATACAAATTTTACGAAAGATAATAATGATTTTTAAAATAAATAAAACACTAATAGCATATATTTTACTATATATTATCTGCCTTCAATCATTAGGCATTGCATTACCAGGTAATGTTTTTATTGCATTATTTATGCCTATTATAGGTATTTTTCTTGTTTGGGAATTAATAAGTGATAAGTTTTTTATAAACAACTTAATATATATGATAAAATATTCACCTTTTATTTATTTTTGTATATTTTATTTATGGAGTATTCTGACGATTTTAATAGCATTCTCAAAAGGATTATTTTATTTTAGCGGATTTATTACAGGTTTTATAGGCGGCTTAACTTTTTCTTTTTTGCTTGTTTTTATAACAGTATATATTCTTTTGAAAAAAAATTATATTAATCTAAAAGGAGTAATAAAATTTCTTGCCATATTTTATTTATTTGTATTTGTAATAGGTATAATACAATTTATAGGTAATGAATATAATATAGATGCAATTAGAGAATTTGTTACTCTATTTAATAATAAAAGAAGAATCTTTTTTGACCAAGAATTATTATATAACCTATCTAAGAATAGAGTACAGTCTATATTTGATGAACCGGGATATTTTGGGGCATATGTATATACTCAAATACCAATAATATTCGCACTTTGTTTAAGTAAATATAAAATTTTTAAAAATAAAATATTAAATTTTAGTGTAAAGAAATTATTAATACCTCTAGCATTTATAAATATTATATTAACAAGATCACCTATCTCATTAATTTTTGTATTTATCGTCACCCTGCTTTACTTTTTGAAAGATATTACAAAATATATAAAAAAATATTATATACAAATTTTTTCAATACTACTAATAATATCAATAAGTATAATCATTTCTATAAACACAATTAATATAGAAGAAACTTACATAAAAAGAATTATAGTAACAATTCCAAATTTATTTAGTCTTAAAACACTAATTATAGTTGAACCATCATTAGCAACAAGAATAATAAATTATATCATCATGATACAAGAAGGAATAAAAAATATTTCTTTTGGTATTGGTTATGGAACACTTACAAAACATTTTTCTGTTCTATTGCAAAATACAACACTACCATTAACTATGGAATTAGTAAATAAAATGAGAATAGGAGGTGGCAGCCCTGCTGCTGCCATTTTATACAGAGTATTTTGTGAAACAGGCTTAATCGGGATTATTCTACTTCTAACTTTCTATTTTAGAACAATTTTAAAATTATATAGAATTAAACTTACACAAAAAAACATTGAAAAAGATTTTTGTTATGGATTATTTATATCTTTATTAGCACAATCAACTTTTATGTTATTTTATGAATCAAATTTACATTATACATATAATATAATATTATATGCTATTACTATTTATTTAATTACCAACAATCTAAGCTCTTTAAAGATGATAAAACAAGAGAAATAGGAGAGAAAAATGTTTTTAAGCTTTCAACAACAAATAATAAGATATTACCATTGGATATTAAGAACAACAAAGTTTTTTATTACAGAAATAAAGCTAAAAGTATTTAATAATTCTACTAAATTAAAAATAGAATATATCAACTGGTTATTTGAAGAAAATGCAAAAAAGAATTCTAAAGATTTTATCGCTGAAACTGACTCGAGTCTTAATATTCCCGAAGATATTACCAAAATAATAGCATTCTATCTTCCTCAATATTATGAAAATGATATAAATAACAAATATTTTGGAAAAGGATTTATGGAATGGTATAAATCATCAAAAGCAATACCCCAATTTACCGGACATTATCAGCCTCATTTACCCATTGATGTTGGTTTTTATAATTTAACACATGACGATATAATGTATAGGCAAATAGAACTCGCAAAAAAATATGGTATTTATGGATTTTGTTTTTATTGGTATTGGTTTTCTGGAGATGTTTTATTAGAAAAACCTATTAATAATTTCTTAAATAACAAAAATTTGAATATTCCTTTTTGCATAATGTGGACAAATGAAACTTGGACAAATGTATGGGGTAATGGAGATCATAGGGAAATAATAAAAGAACAACATTTAAAAGATGATGATGATGAAAAGTTTATACATGATATTGTTAGATTTTTTAGCGATGAACGATATATTAAAATAAACGGAAAACCTCTTCTTATAATTTATCAATCTCAATTTTTTGAAAAAGAAAGATTCAAAAACTTCATAAAAAATATAAGAACAAATATTAAAAATTATGGATTTAATGATATACATATTATGACAACAAATTCAGGATATACAAAAATAGATACTCAAGGTCTAAATTTAGACAGCGTAGTTGAATTTTCTCATCAAAATCAACAAATTACAAAATACCTTTCAGATATGAAGAATATATTCATAAATCCCCTATTTAAAGGGAAAATAATAGATATAAAAAGAGCATTAAGAGAAGGCTTACATTTAAAAGAAAATACATATAAAACATTTAAATGTATATATCCGGGGTGGGATAATTCTCCAAGAAAAGCATACTCAAATAATTGTTATGTTTTAGATATCAATCCGGAAATATTTAAAAAATGGTTAAAGGATATTATAATATGGACAAAACAAAAACATAATAGAAGCGAGCAATTTGTTTTTATTAATGCTTGGAATGAGTGGGCGGAGGGTGCTCATTTAGAACCAGATCAAAAATATGGATATGCATATTTACAAGCAGTAAAAGATATTTTAGAGGAAACAAAATGAATATAAAAAGTATAATTAAAAAGTTTTATGTAATACCAAGCTTAATAATTCAAAATTTTATTAGGAAACTACATAGTGAAAATATGTATATTTCTCAAGCTAATGTTGTAACTCTTACCCATCAAAAAACTTTTGGGGAATATAAAAATAAATATGAAGGAAATGAAATTGCAATTATTGCCACAGGCTCAAGTTTAAATAAATATAAACCAATAGATGGAATTATAAACATTGGTGTAAACAAAACTATTTTATATGAAAAACTCAATCTTGATTATTATTTTGCCCAAGATTTTTTTGCTTGTAAAGATTATATGTCCAAGCTTGCTAAATATCCAAATATAAAGAAATTTTATGGACAATCTCCAACCAATTTTTATGGATTAAAAGAAGTAAACATCGAAAAAACTATTATTCCAGAAAGCATAATATTAAAACATAAAGCCTCAAAATATTTTCAATATTGCAAATATCCAACAAATCCAATATTTTTTAATCCAGATATTGATAAAACTTGGCTAGTGTGTGGAGGTTCTGTTGTTTTTGCTGCAATACAGTTTGCTTTATTTACAAATCCTAAAAGAATATATTTAGTAGGGTGTGATTGCTCTAGTGGTTACTTTGACGGTAAAGCTGGAGCTGATGTCTCACACCTAGTTAAGTCATGGAAAGAGTTGAAAAAATTTGCAGAAATATATTATCCAGAAACAGAAATTATATCTGTAAATCCAGTTGGGTTAAAAGGATTATTTAAGGATTTATATCAAGATAATGATTAGTGATAAAAAGAATTTATTTGTAAACACTGTTGCTCTTGCAATAATTCAAATTTTGAACTATGTATTGCCATTTGTTACTTTACCTTATTTATCTCGAGTATTAGATGTGGATAAATTAGGTCTAGTCTTTTTTGCACAAGTCTCTATGGATTATTTTTTTAGACTTGCAATATTTGGGTTTGATTTTTCTGGAGTAAGAACTATTGCAATAAATAGAGATGATAAGGAAAAAACTAATCTAATTTTTAACTCAATATTATGTGTTCAATCAATATTTTTAATAATTAGTTTTACTATTCTATCTATTTTTATAATATTTATTCCAAAGTTTAGAGCAGATGCAATAATTTATTATTTTACATTCATATCAGTAATTGGCAATATTTTTATATTTACTTGGTTCTATCAAGGCATGGAGAGAATGAAGTTTATTACAATTCTCAACATAATTACTCGAATAATTAGTTTGGTTTTCATATTTACATTTATAAAAACGAATAATGATTATTATCTGGTACCACTATTTAATTCCCTTGGTGCGTTAGTTGCAGGGATAATAAGTTTAGTTTTTATAAAAAAAGTATTTAAATTTAGATTTTTTATTCCCCAAAAAGAAGACTTGATAAGTACATTAAAATATAGTAGTCAATTTTTCTTTACTAAAGTTGCGATTGCTCTATATCGTCAAACAAATGCTTTTGTATTAGGTCTTGTGGTTTCAACAACCGCTGTTGCATATTATACTTCTGCTGATAAAATTTTCTGGGCTATATTTGCTTTGTATTCAACTTTTATAGGAGCATTATTCCCATATATGTCTAAAAATAAAGATATAGTATTTTTCAAGAAAATTTTAAAATATCTAATTATATTAGCAATAGTATTTAGTCTGTTTTTAATACTTACATCTAAAGTTTTAATAATATTATTTTTTACAGAAAAAATGTTACCTGCAATAAATATATTAAGAATTTTTGCTTTGTCATTAAGTTTTTATCCTTTTGTAGATGTATTGGGATACCCGCTATTAGGTGCATTTGGATATGTTAAAGAAACTAATAATGGATATATGGTAGGTGGTATTTATAATTTAATAGGGCTAATGATTTTATATTTATTAAATAATATTACAATTTATACAGTGGCATTTTTAGTATCTTCTACTTATATTATAATATTCTTGCATAGAATTTACTATGTTAATAAATATAAAATTTTACAGAATAATGAGGTCTAATGAAAACAATTTTTTTAGATTTTGACGGCGTTTTATTTGATAGCGTAAAAGAAGCATATTTACTTGCCAGATATGCCTTTTATGATATTCCAGTTAAAGAAGCAATAGATGAAGAACATTATCAAAAATTTAAGAAATATCGATATTTAATTACTGATTCTTGGCAATATTATTACATTTTAAAATTAATTGAAAACAACACAAATGATAATATTTTTGAAAAAGAATATTATAATCTAATAGATACTCGTTTATTAGATTCGGATAATTTATTTGATGAAAAATATCAAAAACAAAGAGAATATATAATTAACAATTATTATAATTATTGGAAAACTTTAGAACAACCACATGTTTTCTTTTATAAAATACAAAAAATAAAAAATGATTTTGATGTAATAGTTATTTCAACAAAAAATGAATTTGCGATAAAAAATCATTTAGATGATTATAATTTTAATATAGATGATGAAAAAATAATTGGCAAAGAAAAATTAAAAAAATACAACTCAAAATCTAATTTTATAGAAAATTATATAAAATCAAATAAAATAGAAAAAGCTATTTTCATAGATGATAGTATAGACAATTTAAAAGAATGTAGAAATATAAAGCATTTAAAATGCATACAAGCAAAATGGGGATATGTAGCACCAGAAATAAAAACAGATAATAGTATAGATATAATAAATTATATAGTGGAGAAATATTGTGATTAAAGGGAAGAGTATAAAGGCAATAATTCCAGTAAGAGCCGGTTCAGAAAGAGTTAAAAATAAAAATATTAAACCTTTTGCTGGAAATAGTTTGTTAGAAATTAAAATAAAACAACTTTTAAAAATAAAGTCATTAGATGGGGTAATAGTTAATACCGATAGCGAAGAAATGCTTAAGATAGCAAAAAAGATGGGAGCGATTGGAATAAAAAGAGATTCTTATTATGCAACATCTTCTGTATCAATAAATGAAGTATATGTTAATTTAGCACAAAATTGTGATTCTGATATTATTTTATTTGCTGATGCTACAAACCCATTAATAACTGATGAAACGGTGAAAATTGTCATAGATAAATATTTTCAAAATATTAAAACTTATGATTCTTGTAACACTGTTGATAAAGTTAAATTGTTTATGTGGAAGGATGGAAAACCTTTAAATTATGATGAAACCAATAAACCAAGGAGCCAGGATTTACCTCCGATTTTTTCAATAAATGCTGCTATTAATGTAATAGCCAAAGACATTATGATAAAACAAAGGTCATTTATAGGGGCAAAACCTTTATTTGTTCCTGTTGAAAATTTTGAAGGTTTTGATATTGATGATGAATTAGATTTTGAATTTGCAGAATTTATGTATAAAAAATATAGGATGAATTAATATGTCAAATATAAAGGTTTTAGATTGCACGTTAAGAGATGGTGGGTATATAAATAACTGGAGTTTTGGAGAAAAAAACGCAAAACAAATTTTAGATAATTTAAATGCTGCACATATTGACTATATTGAATGTGGATTCCTCAAAGATTGTGAATATAATATAGAAAAAACCCAGTTTAACAGAATAGAAGAAATAAATAATCTAATTACAAAAAGCAAGAAAAATAATACCCAGTTAGTAGCAATGATAATATTTGGAAAATTTTCTGAAGAAAAAATTATACAAAAAAATGATAGTATTACGTTAGATTCTATAAGAGTTACATTCAAAAAACATGAAATAGAACAAGTTTTTAGATTTTTTGAAAAACTAAAAAAATGCGGATATAAAGTTTTTGTTAATCCAACTAATATTGATACATATTCAGATATAGAACTAATTAATCTTATTCAAAAAATTAATAAATTAAATCCTTATGGTTTCTCTATAGTCGATACAAAAGGAATTTTAAAAGAAACCGACATATTAAGACTGTTTTATTTGGTAGATAAGAATTTATCAAAAAATATTTCATTATGTTTCCACTCTCATAACAATTTACAATTATCTTTTGCTAATGCTCAATGTTTAATGAAAGTGTGTAAGGATAGAGAATTAATAATAGATTCCACTGTATTTGGAATGGGTAGAGGTGCTGGTAATCTTTGTACTGAATTATTAACACAATATATTAATGATAATTATAATGGTAATTATAATTTAATACCTCTGCTAAAAATAGTGGATGAACAAATAAATCCGATATTTGCTAAAACACCTTGGGGATATTCTGTTCCTTATTATTTAGCTGCAACAAATCATTGCCACCCAAATTACGCAAAATATCTTGTGGATAAACAAACCGTTCCTGTTGAAGTTATCAATAAATTACTACAGAATATTCCTGATGAAAAAAAATCTTCTTTTGATGCAACATTAATTAAACAAATCTATTTGGATAATTTTTCTAATTCTATTGATGATAGAGCGACTCTCGATTATCTAAAAACCTTATTATCAAAAAAAGAAATTTTGATTTTAGCTCCAGGCAAATCTTTAGTTTATGAAAAAGAAAGAATTAATGAATTTATAATAAAAGAAAAACCATTTATAATTTCTTTAAATTATATTCCTGATAATTATAACGAAGATTTAGTTTTCATTACTAATATGAAAAGATTCACTTCTTTAAATAATTATCATATTCCATTAGTAGTTTCTTCAAATATAGAAAATCCTCCTAAAAAAGCTAAAGTTATTAATTATTCATCATACTTAAATGATTCAAAAATGTTTGATAATGTAGCACTAATTCTTTTAAATTTATTTATAAAAATAGGAATAAAAAAAGTACATTTCGCAGGGTTAGATGGGTTCTCTAATATTCCATCAGAGAATTACTTTGACAACAAACTAATTAACAATGCAAAAGTTAGTGAATTTGATGAGCGTAATGAAATTATGTCAGAAGAACTGTCAAAAATTTCTAAATATATAAATATCACTTTTATAACAAAAACATTATATAATAAAAGTATTTTAAAAAATATAAATAATAATGCATATAAAAATGGGTTAATGGGTTATCTTTATGAATAGAAATTCTACTTTTGACATTATTAAAGGTATTGGCATTATACTCGTAGTTTTAGGTCATTGCGGTTTTATTTTTTCCAATTTTATCTATTTATTTCATATGCCATTATTTTTTATAGTATCGGGATATTTTTTTAAAGAAACAAACTATGATAACCTTTTAAAGGTTAGAGATTATTTAAAAAGGAAAATAAAACAGTTATATCTTCCTTACATAATAACAAATTTATTTTTCTTGTATTGTACAAATATATTTATAAAATTAAATTTCTATTCGGCTAGAAAGCCTAATGACCCATTAGGATGGACTGGCTATGATATTGTTGATCCTTTTAACATAAAATTATATTTTTTTAAAACTTTTCAAACTTTAATATTATATCTAAGAGAACTTATTTCAGGTCCCACTTGGGTTTTAAAAGTTCTATTTTTTATAACTATATTTTCTTGCCTAATACACTATTTATGCAAAAAAAGCTGTAAAACAGATAAGCAATTTCAAATAATTCGTTTTTTTATTTCTTTGTCAGTATTTCTGGTTGGATATATATTACAGATACTAAAATTTAATTTTTACCAAATAGGAACAATTTTAACGTGCAGCATGTTTTTCTACATGGGCATTTTATACCAACAATATCAAGAAAAAATAAAAATAAATTTAATAACTTTTTTTATTTCATTTACAATATTAATAATTTTTTGTTTTATTCAATATCCTTATAGAACCGAAATATATATAAATAGCTATTATAATCCATTTTCAATAATTCTTACCTCGGCTTTAGGTTTTTATTTTTTACTAAGTATTTCTAAATTCTTAAATAGAAATAAAAAAATTACTGATATAATAGGTTATATTGGTGAAAATACATTATGGATTCTTTGTCTACATCCATTTTTTTTCAAATGTTTAACTCTAATTCATATACATTTATATAAAGAACCAATTACAATTTTATATAAACATTCTGTAGATATAACAACACATGATGGATGGTGGATTTTATATACAATTATTGGTATCATAGGACCATTAACTACAAAATTCTATGTTAATAAAATAATTAAGTTTATTAAAATTTTAAACTAAATTTATTATTAATATAATTATATTATTATATTTGTTATAAAATTTATAAAATAAGGGGGATTATATGCACGAAGGTATTTATATGAATAATAATGAATTAGATGAAGAACTTACTATTGATTTAAAGAAAATCTTTTTTATACTATGGAGAAGAAAGTTTTTGATTTCAAAAGTTTTTCTTATAATTATACTATTTTTTGTTATTTTAACATTTATTTCTCCTAAAAAATACAAGGTTGATGCTGATTTATACATAAATAAAGCAAACAACACAAACATGATGGAAATTAATCCATATGCCATTGAAGAACTTGGAGGAGCAGGAGGCATGGCTGCTCTTATGTCTGGTGGGGGTGGACTTACTAATGAGTTGGAGCTAATCCAATCTCCATTAGTAATTGATAAAGTTATCAAAGAAAATAATCTCGTCTACAAAAAGAAATGGGGAATTATTCCAAACAAAAAAGAAGGAGAATTCATTTCTACTGCAGCTTTTCTAGGTAAAGGGAAAAATATTTCTTTTGAAAACAAAAAAGGAACTAATGTTATTACAATTGAATACAAATCAAAAGATCCTGAACTTGCATACAATGTAGTAAATTCTATTATTAACAACTATGTAGAATTACACAAACAACTCAATAGTGAAAAATCAAAATCTGATAAAAAAGTTATCGAAGCAGAATACAACAAAGCTAAAAAAGCCTTAAATACAAAACTAAACAGCTCAAGCGGACTTCCGGAACAAGCATTAGCTACATCAAGCGGAATTTCAGCAATGAGCGCTTTTTCAAAATCAGCTCGACAAGCTATGGCAAATCTAAAAGGACAAGTTATTCAAGGTCAAAAATCACGGGCTGCTATTACTGAAGAAGCTGAAAAAGTTGCAGCTCTATCTTCAAAGCTTGAATGGGCAAAAATGGTTGATGAAATGTCTGATTCTTCTAAAGTTTTAGTTCTTAAAGAACCACAAAAACTTAGAGATTTTGAATATTCTTCTCCAAAACTTTTAATAAATATTTTATTAGGAATTGTATTTGGATTTATTGCTTCATTATTTGCAGTAATTTTTGCAGAAAATACAGACAAAAAACTTACTTATTCAATGCTCGGAGATAACATTATTTACAACTTGGAAGAAGATTTTTCTGATTTAAAACTTTTATTACTGGCTAATGCTGATAAACATATGAGTATAATCACATTTGAAGATATTCCAAACAATATTCTATCAAAATTTGAAAACATCAGAAATATAAATTTTGTTAAAGCAGATATTTCAAACGAATTTGTAAACAACATTGCAGCTTCTGATAAAGTAATTCTTATTGTGTCAGTAGGCAAAACAAATTCTAAATTCTATAAACAAATTAAATCTATGCTTGAAGAAATGAACAAAAATATTATTTCAGAAGCGATAATAAAATAAATCCATATTACAAACTTTATGAAGAATTTAGCTGAAATTTATTAAATAAATTTCAGCTTTTTCTTTGACTATATATTGCAATATACCTAATATTTATTTTTAAATAAAAAACAAGTAGGCATAAATATTATTTCCAGTAAACTTTAAAGTTTTCAATTTCTTCAAGAGTTTTGTGATAATCCCCCTTGAAACAAATTGTTCTATCGTCAATATAAAGATAAGACGGTAATTTTACATTAGTTACATCTTTAAAAAACTTATCTAAATTATTATTAATTAACCATTTAGTTTCAAGCATCAAGTTTCTTGATGTAAAAAGATACAATTCAGCACTTTGAGATAATGTTTCTAAAAACTCATAAGCTCCGACCTTAATTTCAGGAATGTAATTTTCATTAAATTTTTCTTTTCCATACTCATTTAGTACACCGTCTAAATCTATAAGTATCTTTTTAGTGAACATATCTTATAAAACCTTTTAAATTTTTAAATTTTGCACGCATGCAAAATTTAATGACATAATAGCATTAAAATTGCATATATGCAAGATATTGAATTAAAGAAATTAGGTAACCATATAAAAAAATTACGAAAAGAACGAAAACTTACTATTAGTGCTTTATGTTATAAGAATGGTCTTGAACCATCTACAATAAGCAGAATAGAAAAGGGATTAGTTGAGCCTAAATATCTTACATTATTAAATATTGCAAAGGCTTTTAATCTAACATTAGCTGAATTTTTAAATTTTTAGAATGAGTCAAGATATTAGACAAATATTAGCAAATAATATTAAGAATCTGCGAACACAGAAAAAGTTAAGCAGAGAAGAATTATCTTTAGTTTTGGGAGTTGATAATTCTTATGTTTCAAAACTTGAAAAAGGTAAAATAAATATTACTTTGGATAAAATTGAAATGCTAGCTAATTATTTTGAAACAGAAGTATATTTATTATTAAAATAAATCTCATTAATAATTTAGGTCATTATAAGTGAACTTCTGATAAAAGATTAAAAGCTCAATAAGATAGATATTTTATAAGAAAAATTTAATTCAATAAATTAGTATTCAAAAGAATTTAATAATTCTTGCAATTCAATGAAAAATCTTGAAAGATGATATCCGTCAGCAGCTGCATGATGGATATTAAACGAAAATGGAAGTGCTATTCTTCCGTTTTTCTCAACATATTTTCCCCAGGTAATTACAGGAGCTAAATATTTTCCTTCATCAAAAACGTGTATATCAAAACTTTTATAATTTATCCAAGGTAAACAGGAAACATTAAAAACATTTGGAGGAACATTTTTAAAATCAAAAGCTCTGCAATCTTTGTATTTGTCAATAATATTCAAAAAATTACGATGAAATACTTCTAAATTTTCATTATATTCTGCAACGAACAAAGCACACATTTCATCTTCTTTGAAAAAATGTGTAAAATATGGATGAATCACATCATAGACACCAACTTGATTATTTTCATTCCAGCCTAATCTGAATTCTTCATGGGTATTGATAATTTTACATACTGCCCACATAAAAGAAGGATAAAACCTGTAACCTTTAGATTTTATATAAGGTAGAAATTTAGTTATATCAATATCACATGTCACGCTAAGAACATTACGCAAATTATTAATATAATGCCAAAATAAATTATATCTTTTCCAATTTTTATCTTTTATTTCAAATCTCATTAACTTTATTGCCGATAAAACATCTATATAAAGATTAAATGCTCAAAAAAAGTGAGATTAATTAAATAATTTTGAACATTTTTCTTGTATATCTAACGCAATATCTTTTGCAAATTTTTCCTTGAGCCCTATATTTTTTGCAACGGCTAATATATCTTCTAAAGTCGGATTTTTACCCTCGCCATTAATTGTTGTCGCGTGTTCTCCATTAAATGAAAAACTGTAAGTCAAATCGTATGCAGGAGATAAATGCCATTCTTTTTTTGTGTCATCAAAAAGGAAAGAAAAATTCTTTGAATGGTCATCTCGATTGTGAGCAAACACGTTAAAGCACATTAGTCTAAATAATTGTTCAATGTCCTGATAATTTCTTGTTAATTCAAGTGTTAATTTCATCAATGTATTATAATCAAGATTAGGAAGTCTGTGACTTGTTTCTAACAGTCCGCTGACTGATACCATATGAACTTTTTTACCGTTTTTGCGATCAAACCTTTTTATCCCAAAATATCCTGAACAAATTTTAGAAGGGAAAAGCCTTGTCTCGGTCATATTTATTCCGCAATCTTTTGCACATAATGAATATTGATATTCTTTTTCACCAATATTTTTAGGATCAGAGGATGATGGAAATTTAATAATCCAATCCTCGTTGTTAATAGATGTCAAAATCTTTGGTCTTGCACCACCAGATGAGCCACCTAATTGAAAAAGTTCATCCAAATTTTCTGAATTTTGTGATTCTAATATTTTCGAACACTCTCGAGCAAGAATATCATAATCAGAAATGTTATTTTCTGATTCAAATCTATGTTCCGGTTTATAAGTCAAAGCTCCCATACCGCTTTTTTGCACAACAGCAAGTCGATTGAGATTATCAATTTCAACAGGGTTGATTTTATTTTTTAAAAACAATCTATCAACGAGTAATCGCCCCCAACCGTCAGGCAAACTATCGTTAAAAACTCCAAATAAACCTCCAAAAGGATCGTATTTTGGGATAAAAACTTTCTTGATGAGCGGTAAACTAAAAGGTGAAATGCTAAACCCGTTATTCAACCATTCTGAATCGTATTCAAAAGCAACAACTCTATCTGGAGTTTTAGCCAGAGTACCAACTAAAATATCATTATAAAAAACTTTTAAATATTTATAGTTATCCATTTATAACCTCATCAATTGAGTTATAGCTTTTTTGTGTGAATAAATTTTCTAAATCCTGTTCTAAATTAAGGGCTATTAGAATTTTTATAAAAGAATTCAATGATATTTCATACTTAGATTCAAACCTTTTAATGGAACCAAGACTAACACCTGATTTAGTTGCAAGCCGAGCTTGAGACATTTTAAGCTTTTTTCTATGTTGCTTAATTTTCTCAATTAATTCTTTCGCTATATCATTAGGAGTTTTAGGATTAAATAAGGGATTATTCATAGATAGTATGTTATACCAAATTTGATAAAAAGTCAATATTTAGATAATATATTATCTAATATTTTAAAAGACAAATAATGCAACAAAATGAAGTTGTGTTGTATTTTTTGAATTTGGGAGCCAAATTTTCTAACCCCCGTTTGAACGCAGTTTAAACATTGTTTAAATAATGAGGATGCGAAAAAAACCAAAATTTGACAATTTTTTGAAGTTTTTCAAATCCGACCTTAGGTGTGTGAGCCTAAGGTCGTGTGCGGGATAGCACACAACCTTAGGCGAAACCGTTCCCGGCAGTTTGCGAGAAAAATGTAATTTTTCCGCAAACTCTAGTGTTTAATTTTGTGTCATTTGACTTTACTTTTTTGACCAAAGAAGCAAACATTGTCTGTGATTAGACGAGTTTAAAATGAATGTAGTACAACCTATAAAAAAGATAGAAGATATACAAAAGATTAAAATTTATCTTGCAAAAAAGCCAAGAAATGCACTGCTTTTTAGTTTCGGTATAAATACGGGACTCAGAATATCTGATATATTATCGCTTGATGTTGATGATGTAAAGGGCAGAGATTATATTGAAATTAGAGAGAAAAAGACGAATAAGTATAAGAAATTTCCGCTTAATATGTTTTTAAAGGAAGAGATTGATTTATTTGTAGAAGGATTGCCGAGTGAGCAACCGCTTTTTTTATACTCAAAAAAATTGCAGGCTCGATAGAGCACAGGCATATAGAATTTTAAATAAGGCAGCACAAGCAGTTGGGGTGAAGGAGAGAATCGGAACTCATACACTAAGGAAGACATTCGGGTATCATCATTATAAAAAATATAATGATATAGTACTCCTGCAAAAAATCTTTAATCACTCCTCGCCATCAGTAACACTTCGCTACATCGGCATCGAACAAGACACAATCGACGAAAGCTATATGAATTTTTATTTATAAATATAGTAAAAGTTAATTTTATAAGAAACCACTTATAAGCTTTAAAACTTCAACTTTGTGGCTAATTATAAAAGTATATTTGTGATATTATAAATATGATGTTAATTAATCTAGGAGTTTTTATGGCTGGCAAGGGTAGTGTAAAACTTGGATTTGAAAAACAAATATGGGATGCAGCGTGTGTACTTTGGGGACATATACCTGCAGCTGAATATAGAAAAGTCATTATTGGTTTAATCTTTTTAAGATATATTTCTGCAGCATTTGAGAAAAGATATAACGAACTTTTAGCCGAAGGTGATGGGTTTGAAAATGACAAAGATGCTTATACAATGGAAAACATTTTTTATGTTCCTGAATCTGCTCGATGGTCAACTATTGCAGCTGCCGCTCATACACCAGAAATTGGCAAAGTAATTGATGATGCCATGCGAGCTATTGAAGCTGAAAACAAAGCTCTAAAAAATGTTTTGCCTAAAAACTATGCAAGTCCGGATTTGGATAAAAGAGTTTTAGGTGAAGTTGTTGATTTGTTTACTAATAATATAAAAATGGAAGATATAGGGACTGACAATGATTTGTTAGGTCGAACTTATGAATACTGTATCGCACAATTTGCAGCCTATGAAGGTACAAAAGGTGGTGAATTCTATACCCCATCTAGCGTTGTAAGAACGATTGTTGAAATTCTAAAACCTTACGAAAACTGTAGAGTTTATGACCCTTGCTGTGGCTCAGGAGGTATGTTTGTACAGTCTGTAAAATTCTTGCAAGCACATAGCGGAAATAGAAATAAAATTTCTGTATATGGCCAAGAATCCAATGCTGATACTTGGAAAATGGCAAAAATGAATATGGCTATACGTGGTATTGATGCTGATTTTGGACCATATCAAGCTGATACATTTTTTCATGATTTGCACCCAAGCCTAAAAGCAGATTTTATTATGGCAAACCCACCATTTAACCTTTCTAACTGGGGGCAAGACAAACTTCAAGATGATGTTAGATGGAAATATGGTCTACCACCTAGCGGAAATGCTAACTATGCTTGGATTCAACATATGATTCATCATTTAGCACCAAATGGGAAAATAGGTTTGGTCTTAGCTAATGGAGCTTTATCAACCCAAACAAGTGGCGAAGGTGAAATCAGGAAACGAATTATAGAAGATGATTTGATTGAAGGTATCGTTGCAATGCCAACACAGCTTTTCTACAGCGTAACTATCCCTGTAACTTTGTGGTTTATAACCAAAAATAAAAAACAAAAAGGCAAAACTCTATTTATAGATGCTCGAAAAATGGGTTATATGGAAGATAGAAAACACAGAAACTTGTCTGATGAGGATATTAAAAAACTTGCAGATACTTTTGCAGCTTTTCAAGAAGGAACATTGGAAGACAAAAAAGGTTTTTGTGCAGTAGTAACAACAGAAGATATCAAAAAACAAGATTATATCCTAACCCCTAGCCGTTATGTCGGGCAAGAAGAGCAAGAAGATGATGGTGAACCGTTTGAGGATAAAATGAAACGTTTGACATTAGAACTTTCTGAAATGTTTGCACAATCAAATACTTTGCAGGATGAAATCAAAAAGAACCTTGTAAGCATAGGTTTTGAGGTAGGGTAAATGAATATACTTTTAGTTACACAATATATTATAAGTGTTTTAAAACAATTACCAATTGATAATAAAAGAAAAGTTGCGTTAATTGTATTAGAAAAATTTTTGAAACATTTAAACGGAGAACAGGCAGATTCTCCTACAAAAGATGAATTAAAAGTTACAGTTGATGCCATAAAAGAAATAAAACAAAATAATGCGCATTCAATACAAGAATATAATATTATAGAAAATCAAGCCGAATTCATAAAGTATTTAATAGAATGGGGTGCGTCTAAATGAACCTAGATATAGCAAATATGGTTATGAATATAGGACAAACCTCTCAAGGATTTGATTGGGGAGATTTTTGGACTGCATTATTTGCTTCATTCTTTGGAGCTTTGGCTGCTTTTTATCTCAATATACTTGCAGAGAATAAAAAACAAAAAGAAAAAGAGCGTTCAATTTTAATACAACTCTTTTATGATATAAATTTGATTGCCAAATACTTTTATTTATATAGTAGTAATGTTAATACTCTTATAATTAGTATAAGTAAGGGAAAAACTCCATATAATACAACACTAAGTGTAAATGCGGAAAATATAAATATTAATAATTGTGGTTTTATTGCAAATTATTCATGTAAATTATATGAAACTTTAACACATATGCAATTAAATATTTTTAAAACTATTGAACAAGGTATTATATACAATGAAGCAGTTATTAATAAAAAGAAAGATACAATTTTACAGTTACTTGCAATAAATGAATTATTTCCAAAAATACTTGCTCAAATATATACCAATTTATATAGTATAAATGCTTTGCTTATTTCTAAGTATAAAAATGAAAACTTGATAAAAGATAATCTGTTAAATACATTTGCTGAAATTCAAATGTTTATATCAGAAGTAAAAAAGCAATATAATGATATATTAAAAGATGATTCTTATATTTATTTAGTTACTGGTAAAAAATATACAAAAGAACAAAAAGAAAACATATTAGAAAATTTAAATTATATAGATTATATTATGAATACTTGGATAGAAGACTTTAAATTAAATTCAAAAATAAAAAAACAAATAGAAACTTCAATTCAGAATATTATTAAAAGTAATAATGAGGAGGGCGGAGATGTCCTCTAAAGAATGGAAAAAATGTAAACTAGGTGATATTTGTATTATAAATATGGGACAATCCCCAAAGTCTGAGTTTTACAACTCTAAAGGTGAGGGCCTGCCATTTTTGCAAGGTAATAGAACTTTTGGTTTTATGTATCCAGACTTTGATACATATACAACTCAGATTACAAAAACTGCTGAACCAATGGATGTTATCATGAGTGTTAGAGCTCCCGTTGGAGAATTAAATATAGTATCAAATAAAGTTTGTATAGGACGAGGTGTTTGCTCTATAAAAATTAAAAATGGACAACAAAAATTTTTATATTATTTCATGAAACACTATATTTCTCATCTGATTAACCAAGGCAATGGGACAGTTTTTGGTTCTGTAAATAAAAATGATATATCTAATTTAGAAGTACTTCTTCCACCGATAGAAACCCAAGAGAAGATAGCTCGTGTGTTGTCGAGTTTGGATGATAAGATTGAGTTGAATAATAAGATTAATCAAAATTTAGAACAGCAAGCCCAAGCAATTTTCAAATCTTGGTTTGTCGATTTCGAACCTTTTGGCGGTAAAATGCCAGAAGATTGGAAAGTCGGTAATTTATATGAAATAGCAAATGTAACAATGGGACAATCTCCTGATGGCAAGAGCTACAATGAAAATGGATATGGTGAAGTTTTTTATCAAGGAAGAGCTGAATTTGGTTCTAGATATCCTACCCGTCGTCTATATACGACAGAACCTAAAAGAATGGCCAATGCTGGAGATATATTAATGAGTGTAAGGGCTCCTGTTGGAGATATAAATGTTGCACTAGAAAAATGTTGTATAGGTAGAGGTCTGGCTTCAATAAGCTCAAGAGACAATTTTAATTCTTTTATTTTATACACACTAATGAACTTGAAAAGATCTTTTGATATTTATAATGCAGAAGGAACCGTTTTTGGTGCAATAAATAAAGATTCTTTAAATTCTATAGAGGTAATTATTCCTACAAAAGAAGAAATTTATAAATTTGAAGAAATTGTGTCTAATTTAGATAAAATGATTAGACAAAATACTATAGAAGTTCAAAAATTACAAAAAATTCGTGACACACTTTTACCAAAACTCATGTCCGGTGAAATTGATGTCAGTAAGGTTGAGGTGTAGAATGGCAAGACCTAGATTTTATCCTGAAAATAGTATTGAAATTACGTCAGTAGGTTCTTTTTTAGACTACTTAAAATATAAAAAAGAAAATGATGCTGATAGCTCAATTACTTATTTCTTTCGAGGACAAGCAAAAGAATATTGGGATATTTCTTCTAGTATATTTAGGGAAAATATGTTAGGAATTGAACATGAACTTTTAAAAATTCCTTTAACTAAAATTCCTACAGAGTTTAATCCAAGTCAAAGTGCATTTGATTTAATGACAAAATATCAACATTATGGCTTATGTACAAGGCTTTTAGACATTACTACTAATCCACTAGTTGCTTTATATTTTGCTTGTAAAATTATGGGCAATGAAAAATATGAAAAAGAGAACCCTACAGATGAAGAAAAGGAAGAAGATAGAGAACCATGGGGAGTAATATATTATAAAAAAGCATATCCAGACTATGCAGACAAAACAGAAGTAAAAATCGTTGCTACAATGGCTCAATATAATTTAGAAAATAAAAATAGTATAAAAGAAATTATAAATAAATTATTTCAAGATAATGTAATTACTGAAGAAGATAAAAATAAATGGTCAAAGCCTGAAAATTATTCAAACTTCATTGATATAATTCAAAATAATTATACAATAATTCCTATTTGCAATAATACTCGATTAACAAAACAAAATGGTGCATTTTTATTACCTTCGATGTTCTCTATTTCTAAAGATAAAGATGAAGATGAATATAAAATTATTAAAACAGCAGCAAGTTTGAGAGAAGAATTTGAACAAGAAATTTTTTATATTGATGGTGATAATAAAGAAAAAATACTTAAAGAATTAGATATATGTAATATTAATGAATACACATTATTTCCAGAATTAGAACATCAATTAAATTATATAAAAACTTCTAATGCAAAAACATATTCTGCTCCTTCATTTGTTAAATACACTAAAGAATCTGAAAATACAACAGAATCGATATTAGTAATGAATAATTATGAAACTAGTAAAGAATTTAAAAATGCTTTCAAATTAGATTTAAAAAGTCTTAACAATGAAAAATTAGAAGAAATAATATATACTAATATATTTAATTATTTACAAGTTGATTGGTATAAAAAGAAAAGTATCCAAAGTAATATGAAGTTCAAAATTGTGAAGAATCTTTTAAAAGAAAAATTTAGCAAAAAGGATGCTTATGCTATTGCAAATGAATGGATTGAAAAAGCAAAAAATATAATCGAAAAATATTCTTCTAAGCAGGAGGAAAATTGACAAGAAAAAATATATTTGAACTACTAAAAGAAAAATATAATATTGAATATGAAATGAATAAAATAACTAACTTATTTTATTCACAATTATTTCAACATGTTGATTCTTATACTTATAACCAAACAAGATGCACTATTGAAAATATTGTAGATAATAGGCTATTATTTGCGTGGAAGCAACGAAATAGTTGTTTATCGTGTAATGAAATTAAGATTAAATTAGATTTTAAACTTGATTATTCAACATTAGATAACATAATCTTAATTTTAGAATATTACGAAAACCTTATTTATTTAGTTGATAGACATATAAACCTGAATAAAGTAAATTATCAAATATTTCAAGAATACATTATGTTAAAAGAAAATATTGTCAATTTATTGGATCATATTAATTATGAAATATGCATAATTGAAAAAGATGAAAAAATTTTAATAGTCCCTAAAAATCCGTCAGCCACATCAGTTGCTGAAATCTCTGATGAAGAAACCGCAACGGCTATTTTGATGTACAATCACCATACATTAAAAGGAGATTTAGAAGCGAAAAGAAAAATATTATATTCTATCGCGAAAGAATATGAACCATTGTTATCAAAACCTATTGATGGCTTTAAAGATTATTTTGTTAAAGCTACTAATATGCTTAATAATTTAGATATTAGACATAATAATAAAGAAGGTAAACATAAAAATAATTTAGTGATTAATCTTGAAAATGATGAATTAGAAAAGTGGTATGATGAACTTTATCAATTACTTTTATTTTGTGTTCTAATTAAGGATAATATAGAAAGAAAAAATAATATTGAAGAATTTTTGAAAAATCTAAAACAAGG
Source organism: Candidatus Gastranaerophilales bacterium (assembly GCA_944325735.1). GTDB lineage: Bacteria > Cyanobacteriota > Vampirovibrionia > Gastranaerophilales > Gastranaerophilaceae > Stercorousia. Next base: position 455,307 of record CALVBI010000001.1, on the reverse strand, counting down.
AGCATAGATGACAATTACATTCACAGAAGCGAGTTATGAAAATTATGTAAAAAATAAAAATAAAAATAAAATAATTAATTAAATTTCTGTACAGTAATATAAATGCTTGTGAGGTCAAGGTATAAGATGGGAAATAAAGGTAAATGTAAATTTTGTGGAGAAGAAAAAAATTTAATAAAGGCTCATATTATACCTAGAAACTTTTATGTAGGTCGAAGAACAGAAAAATATAGATCTGTTGATACTCAAACTGGGAAATGGACTCATTGCCAATCTGGAATCTATGATAAAAGTATATTATGTAGTAATTGTGATGGAAAAATTTTAAAATTATTTGATGATGAAGCGTATAGAGTTTTATTAAATTCTGAATATGTACATCCAATTCAAGAAAATTTAAGTAGTAAACTATTCGAATTTAGAGCTAATCAATTTAATTACAAGTTATTGAGAAAATTTTTTATATCAGTCTTATGGAGAGCTTCAGTTTAAAATGTTAGAGATTTTCAAAGTATTCATTTAGGGAAATATGAAAATATAGCATTAGAGATTCTAAAAGATATTAATGAATATGATAATCTATTTAAAATTTTAGTATTTAAATATCCAAATAAGGGGAAATATAATAAAGTGCTATATATCGATCAAGGTCGTTTTTATAAAGCTAAAACATATATTCTAATCTTAGGAATGTTTGAAGTCGTTATACTTCCGAATGTTTCTAGTTTAACAATTAATGTGTTTAATTTATTCAATAAAATATTTATGTCAGAAGAAAAACTATATATTTTAGAAGATAATAATATATATCAAGAAAAGCTTAAAAGATTGTCGCATTTTGTTAAATCTTGGTAAAACGTGAATTATAATTCAAGTTTATAAAGTTTAAAATCCTTTATAAATGGCAATATTAGCTAGTTTTGTATTGACAAAATGCAATTATTGTGTTATTATGTAAATAAAATTACAAAAATAGGTAAAAATTACAATGATACATAATTTTAAAGTCGAAAATTTTTATAGCATTAACGAAGAACAAGAATTAGATTTTACTACTAATAAAAAATATAGTGATAGTTATGGACAATATGATAATGATTATATAAGTAAAGTAAACTGTTTTGTTGGAGCAAATGCTTCTGGTAAAACGAATCTATTCAAAGCTTTATCATTTTTACTTTGGTTTTCTGAAAACTCGTTTTACCAAGATCTAGAAAATGATTTAAAAAAACTATTTGTTCCACATAAGCTTAAAGAGAATAAACCAACAAAATTTGAAATTATATTTGATATTAGTCAAAATTTATATCGTTATAGTTTAATATTAACGCCCGATGAGTTAATTAATGAAAAACTAGAAATTAAATCACAAAAAGGTTATACATTTTTATATAAACTTGAAAATGTTGATAAACAAATTAATATTAAGTATAATCGAAATTGTGACATATTACCTAGAATTAATAAAAAAGAAGAAGAACGTTTTAAATTAAAAAAGAAAGCAACTTTTTTATCTTTTTTAATTGGAATAGGTTATTTGGATAAAATTGGATTGACCGGTATAACTAATGGATGTTTTCGTAATGTGTATAGCCGAGGGTCAATAAGTTTAGAATCAAAAACTGAAGCAATTATTTTATCTAAAGAATTAGAACACTCAAAACAAAAATCTGAAATTTTGAAATATCTTAAGTGTTTTGATTTGGGAATAGAGAATTATGTGCTTGGAATGTTTAAAGCTAAATTTCCAAGTGAAACTCTTGATTTAATAGGATTTAGACATACAAATAAAGAACAGTCTTTTGATTTGCCTATATTAGAAGAATCTGCAGGAAGTATCAAGGGTATGTATTTATTGTTAAATTTATTAGATGTCTTGGAATATGGTGGTATTGCAATTATTGATGAATTGGATGCAAGATTACATTATGAAATAGCACATAAAATAATAAGCTTATTTGCTAATAAGGATACTAATAAAAATAATGCCCAATTATTCTTTTCTACCCATCAACCATTATTTTTAAATGATAGAGATAAAACTCAAATATTTTTATGCTATAAAGAAGATTATTTGAATACAGAAGTGTATCGCTTGGATGATATTCCTGGAATAAGAAATACTGAAAATTTCTTCGAAAAATATTTAGCTGGTGAATATGGTGCGGTTCCTAGAATTGGAGCTTGTTAAAATGGCTAAAAAAGACCGCAAAAGAAGACCAAGTGTTTATATTGCACGAGAAGGCGACCGAGAAGAAAATTTTTTAAAATTTCTTCAAGAAATATTTGATCCAGAAGAAAGAATAAAATTATATTTTTCTCCCGAAAAAGGGGGGAATTCAAATGCTATTTTAGATAGAGCCTTGAAAAGTTTTTATCCTGTTTCTTATGCCTGGTTTGATGAAGATGATGAATTAGATGAAGAGCATAAGAAAGAACTGGAGAAACGTTGGTATTTAGAACAAGGTACCCTTAAAAATATTGCTGATAGGAATTTACAGCGTTATAACGAGAAATTGAATTTCCCAATTATTATAGTATCATATCCATATAGTGCTGAAGGTATTCTAATTAGATTGTTCAATAAAAAGCTACCAAACCTTATTAAACCAGTTAAAAACAAAGAAGATTTTGAAAAAAATAAAAGAAGAATGAAAAATTCAGTAGATGGGTTTATTGGGAAAATGTCTGATATTGAGTACTATAGAAAAAATTTGACTAAAGAGTATATTTTAGAAAAATCAAAAGAAATTGAAGAATTAAAATTATTACTCACAATATTTGGTGTAAGATAATCTTTAAGGTAAATAATGACAATTACATTCACAGAAGCGAGTTATGAAAATTCTATAATCGAACTTTTTCAAGGAATGGGCTATACCAACATCTATGGTCCTGATGTTGAAAGAGATTATACAAGCCCGTTGTATGAGGAGGTGCTTGTCAATTCTTTGTATCGTATTAACCCTAAATTATGCGACGATGCGATAAAAGATGCAATTTACAAACTTAAAAACTTTGAAATAGGTGAACTTGTACAAAAGAATGATGTTTTTATGGATTATCTGCAAAACGGTATTGAGGTTAGATATCTAAAAGACGGAGAAGAACATTCTGACATTGCTTATCTTGTTGATTATGAGAATGTAGAAAATAATTCATTCATTATTGCTAACCAGTGGACTTTTATAGAAAATTCTGAAAAAAGGCCTGATGTAATTCTATTTTTAAACGGATTACCTGTTGTAATAATGGAATTGAAATCACCTTCAAGAGAAGAAACTGACGCATCAGAGGCTTATCGTCAATTAAAGAATTATATGCACGAAATCCCTTCTATGTTTATTTATAACGCAATCTGTGTAATGTCTGATCAATTGACATCAAAAGCCGGGACTATTACATCAGATGAAACTCGTTTTATGGCGTGGAAAACAAAAGATGGAGATTATGAGAACACACAATATGCACAGTTTGATACATTCTTTGAAGGAATTTTCCAAAAAGAAAGATTGTTAGACATAATCAAAAACTTTATTTGTTTTTCAAAAGACGGATTAGATATTTTCAAAATCCTTGCAGGATATCATCAATATTTCGCTGTAAAAAAAGCTATTCAATCAACAAAAAGAGCCGTTGAAACCGATGGAAAAGGTGGGGTTTTCTGGCATACACAAGGTAGCGGCAAATCTTTATCAATGGTGTTTTATGCTCATCTTTTACAAAACGCATTGAATAGCCCGACTATTGTCGTGATTACGGATAGAAATGATTTAGATAATCAGTTATATACTCAATTTGCAAAATGTAAGGACTTTTTAAGACAAGAGCCTGTCCAAGCATCAAGTAGAGAAAACTTAAAAGAACTTTTAGACGGTAGAGAAGCAAACGGAATAATCTTTACCACAATGCAAAAGTTTGGAGAATCCGCAGAACCATTATCTACTAGAAGAAATATTATTGTTATGGCTGATGAAGCACATAGAGGACAGTATGGATTAGCTGAAAAAGTAGATTCTAAAACTGGTGAAATCAAAGTTGGAACAGCAAGAATTATCAGAGATTGTCTTCCGAATGCGACGTTTATCGGATTTACGGGAACTCCTGTTTCTATAAAAGATAGAAACACAAGAGAAGTTTTTGGTGATTATATTGATGTATATGATATGACACAAGCTGTTGAAGATGGTGCGACTCGTCCGGTATATTATGAAAGCAGGGTTGTAAAACTTCAACTTGATGAGCCAACATTAAGACTTATCGACAAAGAATATGAGCTTATGGCGCACAATGCTGATCCTGAAGTAATCGAAAAAAGCAAACGAGAACTTGGACAAATGGAAGCTATTTTAGGCAATCCAAGTACTATAAATTCTCTAGTTACAGATATTATTGAACATTATGAAACAAATAGAGCCGATAAGTTGACAGGAAAAGCTATGATTGTCGCTTATTCCAGACCTATTGCTTTAAAGATTTATCATAAAATACTTGAATTAAGACCTGATTGGACAGAAAAAGTTAAAGTTGTAATGACAGAAAGTAACAATGATCCTGAAGAGTGGCGAAAAATCATTGGAAACAAACATCATAGAGATGAATTAGCAAAAGATTTTAAAAAGAACGATTCAGAATTTAAGATTTCAATCGTCGTTGATATGTGGCTTACAGGATTTGATGTTCCATCTTTAGCAACAATGTATGTTTATAAGCCAATGTCAGGTTATAATTTGATGCAGGCAATCGCAAGAGTTAATAGAGTTTTTGAGGATAAAGAAGGCGGACTTGTTGTAGATTATGTCGGTATAGCTTCTGCTTTAAAACAAGCAATGAATGATTATACCGTGAGAGATAGAAAAAATTATGGCGATCCGAATATTGAAACTTCTGCTTACCCTAAATTCCTTGAAAAATTAGAAGTTTGCCGTGATATTATGCATGGATTTGATTACTCAAAATTCAATAGCGGTACAGATTTAGAAAGAGGAAGGCTAATTAGTGGAGGTATGAACTTCTTAATCGGAGTAGAAAATGAAAAGCTTAAAGAACGATTTATAAAAGAAGCTCTACTTCTTCATCAAGCATTATCCTTATGCTCATCATTAGTTGCGAGAGATAACAGAATAGAAGCAGCATTTTTTGAAGCTGTAAGAGTACTTGTTGTTCGTTATATGAATGCAGGTTCAGAAAAGAAAATTTCATTAAAAGAAATGAATCAAAAAATTAATGAATTACTTAAACAAAGTATCAAAAGTGATGGAGTTATTAATCTTTTCCAAGATGTGAAAGAAGAATTTTCTCTTTTTGATCCAAAATTTTTAGATGAAATTTCTAAAATGAAAGAAAAAAATGTTGCAGTAGAAGTATTAAAAAAATTACTTGCAGAACAAGTATCGATTTATAAAAGAACTAATTTTGTAAAATCAGAAAAATTCAGTGAAATTATTAAAGCTGCAATGAATAGATACATAAACGGAATGATAACTAATGAAGAAGTTATTGAAGAATTATTAAATATTGCAAAACAAATAGCAAAAGCAAAAGAAGAAGGAAACGAATTAGGACTAACTACTGATGAATTAGCATTCTATGATGCTTTAACTAAACCTGCTGCTATTAAGGATTTTTATAAAAACGAAGAATTAATTGCTATCACAAAAGAATTAACAGAAACTCTTAGAAAAAATAAAACAATTGATTGGCAGAAAAAGGAATCCGCAAGAGCTAAAATGCGAATGATGATTAAAAAGCTTTTGAAAGCCCATAAATATCCACCTGAAGGTATGGATGATGCAGTCCAAACAGTTATGACACAATGTGAGCTATGGACAGATAATGAATTAGAAAATTAACTTGATTTTATTTTTGTTTTAAGTGATGAATACGACACCTAAAAAGGAGGTCGTATGAGTAAAAATAAGAAATATAAGATTAAACAAAAAGATTTTAGGAAGTTAGAAAAATTAGTTGAGAGGATTTATAATACAGTCACTGTTATTGATTATTTTTGCAGGACACAACAAGAGATTGAAGAGCTGTATAATCTTACTCCAATTGTCGAAAATTTAAGGCGAGATTCTGATACTGTAAACGCATTTTTTATAAACTATCCTGACAACAAAAATTTTTAAATGGTATTTAACTCTTCTTTAAATATCGTTCAAAAAGTGTTCAAAAATGGATTGTGTCTGAATGATACATTTTGAAAGAGCTTGCTTGATATTTTACGCATTAAGAGTGATGAATGTCATTGCTGATAAGAGGTAGCAATGATTGAATTAGGCAAAAAATACAAACTAAAAAAGATTAGAGGTTTTGAAAACTCTGATAATGAGTATTACAAAGTAATTGGCTTCTACAACTTCGATACTGTAATTTGTGAAAACCCATACGGAGAAAGATTTGTATTTATGAAAGAGTTTTTAATTGATCCACAAAAGCCTGATGATATCTATTCAGATTTGATGTTTGAAAGGAAAGAATAATGACAGAAAAAGACTATGCACTTTTTGGTACAAAGGTTTTGAATTTAAAAACACAAGAAATCGGATTACTGATTTGTATATGGAAAAATAAGTTTGCTGATGCAGAGGTAGATTACGCAACTTGCGTTGATAAACAAGGCAAAAGGTACAATATAGAGCTTGATAATATAAGAGGGTTTGAAGATGATTTTGAAAAATAAGCTGACACGAGAAACCTTAGAAATAACATATCCTGAATTCAGAAAAAAGTTTGCAAAAGAAATCAGGATAGCTTTTGAAAGTTATCGTAGAACACAATTAAATAAGTATTCTTATAACTTTAAAGATGACAACTCTATGGAATACAATTTCTATTTCCAATTACAATGGAACTTCAACCACTTTGGAATTTCGAATTGGTATATTGAGAAAATGTAAACTATTTAGTTTGTAATATTCGTAATAGGTAATTTGCAAGATTTAATAATTCAATTGTCTCTTGTCTTGAATATTTTGTATCTCTATGGCTTTCAGGATTTTTTATACTACATAGAGCTCCTGAAAATAATTCCATTTGTGCTGTTTGTTCACTAGATAAAAGTTTACTATCTCTTAAAGGACCCTTGGTAGGTCCAAATGCATTTTTTACGAGATTTGCTCCATATAAATCTTTAAATCCAGATTTTTCTCTAATAATTATTTCTATTTGTTTAAAAGCACTGAATACAGCTGATTCATAGTGCTTATCTCTAAATAATTTAATTGTTTTTGATGGGATCAAATTCAAATTACAAATATCATCTTCATCTAAATCTAATGATTCATATAGAGCAGTGACAATAGCTAATTTGCTTAACATTATTTCGCTGTAAGGGACTTGTCCTTTAACTGTTACTTGATAATTTTTATAATTATATTTATTTAAAAAATCATTTGTTTTGGTCATCCATTTTTCATAATCATATTTAGATATTAATAAAGAATGTTGTCCAGTAAGAGGATTAGCTATAAACTGTCTATTTCTTTCAGCAGTGGCTAATATTACTCTGGCTTCGTTTATTATAGTTTTTAAATATTCTTTTTTGTCCATACTTATTCTTCACTAAAAAAATCTTCATCAATCTTTTTGATTTCGATTTTAGTTTTAACTTGTACACCTAAATTATGTTTAATCATTAATTTTGTTAATTCTTCACCGTCTACTAATCGTATAATTTTACCTTGAACGGATGCGGCTTTCTTTTTAGCTCTTTCATCAAAGAAGCTGGTTGTTATAAATACTCCTTTTCTTACCGGAGAACAGCCTAGAGCCCCTGCGAAATTTTGCATTTCTTTTTCATTAACTTTATTGTCTGAGTATCTTTTAGCTTGCAGGTAGATTTTTTCTAATCCCAATTCATCTTCATCGATTATGCCGTCTACTCCACCATCATGGCTCATTTTTGTCATTGAACCGACACCATAATTCATTTTTTCCATAAGTTGAAGAACTATTTGTTCAAATCTTACAGGGTCTATTTGTTTTAATTTTGATAATAATTCTTTTTGTAAACTTTCGGAATATAGCGTCTGAGCGCTTTCAATTAATTCTTCAGGAGTTTTATTTTCTTCAATATGTGAATTTTTATTTTCATTATTAGTGTCTGTATCTGTTTCTGTTTCACTATTATCATTATCTAAGTTTTTTAAAAATCTTAAATCTATTTTATTCGGTTTATTTTTTAATACACATAATCCTTTTTGTGTGATAACAAAAGAACCTTTTTCTGGAGAATCTATGAGTTCTGCATTTTTTAAATATTGTTTTGCCCAAGCGACACGATTATACATTGTTTTTTGTACTTTGCTAGGTAGCCATTCATTTCTTTCTTCTTCCGTTAAGTGATATTTATCAGACATTAATTCAACCATATCTGATAATTTTACAACTTTCCCATCCTTTAATAATTCTAACAATGGTAACATTAATGTTTGAAAATCAGGTATCGCCATTCTAAAAACTCCTTTTTCTTAAGCATAGCACAAAAATTTGCAGGAGTTATTCTATACCTAAAATTTCACGCTCGATTTGGCGAATGAAGTCCGTGGAAAGTTCGGTTTTTATTTGGGGTGTTTCTGTTTGAGTATTGTTTTCTTTTAATTCAGGGAGGAAGTTCAAAATATTCACAAGGGAATAGTATTCTGCTTGGCTTATTTGGCTGTTAGTTTTATTACTGTTTGCGATTTTATCCATTAGTTTTTGTGCAAACTTTTGCAAATCCTCTTTGAACTGGGATTTATCATACATTGATTCTTTTCGCTTTTTATCCCAATCATATTGCTTTTTCCAGTAAAACAAAGTCCTTTTTGCAATCCCAAGTTCTAAAGAGATTTCACTAACTGTCAAACCTTTTAAATACATTTGCTCTGCTTGTTTAAATAATTTCATTTTGCTCATTAAAATCCCTCAAAAATTAAGTTTTCTATTCCAAAATGGTTTTTGTCTTGTACTTTTTTAACCTGATAAACGCAACTTCTATCAATCACTCCAAGGTGTTGGAAATATTTTATCAACTGGTTTAGAAGTGCCATTGTATTTTTAATTCTGCGGGGCTTCAGGCGTCTTAATTCGCAGACTTTAAAAAGTTCTTTTATCGACTCAATATCAATTTCATGCAGGTAATAGCAGTTTATAAACGGTATAATATTGAAGTTAAAAATTGCGTTATAGTTCCTATAGGTCTCGAATTTGCAGTACTTTTCAACATAATTTTTCATAAAATATTCTTTTGCATCTTCTATACTAATTTTTAGGTGTTTATTCTTTAGCGGGCTGAATATTTCATAATTTTCACCCGTTTTCGTTTCCTCATTGTATTTATAAATCCCGTTTTCAAAAAGTATTTTATTGCTGTTCAAAAGCTGTTCAAGTTTTGTTTTGCAATCGCATTCTGCTATCAATTCAATATCATCAAGGGTAAATTCTTTTAATCTCTTAGCTAATTTTTCTATATTCATACTAGTTCCTTTATAATTTCAAATGTAATTTCTGTTAGACCATTTTCTTTTGCAATAGTTTCAAGTTTGCTTATAAGCTGTACTATTTGTCTGAACCTATTGTATTTTTTGTGGATATATTCTATCGAATCTGGGGTAAACGGTATTTCAGATAGTTGGCTAAAAATTTGGCTCAAATCTTCTATTTCAAAGGTCTCAAATTTTACAATCTCACTAAATCTGTCATACAGGTGCTTGTATCTTTCAAGTTTTCTAAGAGCCAAGCCCATTCCGACAAAGATTATCGGACAATCGGTTTTATCGTGGATATCTCTAAGTGTTTCGACACTTTTGTAATTGTTCATTAGGTAGTCGATTTCGTCTACAAAAATAATTTTGGGCTTTTGAATAAGTTTGCTAATCACTACATTAAAGTTGTCTGAGGTTAAATACCGAGGAAGTTCGTCCATTTCTCTAACAATTTCTTCAACTAGCCACCTGCTTGTCATAAGATTTGAGGCTCGAATGTAAATTCCGTCATATTTGCAGGCTAGCCAAAGTGCTGTTTGTGATTTTCCAAGCCCCGGCTCGCCATATATAAGTCCCATTTTAGGAATGTTTTTGGGTTTGCTTTTCAGGGCTTCAACTAAGCCTATAAAATTCCTTACATTTCGAGTTTTTATAAAGATTTTTTTCATTTTATCCTTTCTTGGTTGCTCGCAATAAAAGGGTATGGTTTCACCTTAGTCCCACTGCTTGCAATCCGCTATTCATACAACAGTTTATACTCCTTTGTTTGTTTAAATTCTGCAATCCAAGTGTCGCTTGGGTTATGTTTTATTAAATATTCGAACTTTTCTGAATTGTTTTTGAAAATCGGAAGTGACTTTTCTCCGTTGTTTATTTTTTGAATGCCATTTGAACGAGGCTTGAACTTATTGTCACCCTGAACTTATTTCAGGGTCTCTGGTGTTGCAGATTCTGAAATAAATTCAGAATGACATTCTAAAAATTTTATTTCATCATTAGTCAATAATTTTTTAACCGAGTTTATTGTTTTCCGTTTAAGTTTTTGTTGTTTTTGGATTTTTTGTTTGTAATCCTCTAGGTCCTCAACCCTTCCTAAAATCTTTGCCATTGGATGGGTTTCGGTTACTCGCTCCGCGGTGCATAAGTATTCACCTTTTTGGGTAAAAACTTTTACACTAGTCAGATCAAATAGGTTGTATTTTACTAAAACTTTTCCTCTCAGTCCGTATAGTCTTTCGTCAAAATAGTCACAATTTAAGAACCTTACGCCATTTCGCTGAATTGTTTTAACTTCTGTTGCCAGCATCAAATCGTCAAGTAAGCTTTTATCAATATTTTGTTTCTTTCGATTTTCCAAAACCTCTGCGATTGTCATATTCGGTGCATTTGTGCAGGGCTGAGAGTTCTTGAGCTTAAGCCACATATCAATCATTTTGATTGTATCTTCTATTGTGGGGATATAATCATTATGCAGGCTTGAGTGGAATTTTTCGTTTCGTTTCAAGTATGCGGGTTTGTTGATAATTGATGAGCCAACATAACTTGGCATTAGCTTTTCAAAGCCTTCTTGAAATTCTTTGAAGAACCTTTCAATAACTTTTGACCTTGCATTATATGGCCTTGCAAATACCGTTTCAATCCCGAGTTTTGCATAGAGCCCATAAAAACCTAATTCTCCAAATCCTTTATCATCTGTAAAATACTTTGCTCTAAAGGCTCTGCCGTTATCTTGATAGACAATTTTCGGTATCATATCGAGGTTTATTATTGCGTTTCTTAGGGCACTTGCGATACATTGTGTGTTTTCTTCAAGCATAATTTCATAACCGACCAGTGCTGTTGATTTCCAGTCCAAAAATCCGACTAAAGTTGCCCGACAAGGCTTACCCGTAAACGGATTAATCACTTGAAACGCAAGTTTGTGGCCGTCTGCGACCAAAATATCCCCGACATCAAGCAGGCTTGCGTCCCTTTTAATATATGGTTCGACTTTGTCTGAAAGTGCTTTTTCACCGTCTCTAGCAAGCACCCATTTGTCGTAATTATTGTCCTTAAACCATTTTGCATAGCGTCTAAACGTAATATCTGCAGGGATAAAACTTTGACCTTGTTCTTTGAGTTTGTATTTTGTTAGTGCGATTGCTTTGCCGATACAAATTCTATTTGGGTGTAGGAGCAAGCCCATAAATATTTTGATTTCTTCATCCGTTAGACAAGTTCTGTATTCATTTACAGAAACGTATTTGTAATTAGGGATTAATCTTGTGTAATCCTCTGTTCCGTCCAAACTGGCTTTCCAGCGGTGCAGGCTTCCTCGTGAGATTTTACCTAAAACACTGAAAAGGTAGGAATTTGAACTATTATGCAGTTTGACAAAATCATAGTCTGCTTGAAGTTTGTTTACTGCTTTACGGCGAAATTCTTGCCATTTGCGGATTAAATCAAGTTTTGCAAGAGCATTTTGTTTTGCCTTCTCAGGGGTGTATTTGATTGTCTCAACTTGGTTTTCCATTGTCTCAAAATCCTTGTAATGCTTTGTGCAACACATTCATCACTCGTTTTGAGACAGAAGTCAAGTCCTGAAATACTGTCTTAGAGACATTTCAACACGTTATTTGTTTATACTTTGATGTATTCTGATATTTCTCGCATTTAAGAATTCCATCTGTTTGTTATAAAGAGTAGACCATTCCTCAACATTTTGAGGTCTTGGATTCCGTTCGAAATTATCAAAATCTAAATAAAAATTAATAGAATTATAATCCTCCGTAACCAAATCATTGAGATAAAAGAAATCAACATAACCTTTAAAATCAACAAATAATTCAAAGAAATTTGAATCCTCTTTAAGGACATTATATAGTGGATTCTGTTCGTTATTATAAAAACGTCTTATACATTCCAAAGTTAAATCAAACCGATCTTTAATCTTAGCATTAGTACCTCTTAATCTATTAATAGACCATGTCCTCTTGGGGAAAATAATTTCACCGCCAATAGTATAACTTTTTCTTAAATATGTTTCATTAATGTTTTCGAAATTGTTTATTTGTTTCTTTACATCATTAATTAACCATTGTAATCCTTTATGATGAATATACATGTTGATAATAGAATCACTTCCAAATCGAAAATTTTTCCAGTATAAATAATTAAATTCAGGGTTATTGCCTTGTTGCAAATTTAAAAAATCACCATTAGGCAAAGGTTTGCTATATAATAACTGTTGATATTCTCTCATTTTTGGACTCCAAATATCAGGGTCTTTACAACTTTTGCCAGATTTGAAATCTTCCCAATAATGGGGAGTATCAGTTGTAAAATCAAAATTAATATCAATAGCTTCAAGCATAAATACCTCCATTACACCGATTGTAAATCAAAAATATTATTTCAAAAACTTACTTTATCTTTATCTCTTAGATAATTTGGGATATCTCAAATTGCAAGCAAAAATAAAATTGCACTTTTTTGCACTTTTTTGCACTGGGCTTAACTTCAAACACCAAGGCGATTTGAGCCTAATGTGGTCTTAAAATTTTGCAAATGGAGTGCAAAAGAGTGCAAGAAAAGAGTAGTTGAGTGCAAAAAAAGACCCATACATCTCAATACTAAAAAACAGCCTCAATCGTGCTGCCTGTTTGATTTTTTATTAAATTTTCTCTGTCTCAATGTCCCAGAAACCTATTACTATTACCCAGAAACCTATTAATTAAAATTTACATTAAAAAAGCAAGGTCTAAAACCCTTGCTATTATTGTCTTTTTAATCTGGGCCGCAGTGGACTCGAACCACCGACCTCACCCTTATCAGGGATAATGGGATTTTTGATTGGGTTTGATTTTTTCTTATTATTCTTGTTTTTGAGCCTGTTTTTAAAATTAATAAAACTCAATCAAATTAGTTAAAATTACACAAAACTACACAAATATTACACAAGAAATTTCAAGAATTAATATTTTGCCATGCGAGGTCTTATGTCATATAATTGCACTATGACAATTCAAGATAACTTAGATAACCAAATATTAATTTATCAAACAGCAGATGGTCAAACGCAGATAGATGTCAAAATGCAAGAAGAAACTGTATGGCTTACTCAGGATATGATAGTTAAACTATTTAACTCAAGTAAAGCTAATATTAGTGAACATATTAAGCATATTTATGAAGAAGGAGAACTTGATAAAATTTCAACTGTTCGGAAATTCCGAACAGTTCGACAAGAAGGTAAAAGACAGGTTTCAAGGGAGTTAGAATATTACAATCTTGATTTAATATTATCTGTCGGTTATCGTGTAAAATCTAAAACAGCAACTCAATTCCGTATTTGGGCTAATAAAATTCTGAAAGAGTACTTAATTAAGGGTTATTCTATCAACGAACAGCTTTTATTAAAGCAGCAGCAACAGTTGGAAACATTACAGAATACAATTAGTCTTTTGACCAGAAGTCTTACAAATCAGGTAGAAACAGTTGAACAAGCTCAATCCGTTGCAAAAATTCTTGAAACCTTTGCACATGGTTTGAATTTACTTGATAATTTTGACCATAAAAAACTTGATAGAAAAGGAAATACTACAAAAGAAGCTATCCGAATTTCCAAGGACGAATTTCTAGAAGTTATTAATGCAATGAAATCAGATTTTGAAAGCGATGTATTTGCAGTTCCAAAAGATGAAAGTTTTTCCAGTTCTGTCAACCAGATTTATCAAACATTTGACGGGAAAGAGCTATATCCGACCTTAGAGGAAAAAGCTGCAATGTTGCTATATCTTATAGTCAAAAATCACAGCTTTGCAGATGGTAATAAGAGAATTGGTGCAAGTTGTTTTCTTTATTTCATGAGTAAAAACGGAATACTTTACAATGATGGAATTCCAATCATTGATAATTCGACACTATTTGCTTTAACACTTCTAATTGCAGAGAGTAATCCTGCTGAAATGGAAATAATAAAGCAGGTAGTTATTAGTGTCTTGAATAAGAATATAGAATAAAATTGCTATAAATAAATTAAGAAGGTCCTATGAAAAAAAATATAAAAGATATACATGGTTATAAAATGTACATAGATTCTAGCTTAATGACAGAAGTTGGAGATAAAGAAAATAGTTATTTATTATATGGGAAGGAAACTTTTCAAGATTATACAAATGAGCTTTCTGCTGAATTGAAGGATGCATATATTAAGTCTAAAGATTATTCTAAAATTGAAACTAAAGGAGAATCTTACTTAAGGCGTTATTTTTTATGGAACAGCCTTAATAATGAAGACTCTATAGAGAATAAGGTTACTATAATCCTACTAAATCCAGATTTTGCATGCAGTGATTTTTTAGATGCTACTTTAAAAAGAGCGAAATACTTGCTAGAAAATGATTTAAAACAATCTAAAATATATTCCTCTTTTGCTGTATTAAATCTTACATCAATAAGACAACCTAAAAGTGGAGTATTACCTGCACTTTTAGAGAAATTTCAACCTCTAGAAGATGATAAAAAATTTATTGAAGAATATATTGAAGCTAACATAAATTCAAATATGGATTACATTTTAGCTTGGGGGAATAACGAGTGTAATATTATTTGTAATGATCATATCAAAATGTCACAATTTGTGCTTAAGTGTTTGGCATCAGCTATAAATAAAAAAGCTAATACTAACTTATATATTTATTTAAATAGATTAACTGGAAAAGAGAATCCACCACATTTTAATCAACAAGGCTTTAATAGTATGAAAAAGACCTATAATGATATTAAAATTCAATTAACACCAGTAAGTATATTTGAATCAAACAAGTCATATAAACTAAACATAATTTGATAATATTTCTAATGCTTCTTCCTTCTGTTCTCGCATTGTGTGTACATAACGCATAGTTGTATTTATGCTTGCATGATTTAATATTTCTTTTACGGTAGGTAATGGAACGTTGCAAGAGGCCATCCTAGTACCTGCTGTATGTCTTAAATCATGGAATCGAAGCTTATCAACGTTTGCCAATTCGCAGACAGTTTTAAAGGCTTTTTTAAAGTCTACATATTTATTACCTGTTTCCGGATTAGTAAAAACAAACTTATTCTGATATTCAGATTTATATTTCTCACTTAAAACAGTTTTCACCTTGTGGTTCATTGGAATAATATTTTTTTTACTATTTTTAGTACATAATACTGTAATTTCATTTGTCTCAAAATTAATACAATCCCAAGTTAAATTAAGTATTTCACTTTTACGCATACCTGTATTAAGTGCAATAGTTAAAATAGGTTTCAGATAAGAATATTTATTTGCACATTTGATTTTTAGTCTATCCTGTGCCTCTTCAGTTATATCCAAAAAAGAAAAATTATTATCACATACTTTATACATTCTTAATTCTTCTTCTGGTGTCAAGTGTCTTTCAATTTTATTTTTCACAGGGAGTTTTTTTACATGTTTTAAAGGATTTTCACGCAACATTCCGTTAGAGACTGCTATCGAAAAGATTTTGCTTAAGACATTTAATTCTCTATTGATTGTTGCTGCTGATACATATTGTGGTATTTCTTTCCCATTATCAATTTTAGTATGCCATACGGTTTTACTTCTTGTTAATTTATATTTTTCAATTTCTTTGGGTGTGATATCTTTCAGTTGTTTATTCCCCCAAATTTCTGAAAATCTTTTTGCAATTCGTTCAGCTGTATCTATTGATCTTAAATTAGCGTGAGCATACTTTATATACAAATCAATAACTTCTTTAAGTTGAGTACACCCTATATCCTCAACTAAATCAAGTTTACCTCTAAGCAGGTCAGCTTTAAAAATATTCATGTAATTTTCAGCATCTTTTTTAGTAACTGCTTCAGGAATTGATTTATGAAATCTTTTTTTTTCGTATCATTCCTTCAAGGTACCATCTTCCATTTTTTTGGTAAGTTCTCATGTAATCTCCTTTTTGTCTGGTTCATAAATAAGTATATCTGCAGGTGTTAAATCCAATACTTCGCAGATTTTATTTAGTACTGTGTAATTTACAGAATTGTTATTTTTCTTAATAAAAGTGTATAAAGTTGCATATCTTATACCTGTCATTTCTGCAAGTTTTTTAATAGATAAATCTTTTTCGGCTAATATCAATTTCAGATTATTTTTTATCATTTTTGATTTACTTTGTTGCTATTTGATTTAATTTTATATATTATAGTATAAATTATACGATTTATAGTATAACAAAAAATATAATTTTGCAAGTTATAAGGAGAGAGTTTATGAAAAAAAATGATGCTATTAATGATATAATAGCTCCTGATGTGAAAATAAAAATAAGAAAAACAAGAAAATCGTTTTTTGATTATTTTTTAGAATCATCAAATTCTGCATTTGCTAATAAAGTTAATTCTTGTTTCCCTTCATTTTATGCATTTAAAAAATACTGTAGTTTATTAAAAAAACAAGATGAAGAAGATTTGGTTTATAACTACTACAAGTATGTAAATGAAATTAATTCTTCATTAAAGAATTATATGAATAGAAATGATCTTATAGAATTTTGTGATAATTTTTTAGATCATGGGTTAGATAAACTGATAGTTCCAGATAAATTCCCTAAAAATACAGATGAAAAGGGTATCATAACTCTAAAATTCATAAAAAATCCTACTGAATGGAAATTATATTATTTTAAATTACCAGATCAAAATAATTTTAAAGCCTTTTTGTTGAGGGATAGCAAATGTTTATCGGATATGTTTAATGTAAGTGAAATTGTGAATAATTTTGTGGATAATAAAATTTCAAATAAAAAGTTTGTTGAGGAAATCTTACAAGAAATAACTACATTAAATTATCCTAGGCGAAACTTAGATAAAAATATTAGCCCCTGCATAGTCTGTGGAAGAAAGGAAAAAAATCCCTATTATAAATTACATTTATGTTTTTACTGCTGGGTGATTTGTGAGTATCTTAATGCAAATCTTGGATTGAAGATATCCTCTATTGAACGATTTGTAAAAAAATGTAAACATGAATTTGATGGAGGAAAATCTGATTTGAAAAAATACTTTAATTCTAGAATTTATAGCAGCAGAGAAAATCCAAGATTTCCTCTAACCGATACTCATATAGAGTATTGTTTAAAAAAAATGTTTGAAGAATAAAATATTATTCCAAATTAAGAAGTAAGATTTTATGTATTAAAAATCCGAGATTAAAAAAGGGTTAAAACAGTTGAAAATTGACAGTTTTAACTCTTTTTTTGTATATGTATTTTGTACATAAGGAATAAAAAAAAGGAAAGAAAATGCTAACAACTGAAAATATTTTTTTATCTTGCGATGATATCGCTAAATTACTAACAATCAAGGTTAGTACTATATATGCTTGGATCCATTTTGAACAGCTTCCAAAAGGCATATATGTGAAATTGGGTCGTAAACCAATATTTTTTAAAGAGAAAGTTATTAATTGGGTAATGTCCGGTGCAAATCTCAATCCCAAAGTAAAAAAAGGAAATAGAAAAAATGTATAAAAATTTCAGACTAAATTGGCAAGGGAAAAGTGTTGTTGCATTACATTTAATGAATTTTATAACAAAGAGAATTAATTTCCAAAATAAAGAAAAGAAAGGAAAGAAAAATGAATCTAAATTATGAAAATATTCCTGCTCTAATGCGGGAAGCTCCCTATGTACTTACTAAAAATAAAATTCCAATGAATTTTAAAACAGGAAAACCTGCAAGCTTTAAAGATAAGCAGAACCATATTTGTTTTGAAGAAGCTGTAAGAATAGCAGCAAAAAAGAATTTTCAAATAGGACTAGTATTGCTTGAAGAAAACAACTTGACCTGTATTGATATTGATAATTGTGTTGATGATACTGGAAAAATAGCACCGGAAGTAATGGAAATTATTGAACGTATAAACAGTTATACTGAATTCTCAAGAAGTGGAAAGGGAATACATATTTTTGTTTTAGGTAAGAAAACTCAAGATAAAACTTACAATAAAGATTTAAAATGGTGTAAATGTTTAGAAATTTATGACAAAGATAAGCAAATAGTAATAACTGGGAATGTACTTCCTGGTTATGAGAAATTAATGGAAAGACCAGATGAGTTAAAGTCAATTGAATTGCAATATTTTGCACCAAAAAAGAATGATGATTATTCAATACCTGATAAAGAAATGTCTGATGAAGAATTTATCAAAATAGGACTTAAAAGAGATAAAGTGTTTAGGGAATATTACAACGGTGCAAGAAAAAATAATGATGAGAGCAGAGATGACTTTGCTCTAATTGGTAAATGTATGTACTGGGCAAATAACAATACTGCTGTTGCATTAGAAACTTTTTTTCAGAGTCCTCATGTTAAGCAAAAAGATCCTATGCATGTAAAAAAAATTAATCGAAACCCATATATCTTAAGTATCATAAATAAATTTATCGGTAATAAAACAGCACGAGATGATCGGAAATTTTTAACTAAGGATTTTATTGAAAATAAAAATAAAATTTTAATGCAACTTCAAAAATTAAAACCTGAAACATTTGATTTTACAGATGTTGGAAATGCAGAATTATTTAATAAAGTGTACGGTGATAGATTACTGTACAATATAACTTCGAAAGGATGGATGTATTATGGAAAATAAAAGATGGATTTTAGAAGATGGTAATCAGCAAGCAGAACTGAAAGCTCAAGAACTTCAACAATGCTTACAAGAATATGCGAGCATTAATATTGAAGATAAAAATCAGCAATTTTTTAAGAATATAAAACATCTTGGTTCAAATCAGAGACGTAAAGCTATGCTAAAAGATGCGGAAAGTAGAAATTACAAATCTGAAGTCGATTTTGATAAAGATAACTATTTATATAACTGCTATAATGGCACATTAAATCTTAACACTTTTCAGTTACAGCAACATAATCCACAGGATTTTATTACAAAAATAAGCCCTGTTGTCTTTAACAAAAATGCAAAATCAGTTGAATTTATGGATTTTATAAAGGCAATTACTTGTGATGATGATGAACTTGCTCGATTCCTTCAAAAAATATTGGGGTTAAGTCTAAGTGGCAATATTTACGAAGAATGTTTTTTCATATTTTATGGTCCAAGAGGTAGAAATGGTAAAAGCACGTTAATAGAGACAATTTCATATTTACATGGTGGTTCCAGTGGATATTCAATTCAAACTGCTGCAGAAACTTTTGCTTTTTCTCCATATAAAAACAGTCGTATAGCGAGTGGAGATATTGCAAGAATGACCAAATATAGATTCATAAGTACAACAGAACTTCCAGCAGGACTTAATATGGATACCTCCTTATTAAAAAGTTTAACAGGGGGTGATACAATCGTTGCAAGACGATTATATCAGGAAGAAAAACAATTTAAGCAAACAGGGAAAATTTACATGCATACAAATTATCTCCCCTATACGTCTGATAGAACCTTATTTAGTAGTCAAAGAGTTTATGTAGTACCATTTGATCGGTATTTTTCTCAAGAAGAAAGAGATAGAGGCTTGAAAACAAGACTTATAGAGCCTGAAAATTTAAGTGGTATTTTTAATTGGCTCTTAGAAGGTTTTAAAATATATAAGGAAGAAGGATTAAACCCACCTAAGAGAGTTTTAGAAGCCACAAACACATTTCAAAATAATTCTAATAAATTTCAAAAGTTTTTACATGATTGTTTTATTCCAGCAATCGATAATTTTACAAAGATGAGTGAAGCATATGAGGTTTTTAAGCATTGGTGTCAAAATCAGGGTATGCCAGCAGAGAGATTAAAAGAATTTAAAGAAATGATTAGAAATCATGGTGTTTTTAAAGAAAGAGAAGGAAATGTCTACAACGTTATAGTGGGTTATAAGCTGAAAGTGTAAATTTGTAAAATTAAATAAAACTATTTAATAAAAATATATTTTAAATATTTAAAATATTTAATTATTTTTACAAATCTCCCATTTAACTAGTTTTTGTATTTATACTGATAAATTGCTAATGTATTATATACAAGAAGTGAACGGAACTGAAAATCTTAGATATTGTAAGCAATATAAATTTTAGTTTTTAGGAATAACAACAGAGTCTTAAATAGAAGGCTCTGTTTTATCAATATTTTTGTTCTATAATAGCCATAATGAAAAAGATTTTAGCAATTGCGTTAATACTGACAATAGTGTCAATTATACCTGTATCTGCATCAATTGAACATAAGGTAATTAAGGTTATTGATGGCGATACTGTATATATTGACTTTAACGATAACGGCATTGCAGAACAAGATGAAAAAGTTCGCATCAATGGCATTGATACATTTGAAACTAAACTCAATGACGGACTTAATTGGCAGATGAAGCTTTATAACCTTACTCAAGATGAAGCTTTAGGACTCGGGTATTACGGGAAAGAGTTTGCTAAAAAAGAGTTGCTGAACAAGTCTGTAAGAGCTGAATACACAGCAGAAGAAAAATTTGACAAAAACAACCGTCACCTGATGTCGCTCTACTATGATTGTGATAGACAAGGTAAATGCAAAAGTTATGAACAAGAAGTTTTGAAAGCAGGACTTGCAACAATTTATACAAAATCAAACCTTGCAGATGAATTAAAAACTTATCAGAACCTAGACAAAATAAAAGCTAATGCAAAAAAATCTCATAGTCTAAATCTTGTTGTATTGAATAAGAAAAATGGCAAATACCATAAGTTAGATTGTAAGTATGGTTGGATGTCTAGTCAGCAGGAGCTAGTTAACAAGCCATTAGTTAAGTATGCCCCTGCAAGTTGCTGCTATCCAAAAGAGATAAAAATTAAGAACCCAGATTTTTTTAGCGAAAGTATAGAAATTTATTTTTTAGATCCTACAATCGTAAACTCCAATAATTCGACTTCTGCCCTTGTAAGATTATTATCACTAATTGAAGCAGCTCACAATAGAATATATTTTGCTGTTTACGGTGTTTCAAATTATTCTTTTATAGATAATATAGTGAACAGGTATAGCAATGGTCTTGATATAAAGTGGGTTACTGATGTAAATAAATATGGCAAAAACAATTATTCTAAAACATCCGTATTACAAGAAAAAGTTCCGAGCTTTAAAACAGATGATGTGAATGACGATTTAAAATTTTATAACAAGCAACAGATTGAATTCTATATAAAAAATCAAAAAATCAGAACAGAATTTGAAGATGAGGAGATTGAATATTTTACGGATCAGTTGATGCATAATAAATTTTTCATTTTTGATGATTCTATCGTAACAACCGGGAGTGTGAATATAAGCAATACAGGTATTGGTGGCAAGTATGTAAATGCAAATGATTTTATAGTTATTAAATCAAAACTTGTTAATGAAATATATACGAAAGAATTCAATCAGATGTATGCAGGAAGTTTCCACAGAGACAAGAAATATATTGCAGATAAGAAAAATATACCCCTTGAAGATGGTACAGTTGTTTCTATATACTTTTCTCCAAAAGATTATACATTTATGAACGATGTAATCAATATTATTGATAAAAGTGAAAAATTTGTATACGTTCCAATGTTTTATTTAACAGATAATAAAGTAACTCAATCTTTAATTGACGCAAAAGAACGTGGAGTTGATGTAAGAGTTATTCTTGATGCATCATCAGCTTTAAGTAAATACTCAAAACATAAGATTTTACGCATCGCAGGTGTACCTGTTAAAGTTGAAAACTGGTCAGGCAAAATGCATATGAAGTGTCTAATTACAGAAAACTATGTAGTAACAGGTAGTTTGAATTGGACAAAAAGAGCTCAAAATTTCAATGATGAAAATTCTCTAATAATCTTTAATCCAAAAATTGCAGAAGTCTATAAAAAGAACTTTATGCAGCTATATAATAGCATTCCTAACAAATGGTTATTTGCAGATCCTAAACCAGAAGGGAAAGACTCTCTACATTCCTGTAGTGATGGCTTAGATAATGATCATGATGGATTTACTGATATGGAAGATTTAGATTGCAATCCTAATGCAACTCAAGATGGTAAACCTTTTGGTAAATACTATGAAAACTTAGAATAAGTCCATAAGTAAATGAGAAATTGCAGCAGTTTTACTCACATGTTTATACTCAAGTACTTTAGCTTCATTTCTAATTTTTTTCATATTAACCGGTGTTATCATATCTTTAAGAGCCATATCAATATTCCAACCAAATCTTTTCTCCCTTTTTGTAGTACCAGCATCAATTTCATATTCCATAGCTTTTCTGAATAATTTAGGGTGATGCTCAAAAAGATTTAACCAATCATTTTTAGATTGAAACATGCAAAAGTAGCAGCCAGAACGCTTTCTCCATTTGTAATAGTCTGAATACCCAATACCGGATTTTTCTAAGATATGGTCTATATCTGCTTTGTGTAGTCCGTAATCAACAAAAGGATAGGCAGCTCTAATCTTTTTATCATTATGTTTTGAACTTTCTGTTCGACAGGCTTCATCAGCTCTAATCCCGATATATAAATGTACAAAATCAATACTTTTATTTTTTGATAGATTATCAAAATATTTTTTAAATACTTTTGTTTTTAACTCAACGGTACACCACCTTTGAGCAATTGAAGGCAAATGATTATAAATAGAAATTAGATGATCAAAAGATTTTTCCGGTTTAAGCCTTGTTATTTGTTTATCTAAAAATATCTCAATTTTGTTTAGATAATCATAGGTCTCCGGTATCTCTTGCTCTGTATCACAAAACACAAGCTCTAACTTTTCAAAAATTTCGGGCATATTCTCTTTCATAAAGAAAGCAAGTGCTGTAGAATCTTTTCCCCCAGATAGAGATAAAATATGATATTCTTTTTCCATTAGTTCTCCTTATAAAAAGCTACACAAAAGCACAGCAAAGCATCTGCTTCACTGTGCTAAAAAACTTTCAGTTACTCCTTGCAAACACAAAAATCATCTAGGATTAAAGCTTAACAAGAGGTGTATTACCTTTTATATTATTCACTATGATTAAGAATTTATGGAGGTTTTTAATGATTTTTTAATTATTAAAAGATTTTTGAGTAAGAAAATGGATTAGGTTTAAAGATCTCTGAAAGTCTTGTCTTATAAAAATTATAGCAGTAACTATCCAAAGGTAAAAAGTTATTAAATAAGCTGTGTTTTTAAGTAGTTAGAGATATGTTACAGATTTCAGATCAACAGTATTTAGGAAGAGTTTTCTATAGTATATCAGGACCACTTACATTATTACGTGTGAGGACAAAAAACAGAACATTGACGGATTCATGAACCGGATGATATAATGCTTTATCACCGCTCAAAATACCGAAATATAATCAGAAAATCAGAAAGGTATAAAAGTACCTTAATTTTGCAATAAAAACGAAAGGCGGTGAATTATATAAATTTTCACAAAAAATTTTTTAAGGTAGAATTATAAAATGAAAAATTCAATTCTAATCTTGACTATAATATTTCTCTCAGGTCTTTTGAGTTTCAGCAGCTTCACCATTGTTAAGCAGAATAAGGAACTTAAATCCCTGCAATCCAAGCTTTTTGCACAAGAACAATCTATTACGGAACTAAAACAGGAAAAAGAATCCCTAACACCTAAAGCCGAAATTCATCCTATTGAAAGAGCAGTGCAGGAATGCATGAAAAAAGAAGATTACACAACAGTCGGAATGTCAAAATGTGTAGATGATTCAATAAATGACTGGAACAATGAAATTGATAAATACCTGTTACTCTTTAAAGAAACGCTGCCCAAAGAACAGTATGATTTGTTAGAAATCTCTCAAAATGAATGGGAAGATTACAAAAAAGCTCAGTGGGCATTCTTAAATGCAGTTATTGGTGAAAAACAGGGAACAATGTATATAAATGTTTTAAGTGGAGACAGAGCAAGTGTTGTAGAAAAGCGGGCAAAAGATTTGTCAGGATTATTCTTTGAATTGACCGATTAAATTATTCTACCTTATAACTAACAGTAACATACATTAGTTAATAAGGAGACAAAAATGAATTTAAAACAAAAACTTGAACAAATTATTGCGCAAAAGAAAGCTGACAGCGATTTACTCTCTCAAATTTCAACGCTGAAATCAAAGCTTGCTTCTCAAAGCTCTTTTAATTCAGCCGGATATAATAAACTATCCGAAATAGAACATTCTCTATACCGTTACAATACATTTATAACTGGTAATTTAACAAAAGATGCAGACCGTGAGGCTCAAAGATTATCAGGTATGGTCAAAAACCTAAATGATGAAAATATTGTTTTGGAAGGTGGTATCAACAATTCAAAATATGTATGGCATACAGAACCAAATGCATGCAAAATTTGTCAAGAATTAGATGGAACTGTTTACTATACAAAAGAAGATATTCCGGAAAGACCACATCCAAACTGTAAGTGTACTATTGAAGAAATTCTGATGGATGAAGAAGCGTGCGATTGTTATCTGTTTTTTGATAATATTGATTCAGTGTTACAAGAAGCAGAAGACCTTCAGGCAAATATTATAAATGAACAACAGGATATTAGTAGAATTCAAGCAGAATATTCAAATAGTCATTCTGATTTAATCCAAGGAATGATAAATGACTTAGTAAGCTTAGAAGATCCATTAAATACATTATTTCAGACGGTTAGTATTTTTCTTGTAAATTATCATCAAATGAGAGAAGCAAATACTATTGGAGCAGATAAATATTTTCATGCAAGAGCAAATTGTGAGGCAGCACAAAAAGGAATTGTAGGAGAGATGATTGCTAAAGCGATAGGTGATTTGCGAGAATTTCTTGATAGTTTTAAGAATATTTACATAAAAAAGTATACACTTGAAGAAAGTCTAAAAGATATTCAGGAAGACTTAGAAGCAAACCAAGAAGGAAGAGATTTAGGCCGCAAATATCCAACTCAAAGTCCTTATGATTTATTGAAGCACAGAGTTCCTAATGGATTACCGGATAGATATAAACATTAATCTTGTGTTAGAATTGATTTATGAAAAAATCTGTTATAGTTATATTTTTAAGTCTTTTAACTTTTGTTGTATTAACAATAACAATTCTTACTATTACAACTGAAGATAAAGATATCTGTCTTGATACAGGAATTTGCAAAGAAGGTCTTGAGGTAAATACGAACTATGGGCTTGTTAAAATTTCCAAAGAAAATTGTATAAAATATAATTGGTTATGGAACGAAGAGAAAAGATATTGTAACGTTGAACCGGAGTAATTTTCTCCGGTTTTTCATATCCTGAATTTTATATTAAATAAAGTCACAAAACTGTGCAATTGATGTAAAAGAAAGGATTAGAAATGAAGCATTTAGTTGAACCTATACGTGATAAAAAGCAGATAAAAGCAGTTGAAGATTACTTGGCACAAAAAAGTCAGAGAAATAGGTTGCTGTTTGTTCTAGGCTGTAATTCAGGATTACGGGTTTCTGATATTCTGGCTCTTGATGTAAAAGATGTTCGCAACAAAACACATATAGAACTTAACGAACAAAAGACAGGCAAATGTAAGCGTTTCCCAATCAACGACAAACTAAAAAAACTCATAAACGACTTCATAAAAGACAAAGAAGATGATGAACCATTGTTTCTGAGTCAGAAACGCCATAGATTAGACCGTTCCCAGGTTTACAGAATGTTGAATGAAACATGTAAAGCTATCGGAATTGCTGCAAATATAGGCACTCACAGTATGCGCAAGTCTATGGGATATCATCATTACAAGCAATTCAAAGACGTAGCGATGCTGCAGATGATATTTAATCATTCATCACCACAAATTACACTCCGCTATATAGGAATAAGCCAAGACGACATAGATAACAGTTATCGACAATTTGAATTATAAATGCACCATTTTTAGATGCAACAAATTATTTAAAATGATGCTTTTCCAACCAATATTAAAATAATAACATATTTTATCGTATCTTTCAAGTGAAGTTGATAATCAATATGATGTATTTTTATTTATAAAATTGATTTATTTAAAAGTGAAAACTTAGTTATAATCTTATATTTCAGAATAATACATCATTTTAAATATTTTGGTGTATTTAAACTGATAATAGTACTCAAAATTATTAACCTATAGCTTTTATTACTGGAGGACTATGTCTGAAACTAATAATAAATTTATCTGCTTAAAATGCGGCAAAGAATATAGTATAAAGCCATCTTTTTGCGGAAGATGTGGTTATAAATTTGAAAAAACTACAGATATTGCAAAAGTAGCTGCTACCGGTTCTGCTGAAGGACAGCAGAGTAACAATGTTAATGAAGATACTGAATTAGTTAAAAATTTCTGGATTGGATTTGGAGTTCTTGTTTTTATATTTTTAGTAGTAGTAGGTATAGCTTATTTTGTTATGCATGCAGATTCAAAAAGTTTGAGTAAACCTACTTCAAAGCCTAATAAAATTGAGAATAAAGATATAATTTATGATTTACAAACCCCAAGTAAGGTATTAGCTAAAATAGATTTGTTACAGGCACAGTATTTTAGCATAATTAAAAGAAATGATACTTTTTTAAATCTATATGAATGTGATGCTTGTGCTGAGGATATGGAAGATTTAAACAAGTTATTTTCAGAAGTTAGAAATAATATTGATAAAGATAATTACTATTTAAAAAAATATGATGAGATAGAGAACAGCTACTCTTCATCAGACTTAGAGACAACTGCAGAAATTAATAATTTTATGATGGAATACTATGAAGCTGTTGATAAATTATTGAATGAAACATATCAAGCAGTAAGGATCAAAATTCCTAGAGAAGATTTTAAAAATCTTATAGCAAGTGAATTAAAATGGCTAAAAGATGTTGAGCAATATCATAAGGTATTTGAGCAGCAGGAATATGGTTCAAGCAGAACTTGGGTAAATCTGCGCTATGAAATTAATATGAGACAATTCAGAACCCTGTTATTAATGCTTTATTTTGCGAATTAAGGAGAATATATGAAATGTAATAAATGCGGATGTGAAATAAAAGAAAATCAAAAATTTTGTACTAATTGTGGTGAGATTGTTCCTTATAACTTTAATTGTCCTAATTGTGGGAGTACAGTTAGCAGCGAAGATTCTTTTTGTATTAACTGTGGTACCCCATTAAAAGAAACAATTAATATAAATGGAAGTACTTCAGAATCCAAGCAATCACAATCAAAAAATGTCAATGTTTTTATGGCACTTTTATCCGGATTTTTAAGAATATGTTTAATTGCAAGTATTGTTGTATTTGTATATTACTTATTCATAACTTCAAAGAGTTATAGCCCTGATATTAACAATTCCGATAATAATTATCCAAAGCCTATTACATTTAATAATAGGGCTAGAAATTGTGAAGATCCAACGGTAAAAGATTTGGTAATTCAAATATTTAAAGAAAATGATGCGACTTATTTAAAAGTAAAACCTGAAACAGTAGCTTCTGTATTTTTAAAATATCCTGCGGCTACATCATATGATTCATCAGTTGATAAATACACTTGTTCAGGAACTGTTGTTGTAACAGCTGTAAAAAATGGTTTTAGATACGATTATGACTTTATGGGGCTAGTTACAAAAGATTTGGGATACACATATGATAGTGAAGATTACACAAAGGAGTACAACTATGCAGGATATGAATGTCAGGTAGATTACACATCTCAAATATCAGAAGGAAAAATATTGGTTTCAGCATCAAGTTGTGGAACCGGTGATATTTATGAGGGGAAAAGAGCTCCTAAATTCTTCAAATCTCCAAATCCGACTATATATAAAGATTTAAGTAAACCAAAACCTGTTGCAAAACCAAATCCAAAGCCTGCTGCAAAAGTTGAAACTAAGCCAAAGGTTCCTGTAAACACGGCTAAAAATATAGGAACCATTAATACAAAACCGGTTCAAACAGAAACATATTCAAATGATTTGAATATAAGGGAAGATGTAAATCAAGAAAATGTACAAATTAATCCTCAAATACAAGAAGAACAGGAAAGAAAGAAATATGTTGAAGATGCGTTATTTTAAGTTAGTTATATTATTACAACTGTTATTATTTACTTCATGTTCAGGGCAGGTCTATGCTGAAACAAATGATGTTAAAGCTCAAGGATATGATAATAATGGTGTGGATACAGAAAGCTACTATTCTATGATTAATGAGTTGTCTGCAAAAACAACTGCAGAACAAATGGTAATTCGGAATAAAATTCGAGATAATTGGACTCCTCCTGCAACAAAGGCCCAAAAGAATGTAAAAGTTTGGTTTTTTGTTGACAAGACAGGTGAAGTAAGTGACTACGAAATTGTAGAATCTTCTAATAACAAGTCAGTAGATGAATCTGTTTTACAAGCGATAAAAAAATCTAATCCTTTTCCGAGTTCATCTACTTCTTTTAGCGGAATGTCAATTGAGCTAATTTTTGCATATGATGATACCCCTCCAAGTAAAGATGTAATAAGTTATTCAGAGATAAAATCTACTGCTATACCTACACAAAATCAAAAACCAGCTATGCAAACTCAAATAATAGGTATAGGTGCTGAGTTAATTGTAAGAAATGGAAGATTAATGATAGCAGATGTTTTGGCAAATTCCCCTGCTGAAAATGCTGGATTAAGAAGCGGAGACTTTATAATAGCAATAAACAATCGAGTAACTGATGGATTATCTTTATCTGAAGCAACTAATAAGATTTCAGGTAAGGAAAATACTATTGTGCATTTATCCATTTTAAGAGAGGGCAATAATATTCCTATAGAATACCAGGTTAAAAGAGCTAAGATAACTGATTTTAATATCTCTACAAAAACATATACTAATAACTCACCGGATCAAGGTTATGTATATCAGAACGGTAAACGTTATAAAGAAGTGTATAATAACGGAACTAAGAGATATTATGTAGAAGCCCCAGATATGAGTAGCCAAAATAATTTAAATAATACTGTTGAAACAATAAATAAAGGTAATCAAGCTGTAAATCAATTGTTGCGAACTATTAAAATGTATGGTTATAGATTTTAAGAGGTGATATATGAAAAAATATTTAAATTTATTATTTATTTTGGGTTTATTATTATTAACTTCAAATATTTCAAAGGCTGAAAATTGGGTAGATACAAATGCACCTGGTGAGAATTCTGTGTTATTGGATACAGATAGTATTCGTACCAATAGTGATTATGTATTCTATAACATTAAATATAAGAAAGATGATGGAACTTTGGGACCCAAAGAAGTACTTGTAATTACAATGCAATCAGATCCTATAAATAATACTGCAGCTTATGTCGAGTCTTCCACTTTTAAAGAATATATTAAAATGGAAAATCCATATGCAAGAATTGGTGTTATGCAAAGTGGTCAAATGACATCAATAGAATCAACTGATGTTATTTATAATGCTCATAAAATGGCTTGCGATATAGCACTTAAAAATAAGATGAATATTTCTAAAGGTAGTAATATGGATTACAATGCATACATTCAAGAAATGCAAGGCAGAATAAAAATGGGATGGCATCCAAATTCTTGGAATTTTGATGATGTAATTGCAATTTTAAGAATTAATAGAGATGGAGAACTATTAAATTATAGAATTTCTAAATCATCAGGTAGAGAAGATATTGATAGGCTTGCGCTGCTTGCAATAAAAAATGCTGCTCCATTTAAACCTTTACCACAAATCAATACGGACAAAACTGTAGATATAGAACTTACATTTAGTTCTAATAATGTTGTGATTTCAGCATCAACTAATGCAGGGATTAATGCTTTGACAAATAAACAAGAAACAACTAATGCTACTCAAAACGTATTCGTACAAAATTATGAAGAATCATCTAATGCAGAAAAATTTATTGATGTAATCAATAAAGGTAGTAGTGCAGGTCAGAGTATATTAAATACAATACAAATGTTTGGGAGATTTTAGTTTTGAATAAAAAAAATGTTTTAATAACTATTATAACAGTAATTGTTTCTTTTACTTTATGTTGGTTAATGCAAGATATTTTCTATCCCAAATTACCTGCAGAGCAAATAGATTCTTTGATCAATACTGCGGATGATAAATACTATTCAGAAGATTACATAAATGCTGAAAGACTGTACAAGCATATAATAAAAGTATCTGGAACAGCATCTTCATATGAACTTCTTAATAGGTCTCATGCAAAATTGCAAATAAAAGACTATGAAGGTGCCATAAAGGATTTTGATAATGCGATTAAAATTGATCTTCAGCATGGGTGTGATAATGAATGTTATATTGGACATGCAGGTGCTTATTCCACGATGATTTCTATCATTGCTCAAAATTTATATACAGAACTAGATAAAAAAGATAAAAGTTCTGACATATTAGAAAACATTGAAAGTAAACTGTTAATGCTTAGACTTAAACGAATTATTAAAAATTATAATAAAACAGATATTGCTAAATATAGTGCTCTATATCCTTGTGAATGGGGATCTTGTCTTATAGATAAAGGGTTAGAGTTATATATACTTGGAGAGTATGAAAAGGCTCTGGGTTATTTAAATAAAGCTATTTCTGAGTATCAAAGTATTGAAAATGTAGAGCAGACAAATTTATGTCAAAGTATTGTGGATAGAATAAATAAGGTATATAAGAAATGAAAAAATTATTTGTATTGCTTTTAAATTTTTTAATTTTTAGTTCTTCCGCAATTGCTCAACGTACAGATATATATGATGCTTCAGGACGCCTTACTGGTTATTATGAAAAAGATTCTTCAGGTAATGTGATTGAATATGATTCAAATGGCTACAAAGTGTTTAGTTATCAAAAAGATGCATCTGGGCGTACTGTGAAATACGATAAAAATGGTTATATAGTAGGGAGTTTTGAAGTTAATAGTAATAATACTACAGAATATGATTCTGATGGTTATAGAAAAAATATTTACATAAAAGATCCATCAGGTAATACGGTGCAGTACAATAATTTCGGTAGTATTGTAAATACTTATAAACCTGAAAATTATGGGTTTGGGAAGTATGATAAGAATGGTTATTTGATTAACACATATTCTAAATAGAGGGTTTTATAATTTCCTCGCAAACTTTTTATATTAAATAAAAGGAGGAAATTAATGAACAAAACAACATCTTCAAAAACAAGTGTCAAGGACTTGAATGCTGAGTTCGCACGATTATTTAAGGCTTATGGCTTTACAAGGGCATTAAAGAGATTAAGAGAAAGCATTGATGGTACTGCTGAAGGCTTTACTCAGCTAGATGCTCTCAAATTGAGTTTGGAGGACCAACCATATGCAGTGTTTGTAACTTTTGAGCAAACAGAGAATGATGCTGAATACAAGCAGCAAGTGATGAATTTTGAAGACAATTTACTTGATGCATCTTATAGATTTTTAAATTTAGATGTTATATCAAAAACTAAACAGAATGTACCCATAATAGGTTATCTGGTTTGGGATGACAACTCTAAAACCGATGATGAATTATTTTATACAATAGAGAACTGGAAAAAAGACTATAACAAGGCAAGAGTATTAATCTATAAGGGCAAAATCTAAACTTTATCATATGTCGGGGTTCATTTTCTAGGAGTGGTGCTGATCACTCCTTTTCTTTTTCATATAGCTTTACCAATTTATAAAAAGAAGTTTGTTTCATTCCAAGTCTTTTCATAGCTTTCCTAGCTGTAATTTGCTTAGCTTTCCATGTGCTGTATGTTTCTTCCCAATTGTTTGGATATTTAATAGCAGGTCTTCCAAGTTTTTTCCCTTTAGCTTTAGCACATGCAATCCCTTCCGCTTGTCTTTGTTTAATGAAAGCTCTTTCTTGCTCTGCAACATACCCCAGTAGCTGCAAAACTATATCTGATATTACCTGCCCTATAAGTCCATCAGTTCTAGTTGTATCAAGCAAAGGCAAATCAATTACTCTTATATTAGCTCCGATTTTACCTGTAATCTCTCTCCATTCATCGCAGATTTGCTTGTAATTTCTTCCAAGTCGGTCAATAGATTTGATAACAAGCAGATCTCCTTTTCTAAGTTGAGCTTTCATAGCCTGATACATGGGACGATCAAAATTTCTTCCGCTCAATTTATCAACAAAAATATCTCGTTCATTAATTCCCATATCAAGCATAGCCTGAACTTGTCTGTCTTCATTCTGATCAGCAGAAGATACTCTACAGTATCCAAAAGTTTTTGCTTCCATAAAAATTCCTTTTCGTTTCTATTCTCATTATACAATACATGTTCGTAAAAGTCTATATATAAAACGAATATTCGTAAAATAAATTAACAAGATTAACGAACAATATTTAAAGCCGAAATCCTATGGTCGTAAAAGTGTACTTTTCCGAAAGCATACTTTTAAGCTAATTTAACTTGTTTTTTATTATTTTACTAATTAATTAAAATTTATATTATAAAAATTAAATTTTAATTAATTTTACAGAATTAGTTCTTTTAACTTGGTATCATATACAAAGTTTCTAATACACTTATATGATATTATTTAACTAAATTAAAGTTTTATCAAAATTTATCAGATTTATATACTAGGACATTAATTATGATAAAAATTATTGATTTATTTGCAGGTATTGGAGGAATTAGAAAGGGCTTTGAAATAGCCTTTGAAGGAAATATTGCCTGTGTTTTGACAAGTGAAATTGATAAATACGCTCGAGAGACTTATGTCGCCAATTTTGGGAATGATTGTCTATATGGTGATATAAAACTAATTAATGAAAAAAATGTACCTAATCATGATATCTTATTAGCAGGATTTCCTTGTCAACCATTTTCACAAGCAGGACTTAGAAAAGGTTTTAATGATACCAGAGGGACATTGTTTTTTGATATAGAAAGGATTTTATTAGAAAAACAACCAAAAGCTTTTTTGTTAGAAAATGTAAAGCAATTACGTACGCATGATAAAGGTCATACACTAAAAACAATTATAAATCACCTTGAAAATGCTGGATATAAAGTATATTATGATGTACTTGCTGCCAAAGATTTTGGCGTACCACAAAATAGAGAAAGAATTATGATTGTAGGTTTTTTAGATCATAATATTAATTTTGAATTTCCTAAACCTACTGGTATCAATACAAGATTAGGTAATATTTTAGAAAAAAATGTTGATTCTAGTTTTACTATTTCTGATAAATTATGGGCTGGTCATCAAAGAAGAAAAATTCAAAACAAATTAAATGGTAAAGGTTTTGGTTATGGCTTATTTAATGCTAGTTCCCCATATACAAATACAATATCAGCAAGATATTATAAAGATGGTAGCGAAATATTAATAGAACAAAAGAACAAAAATCCAAGAAAAATTACTCCGCGTGAAGCTGCGAGATTGCAAGGTTTCCCTGAAGATTTTATAATTGATAAAGTCTCAAATGTGCAAGCATATAAACAATTTGGGAACAGTGTTTGTGTTCCAGTTATAACTGCAGTTGCAAAACAAATGAAAAAAGCTTTAAATGAAAGTACATAAATTTAATTAGTAGGTGTTGTTGATTGTTCCTGCAATTCTCTAAATATATTTTTTGCAATGTTTTGAAAATGAAAATCAGGTTGTCCTTGTCTTGCATAATAAGTTGAGAATCTGCACAATATATCCTTACAATAGCTTCCGCTTACTGTTGCAACTTGTTCAAAATGTTGGACTAATTCATCAAAAGAAATAGTAGAAACTTTTCTAAAATTTATAAGTTTATTCGCAAATTTTGTACATTTAGGCATAAAATGATAATATTCAGAAAGATTATTTTTTACTATTTTTTCAATTTTCCCTATTTTTTTTGTATCACTTGAAATTTCTTGTATTTCAATATTAGCGACGTTATAAAAATCTTCTAATTCACATAACAAAATGTTATTTGTTTTAGGTCTATTACTAGGTTGGCGCAAAACCATATCACATTCTGGACTTAAGATTATATAATATTCTTGATTTCTATCAGATTTTATGACTGAACCTGTTTTTAAATTTTCATTTAATGGAGGTGTTATGTAAAATTCATCTGTCAAGCTTTGTTCATATTCTTTATTGACTAATTCAGTAATACAATATGAAACATGTCTCAATAATGCCTTAGTTGTTATATCTGGTTGCTCTTGAGCATTAACAATCCAATGTTCAAGATTAGGTTTTATATTATTTTTATAAATAATGCTTAAATATTCTTCCATAAGTCCAT
This sequence comes from Candidatus Gastranaerophilales bacterium, assembly GCA_944325735.1. GTDB lineage: Bacteria > Cyanobacteriota > Vampirovibrionia > Gastranaerophilales > Gastranaerophilaceae > Stercorousia. Next base: position 420,594 of record CALVBI010000001.1, on the reverse strand, counting down.
TTGTTCCCAAAAGTTTGTTAAGACCTGTCTTCTGAATATTGTAAAGATAATCAAGAACCTCATCTATACTTGAAGTTGCTTTTGTAAACTTTTTAAGTATTAAATCAGCATTAACATCATCTGGTGTAGCTGTATAGGCAACACATGGAACTCTTATTAATAATTTTTTTATAATATCAGTAGCCTTATTCCCTTCCCCAGGAATATTGTTTAATTTAATATCTATAATAACCCCATCAAAAATATTAGACCTGTTGTATAAAATATTTTCAGCCTCGTCTAATGTTTTACAAGCAACAAATACTACTTGAGATTCTTTTTCCTTGTTATACCTTTTGATTGTATTAGCAAATAATTCGATATCTTCTTCATTGTCTTCTATATACAATAAATGTAAGTTATTCATTATCATATACTCCTTTTGGAACCAATTTAAAAAAAGCCCCATTCTCGTATTCGTTCACTTCAAGTTTAAAATTATTTCTAGTAGCAGCTTCACCTGCTAATGCTAAACCTAGACCTGTTCCATTAGCTTTTAATGAGAATTCAGGTTCAAATATTATTTCAGATACAATAAATTCTTTATCAATACCAGTACCATTATCAATAAAATCTATTGCGTAGTCTTTTTGGTATGGATAAACTTTTACCGTTATGTTCTTTTCAAGAGGATTTTTTTCGCATATCCAATAAATACTATTATCAATTAAATTTGTAAATATTATGTAAAAATCTGATTTCCAACCGTATAATTTGATATTGTCATCACAATGGATTTCATATTTTATGTGTTTTTTTATCATATCTTCGTTATAAACCGCAAAAGCTTCATCAAGAACTTTCTTCAAGGAGAAATCTTTTTTCTCTCCACGTTTCCCAGCAGCTAGGGGGTCTAATCTATTAAATAGATCTATTAGAGCTTTCGAATTAGTTGCAAATTTAGAAATTATATTTATTATCTCATTAAGTGTATCTTCGGAATAAGCTTCTTGTAGTTCTCTAATCCAAAAAACAACATTTTTAATTTCGTTTTTAAAAAAGTTTAAAGGTTTACGTCCTTCATGTAATACTACATTGATAATTTTACCTAAAGTGGCTTGTCCTTGATACACAGCTATTTTTTTATTAATTTCTTCTACAATTTTTGTTTTTTTATGTTCTTCTTTTTCAATTACTTCTAAAAGATTTGTTTGTACTTCAGAACTTATGTTAGCCGTTTTAAATTGTTTTTTTATTTCACTTTTAATTTCATCAAAACTGGCTAAGGAATCAATTTTATATGATAATTTTTTAGATTCTTTTTCTTTATCAACTTGTCTTCTGTAATTAAAACGTCGAACTTCCAGTTCTTTGAGAGCTTCTATTATCAAATTTCTAAAGGAATTAAAATACTCATTTTCCTTTAATCCATCCCTTGCACTTTTTTCTTCCAAGTGAGATTTTTCTTCACTTTGGATATAGATATAACCAATAACTTGATTACTACCGATACGTAATGATGGATTATCTACACGTCTTTTGTCTAATAATAACCAGTCGTAACCTGGTTCTCCATATGGTCGAATTCTAAAATTATTACGATATACACTAATACCATTTAATGTATTTAACATGTTTCTAGCCTCATTGAAGCTATATGAGGATCCGTCAAATTTTTTTAACCCTCTATTGATTAGATTGTATATATCCTGCGAATCTCTATCATAAACTCGTATATCAAATTCAATATCGCCTATATCTTTATAGTTAGTAACATCCAAAATAATAATTTCATCTGGTAAGTTTAAGCTTTTTTGGTTTGAATATATTAATTCTAGTTTGTGATTTTCAGTAGTATGTCCATATAATCTATAATCATAAAAATCATCAATTGGAACTGGACGTATTTCTTCCTCAACAGTATTTTCATAATCCTTTATTCCTTTAATATGAACTACTATAGAAAAAACATCATTGTTTTCTAATTTTTTAATTGGAGAAATAAGTTTTTGAAGTTCTGTAATTAATGTATCTATCATTTCTGAATATTTTGTGTTTTTCTCTTTCTTTTCATCCACATATATCCATTCCTGAACTTTTTTTGCATCTCCATTTATAATCAATTCGGTAGAAGAATTTTCATCAACTTTTAATGTTGCAACTAAAATTTCTACATCATCTAGAAATTGAGCTTTTTCAAAACTACTCCATTCAAGAAAAATCTCTGTTTGATTATTGTTTTTGTCAATTGTTTTTAAAAGTAAATCCTGTCCTAAAATAGATGCAGCATAACGTCCAACCCCTTTTCTTCCTTGCAATATTCGTCCTTTTGGGCTAGTTTTTCGATGCAATTTATCATCAGTTGAAGGAACAAGCCATTTGTTAATAACAACATCTCTAGACATGCCATGGCCATTATCTTTAACTGTTATGGTTATTGACTTTTTATCTTTAGAGATATCAAAAAATATATCCACTTTTGTTGCATCTGCGTCATAAGCATTTTTAACAAGCTCAATAATTGCAGCTTGATTATCTTTAATCAAATCTCGACCAATAGTTAAAATATGTCTCCCTGCAGGACGTATTTTTTGCGTATCACTATTATTTGTCATAGAACACCCCTTCTAATTTTAACATAATAACAAACAAATAATTATATATGTAAAGTTGCCTTAACATTCAAAACTTGATTTTAATTCAACGTTAATATTCAATTTTAAATATTTTTATCTAGTTTTATTAAGTTTGACTGAGTTTAAAAAATGCAGCACTACACAAATATTACACAAAACTCTAAAAAATACCCAAATTTTTGCATTAAAAAAGACCCCTTTACTTTGGAGTCTTCTTTAATCTGGGCCGCAGTGGACTCGAACCACCGACCTCACCCTTATCAGGGGTGCGCTCTAACCACCTGAGCTAGCAGCCCTTAACGTCAGCAAAATTAAATGTATCATGAACATTTTTTAAAATCAAGCACTTTAATAAAAAAACAGGCAGATTTTTTTAAATCTGCCTGTTTTCTATGTTTTAGCTGATTATTATTTTACTGTTAATTTCTTTTTAGCTTCTTTTTCTGCATATTTTTTAGGAGCATGGATTTTTAATACACCATGTTCTAGTTTGGCTTCTGTTTTCTCTACATCAATTTCTTCAGGGAAATATACTGTTCTTGAAAATTCACCATACTTGAATTCTGATTTTTTATATGCTTTTTCATTTTCAATTTTTTCTTCTTCTTTTTTAGCATTAATTACCAAGTAATTTTTATCGATATCAATATCTAAATCTTCTTTTTTGACTCCAGGTAATTCAGCTTTTACTTCATAATCTTTACCCTTGTCAGTCATTTCTACAGGCATTGAGAATTTTTCCATATCTTCCCAATATGCTGCTTCTGGAAAGTAGCTGTCAAAGTGTCTGTTTAACAATGAACTGATTTCATCATTGACTGTTCTAATAAAATTTTCCGGAGCTTTTCTTACTAAAAATTTCATATCTAACACTTCCTTTCAATTATCTCTTTTCAACTACACTCACATTATTACTCCGTTTTTTTACATTCCTTATTTTTTTAACCAAAACTTAACATTCTAAAAATTAAAATATTATTTTTATAAACTATCTCTTTCGTGAAAGCGATTTTTGTTCAAAAAAGATAAAATTATAAAATGCAAATCGAAAAAAGAAAAAAATTAATAATGAAAATCCTTGGTGAAAACATCCAAAGACTTAGAGGCGATAAAAGCCAGTTTATTTTATCTAGCGAAAATGACATTTCATGTTCAATCATAAGCACAGTAGAAAGAGGACTTAAAGATCCTCAATTAACAACCTTATTCAAAATCGCAGAAGCTCTCAATATCAAAGCTTCTGAACTTGTAAAACTTATCGAAAATGAATTGCCAAAAAATTTTTCTATGATTGATAAATAATTTTTAAATTAATAACAAAAATTTTTATGTCGATGTTTTAGTAATATTACTTAAAATTATATTGAGGTAAAATCTCAAAAATTATATAATAAAAAAGCATTGATAAGCAAAATTAATTAATTTGAAAGGAATAATAATGGTTGCAGAAATGACATTCCCGCAGTTAGAACGCACAATTAACCCAACTCATGATATTAAATTATTTGCAGGGCGTTCTAATACAAAACTTGCGCAGGAAATCGCTGATTATTTAGGTACATCAATTGGACCTATGGTTGTTAAAAACTTTGCTGACGGAGAAATTTACGTTCAAGTCAAAGAAAGCGTAAGAGGGGATGATGTTTTTATTATTCAACCGCTTTGCAATCCGGTAAACGAAAATTTAATGGAATTATTAATTATTATTGATGCATTCAAAAGAGCCAGTGCTAAAACAATAACTGCAGTAATTCCTTATTACGGTTATGCAAGACAAGATAGAAAAACTTCTGGTCGTGAAGCTATCACAGCTAAATTAGTTGCAGATTTATTAACTACTGCAGGTGCTGACAGAATTCTTGCAATGGATTTACACACAGGTCAAATCCAAGGTTTCTTCAATATTCTTGTAGACCATATTTTTGCTACATCAATTCTTACAAATTACATAAAAAGTTTAAATATCGATCCTGATGATATGGTAGCAGTAAGCCCTGACACAGGCGGTGTTCAAAGAACAAGACACTTTGCTAAATCAATCGGTTGCTCTCTTGCAATCATTGATAAACGTCGTGACAAACACAACGAAGCTATCGCATCTCATGTAATCGGTGATGTAAAAGATAAAATCTGCGTTATGTTTGACGATATGATTGATACTGCAGGTACTATTTGCGAAGCATCTAAGCTATTGAAAAGAGAAGGTGCAAAAGATATTTATGTTTGTGCAGTACACCCTGTATTCTCTGGCCCTGCAATCGAAAGACTTGCAAATGCACCTATCAAGGAATGTATCGTTACAAATACAATTCCTTTAGATATGTCTAAAATGCCTCCAAATATTAAACAACTATCTGTTGCACCATTACTTGGAACTGCAATCGCAAGAATTCATGATGATGAATCAGTTAGTTCTTTATTTGGATTTGAAAAAGAAATGCAAGTTCAATAAGCGTGCCGCTTAACCAGCCAAACAGGTAATTCAAAACACTTATTTTGTCTTAACTAAAGAAAAGCGTGCCGCTTAACCCGCCAAACAGGTAATTCAAAACACTTATTTTGTCTTAACTAAAGAAAAGCGTGCCGCTTAACCCGCCGAACAGAGAATTCAAAATACTTATTTTGTCTTAACTAAAGAAAAGCGTGCCACTTAACCAGCTTAAACAGTTAATTCAAAGACTTATTTTATCTTAACTAAAATAAGCGTATAATTTAATTTGCTTTACAACTATTGATTATAAATAAAAAAAAGCCATTCTTCTTAGTAAGAACGGCTACCAGACTTGGGGAGGAGGTATGAAAAACTTTCGTTTTTCATATCTAATAATTTTTTATACGAACAACAAACTTATATTCTTTCATATTTTTTTCAAATCTCATCTAAATAGAGGAGATGAATTATTATAAATAAATTAATTTTTAATAAAAATTGAAAAAATTTGATATAATAACAATATGAACGACAAAGATTATGAAGATTTTATATCAACAGTAAGTCATGAACTAAGGACTCCGCTGACATCAATTAGAGGGTTTTCTCAAACTATGCTTGCATCTTGGGATAAACTTGATGATGAAAGTAAAAAAAAATTCTTAAATATCATAGTTGAGCAATCAAACAGATTAATTAATCTTGTTGAAAACATGCTCTCAGTTACAAAATTGCAAAATTCAAAAGAGAATTTAATTTATAAAGAAATTCAAATCAAACCTGTAATTGAAATGATTAGTTCAATTGTAAAAAATCAGTACAAAGATAAAAAAATCAACATTGAAATCCCAAATACAACTCCTGCAATCTTAGCTGACAAAGATAAATTTCAACAAATAATGACAAATCTAATTGAAAATGCAGCAAAATACGGAGATGACAACACAACAATTACAGTAAAAGCTAATATCAATAAAGATATGGTCTCAATCAAAGTTACAAATCAAGGAATAGAAATTCCAAAAGAAGACTATGAAAAAATATTCACAAAATTTTCAAGGATTGATAATCCTCTTACAAGAAAAGTTCAAGGAAGCGGACTTGGACTGTATATAACTAAAAATTTAGTCGAAAAAATGCAAGGACAAATTTCTGTTCAATCAGAAAATCATCAAACAACTTTTGAAGTAAATTTACCCGCAGCAAACATTGAACGTCAAGCGAGGGAAAAATGCAGTCAGTAACATTAATAATCGACAAAAGAAAAGAATTATCAACTAAATACAAAAAATTACTTGATAGCAAAACAAACAAGGTAATTATTTCAAAAAACCTGATTTCGGCAATGAAATTAATTCAGGATAAAGAACCTGATTTAATAATCATTTCAGACAGTATTGACAGTGATTTATCTGATTATTGCAAAAAAATCAGAGCATTAACCTATAATATGCGACCAATTATAATTGCAACATCTAAATCAGCAGAGCTTGAAGACAAACTTGCAGTTCTGGAAAACGGTGCAGATGACTTTATTTCAGAGCCTGTGAACCCTGAAGAATTTATAATGAGAATAAAAGCTCACCTAAGACGTGAACTTGAATCAAATATGGATCCGAAAAAGTTTCTACCAGGGAAAAACTATTCAAAAAGAGCTCTAAAAAGAATTGTATCAGAAAATACATTTTGGGCTGCAATGCTCGTAAGCATTGAAAACTTCAAAAATTACAAAGAAACATACACAGAACTTGCATCTGACAAATTAATCCAAACTTACTGTGCCATCATCAGATCAGCATTATCTGAAAATGACTATCTGGGTACAATTTCAGAAAACGAATTTTTAATAATTACAGATGGGCTGAAAGCTGAAAAAATTGCAAATTTCCTAACTTTTGCATTTGATTCAGTTGCATCAAAATTTTATTCTCCACAAGATAATAAACGAGGCTTCATGCTTATGAGAGGAGATGAAATTGCTGGAAGAAGGTCTAATTTTGTGCATACAACAATTGGAATTATCACAAACGAATTCGTTCAATACAAAGATTCAAATATGTTAATGAGTTCACTTATACATATTCACAAACTTGCGGACATGCCTGCAAAATCAAATTATTTAATAGAAAGACCCTGCATAAGTGCAGAAAATTCTATAAATAACGAAGTAAATAATAAAGTAATCATTATCGAAAATGACGGAGCAATGACATTACTTTTAAATACAATTTTAGACCTGCAAGGATATGAAGTTACGGTATCAAACAGCTATGACACATCAATAGATACTATACCTGCACTAATAATTCTTGATGCAGGGAATATTGATTCTTTAAAAGGTGTGGAAATTTGTAAAAAACTAAGACAAGACCATAATTTTGACAAAACAAAAATTATAATGACATCAATCTACCATGATAAAGAGTTAATCCTAAATGCCGGAGCAGACTTGTATATTCCAAAACCTTATGAAATACCAAATCTTATAAAATGGATAGAAAAATTGTTAAATAATTAACCTAACATATTTTCAAGAATCTTTGCATTATCATCAGCTTTTTGAGTATTTCTGATGTAAGATTTACGCATATATGATCTCAAAGCTTCACGAATCAATTCACTTCTAGTTCTTTGCTCATTAGATGCGAAACCATCAATCTTATGTAAAAACTCATCGGGCATTGTCACTAAAATTTTAGCCATAAATTAACCCCCTTAACTTCACACTCATTCACATAATAACATATGTAAACCTTTTTTTCAATAGTATTAGACCAAGAGAGTAATGGACATTTACAAAATATTTTCTATACTTATACTTAAGAAAACGAAAGGAGTTTTTTATGGAAGATAATAATTACAAACATGAAGAATTCGATGATTGCTTTCTATGCAAACATCCCGCACTTAAACATGTATTAATCGGACTTCTTGTATTTTTAGGAGCATACGCAGCATTTTATGTTGTAGCAGATTGGCACTTTAAAAGAATGATGGATCCTTTAATGCAAATGCAAAAAATGGATAGAGCTCTAATGCAGCAAGAACACCGATTTGACAGAATGGCAAGAAAAGAAATGCAACGTCAATACAGAATGGAAAGACATGTTGCTCAATTTGTTCATGTAGAAAAAATGGATGATGCATATAAAATCATTATTGATTTAAGACCATTTGATAATGATGAAAAAAATGTAGAAGTAAAAGCTGATGGTAACACAATTATTATCAACGCAGCAGGCGAAAAAAATATGCATCATAAACAAGAAATTATGAAATACTCCCAAGCTTTCGCTTTTGGTGAAAAAATAGATACAAATAATATTACAAAAGTACGTGACGGAAATAATTATATAATTACAGTTCCGTTTGATGACTAATAATAAAAGCCGAATATTTTAATAACAAATATAAAAGCCTTACCAAGTAAGGCTTTTATGCTATAATTTTTATATGAAAAAAGTTTTAATAGTAGATGATTCACATAAGTGGGTAGAATATCATAAAAGTGCAGTCGAAGAAATTTTTAAAGACGAAGTTGAAATTGATACAGCATTCTCAGCTAAAGAAGGTGTTGAAAAACTAACATTATCAATTGATTCACCGTATGATTTTATATTCACTGATATGCAGATGGAACCTGATTTTATACCGCTTTATGCAGGGGAATGGTTCATCAAGCAAATTAAATTTTTTAACGAATACAAAAATACCAAAATTATTATTATTTCTGCAACAAGCAATATTCGCCAAATAGCTGAAAATTATAATGTTGACTACATTCCTAAATACAAATGTAATGACATAAATGAATATTGTAACAAATTATTAAATAAATAATTAATTTATTAAAGATTCTCCTACAAATGACCGATACAAAAAATGTTGATAGGTTAGACAAAAAGGAGATTTAAGAATGTACGGTTACATAAGTTGGCCTGGTGTATACAGTTTTAAAGAAGAAATTGGTATGTTCATGGAATACTTACGTGAACAAATTGATGAAGTGATGAAAAAGATTGAAGAAACAGAAGATTTAGTTGCGGACAAAGCAGCTAAAGTATAGTTGATGATTATGGATATGTAAAGCCGGTAAAAGATTTTTTACCGGCTTTTTGTTATTTCTTATCAAAAACTAATGAATTATCCTTGCAGTCAATTTTAATTTTATCACCTTTAACAAATTGACCGTCAAGAATTGACATAGACATCGGAATTTCAACTAACTGTCTTATTACACGTCTTAGAGGTCTTGCACCATATAACGGTTCATAACCTTCATTTGCAAGAAAATGTTTTGCTTCTTCTGTAATCTCTAATTCAATATCCTGATCTGCCAAACGTTTTTTCAAGGATTCAGTTTGGATATCCACAATTTGCATCAATTCATTAAGAGTTAGAGCTTTGAACATAATAATTTCATCAATACGATTTAAAAATTCAGGTTTAAATTTTTCTTTCAAAGCATGATTAAGTTCTTCTTTTTTCTTATCTTCTGAAAGATTTTCATCCAAAATAACATCACTTCCAAGATTACTTGTCATAATGATAACCGTATTTTTAAAATCAATTAATCTGCCTTGCCCGTCAGTCAAACGACCGTCATCAAACATTTGGAGCATAATGTTAAATACATCAGGGTGAGCCTTTTCAACCTCATCAAAAAGCACAACTGAATATGGCTTACGTCTGACAGCTTCAGTTAATTGTCCGCCGTCTTCATACCCGACATACCCTGCAGTTGCACCGACTAAACGAGATATTGCAGCCTTTTCCATAAACTCTGACATATCAATTCTTATAAGAGCATTTTCATCATTAAATAATGTATAAGCTAAAGTTTTTCCAAGTTCAGTCTTACCAACCCCTGTAGGGCCTAAGAAAAGGAAGGTTCCAATAGGTCGTTTAGGATCTCTCAGACCTGAACGGGAAAGTCGAATTGCATTTGCAATCTTTTTAACAGCTTCATCTTGTCCTACAACTCTTTTGTGCATAACATCTTCCATACCGATTAACTTTTTAGCTTCGTCTTCCATTAATCGATTAACCGGAATTCCTGTCCATTTTGCAACAATTGTGGCAATATCATCTTCATCAACTTCTTCTTTTAACAATCTTTTTTTACCTGATTGAGCTTGAATAGCTTTTAACTTGCTTTCCATATCAAGCATTTGACTGTACTGAACCTCTAAAGATGCAGCCATTGAAGGATTTTTCTTGTTTAATTCAATTTGAGCTTTCAACTTTTCTATATTACGTTTTACAGCTGCAGAGGAATCTATGACTTTTTTCTCTTTTAACCACTGTTCTTTTAATTTCTCAATTTTAGAATCCAAATCAGTGATTTTTTTATTAATTTTTTCCACTTTTTTCAAAGCTTCTTCAGTACCGTCTTTTTCCAAAGCCTTTTTATTCATTTCTAATTGAATTTTATCTCTGATAAATACATCAATTTCTTCAGGCATAGTGTCAATTTCAATTCTCAAAGCTGATGCCGCTTCATCTAATAAGTCAATCGCTTTATCAGGCAGAGATCTGTCAGAAATATATCTGTGAGATAATTTTACGGCTGCAACAATTGCAGAATCCATAATTTTTACACTATGATAACCTTCATATTTATCTTTTAGACCTCTTAAAATACTTATTGTTGTATCAACAGATGGCTCATCTGCCATTACAGGCTGAAAACGACGTTCCATAGCTTTGTCTTTTTCAATATATTGACGGTATTCATCAGTTGTAGTCGCACCGATTACTCTAATTCCGCCTCTTGCAAGCATTGGTTTCAAAAGATTACCGGCATCAGCAGAACCCTCAGAAGACCCTGCTCCCATAATTGTATGAATTTCATCTATAAAAAGCATTAAATCATCTGATTTTTCTTCAATAGCTTTAAGTACGGATTTCAAACGTTCTTCAAATTCACCTCGATATGAAGCACCTGCAAGCAAAGCACCCAAATCCAGTGCTAGAATTTTATCGTTTCTTAAACTTTCAGGAACATCTCCTGACACTATTCTTTGGGCAAGACCTTCAATAATAGCAGTTTTACCAACCCCAGGCTCACCAATGATTACAGGATTGTTTTTAGAACGTCTGTTTAAAATCTGGATAGTTCTTCGAATTTCGTCATCTCTGCCTAATACTGGATCAAGTTTGTTATTTTTAGCAAGCTCTGTTAAATCAGTTGTATATTTTTTCAAAGCTTCATTTTCTTTTTCAGTTTTTTCATTTGTTTTTTCAGTTTTAGGAGAAGATTTTTCATCAACTGTTTCTTCTAAATTTACGATATTATTAACTTCTTCGGTCATCTTTTCATAAAGTTCAAGTCTGTTAATACCTGATTGCTCCCAAAGATGATCCAAAGTCCTGTTATTAACCCTAAATAATGCTAAAAACAGATGTTCAATGCTCACCTGTTCATCTCCACGTTTTTCAGCTTCTTCTTGAGCAACTTTCATCAACTGAATAGTTTCAACAGAAAATCTTACATCAGAAAATTTTCCCCTTGCAAAATACGCACGTTTTGAAACGTAATTGTTAAGTCTGTCAATAATTTCAGGATTATCAACACCTACACGTTCCAAAAGTATCTTTGGCAAATCGTTTTGATCAAGCATTAAAGCAAGCATTAAATGCTCTGGTGCAAGTTCAGGATAATTTCTGGCTACAACTATTGATTTTGCTGATTTAATAATCGCTTGGACATGGTCTGTTAAAAGCATTCTAAATTCCTCTTTTTAGAAAAATTATAAATGCTTAAAGATAAAATGCCATCATACGATTGCTTGACTTACCTTTGACGGATGAATATTTTCTAATCCGCCGATTAATGCCTCATAACTATAACCCCATTTGTGGTCATTATATAAATCAAGGTAATAATCTTTGATAAGTTTTACATATTCAGAATAATCTTTGCCTAGATATTTCAACAAAAGCTCGATAGGAAGATTTCCACCGCCTCTGCCCATTCCAAAAGCTGTTGCATCTACACTATAAGCTCCAAGTTCCATTGCTTTAATTGTATTTGTAAAAGCAAGCTGTAAATTGTTATGAGCATGAAAACTTATTTTTTCAAACCCGCAGTCTTGAAGTTTTTTATAAATCCTCTCAACATCACTAGGCATAAACGATCCAAAACTGTCAGCAAAATAAATAGAATTCAAAATATCCTTATTTTTCCAATTTTTTAAAAGCTCATAATCTTCAAATTTATCAGCAGTCATAAGGTGCAAGAATACCTCAAAACCTTGATTTTTATAATCTTCAATTGCTTTTATTGATTCATGTATTTGATGCGGATAACACGCCAATCTAACACAATCAGCTTTTTTACTCACAGGACAAATATTTTTTGCATCTACCATAATCACAAGTTTAATACTTGAATTCTCAATACAATCAGGAATAGTATAACCTGCTTCGAAATATTCAATTCCTGTTTTTTCAGCAGCTTTTAAAGTACTGATAATACATTCATCTGAAAACTTCCATTTATTTATATGCCCACCATCACGCAGGGTACAGTCTAATATCTTAGTCATAACCAAATATTAGCACAAAAAACAAAATCAAAAATCAAATAATTCTTTTGCATCTACATCTAAGGCATCTGATAATAAAATTAACATATTCATAGTAATATTAGCTTTACCACATTCAATCTGACTAATATAATTAAAATTTGAATCAATCATTTCTGCTAAGCGTATTTGAGAAAGATTCTTCTTTTTTCTTAAATATGCTAATTTTTTCCCAAAATTATTTTTTAAATCTACATTTTTACCCATATGTAAAATTGTAAAATATTACATATTGAAATTCTAATTATTGTCAACTATAATATCATAGTTAATAACTATAATATTATAATCAATAGGATGAAATATATGTCTAATAACAATAATTTCTTATTTACCAATAGAGAAAAAGATATAATTGAGTATATTAAACTTGGATACTCAAATAAGCAAATTGCAAAAACATTATACATATCTTTAGGCACTGTAAAAAAACACGTATCAAGCATAATAAATAAAACTAATGCAATTAATCGTGTCAATTTAATATTTATTTTAGCTAAAAATAAATATTTTAATTAACCATATTATTGTAAATAATTTCAGAAGCCTTAACAATAAATTCCTTACCTAAAGGTGAGTTATGCGGACGGTGAGCAAATATTACAACAATATATTTTTTACCGTTCGGTGCAAACACAATACCTGCATCACCTAACATTTTCCCAATATCACCTGTTTTGTGAAGGAAAGTCGCACCTGCAGGCAGACCTGCTGCAATTAATCTGTTATTATGCACATGTCCCATGTAATCAAATATTTTTTCACGAGAACTTGTGCTCAAGAATTGAGGATTGTCAATATTATATAGAATTTCTGCCATATCACGTGCAGTAGAATGGTTAGTACCTCCCAAGTCAGGCAGCCAAGTTTGAACGTATGTGTGTTTTAATCCCCATTGTCTTATGCCTGAATTTATATCAGTCATAGAGCCAAGACGTGCCATAATCATATTTGTTGCAGAATTATCAGATTCTGTAATCATCATTCTTGCAAGTGTATCTATTGAATATGTTGAATTTGCTGCCTTAAATTGCAAACTGCCGGAACCTTCTGTTCTGTAATATTCTGTCAAAGGCATTTCATCATATATTGTCAATTGATTTTTTTCAATTGAACGGAATAATTGAACTAATACAGGCAATTTTATAATACTTGCAGTCGGGAAAATTTCATTTGCGTTTATATCAACGTAATTTCCTGTTTCATAATCCCATACATAAATTGAAGGGTGAACTGAAGGATACATTGATGCAAGATTATTCAACTGACTTTCTAATCCTGTTAACTCATTTCCCTCAGTCAAAGGAGTCATTTGAGGTTTTTTAACCTCAGGAGCTTCAAGTGAACGTTGTCCCAAGAACCAATGATTTGATAAATAATCAGAAGTCGGGAACAAAAGTCTTTGATAATCAGCTTTAACTTCTTTGTATGGAGTCGGATTAAACATCATTTTTGTAACCTTGTTAAACCCAATAGGTAAGATAGTAAACCCAAGTAAAGACACGACAGCTACAGACACAATTTTGTGAATTAAATAGTTTCTTTCAACTTTTTTAGTATTCACTGTACGTCTCATAGGTACAGGATCTTTGACAACTTTTACATATCCTGAATTACTATAATAATTAGTATTATAATGATTAATTCTATATTGCTGCCTATCGTACTGTCTTCTTGCTAATTCCGGCATAAATGTTAAATTTCCTCCCCAAGGGCTCCAAGTATTACTATTTTACTTTACATAAATTCAAATGGCAAGTTAGTTTACATTTTTTTAAGTTATAATATAAAAAAATTCACCAGTCAGGTTAGTAATACTAATTAAGGAGAGAAAATGGAAGATTGTATATTTTGTAAAATTATTAACGGAGATTTTAACACAGAATTTGTATACGAAAATGAACATGTAGTTGTATTCAAAGATATTAATCCGAAAGCTCCAATCCATTTACTTGTCGTTCCAAGAGTTCACGTTGCATCTTTAAATGAACTTGAAGATAAAAACTTAATGGGTGAATTACTAATGGCTGTAAAAGAAACAACTAAAAAAATCGGGCTTAAATCATACAAAACTTTGATTAATACAGGCAAAGAAGCAGGACAGGAAGTTTTCCACTTACATATTCATATTTTAGGACAATAAAATTTTAGAAATACACATTGATTGAAAGGACAAATAATGAAAAACGGAATCGAAAACGGATATTATCATGAAATTACACCAGCAGGATTTGGAATTGCAATAAAAGCAGGAAAAGTTTTATTTTCAAAACAATCAGATTTTCAAAAAGTAGAAGTCTTTGAAACAGACTCAGAATTAGGCAGAGTACTAACTTTAGATGACTTAATGATGACAACAGAAGGTGATGAATATCATTATCACGAAATGATTGCACACATTCCAATGATGCACCACAAAAACCCTGAAAGTGTTTTAGTAATCGGCGGCGGTGACGGCGGTACCGTAAGAGAAGTTCTAAAACATAAATCAGTAAAAAAAGTTGTTTTATGCGAAATTGACGGAATGGTAATTGATGCCTGCAAAGAATTTTTACCTACAATTTCTTGCGGTTTGTCAGATCCTCGTGTAGAAATAAAAGTTGAAGATGCAATCGAATTTATTAAAGATAAAAAAGATGAATATGATATTGTCCTAATCGATTCAACAGACCCTATGGGACCTGGAGAAGGATTATTTACTGAAGAATTCTATACAAACGTAAAAAATTCTCTAAAAAAAGGTGGAATTATTGCAGCTCAATCAGAAAGCCCATTTGTAAACAAAGAAGAAATCAAAAAAATGTATAATTTGTTGAAAAAAGTATTCCCAATTTGCTCAACATATACATCAAATATTCCGACATACCCGGGCGGATATTGGGCTTGGGCATTCTGCTCAGTTGACGTAGAACCGCTATCATACTTTGCTGATGACAGATACGAAGAAATCCTAAAAACTTGTAAAATTTATAACAAAGATTACCATAATGCGAGATTTGCATTACCAAACTACTTGAAAGAGTTGTTATAAAAATATATAAAAACAAAAGCTCCTTAGACAATAGGAGCTTTTTTATTTTTATGATATTATGTTTGCTTGTAATAAGGAGAGAAATTTATGTCAGTCATCATAATGATTTTACTAATAGGACTTTTGATTTTAGTCCACGAATTAGGACACCTTGGTGCAGCTTTATTATTCAAAGTTAAAGTTGACAAATTCGGTATAGGTCTGCCAATCGGACCTACTTTATGGGAAAAGAAAGTCGGAAATATAACACTTGTCGTACACGCTTTTCTTTTCGGAGGTTATGTATCATTCCCTGATGATGACAAAGATTCTGACCTCCCGAAAAATTCTCCTGACAGATTAATGAACAAACCAATCTGGCAAAGAGCAATAATTTTTTCAGCAGGTGTAATAGCAAACGTAATTTGTGCCTATGTACTTGTGCTATTGACCGCTGCATTATGGCATAATATGCCGTCAGGCAAATTTGACATTTATGTCAATGACATTGTAGCTCCAAAAGAAGCAAGCGTATGGACTTCAGGATTAAAAAAAGGTGATAAAATCATTGAAATTAACGGAAGCGAAATTAATTCAAAATATGGATTAAATCTTTATGCTTTATACAGTGCATCATTTGATGGCAAAACAGACAAATTATTGCCTGAAAAAAATTACAAACAACTAAAAAAACTTAATCCTGCATTTAAAGAAGATGAAATAATTCCACAAGGGTTAATCGTAAAAATTCCTGCAAAAATACAAAAAGAAGAAAAAATAAAACTTTCTAAAAATGTATTAAATGCAATTGAATTATACAAACCTGATGAGGTAAAACTTTCTGAAAATCAAATAAAACTACGTGACAAAATTCAAGATAAAAAATTCGTAGAAACAGACGGCACATTTACATTGAAAGATTTAGCATTCGCACTTTCAGATAATCAAAAACCTCTTGATATAAAAGTTTTAAGAAATAATGAAATCGTTGCTCTCAAAACTGTTTATTCAGACAAAGAAGGACTTATCGGAATAACTATTGACAGAAAAGAAAAACTTATACCTATCACAGGTGTAAAATCAGCTTTCTCTGCAAGTTACAATTATTTGTATAACGAAACAAAATCAATGTTAATCGTCTTAAAACAACTATTTACAGGTAAAATTCCGCTAAAAAATATGCATGGTGTTGTTTTAATCACAAAAATGGGCGGAGATATAATAAGCAGCGAGGGCATATTCTACGGAATACTACTGACAGCCGTAATCTCAATGAATTTAGCTATTTTGAACATCTTACCAATCCCTGCATTAGACGGCGGACATTTGCTATTCCTGTTAATAGAAAAAATTCAAGGCAAACCTGTTGATGAAGAAATTTCAAATAAAATAATGACGGTATTTTTCTCATTATTAATACTTCTTCTTGTATTCGTTCTATTTAATGACATCTACGTACTTGTAAAACCGTTATTCATTAAATAAAAATAATTTATACTACACACAAAAAAAATAAGAGGAAAATTAATTTTTCCTCTTATTTTTTTTATTCATCAATTTCTTTTTTC
The DNA here is from genome assembly GCA_944325735.1 of Candidatus Gastranaerophilales bacterium. Lineage (GTDB taxonomy): Bacteria > Cyanobacteriota > Vampirovibrionia > Gastranaerophilales > Gastranaerophilaceae > Stercorousia. Next base: position 403,381 of record CALVBI010000001.1, on the reverse strand, counting down.
TCATCAGTTTTTTTTACTTTTTGAACAATCTTTTCAATTACCGATAATCTTGCAAAATCATCTCGAATTTCCTGAGCCTTACGTTCAAGCTGGTTGTATACCTGAGAATTTATCTCTCCACCAATCAAAATTAAAACAGATGTGTAATACAACCAAACCATTAAAACAGCAAATGCTCCGATTGTTCCATATACCATATTGTAAGTTTTTAGGTTATTAACATAAATTGAAAATCCCCAAGAACCTATTAACCAGAAAGTTACGAAGAACCAAGTCCCAGGAATTGCACTTTTTCTTTTGAATCTTTCATTACCTTTTAAATCAGGCAAAATATAATAGCTCAAAAATGCCATCAAATACAAAGCTGCAAATGCGACAGGCCAACGCAAAGTCAATAAAGTAATCGCAACTGCATTCGACATATGGAAATGACTTACCATAAGATTAATAATCGCTTTACCAAATACGATTAAGTTTATGCTCAAAAACATTACCATAGTATCAACAAATACCATCAACAATGACAATGCTCTTGTATAAATCAAGTTACGAGTTTCAGTAACTTTATAAGCTCTATTTAATCCTTTAAGTACAACTGCAATACCGTTAGTTGATAAAAACAGAGTTACACAAAAACCAATAATCGCCATCAAACGACCATGAGAAAAAATCATAGCTTCAGACAACACTGTCATAATCAAATCCATAGCCTGCTCAGGCATAAAAGTTGCAAGAAATCTTAAAATCGGAGTCATCAAAGCCTTGTTGCCCATCCAGCCAAAAACAGCTGTTAAAAAAAGCATAAAAGGGAAAATTCCAATAACCATCATAAAACCCATTTCTGCAGCCATGCCGTAGAAATCATTTTTTATAACAGATATAACTAATCTTTTTACACCTCTTACAAAAGTCTTAAATTCCACTTTAATCCTCTTTTTTTATTGGCATTACCCAACTTTATCTTAAATTTCCCTTTTCTTAATTTCTTCCAACACTTTTTTGGCAGCATCTTCAACAGGAGCTTTAATTGTACACCCTGCAGCAAATTTATGCCCACCGCCACCAAATACACTACAAATTTCAGCTACATCAGCAAATTTGCTGCGCATAGAAATCTTTGTACCGCCTGATTTCATTTCTTTTGCAACAAAAGCAATTCTTGTTGTAACAATAGCTCTTAGTTTTTCTGTCAAACCCTCCATACAGTCATCGCCTGCAGAGAATTTTTCCATATCTTTTTTATACACAAGAGTATAAGCTATTTTATCATCTTCTAAAAATTTTGCTTTACTAATACAATGTGCCTGAAACATTACTAGAGTTTTTGAATCTGATTCATAAACCTTTTTATAGATATCAGAAGGCTGAACCCCTATTTCAACTAACTTTGATGCAACCTCAAAAGTAGAAGGCTTTGTATTATCAAACCTGAATGACCCTGTATCAGTTAATATTGCTGTATAAAGACAAATTGCGCAGTCTAAATTGACTTTCCAATTCATATTTTCAAAACAGCCAAACAAAACTTCACCTGTCGAACTTGCATCAGGATTTATAAAATTCAAATTTCCATATGCATTATTTGTTTTGTGATGATCAATATTTACGGTGAATTTAGCTTTTTCAAAAAGAATTTTCGCATCACAAGCTCTATCCAAAGCTGCAACGTCTACATTAATTACAAGATCATATTCTCTTGATTTATCTAAATCATCAACATTTTTCACCTCCGATAAATGAGGCAAATACGAATACACATCAGGAATTTTTGAGATAGCTACCATATCGCACTTTTTCTTGAAATTATCAAGAATTGCGCAATATAAACCGCACATAGAGCCTAATGTATCTCCGTCAGGGTTAACGTGTGAAATTATCAATATATTTTTGGACGATTTTATGATATCATTTAATTTAGAATAATCCATTTTATTATGTTAGCACAAAAAAGTTTGGTTTCAAAATGAAAAAGGTTCTCTATACAGATTTTGTAACAACCGAATCTCTCGTTGAAGAATTACTGGGACAAAAAGAGATAAAAAAAGCTATCACCAGAAACAATTTATACAAGTTCTGGGATAAAGTTGCAGGTACAAAATTTGCAAGCAAATCAAAACCATACTCAATGATGGGTGGCGGTGTTATGGTAATAGCCTGCGAAAATGCAATTGTCGCACAAGAACTAACCTTGAGAAAAACTCAACTTTTAGTAAAATTTGAACCATATTTGAAATCACTAAAATTGAACGTAAAAGATTTACGCTTTGACCCAAAAAAGTGGGTAGAAGAAATTTAATTTATTTTGATCATAACAAATTAAATTTATAGATATTCCAAAAACAAATCTAAATTCCCATTATTATGTTTTATTATATTACAAACTTTGAATTTTGAATTATATTTAAGCAAAGTTTCTGGATTTAATCTGTCAACACAAAGCATTTTACTTTTTGGAGGTATAAATATATGATATTTTATACTTGCTTGCGGAGTAAAACCACCTGTTATATCTGCATACCTACCAAAAGCATAATTTCGATTAGGAGATGTCCATATATAACCCGGCTCAATGTACACATCTCCTTTTTTTAAATTAACTAAATTTTGATAAACAATACTATTTTTTGGAATAGCTGCACCTCTATATTCAATGGACTCAAGTGCATTACCTGGAACTTTGGCAAAAGCCTTATCTAAAACCTTTTTACTTATTAATTCTTCCTCTGATAAAACAAATAACTCTGGCTTAGTTTTCATATTCTCAGCAACTTTCGGATTATATTTAGCTAAATTAACAGCTCTTGCTTTCTGAGTTATATTCATTACATAAGTACTAGCATCTGCACCTAAATCTCCCATGTCGTCAGGCAATTTTAATAATTGAGGATCAGATGCTCTTCGTTTTAAAATAATATTTTCTAATGGTTTTCCAAAATTAATGATATCTTCTTTTACCTTATATTTTGCAATCTTTTCTGCCGTCTGTTTATTTAGACCTTCCTTTAAGAGAGAACTAGTACAAGAATTTACAGCTTTGTCATATTTGGGTTTATACGCAAATATTGCATCTTTAGCAACAAATTGATTTTTAGTCTCTAATATACTTGTCTTTCCTCCAGCTTTTACCCAAGCAAAACAACGCTTTGCCAGATTAATTCCCAAATCTGATTTCCCCATATAAATTCTCCTAATTTCCCTAGATATTTATATAAAGTATTTTTCCTTTCTAAAATTGCCTTTTCGATTTTTTATAAGAAGTAAATATAGAATAAAATTCTGAAACAAGTTCAGAATGATGAGAAAATTTATTCTTATTGCTAACAATTACAAAGCGAATCAGCCTATATCCATTAAATTTTATTTGACAATTTCAACTCAAATTTATATAATAATTTTATGGCTAAAATAATCAAAGTACAAAAAGGAACAAAAGACATTTTACCTCAAGAAGTTGGTCAATGGCATAAACTTGAGAAAAATGCATTAGAAATTTTTACCCGCTACGGATATAAAGAAATCAGAACACCAATCTTTGAAGCAACAGAACTTTTTGCTCGTGGAGTAGGTGATACAACAGATATTGTGAACAAAGAAATGTACACTTTTGAAAAAAGTGACAGATCTATTACATTAAGACCTGAAAATACTGCAGGCGTTGTCCGTTCATTCATAGAAAACGGAATGGCAAGACTATCAGCACCTGTAAAACTTTGGTACAAAGGTCCAATGTTCAGATATGAACGTCCTCAAGCAGGAAGACAAAGACAATTCCACCAAGTCGGTGTGGAAATGTTCGGGATTAAAGAACCGACAGCTGATGCTGAAGCAATTATGCTTGCTGTCGATTATCTTAATTCATTAGGTCTTAATGATTTAGAAGTGGAAATAAATTCTTTGGGCTGTCCTAAATGCCGTGAAGAATACAAAAATAAAATTAAAGAAGTCTTAAAACCTGAATTTGACAATCTTTGTGAAGACTGCCAAAATCGCTATGAAAAAAATCCTCTAAGACTTCTAGATTGCAAAGTAGAGTCTTGCAAAGAAATTTTTGCAAAACCTGAAATTCAAAAAGTTATTCAATCTGATTTTATTTGCGAAGAATGTGCACAACATTACAGTGAATTAAAATCATACTTAGATAAATTAAACATTAAATATGTCGAAAACAAACTCCTTGTAAGAGGGTTAGATTACTACAACAGAACAGTTTTTGAAATAAAATCAAATAACTTAGGTTCACAAAACGCAGTCTGCGGCGGCGGAAGATATGACAGTTTAGTCAGAAATCTTGGCGGAGAAGATACTCCTGCTGTCGGTTGGGCTATGGGTATGGAAAGATTAAATTCTTTATTACCTGAAGTTGAACCTGAAAAACTTGACGGTTACATCGTATCAAATTCACCTGCCGATGCTTTTGCATTCGCACAAGAATTAAGAGCTAAAGGATTAAATGTTGAATTTGACCTTGCTAATAAAAAATTCACAAAACAACTTGAAAAAGCTTCTAAAGTAGCAAAATTTGCACTTATCTTAGGTGAAGATGAAATTAAATCAAACCAAGTTTCCGTCAAAAATCTTGCAACATCTGAACAAGTAACAATCAGCAAAGATGATGTGGCAGAAAAAATTTCAAAATAGACAAAAAGGACGTTATATAAAAATCTAAAAGGATAACAAAAATGGCAAAATCTGTTGATGAAGTAATCTCAAAAATTGCATTTGCTTTCAATCGTGTCTTTAAAGATTTTAAAGGCTTGTATTTATTCGGAATTCACACTGACGGCGAATTGCATGAAGGTGAAGATATTGAACTTGCAGCTCTTTTTGATATTGAAGATAAATCAAAAAGAGAACAAATTTGGCCTATTGTCGGAAAAATTGAAACTGAATTAGACGTATGCATTGACTTATATCCATATACAGAAGAAAGTTTCAAAAAAGATGAAGAAATTTATGAAGAAGTTATGGAAGAAGGAATTTTTTATAACAACAAAGGGGAGCGTGTAGCAAACACCCACTAATCAGGTTTTAGAGAAACTTAAAGAATACAAAAGGATTTAATAGAAATAGTAAAAAAAGAGGTAAAAACAAATGGATCAAATCACAATTCGTTCAGACAGACAAGATGACTACAAATTCTTCTACAAAGGTGATGAAGTAGTTTTGGGCGCAGGAAAAATTATCAGCATTGCAAACGGCTTAAATGACGTTGTACTTCCAACTTGCGCAATGAAAATTATAAACAACCTCATCGTTATTAAAGAAGATGTAAAACACAAAAAAGATTAATATTTTATTTTCATATTCATTATACGTAAATCTTTGATTATAAGATTATGCTTATCAAGAATTTTAGAAAAATAGTGCAGAAATAAATCAATTTATTTTAATTCTGCACTATTTTTAGCATTATTAATTAGTTTTATAAAACAATTTGAGTACCGAGAATAATTCTATGACTATCTTCGGTATTTTCATTATCACAGAATACATAATTCAAAATTAAACGCAATGCCTGACCTTTGATAAAATAATTCAAACCAACAGAATATTCTCGACTCTTGTTATTTGCAATATCTCGGTTTGGATCAAATTGGTCATAACGAGCCAGGATATGCAATTTTTGTGTAATCCTGTACCCGATAGTTGTATAAAAACCTTCGGCTTTATCGGTACTTCTGTATGTTCCGTTGTATCCGTCTGCTATTGCGTATTCAAAGTTTGCCATAAACTTTTTATATCTGTAACTTGCATAAGCTCCGCCTACTGTATAATCAGTATCATTATGCCCTGCATTCAGACCGCCACCTAATACAAGTGTTCCGTATTTTCCGTCAGTTTTACCCAAAGGTTTCAAGTTTACCCAGCCTGTAAATTCAGCTCCCGGAAAAAATTCTTTAAAAAATCTGTCAGAACTATTCAACGCAACACTATAGTCAACTAAATCATAGTCACCTACAACCCTCACGCCTAAAGCTCTTGTATTACCGAAAGTTCTTGAAATTTGCGAACGCATTGCAAAAGGTAACACATAAGATCCCATACCGCCTTCAAAACCTACTTGATTTCGAGAATTACCAACGATAATTTTGTGGTGAGGTATTCTTGTGTTCATAATATACGCATCTGTCACAAGACCTTGTAAATATGTTCTGTTTTCGCCGTTTTTAAAATTAAATTGTAATTTAAAATCGGTATTTTTATCTTTGAAATCCCCAACAACGCCGGCTTCCATAAATCCAAAACCGTAATCTGTATCATAATCAGCCCCAGAAAAATCAAATCCCATATTTCCTTGATAAGCTCCGTAAAATTGGACTTTATCAATAGGACCTTTTTTATATTTAAAAGTCAATTCATCTTTTAATAAAAATGAAGGAATAGAAGTTCTTTCTAATTTCTTTTTATAAATTCTTCCAAAAAGAGACTCTTCTTCAATTTTAAAAGGGTGATCAGAATCTTTATCGGTATCAATCAAGTTATCAAAGATAGAGAACTCTGTATCTACGTTATCTCGAATTATATCTTTTTGCACCCAATCATCATTTTTTTGTTTTGGATTTTCAGGAACTTGATTTTCCCCTGACAAATCACTATCATTTTTAGTAACATCAAGATGAATTACTTCTTGATTTTCCACAGGACTAACTTCCTTGTGTTTTGTCTTTCCGAAGGCAAACACAGGTGGGGCAAGCATAATTAAAATAAGTATTAAAGCTATCCTTTTAAAAAAATAGTTCACAAATATTAATGTAACACAAAATATATGCAAAAAAAAATTTTTTTAGTGTATATTAATAATTATGACAAATGTAACAAAAAAGAAAAATTACCCACGCAAAAAATTGGAAACCCTAAATATGCTAAAACAACAAGAAAAAATTTCAAAAGTAAAAGTAAAAGCCCCGATTGTAGAAGCTTTAAAAAATGCTTATGAAAATCCGACTTATCAATTTCACATTCCTGGTCACACAAAAGGTAATGGTTCTTTGCCTGAGTTTAAAAAACTTATAGGTACAAAAGCCCTATCTATAGACACTACAGATGAATTTGACGGATTGGGCACATTACATCCTGCAACAGGTCCTATTAAAGAAGCTCAAGAACTAGCTGCAAAAGCTTTTGGAGCTAAAAAAACTTTCTTTTTAATAAATGGTTCAACTGCAGGTAATTTAGCATTAGCAATGGGATTGACTAAAAAAGGTCAAAAAATTGTTACAAATAGAAATTGTCATAGATCAATTTTAACAGGTATGATTATTTCAGGAGCAGAACCATTATGGCTAATCCCTAAAAAATTTGATGAATGGGGAATTTGGGGTAACGTTACTCCTGAAAGCGTTGAAGAAATGCTATCAAAAAACAGTGATGCAGGAATGGTATGGATTACAAACCCGACTTATGAAGGGGTTGTATCTGATGTAAAATCAATTGCTGAAGTGTGCAAAAAATACAATGTACCTTTAATTGTTGATGAAGCTCATGCCTGCCTATGGAATTTTAACAATCATCTTCCAACAACTGCTTTGAAACTTGGAGCAGATGCGGTTGTTCATTCTTTACACAAAACAGGCGGAAGTATGAGCCAAAGTTCTATGTTGCACATTGCAGAAAATTCAAAATTAGATTGCGATGCAGTAGAAAAAGCTCTAAAACTTTTACATACAACAAGTCCTTCATTAATGCTATTAGCAAGTCTCGATGCTGCTCGTGCAAATCTTGACAGCCCTAGAGGAAAAAAACAACTTGAACGTGCAGTACAAAACGCAAAATATTTAAGACGTGAAATTGATAAATTAGAACATATTCACCACTTAAGACCTGATTTTGGTTACAAAACAGATATTACAAAAGTATTTATCAGAGATGACAGATTATCAGGCAAACGTCTTGAATCTATTTTGGAAATTGATTTCAATATAGAAGTTGAAAGTGCTTCAGATGCAGGTCTTTTAATACTTTCTAACATAGGTAATACAAGAGCTGATATGCAATATCTTGTAAAATGCTTACAACAAATTGATAAAACAAATTACACAGATATATGCTATCTTGAAAAGAAAAAACATATGCCTATGCTGACTCCGATTATTAAAATGACACTTCGTGAAGCATTCTATTCTCACAAAGAAGTTATTCCAAAAGAACATGCAGTAGGCAGAATTGCAGCTGAAGTAATAGCAGAATGTCCTCCGGGAATTGCGGTTTTACTACCTGGTGAATTAATCACAGAAGAACATATGCCATATCTTGTAGATTACAACACTATTGAAGTAATTAAATAACTAATATAAGTATATGATTTCAAAACCTCCTTTCGATGATAATATCAAAGCGGAGGTTATGAAAATGATTTTAACAAATATTGAAACTGTGCCTGGAATGAATATCGTTGCACAGTATGGTCTTGTGACAGGCAGCACTGTAAGAGCTAAAAATGCTATTAAAGATTTTGGTGCAGGTCTAAAGAACATGGTAGGCGGAGAGTTAAAAAGTTATACAGAACTTTTAACAGAAGCACGTAAGGAAGCTATTGCAAGAATGCAAGAACAAGCAGTTAAAATGGGAGCAAATGCAGTAGTTAATGTAAGATTAGCAACATCATCAGTTACAGTAGGTGCTGCTGAAGTATACGCATATGGTACTGCCGTAAAAGTTCAACCAAAAGGATAAAGTATAAGATGAGTGATATAATATTTCTACTTGTAATTTTGGGCATAACTTTTATTACAGGTACAATAATAGAAAAACGACATTTTGAAAATATTAGAAAAAGAGAAATTGCCTTAATCAGAAAACCTATTGTAAACTTTGGGGCAAAAACTTGGCATACAAATAAAAAAATAAAAAAAATTGAACTTGTAACAGGTGAATGCGTAATCAGCGGCGATTATTTTAAAAACTTCGTTGCTTCTTTGAAAAACTTCTTCGGCGGTAGATTGACTACTTTTGAATCTGTTCTTGATAGAGGCAGAAGAGAAGCAGTTTTACGCATGAGAGAAAAAGCTAGAGGCGCAAACTTCATCATAAATGCACGTATAGAATCTGTTATGATAAATGAAACATACGGTAAAGAAAGTGTACCTCAATGTGCAATTATTGCATACGGAACAGCAATAACTTATGAATAAAAGTCTGGAAGAAAGATATTTAAACGTAATAGAAGACAATGTAAATGTCGGGAAATCTAATGTCGGAATTGAATTTATAATTTTAATTTCAGGCATTGTAGCACTAATTTTTGGACTATATATTTTTGCAGATACAATCGGAAATTTTTTCATTGATAGAATGTCAGATGAAACCCAAATGAAAATTGAAAACGCTTTTTCTTATAGCATAAACCCTATTGTAGAAAATAGAGATAAAGATATTGAAGTTCTTGAAAATATAAGAGATGAAATTGTACCTTTGGATAAAAAATTACAAGGTAAATCAAAGTTTCCTATCTATAAAATAGATAAAAAAGAAATTAATGCCTTTGTAACACCAAACGGTACAATATTTTTCACAAAAGGTTTACTAAAAGAAATTAAAGATGAAGAAGTTCTGACATTTATACTTGCACATGAACTCGGACATTACGCACACAGAGATCATTTAAAAACAATAAGCAGACAAATTATTATATCTGCTGTAATATCAATATTTTCTGCAGGAAATAATAATATAGATATAACTATAAATAGTATTTCTGACTTAAATAGCTTAAACTATTCAAGAAAACAAGAAAAAGAAGCTGACTTATACGCAAACAAAATAGTTTACAAATTATATGGTAGAAATACTGGTGCTATAGAATTTTTCAAATTCTTGGAGAAAAAAGATAAAATGCCTGAATATCTACAATATTTTTCAACTCACCCGTCAACTAAACAAAGATTAAAATTAATTGAACAAAACTAAATTCATATTTACAATTTCCTAAAAATCTGTATAATGAAAAAAGGTTGGTTATATGCATATAAATAACGTTTCACAAAAAACTTCATTAAGTATGCCCATAATGTGGGGAATATTCAGTATAATTTATACTGTTGCACTTTTATTAGCTTATTTCATGAATATTTCCGAAGCTGCATCTATAGAGAGTTTTTGTAATTGGGTAAAAAATGCGTTTAATACTGTCTTCGCAATAGAACCTGACGGTTTTTGGATGGCTTGGGTTTTATTTATAATTTTACCATTAGTTGTCTATTTAGGATTTATTTTATCTATTATTACAAGACAAAAAGCTTTAAAGGAATTTAATTCTAAATTAAATCTTAAATCTATAGATTTTTTACAAGGAAGAATAAATTTCAATTTCAACAGACCACAATACAATTTTGTATGCGGATATAGTGATATAAATTCACTTGAACTTACTATTATTACAGATCTTGTGAGGACAAAATACGGGTATACAACTGCATTAAAAGAAATTGTATTAAATTTTAAAGTCTTGAATAATAAAACATTTTCTCTTTCAAATACATCAAGTTTTCCTATGCGGACAATTTATAAAATTATTGACTACACAAGAGGTGTGAATAATTTTACATATAATTTTTCAGGTCCCGGTAACACAAATGATATTAAAGAAAAAATTGATAATTATTTAAATAAAGGTTTTAAACAAATATTATCAAATCAAGGAGAACTAAATTTTAAATATTTGTCAATTGTATTGTTTATTATAGGTACTACAATTGCATATACTGCAAAAGATGTAATTGAATCTGCATACAAAAGTAACTTATTTATAGTATGTTTACCATTTTTTGTCCTGATAATTGCATCATTTATAATTGATATTTGGCTAATTGCAGACAAATTAAGAGAAAGAAAATATAGAGGGTAATAATATGAATAAAGAAGAATTCCAATCAAGACTTGAAAAAATTGAAAGTTTTATTGAGACTATTGAACCCTCAAATTTAAAATCAAAAAAAGATGAAATAGAAAAACTAATAAATGAAATAGATGAGCTTCTCACTTTTGATCCAGAAAATACAGAAGTTCTATCTTTAAAAGGATTTTATTACGAATTAATCAACGATTATGACAATGCTATCTTCACATATGAAAAAATTTTAGAAATTGATCCTAATAATGAGATTGCAAAACAATCTAAAAAAGATTGTATCTATTTTTATAAAAATATAAAGGATTTAGAAAAAAGACTTGATAAACATGAGAGTAAATTTAATGCACCACTTTTATTAGAAAAATTACCGGTAAGTGTTTTAGTATCTGCTAAAATTATTATATTCTTAGTTATTATATTTTATTTTTTCCCATTTTTTATTTTCGGACATAACGATAAAAATATTTTAAAAATTAATGATTATTCAACTTTTCAAGCACTAAAAGTAAATCCTACATCTGAATATGACTATTTATCTAAACAGCAAATATTTGATATTAGAAAACAACATGTTAAAAATTCCCTATTTAACAAAGAGAATTATGAACCAAACACAGTTGTATTTGGAAGCATAGTGGATAACAAACCTTGGTGGGGTTCAATCAAATGTAATCAATTAAACTATAAAGGTGATTACCACGAAAATATTCAAGGTCCATCAAAAGTGAGTGTTCTAATGAATAACCCAAATACTTTGGTCGGATTGAGTATGCCATATATACCTTGGGATATTGGTTCTAACAAAGAATTTTGCACATCTGATTATTCTAACTTTTTACCTATTTCATTACAACATGATGAAAAAGAAAAATTAATTGTTGCTAAATATGAATTAACAAAAAAATTCTTGAAATTTAGATCAAACATAAACGGACAATCATCAAGATATGTAATCCAATTATCAGGATTAAATGCCAGAGATTTTGGATATGAATATATGTATATATTTGATACAAAAAATATAAAAATGCATTCTGAGTACAATAACGCAACAAAAGATATATCAACATTTAGAGATTACATACATCTAGGCGGAAGCTGTAAATACAAAGATGGCTGTAATAATATTTCTCCAATGCAAAATGATTTAATGTTTTCAGTTAGAAGACTACCTGCAGAAATTAATATAAAATTGTGGAAAAAGAAACCAATAAATAAATATGTGAAAGCAGATATGTATTACAAAATAATTTTTGAAAATAAAAAATAAAAAAAAGACCAATAAAATATTTATCGGTCTTTTTTCTTTCAAATTAATCGAAAACGTAATCGATAATTGCAGCTTCTCTAGCACGTTTGATTGCTCTTACAATCATTCTTTGGTGCTTAGCACAGTTACCTGTAATTCTGCGAGGAATAATTTTTCCTGCTTCAGTCAAGTATCTTTTTAATTTAGCTGCATCTTTGTAATCAATTGCTTCTACTTTGTCTGCACAAAGACTGCAATTTTTACGTTTTTTCTTATCTGATGCGTCTTGTCTTGCCATTTTTTTCATTTAGCCTTTCTAGCCTATTTTATTTTGTACTACTTATTATTTTTATATTTTTCCAATCATTTGCAAAGTTATGCAAAATCTAATTGGCGGGTGGAGCTATTACGCTCCTAAAATGGAATTTCGTCTTCGTTAATTAACTCATTTGACATATCATCTGATTCAAATTTAACGATTTCTTCTGTTCCAAATTTTTGATTAGCAGGAACTGAAGCTCCTTCACCTAAAATTTCGATTGTATTAGCATCGATTTCATAGATTCTTTTTTCAGAGCCATCGTCCATTTTAACAGCAGCTGTTTGAAGTCTGCCTTCTACAAGAACTCTTTCACCTTTAGTCAATGAAGAAACAATTTCATCAAGAGCATTTCTTTTTGATAATACTCTAATCAAAGTTTCTTCTCTTTCGCCGATATTAAGAACAAAAGCAGACACTGCAACGTTATTTTGAGTAAAACGTTTTTCCGGTGCTCTATAAACTGTTCCTGTAACTACTGATTTTGCAAGTGACATCTTTCACCCATCATATATATTTGCAAAGAATTTTACAAATATATCCTTTCTTTTTAACTAAACTGCTGCTTTTGATGATTCTAAGAACATTGTTCTTAAAATATTGTCGCTTAATCTTAATTGACGTCTGAATTCAGCAACTTTTTCAGCAGGTAAGCTTAAAACTGTAGTAACGAAAAATCCATCTCTAAAGTTTTGGATATCGTAAGCTAATTTTTTTCTACCAGTTTTATCTGTAGATTCAACTTTACCGCCTAATTCAGAAACTAAAGCGCCTAATCTTTCAACTGCTTTATCTACTTCTTCTGCATCTAAATTTGGCTTAAATACAGTTAATAATTCATAATTTTTCATTTTATTTTCTCCTTTTTATATTTTGGCTATAAATCAATATTACCATGGAAATACGAGATTTTACAATATATACTCTGCAAAAAAGCTGTAATTTGCAGAACCGATTAAGAAAATATCTTTCTCAGTATCGTCCTTAGAACCTTGCCATTCAACGAATACAGGCCCACCTAAAAGATTAACTTTCACCTTTTGTTCTGTTAAGTTATTTAAAACACAAGAAACAACGCTGGCACATGCACCTGTACCACAAGCTAGAGTAATCCCGCAACCACGTTCATATACTCTCATATCAATTTCCATACGAGATTTAACTTTAACAAATTCAGTATTAGTTTTTTCAGGAAAATATTCGTGTTTTTCAATCACAGGGCCATATTTAACAGCCAATTCCATAGGATCTTCATCTGTAATAATTACACAATGAGGATTTCCCATAGAAACAGGTGTAATTTCAAATTCTCTATCAAGAGCAGTCAATTTTCTTTCGCCCCAGAAAGGAATTTTTTTATCCTCTAAAATAGGTTTGCCCATATTTACTTTGATTAAACCGTTTTCTAAAAGTTCAGGTTTTATCACACCTGCAAGAGTTTGAACACTAAATGCTTTTTTATCAACAAGTTTGTTATCATAAGCATATTTCGCAAAACATCTCATACCATTACCGCACATTTGAGCGGTAGAACCATCTGAATTATAAAAATACCAACCTAAATCAGTATCTTTTGTATCCAGTTTTGGAATAATCATACCATCTGCACCAACTCCGAAATTTCTATCACAAACTTTTTTTGCAAGTTCATCCATTTTCATTCCGGTCTTTTCAAATTCGGGGTAATCAATAATTACAAAATCGTTTCCACAACCTTGCATTTTCGTTAATTTTATAGTCTTCATTAAATCTTATCCTTTCAATTATGCATAATTATAGCATAAGTGCAGGAAGTTTTGAAATAGCAATATTCAAAAATTTTTCAGCAAGTCCGCCTTTATAAATAACATCTTTTGCAGTTTCAATTTCAAACCATTCAGCTCCGTCAACCTCTTGGGATAATATAAAATTTTCATTTTCAGTTTGAACAATAAAATTGCAGATAAGTGTATTTGAGCCATTATAATATTCTGATTCGTTAAATTTATATGATTTCACCTCAAGATTAACTTCTTCTTTAATTTCTCTCACAAGTGCCGATGAAAGATTTTCACCTTTATTTACATAACCAGCAACAAGAATATTTCGAGGTCTGCCATACTGATGAATTAATAAAATTTTAGAATAATCAGGATTGAATATCACTGCACTGACAGCTACATTATATTTTGGAAATTGAAATTCATTGCACTTTGGACAATAAGGAATAAGCCCATCACTAATACCAAAATTTATACATTCTTTTTCAATTAATTCTGTTCCGCATTCTACACAATATTTCATATTATTATTATATGCAAATTAATTTGTACATTCAAATTAACATTAACAATAGTAAAAAATAATAGCAAAAAAAATTTTTCTTGAGTTTTCATGCAAAAAAAATAGGAGAATTATATGAAAATTCAAAATGTTTTTGCAAACTACTCATCTCAAAACAAAATTAACTTTTCTCAAAACATTAATTCTGAAACAAATAAAAATACTATAAAACAAAATCAATATCCGACACAATCAAATTTATTAAATTATAAATATTATCAAAACAAACTAAATTTCCTTTCATTTGAAGGAGATAACAGAAACACGAGAAGAGTTCCTGATATAGACTATTTTGAATATAAAAGTTTATCATCTAACATGAAACAAATTCTTAGAAAAAAATGTATAGAATTCAATAAAGATGTTAACCTTGATGAACTTAAAAACGAAAAAAAAGCATATCTTCCATTAATGGATGATAGAATCATGGAAGAATTTCTTAAAGTATGTGATTTATACAGAGGCTTAAAAGATGAACCTATATTATGTCTTGGAAGAAGTCCAAAATGGTTTTTAAATACTGCACTATGGATGAAAGACGGTATAGATGATTATAAATTTGTAGCATTTTCAAAAAATTGGTATCGTTATGATAGAAACGAAGGTCTTATCCGCATGGATAGATATGCTCCTACACCTGAAGAAAAAAGAGCATATAAACGATACTTAAAAGGCATACAAGCAGACCCCCAACATATTGTAAATGTGCATAAGAAAACCGGCAAAAAAATTGTAATAACTGATTATATAGATACAGGTAAAGGTGCAAGTTCATTTTTAGATATCATGTCTGAAATTGCAGAAGAAGACGGCATTTTAGAAGATTTTGCAAAATCCATAAGGATTTTTGGAATAGGCTGTTTGGATTATATAGAAAAAAGATATTATGATGATGAAGAAATTTCTATTCCATCAGTACAGCTACCTGAAAAATTAATGCCTTATAAAAAAGAAATTAAACAAGAGTTCCATAACATGCCATTAGACTTGTTTGAACAAATGTTGATTAATGAAAATACAAATGAATGCAGATCATCTTTCTATCCTCACGAAGCTTGGACTGTATACAAACCTAACAAATACAAAACAGGTATGATTACAAATAAAAAAATAGAAGAATTAAAAGGAAAAAGTCCAAAAAGTGTAGGTAATTTTACCCCAGCAATGAGAGATTACAGAAATCTTTTAAACTTCAGAATACTTGATTATTTATCTCAACATAATCGTTTAAGGGAAAACTTAAACTCCCGTCAATGGGATTAATACTAAACATTAAACAAACATATCAATTTCCCAACTTATATTTATATTGACAATAATATATTTCGATATATTATAAAATGGCATGAAAATTATGGAAAATATTAAGGATATGTTAAAACATTAATCATGATTCCCCAAATTAACAATAATATAAGTAAAACCTTTTCTGCCTTCGGTTTTAAACATAACAGAAATGATCATTTTTTCAACAAACCTAAAAGAGATCCATTAACTCTAAGTGGTCAAATTGGTATAGCAAGTGGTTCTTTAATCGGGACTATATTACCTCTATTAATAATTTCAAAATATCAAAAAAATCCTATTAACAAACTTAAATATGCCGAAAAAGAAATGATAATGCTCAGTACAGGCAGCATTATTGGAGGAATATCTGGAGGAATAGTTGCAGATAAAAACTCTAATAAAACAAATAAAATACATGAAGGAATATTCCAATTTTTCAATGCTGTTATACCAACACTTTTAATTAAACCATTGTTAAAATTATGTGCTTTAACTCCCCAAACTAATAATAATAAAATAAAAGCACTTACATTACTTACAGGGATTTTTAGTGGTATGTATTTAGCATCAAAAATATCAAATAAAATAAATAAAACTACAGGCACAAAAAATGAAAGACATGTAAAATTTATAGATTCTTTAGCAAACATAGACGTTATATCAGGAGCATTAATTATGGCAGAAATACCTTTTATAAAAAAACTTGGAATCGAAAAATTATTACCTGCAATATATTTATGGACAGGTTATCAATCAGGAAAAATAAGATAATTGTAAATTAACACATGATTTGAGCAAGATTAACACAAAGATTGATTATTCAAAATCTAAATTTATGATATTTTCAACATCTTTTGAACTTCCCCAATTAATATCATACAAATTTTGTTTGACATACTTGTGAAAAGATGAATATTCCCAATCCTTAACATTATTTACAAGATTATGTTTTATAGGATTGTAGTGAATATAGTCAATTTGATTGTTTAATTCTTCTTCTGAAAGAATTGTATGTTCAAAATATCTGCGTTGAAAGATACCTTTTTCACCCTTATTTAAATAACCGTAGGTTGGGGTTTCTACCCCAACATTATAATTTTTAGAAAAATAATATTTTATAGAAGTAATAATTTTAGGATATTCTTTAATATTGTCAGGATTTAATATTATGTGAATATGATTAGGCAGAATACATATTGCTACAATCTCAAATTTAAAAAATTGTTTTGCATTTCTAAATGATAGACGTAAAAGTTCTATATTTTCAATAAATATATTTTTACGATTGTACGAAACAATAATTATATGAACGAAACTATTTTTGATAAAAATACGTTTATAATTCATATTTTAATTTTATATCAAAGATTTTTGTTGGGGTAGAAACCCCAACCTACTGCCTAAGAAAATGTCTGCCGGAAATAAATTCGTAGAAATCTTTCTGTACAATTTTTGAAATATTAATCGGAAAATGGTCTAAAAATTTATCATTTAAAAACACAGAATATGGTAATTTGGGAGGTTTGTTAAACTGTTCTTTAATCCACCAAAATACTGACAATCCATTACTCCCAAATGATTGATAAATATCAGGAATTAGAGAAGTGTTGCTAGAAGCTATGTAATCATATTTATAGGTTTTGTTATCTTTTTGAGCAAATTTTGTAGTTTCTATATCTATTGAATTATCACTATTGAAATATTTTGTAACTTTTTTTATAAGTTTTTTCCCAAAATCACCGTTATAGTGACTTTCTTCTTTTAATACAAAATCCTTAAGGAAAAATCTTTGATCTTTTTGGATAAATTCAACTTCATCAGTCGAATAATTGTATTTAATTGCCAATCCATCGAGCCATTCAGGTTTTTTACGTTTGATTTTTATAACATCTCCATTTTGGTTCAGGTAATATTTTGATTTAAAATCGTTTTTATCGGTCTTAAGTATAGTTACACTTCTAAGCCGTCCATTTTTGTTGAAATTAGCATAATAGCCTGATTTGTTTAAATAATCTTTTTTGACGATATGCTTTAGTTTTCCGGTTTTTTCCGAAAAAACATGAGAAATTCTTTTGGAAGAATCTTCAATGAAAGAAAGCAAAGGCTTTCCTGTTTCTTGTGAGTAGTTTATAAAACCGTTTTCATAAATTGTTTTTACAAGCTTGTTATTGCAAAAAATTCGCTGATGAACAGCCTTTTTATTTGCATAATCAAATAAAATGCAATTTTTACGACTACCATTTGAGTTAGTTAGTACAATGTTTATAAAATTGCTAAAATCGACTTTCATTCGTTGAATTATATAACAAAATTAAAACAATTTCAAATAAATAATGACAAGTTTTAATAATAATTAAGTGGTTGGACAAGTAAGCTAAACCCCTAAAATTTTTCAAATAAAACTTACAATTACTGAGTATTTACAGGTAAAATTGGGAATAAATACACTAAAAAAGCCACCTAACTGGTGGCTTTTAAAATTAGGAGGAGGTGGGATTCGAACCCACGGTACGCGTGAACGTACGACAGTTTTCAAGACTGCTCCAATCAACCGCTCTGGCACTCCTCCATTCGATTGTTTGGACGTATCTTTATTTTATTATATCAAAATATTTTGTCAAGATATATTAAAAACTATTATTTAATTAGCAAAAAAATTTTTTACAATACTTCCTTTAGGTATGAAAATTAACAATACACAACAAAATATTAACTTCCAAGGATACGATGCCAGAAGATTAAAAGGATTTGTTATGAATTCAAATTTTGCAGGCATTGCGGAAGAAATGAGAAAAATTGGAGAAATTGAAAATTTCAAAGTATATTTATTGGAAAATTCACCTGTAAAACCTCGTTTGAAAACAGACAGATTTGAATCTACTCAAAACAACAAAGGTTGTTGGGCACAAGATTATTGGGGAATCATTGGAGATTCTTTATTATCATTTGAAAACTCTCCAAAAACAGAAACGTTAAAGAATTTCTTTAATTTAAAAAACAACAAATTTCAAGAATTTATTCATGAAATGATGAACGTTAAAGATCAACAAGAATATGTTGATCTACTATATAATCTTCCTATCGTCAAAAAAAATGGAAAGGAATTTGTAGAAATTCCAACTCCTGAAGGCTCTGAATATATTGATAAAAAAATATATGATTTTGAATTAGAAAAAAATAGCGAATTACTAAAAAACATATTATCCAAAACCCACATTAAAGGCGGAAATTATTTTATTACCAAAAATAAACAAGGAGAAGACGAACTTCTTATCGGTCAAAATGAATTAAAAAAATTCAGTATTGAAGAGTTACAACAAATATTCAAAATAAAAAATATCCATCCGATTCCTCAAGCTGATTTTCATATTGATTTATTTTTAAGACCTCTAAAAGAGAAAAAAGTACTTATTGCTGATGATAACACCATGCTTGAAACTCTTGCCAAAGGATTTGAAAGTATTAAAAATGCAGCATTTAAAGTAACTGAAGATGAAAGAGAAAAATTTAGAATTCCATTTGCTAAAACTGCTACATATTTTAATCAATTTAAAAAAATTCTCAGCATAAATCCTTATACAAATATGAAAGATGTTGAAACTTCACTCCTAAAAGCAGGCTACGAACCTATTAAAGTGCCATCAAGACTTTTCGAAATTTTCGGAGATCAAGATGGAAATAAAAATTCTTATCTCCTAAAACAACTACAAAATTACATGAACGCAAATGTATTAATTAACGATAAAAATGAAGTTGTATACATAACAAATAAATCACACCTTGATGAAAGCCTTGGACTAACAGATGAAATAAAAGAAAAAACGGGATTTAGTATTGAACAAGCATTTTTAGATAAAATAAAACCATACGTTGACAAAGTATATTTTGTGTCAGGGGAAAATAATGCCATAGAAAAACAATTATTCGCGGAACAATATGGCGGAATTCACTGTATGTGCATGGAAATTCCTGAATAAACATAATAAAAAAAAAGCTATGTACATTTGAAGTGCATAGCTGTTGATTAGGGATATGTGTATCTTAGTTCTCTAAGGAGTATGGTTATATATTAGCAAACGAGATTTGAAATGAAATCATAAAAATGTATGATGTTTTATAAACAAAAAAATTTGTAAAATAATGTAAAATTTTTACTATAAAAGTAGCATAAACAAATATTTTTCGACTTATAATGCATGCAAAAGCAATTTATAAAGGAATTATAATGCGAATACAATCAATCACATCAACTAACGTAAGAAAATTTTTAACAAATAATACAAAATCATTTTTACAAAATAATGCAGACAATATAACACAACCTATTTCAGATAAAATCAACTTTGGCGTAGGGGAAGATTACGGATTTGATATTAACCCTCCTGAAAACCCAGATCCATCTAACAAACCAGGGTTTAAAAAAGGTCTTTTAGGAATTGCAACAATATTAACATTCCCTATTTCAGTACCTTTATTAATTATGCACGAAAAATATAAAGACAAACATAAAGATGACGTAAAAACTGATATGAATTACGATAACATTGAAGATTAGTTTATGATATAATTCAAATATGTTTGATAGTTTAAGTGAAAAATTACAGGAAATAATCAGTAAAACTCGAGGAAAAGAGCTTACCCAAGATAATATGCAGGAAGCTCTCAGAGAAATTAGACGTGCATTATTAGATGCTGATGTAAATTTACGTGTTGTAAAAGCTTTCATATCTTCTATTAAAGATAAAGCTGAAGGTGAAAAAGTTTTAGAAGGTGTTGATCCTTCTCAACAATTAATCAAAATTGTTCACGACGAACTTATAAACTTACTTGGGAAAGAGGCTAAACCGCTTGATTTTTCAGGTAATCCAAACATGATTATGATGCTTGGGCTTCAAGGATCAGGTAAGACAACATCATCTGCAAAACTTGCGGTTAAATTAAAAAAAGAAGGCAGAAAACCACTACTTGTAGCATGTGACGTATATAGACCCGCAGCTATTTCTCAATTACAAACTCTTGGTAAAGAAATTGAAAATGAAGTCTTTACAATCTCTGATTGCACAGATGTTCAACAAATCGTACGCGGTGCAATTGATTATGCTAATCAAAACGGATTTAATACACTTATTTTAGATACTGCAGGCCGATTACAAATCGATACTGATATGATGGCGGAACTTCTTTTAATAGATAGAATTTTCCACCCGACTGAAAAACTTCTTGTAATTGATTCAATGACAGGACAAGAAGCTGTAAATGTAGCTGAAAACTTCGATGCTCAATTGGGGCTTACAGGTCTTGTATTGACAAAACTTGATGGTGACAGCAGAGGCGGATCTGCATTAAGCGTTGTATACTGCACAGGCAAACCTATTAAATTGACAGGTACAGGCGAAAAACTTAATGCCCTGGAAGATTTTTACCCTGAACGCATGGCTACACGTATTTTAGGAATGGGTGATATAGTATCACTTGTAGAACGTGCACAGGAAGTTTTTGATGAAAAACAAGCTCGTGAACTTGAAGAAAAAATGAGTAAGAACAACTTTTCTTACAACGATTTCTTGAAAATGCAAAAACAAATGCAAGCTTTCGGTTCTATGGGCAATCTACTTGGCATGCTTGGTCTTAATATAGGCAAAGATGACAGAGATAAGATTTCTCATGAAGGTGACAAACAATTCAAAAAAATGGAAGTGTTCATTTCCAGCATGACACCTGAAGAACGTTCAAACCCTGACTTGCTTAATACAAGCCGTAAAAAACGGATTGCAAAAGGCTGCGGTATGGATTTAGCAGAAATAAATACATACGTAAAACAGTTTGAACAAATGAGAATGATGATGAAAGGCATGTCAGATATGAAAAATATGTTCGGCAAAATGGGCAACATGCCTGACATGAGTAAAATGGGTAACATGGGCGGTCTTGGCGGTTTCAAAGGGAAACTTGGCAAGCATGCAATGAATAAAGCTATGAAAATGATGCGACGTTTCAAATGAAGCGTACCGCTTCACTTATCAATCAAGTTTTAGAACAAACTTGAAATCGAATTAGAAAATAAAATTAAAAGGTCTTTTTTTAATAAAAATTTCATAAAAAATTAAAGAGGGTTGATGTATGAAAAAATGGTTTATAATTTTTGGTATTCTTGCACTTTTAACAGGAAATATTACATTTGGGTATGATAATAATCCAAATATTATATTAAAAAATGAAAAAACTATGTTTTCAAATTATATTCAATTAGTAAAACAAAACCTGAAAAACCAACAAGAATTACCATCAGGAAATTTAGAAATTTATTTTGAATTAAAACCTGATTTTAGTATTAACACGCACAAAATTATAAAATATGACAATTTAGAATTAGCTGAAATTATTGACAATGCTCTAAAATCTACTGAAAAATCATATGAGGATTTTGAAAGAAATAATTATAGATATATTGTTAAATGGGAAATTAAAGACAGACAACTAAAATATGAAATTGTCAGCAGAAATTATCCGAAATCAAAAGAAGAAGCTAAATACCTTCTTGAACTTAATAAACAACTTGAAAAAAATTACGAAAATATACCACACGAGAACTATATTAATTTATCCACTGTACAACTTGAACTTAAAATTACTAAACTTGGAAAAATTAATAGCATAAGACTATTAAACTCTTCAGGAGATAAAGCTTATGATGACAAATTATGTAATTATATTCTACAACAATCTTTTGGAATGCCTCCAAATAAAATACTAACAAATGGATATTTTTCAACAATCATAAGAATAAATCCGACTCATAAAGATATTATAGAAAACTTTACTCAATATTCAAAACAAATATCAGAAGAAATCGAAAAACAAATTATAGTAGATGGAAATAATTTAATTGAATTTTATGTTAATAAAAATGGAAATATTAATGAAGTAAAAATTTATAATGAATTTAATCAGATATACCCTGAAATTTTATTATCAGAATTAAAAAACATAAAAATCAGCCAATACCCAGGCAAAATATATGGAGATAAACTGCCAATATATTATGTAAATAAAAATTCTAACCGTAACATTTATCATTACTTTAATAAAAAAATGATGCCTACACTATCAAAGACATTGCCTGAAATTAACAGTTTTAAAATAAAACCTGTCAAATGCCTTATTTTAATGAACAAAAACGGGAAATTAGAAGACATTACAATCATTGAATCTTCAGGTTCAGAACAAATTGATAAAGACACAATAAATGCCGTAAGATATAATTCATATCCTGCTTATGAAAATGCACCAACTGAAAAATTTGCATTTACAGCAGATTTTTATAATTTGAACAAATATCTTCGTCAATATTATAACAAATACGCAAAAACTGTAGCTTCATATACACTTGGCAATGTCCCAAATATCGGTCTGCATTACATGCGTACAGCAAAAATATTTTTTACTATAAAGAAAGACGGCAAAATACAAAATTACACTCTATATGACTATGCAAATAATCAAATAAATGAAAAACAAGTAGAAGAATGTTTACAAAGATTGACATTTCCACCATTTCCGCCAAATATTGATGCAGAAGAATTAGGTTTCTATGTTGATTTAAAAGATCCGGAAAACCAAATATTCTCTAATTGGATTTTATACGGTCTGTCAATTGGATCTTCAATTTTATATATGCTTGCTCGTTAATTGGGAGAAAATAATGATAAAAAAAATAATTTATATATTAATATTATTATTCACAATAAACAATTTTGCATTTGCAGATGATTTTAACGTAAATAAATTTGTTGATGAATACGGCAAAGAAGTTCAAAATATAGTAAAAAGTAATCTCAAATACACAGGGCCTGAAGATGCAATATCTGCAGTAAGTTATACAATACACCCTGACGGAAGCGTTACCGATATTCAAGTTAAACAGGCAAGCGGAACAAATTTTGATAAAGCTGTAATTGAAGCTGTCCAAAAATCAGCTCCATTCAAACCTTTCCCGAAAGAATCAAACCTTGCAAATATCGTAATGACAAGCGGATTTCAACACAAAGTCCAAAGATATCAAACAGCAAGAATGTCCATCATGCCTGTTGAGCCTCCTGAAGAAGTTAAACAAGCATATCAAAAATACATGCACAAAGTCAGCGATTATTTATTTGATAGAATTCCGACAATCTACTCATACATTCCACAAGAACCTGTAATGAAATGTATTATCACAAAAGACGGAACTATAAAAAATGTAGAAATTACGCAATCATCAGGAATTGAAGAATATGACAAAAAAATTATAGAAACATACACAGGAATGAAAGTATCACCATTCCCAGAAGAATTAAAAATGTATGAGGAATTACCTTATTCAGCAACAGTATTACGTCAATTTAGAAGACGTCCTACCCTTGGCAGCCCAAACTACTTTTTTTAAATAAATATATTAGAACTTCTTCAATTTTGCATAAGCTGCGTCCATAGCCTTTACACCTTGACGGCCAAAGTCTATTGTATACATCATGCTGTCACCGATTTGAGTAACTTCTTTGATATGTCCTATACCGAGCTTGTCATGGAAAACTCTTTCCCCTTCATTAAACACATATTCAATAGGAGTTGTAGTTTCCATTTTCTTTTGACGTTCTGCTTCTGCTTCCTGTTGCATACGCTCTTTTTGTCTTTTTTCTTCGAGCATACGTTTTATAGCATTATCTTTGAAAAATTCTTTTACTTTTTCTTCATCTCGCTGTTTATTTTCTTTTGATTTAACCAAAATAGTACGACTTGGAGTCCTTTGAGGTTGGTTGTAGTATGAAGAATTTTGTCTTTGTCTGTCGCTTTGAGAATTTCCTGTTGCAAGTCCTCTTGTCGGAGCTACAAAACCTTTTCCAAATCCTGAAGATGGTTTTACATATCCGTAACTGTCAGATTGAGCTGCAGAATATGAAAAATCTGAATTATGACGTCCGCCTGATGAATTATTAGAAGATTGTGAGCGTGATGAAAAACCTGTTTTAGCTTTTGATACAGCATTTTGGAATGTTGAAGTTCCGCTTGTAGACCCTTCAAAACCGATAGAGTTAAGAAGTTGACGGGGAATTTCATCAATAAATCTTGAAGGGTTGTAATACTTGTATTCACCCCACATTTGACGACGTTTAGCAGAAGACAGATACAATTTTTCTTCTGCACGAGTAACGCCTACATACATCAAACGACGTTCTTCTTCCATTTCTGATGGAATATTAAATGTTCTTTGATGCGGGAATACCCCTTCATCACAGCCTGCTAAAAATACTATAGGAAATTCCAAACCTTTAGCAGAGTGTAAAGTCATTAAAGTAACGTTGTTTGAAATATCGTCCATACCGTCAAGATCTGACACCAATGCTACTTGTTGTAAAAATTCACCTAAAGCATTATCAGATTCTTCAGGAACAAATTCACCCGCAACGTTTACTAATTCTTGCAAGTTTTCAATATCAGCTTCACTTTCTGGAGTATTTTGAGATTGCAATTCTGCCAAATATCCAGATTTTTCTATAACAAGAGTTACAAACTCCTGCAAAGAATATGAGCCCGCTGCATTTTTAAATTTAAGTATTAATTCTGCAAAATCCTTTAATTTTGATTGAACTCTCGGTGATAATTCTGATTCTTCAATTTCTTTAATCGCTTCAAACAGACTTACATCTTTTGAGTCAGCAAAATCAGAAAGAGCTTTTACAGTAGTATCACCTATGGCACGTTTCGGAACGTTTACTATACGTCTGAAACTTTGCGAATCATCAGGGTTGTAAATTAATTTAAGATAAGCAATTATATCTTTGATTTCTTTACGGTCATAGAATTTCAAACCGCCGTAAATTCTGTATGGAATTCCTGCTGCCATACATGCTTCTTCAAGTGCACGGGATTGAGAATTTGTACGATAAAGAATTGCGTAACGGTTATAATCCCCGCCTGAATCCTGTTTAATTCTGCTTGCAATAAAGTTTGCTTCATCAGCTTCATCTTGAGCTTCGTAATAATCAATTAATTCACCGTCACCTTTTTGCGAATAAAGAACTTTGTCCACACGCTCTGTATTATTTTCAATAATTGCGTTTGCAACGTTCAAAATATTTGCTGTTGAACGGTAATTTTGCTCTAATTTTATTAATTTAGTCTTTTTAAAATCTTTTTGGAAATTCAAAATAATTGTGTAATCAGCACCACGCCAGCTGTAAATGGATTGGTCAACATCACCTACTACACATAATGATCTTTCATCAGGAATTTCAGGCTCAAGATTTGTGTATAACATATTAATCAGCTTATATTGAGCCATGTTTGTATCCTGAAACTCATCTACAAGAATATGTTGGAAGCGGTCATAATACAATTGACGAACTTCTTTGCATTGCTCAAGCAGTTTTACTGTCAAAAGAAGCATATCATCAAAGTCGATTGCATTGTTATTATTCAAAGCATTTTCATATTCTTCATAAATTGACGCAATTTTTTGAGATTTAAAATCTCTAGCAAAAGTCGCAAATGTATAAGCGTCCTGCATTTTATTCTTTGCGTTAGAAATTACTGATTTTACAAGTTTAGGCTGATATACTTTATCATCTAAATTTAATTTTTTTATAGCTTGTTTAATAACAGCATTACTGTCATTTTCATCGTAAATAGAAAAATTCTTATCTAATTTTTTACCGGATTGAAAGCTGTAATTTTCAATATTTTCTCGTAAAATTCTTCCGCAAATACCGTGAAAAGTGCCTACCCACATATATTTAACAACATTTTCACCCAAAATATTTCCAAGACGTTCTTTCATCTCTTTAGCCGCCTTGTTGGTAAATGTAACCGCTAAAATATTTCTCGGTTTTACACCGTTTTGAATTAAATAAGCAATCCTTGAGGTAAGTAATTTTGTTTTTCCGCTCCCTGCACCTGCTAAAACTAGCAATGGGCCTTGAATTGTTTGAACAGCTTCTCTCTGCTCTTTGTTAAGATTATCCAGTATATTTTCCATATCCCTATTCCCAAAATCAAATTTTTGTGATATAATCAGCATAAACTAAAAATATATAGATTGCAATTAGAAAGTAGGAAAAATGGTGGAAACTGACATGATGAATATTTTTATGGGTTCTGAAGACGAAAATAAAGAAAAACAAAATTCAATTGTTGTACCTATTGATGACATGGACACAGTATCGTCAGATTCACCTGATACGGTAGATGAATTAGCAATGGAATTAGCTACAATTCAACAATCTGCAAAGAAAATTGCAATTATCGGAAGCCGTAATCTTCCAATTACTCATCAACAAATGATTGAGACACTTGCTACAGCTCTTGTAACTCAAGGAAATACAATTATTACATCAGGCGGTTCTTCTGGAACAAACGCTGCTGCTATCAGAGGCGCTATGAAAGCTAATCCTGATAAATTAAAAGTTATTTTACCTCAGACAATCGGTCAGCAACCTTCTGATGTTCAAAATCAACTTATCGGAGTTCCAAATATCATCGAACATCCTGACAGAGCAATGATGACATTAGCTGATGCTTCTCGTGTTTGCAACAGAGAAATTATTGACGATTGTAACCAATTAATTTGTTTCTTGTCTCATACAAGTAAAACTTTGCATAACGCAGTTCAATACGCTGAAGAAGGTCATAAAGTTATTACTGTATTCTATTTGGATTAATTATTAAACCCATTTTATACGGAAACCTATTTATATGTCTGAACAATTAAAAAAACTTACGGGTAAATTCGGCTACGAAGCCGTTGCAAAACACCTTATCAATGATTGTGATACTGAACTTTTTAAAGAGCTCGTTGATAATGATAGTTTTTTGTTTGATTTTGTAAAAGACAATGTTGCCCAAAGAATTGCAAAAGAAATTAATGAAAATAATTATAAAAATTTAATCAAGTTTTTAAAATACTATTCTCCGTATTATGAAGATGTAATCATTTCAGCTCTCGTAAAACATGCTGATGAAGATTTAACGGATTTAATGCTTGAAAAATTTGAAAATGGCACTATAGAAGAAAAAATTTATGCCGCAAAATATTTCGGACAAATTCAAGATCCTCTTGCTTATAAATATTTGAAAATTAATTCATATTCAGAAAATGACTATCTTGCCCATAATTGTGCTTCAGCACTTGGAGAATGGCAAGATAAAGAAACATATAATATTGCAATTACAAAATTGAATAACGGTGATGATTTTGAAAAATTGTCAGCCGTAAAATTTTTGGTGGCATATGGGGACAAAAAAGCTATTCCTGCAATTTTTGAAACAATGAAAAATTCTACAATGCCTGAAAATATTGCAGGTGAAATACCTTATCTCGAAAATTTATTTGATTTACTTGATAAATATTATGAAAATACACTATTAGCAATCAATTACATAATTAACGGACTCGGAGAAATCCTTCCGCTTTCATGCGTTTTTGATTTTGAGCTGTTTGAAGTATTTGAAAAGTTAATTAATAACCATGATGACAGCAAAACTGCAATTGTAATTTTAAATGCTCAAGAAAAATTTGAAGTTTTGACTGAAAATGATGAATATTTATTTGATGAAGACAAAAACACAAAAAATGAAATTAACGATATTAAAAAACTTTTAAAAAGTGCAAATAAAAAAGAGTTAGAAAAGCATATCAATGCTGAACTAAATGAAAATAGTCCATTAGTTTTTACTGCGCTTGATTTTGCAACAGATGTACTTGCAATTAGAGAGCTTTTGAAATCAAACAACCAAACACTAATTCTAAAAACTGCAGAAGTTTTAAAACAATTAGGCAATTTCGATGAAACTGCAAGAACTATCGCATTACTAAAGGTTACTGACATAAACATAAAAGCTATTATTAGAGCTTTGTAAGAATTTTCGTGGTAATATTTAATTATGGAATTTACGGAAAAAACGATTAAATCAGAATTAATTTTTGACGGAAGAGTAGTAAAGCTTTATAAAGACAAAATTGAACTTTCAACAGGACAAGAAAGCTTTAGAGAAGTTGTCAAACATTCAGGTGGTGTCGTAATTTTAGCTAAAAAAGAAGATAAAATTATTTTAGTTAAACAATTCAGATATCCAATGAAAGAAGTTTTGTATGAATTGC
Source organism: Candidatus Gastranaerophilales bacterium (assembly GCA_944325735.1). Taxonomy (GTDB): domain Bacteria; phylum Cyanobacteriota; class Vampirovibrionia; order Gastranaerophilales; family Gastranaerophilaceae; genus Stercorousia. The sequence continues at coordinate 374,220 of CALVBI010000001.1, read as the reverse complement.
CTGCAGGTAAACTTGAAATCGGAGAAGATCCGTTTGAAGCTGCAAAAAGAGAATTGGAAGAAGAAACAGGCTATTGTGCAAATAAATGGACTGATTTAGGCTATGTATACACATCACCCGGATATAGTGATGAAAAATTATATTTATACAAAGCTGAAGATTTAGAATTTACTCACTGCCACCCTGATGAAGGCGAAATTATTCAAGCATTTGAATATAAATATGATGACGTTTTAAAAATGATTGATAACGGAGAAATTAATGATGCAAAAACACTTTGTGCATTAATGAGAGCCCAAATTAAAGGATAAATTATGTCTGCTGAAAAAAAAATTAAAATGGTTGCAACTGATATTGACGGCACTATCGTAAAATGGGATACCGGATTTTCTGACGGTGTAAAAAATTGTATCAAAAATCTTTGCAAAAAAGATGTTAAAGTTGTACTCGTAACAGGCAGAATGCATTGTGCTACTCATCATATAACAGATGAATTAGGACTTAAAACACCTGTTGTTTCATATCAAGGCGGACTAATTAAAGATTGCGAGGGCAATACTTTATATCAACAAAACTTGGATTCTGAAATTGCAAAACAAATTATTAAATGGGCAAGAGATAATAATATTCATATAAATTTATACATTGATGATAAATTGTATGTAGAAAAAGATAACGATTGCGTTAAAAAATACACTGACGGCAAATTTGTATCATACACAGTATGCTCATTTGACAGTTTAGAAATAAAAAATGTCAATAAAATTCTTGCAATTGACTACAATGATGCAGAAAGAGTTACAGGCTGGGTAGAAGAATTGCAAAAGAAATTCCCCCAATTATACATAGTTAAATCAACTCCTTATTTTTGCGAAATAGGAAGTGCTCAAGCAAAAAAATCTCTCGGAGTTGAATTTTTAGCAAAAAAATGGGGATTGAAAAAAGAAGAAATTCTCACAATCGGCGATCAAAATAATGATATAGAACTTTTAAAAGCAGGCGGGATTAAAGTTGCAATGGGCAACGGAACACCTGAATTAAAAGAATGTGCCGATTACATAACTGACACCGTTGAAAATGACGGTTTTGTAAAAGCTATTGAAAAATATGTAATATGAGGTAAAAATGTATAGAATAGGTCTGGGATACGATATTCACAAACTCACAGAAGGAAGAGATTTAATAATCGGCGGGGTAAAAATTACCCATGAAAAAGGACTTCTCGGACATTCAGATGCTGATGTATTAATCCATGCAATAATTGATGCAATGCTTGGTGCACTTGCTCTATCTGATATTGGAACACTGTTCCCTGACACTGACGATTTATACAAAGATGCTGACAGTACTGTACTTTTAAGAGATGTTTATAAACTTATTAAAGAAAAAAAATATGCAATCGAAAATATAGACAGCAACATTATAGCTCAACAGCCTAAAATGATGCCTTATATCCCGAAAATGAAAGAAGTTTTATCACAAATTCTTTCAATCGAACCTGATAGACTTTCAATCAAAGCAAAAACCAATGAAAAAATGGACGCAGTAGGCCAAGAACTTGCAATAGAAGCTAACGCTGTCGTGCTTTTAAAAAGAGTATAAACTAAATTAATTATTTACTCATTGCTAATAAAATATTATATATATCTTTCAATTTTTCTGGAGGAAAAGTTTTTAGTAATTGATTAATTTCATTTGTATAATTTATATGTTCCTGCAAAAGAAATACAGGTTTTTGTGTCATTAAAATACTTGGATGGACATTTAATACATTACACAAATCAGCATAAGTTTCACCAGTTACAAAATTGATACCTGTTTCTATACGGTTGATTGTATTTTTATCTTTCCCAATAAGTTCTGCTAATTTTTCTTGAGTTATACCATTAGCTTTTCTTATTTCTTGAACAGATGAACCAAAAATCTTTTTTATATCATTACCATCCATATTAAACATATTATGTTATTTTTCTATCAATCACCACTCTGTTTAACGTAGTATGTATACGTTAAACGTATAAATTTAAATATTTGGTGTATTATTATAAATGTTAAATGTATAGCAACTATAAAGGAAATTATTATGACAAACGAAAAAATTACCAAAACACCTTACATTATCAAATTAACAATTAATGGGAAAAATTCAGAAACATATAGAGTAAGTAAAGATATGTTCATTAGAATTAAAAATATTATTAAACCTTATCAGTCTTTTAAAAACAAATCTAAAAAAGTTAAATGTATCGAAACAGGAGAAATTTTTGAAAATGCAAAAGATGCTAATGATATGTTAATCCAAAAAGGTCTCTCATACAGCTATGATGCATACAATAGAATTAAAGAAGTATGCAACAAAAAACGCAAAACAGCTTATGGATTGCACTGGGAGTTTATTGATTAGCAAAATAAAAATTATCTGTATTTTTCAATTCATGCTAAAATCAATCTATGGATATAAAAGCTAAAATTCTTGAAAAAGCAGACCCTGATTATAAAAAATTTTCAGCCTCACTAATTCCAAATATTAACAATATACTTGGTGTCAGATTACCAACTTTAAGAAAAATTGCAAAAGAAATCTATAAAAGCGGGGAATGGGAAGAATTTGTCAACAAGCAACAATGTGAATTTATGGAAGAAGTGATGCTTCAGGGAATGATTATCGGACTTATTAAAAAAAATCCTGAAGAAATTCTTGAATATGTCAAAAATTTTATTCCTAAAATTGATAACTGGGCAGTATGTGACACTTTTTGCAACAGTCTTAAATTTACAAATCAAAATAAAGAATTAGTATGGGAATTCATACAACCATATTTTAAATCCGACAAAGAATATGACCTGCGTTTTGGGTATGTAATGCTTTTATCTCATTTTATTGAAGAAAAATATATTGAAAAAATCTTAAAATTAATCGACAATTTTAAAGATGACAGATATTATTCAAAAATGAGTGTTGCATGGGCGCTTTCAATATGTTATATTAAATTGCCCGAAAAAACTCACAAATATTTAAAGACTTCAAAACTTGATAATTGGACATTTAACAAAAGTATTCAAAAAATATGTGAATCGCTAAGGGTTGATAAAGATACAAAAAATATGTTAAAATGTTTGAAAAAAATATAAGCTAGATTGCTTCGGCTAAAGCCTCGCAATGACACAATTAACAACAAGCCAGCCTACAATATAAGTCATTCTGAGGGTGATAGCCCGAAAGAATCCAGATTATAAAAAATTATTTAAAAATAAAAAAAAGAGTAAAGATATGAATATTTTAACCGAAAAAAAATTGGCAGCAGGATTATCAATTTCATCAAATGCCATAATTATTATTTTAAAACTTATAGCAGGAATTATATCAGGCTCAATCAGTATAATTTCAGAAGCAATTCACTCATTGAGCGACTTTTTAGCTTCTGTTTTAACATTTTTTGCGGTGATGAAATCTTCAGAACCTGCAGATGAATGCCACCCGTTCGGACATGGAAAATATGAGGACATGTCAGGATTTATTGAAGGCGGATTAATTATTTTTGCAGCTTTTTACATTATTTACGAAGCCTGCAGAAAGTTATTTTTCGGTGCAAATTCTGAAATGGATACAACTTTAGGCATTTATGTAATGTTATTTGCAGTCGTTGCAAATATTTTAGTTAGTGCCTACCTTTTTCACGTTGCAAAAAAATCAAATTCAGTATCCTTATTTGCTGACGGCGAACATTTGAGAACTGATGTATATTCATCATTAGGCGTTATGGCAGGGTTAATTCTAATAAAAATAACAGGAATAAATATTCTAGACCCTATAATCGCAATTTGTGTTGCATTGTTTATCGTAAAGGCAGGATATTCAATTTCCAAAGAAACCTTAAACGATTTATTAGACGGATCATTACCTGCTAAAGATTTAAAAGCTATTGAAGATATAATAAATTCATATGACAACAAATGCATAAAAGGCTATAAAAACTTAAAAGCAAGACGCTCAGGTCCTTCTACAGATATTGAAATCACAATGAAATTTCCAAACGATATGACAATTTATGATTGTCATAATATATGTGATGAAATTGAAGCATTAATTCAAGAAAAACTAGGGGCTTCTACAATTATAATCCATTCAGAGCCTGAAAATTGCAAACAAAATAAGCATTAAAATTTGTAAACATGTACTTTTAAATAAATTATTTTTTGGTTATGCTTGGCGTGTGTGTATGAAAAGGAGATTTATATCATGCCAAAATTCAATTTAATGTCGTACATTATGCCTCCTGAAGATAAAATGTTTTTTACATACTTTCAGGAAAGTGCAGAAATTTGTTTGAAAACAGCAAAACTATATGATGAGATTATGCACAATCATTTAAATGATGAGTACAAAGAAAAAGCTCTAAAATATAAAAGGAAAGGAAAACTGTCATATAAAGCCTGCCTAAAACAGTTAAATAAAAGTTTTATTACCCCGATTGAAAGAGAAGATATTCAAACAATCGCAGTACAATTAAATAAAATAACTAAAAAAATTGTAAAAGCCTGTCTTAATTTAGAAGTGTACAGATTAAATAATTACACTGAAGAAATGAAAGAACAGGCTTTAACTTTGGTACAAGCTACAGAAAAACTCGGAGAAATTATAAAACAATTCAAAAAAGTATCTGATGTTGAAGAAATTACAGAACTCAATATTGAAATGAAAGAAATTGAATCTCACGGAGATGAAATTCACCGCAGAGCTATGGGCAATTTATTTTCAGGTCAATATGAAGCCCTCGATGTAATCAAATTAAGAGATATGTACAAAGAAATTGAAAACGCTTTTGATGCTTGTTTCTATGTATCAGATACAATCCTGAATGTAGTATTAAAACAAAGTTAGGCAAGGTAAAAAATGAGTATAACTATTTTACTTTTAATAGCAGTTGTATTAGTTGCTTTAGCATTTGAGTTTATCAACGGATTTCATGATTGTGCAAACGCAATTGCAACCGTTGTATCTACAAAAGTTCTTTCTCCAAAACAAGCCGTACTATTCGGAGCAAGCTTAGAATTTATTGGAGCTCTAACCGGTACTCACGTTGCAAAAACTATCGGATCAGGTATTGTAAATGCTGATTTAATAACTTTAACCGTAATATTTTGTGCACTTTTAGCTGCTGTTATATGGAATTTATTCACATGGTGGCTTGGACTTCCATCAAGTTCATCACACGCACTAATCGGAGGATTACTTGGAGCTTCAATAGTAAAAGCAGGAATTGACGTTGTACATTTCCATACACTTATAGATAAAGTAATAATTCCAATGTTTACATCTCCAGTATTGGGATTTTGCGTTGGTTTTACTTTAATGCTTTTAATAGCTTGGGTTGTAATTGTTCTTAGAGAAACTCCACAAACTGTTAACAAACAATTTAGAAAATTACAATTATTATCATCAGGACTTATGGCACTAAGCCATGGTTCAAATGATGCTCAAAAAACTATGGGTATAATCACACTTGCATTACTAGCAGGAGGAGTTCTTCATAGAAGCCCTACAGGGGATTTTGAAATCCCGATTTATGTAATTATAGCTTGTGCTCTTACAATGGCTGCAGGTACAATGAATGGCGGTTGGAAAATTATCAAAACAATGGGACATAAAATTATTAAACTTAAACCTATCCATGGCTTCGCAGCTGAAACATCTGCTGCAGGATTAATTTTGGCAGCATCTCATTTTGGAATTCCATTGAGCACAACACACGTTATCTCAACAGCAATTATGGGAGTAGGTTCCACATTCCATGCACACGCCGTAAAATGGAGAGTTGTTGGAAATATCGTAATTGCTTGGGTAGTTACAATACCTGCTTGTATGATTATTTCATCAATAATTTATTATCTGATTTATAAAATTATATAGTTATTATTACCAATGTAGATTTCCTCCTTTCATGATTTCATTAATCTTAAAAGGAGGAAATTTTTTATGTCTGAAAATAATAAAGATAAAGAAATTTGCGAAACAGAATTTTGTGAAATGTGCCATTTTGAAACACCAATAAAAAATATATTAATGGTTGTGACAAGTGCAAATGAGTTTAATAACAAACATAAAACAGGATTATGGCTTGAAGAATTTGCAATACCATATCTTGCATTTATCGAAAAAGGTTATAATGTTACAGTTGCAAGCCCAAATGGTGGTCAAGCACCAATAGATCCCGAAAGCGAAAACTTGGAAAATGAAATTAAATGGGAAAAAGCTAAAAAAGCACTTGAAAAAACTGACAAATTAGATTCAATAGATTATAAATCTTTCGATGCTCTGGTTCTGCCAGGAGGACATGGACCTATGCTTGATTTGTACAAAAATAACACACTTGGAGAAATTATTAACGATTTTTCTACAAAACATAAACTTATTGCAGCAATCTGTCATGGACCTGCAGGGCTTTTATCAGCAGTAAAAAATGGAATTTCTTTTGTTAATGGCAAAAAATTAACTTGTTTTACAAATGAAGAAGAACATTATTACAATAAAGAAAATTTGCTTCCTTATTACTTGGAAGACACACTAAAAGATGCAGGAGCGCAATTCGTCCAATGCGACATCGGTGCAGTAAATATAACTGAAGACGGAAACTTAATTACAGGACAAAATTTTCAATCCAGTGAAGCATTTGCAAAAGCTATAATTAACTATTTAGATCGCAACTAGCGATCTTTTTTTTGACTTTTTTTTTGAAATTTGTTAGGATAAAAATATCCTTACTTACCAAAAGATACTAATTGAGGTTTTATGGAATTAAAAGAACTACCTAAATGTCCTGTGGAAACAACATTAAAACTTATTGGGGAAAAATGGAAAATCTTAATTATAAGGGATTTGCTAAATGGGACAAAGCGTTTCGGGGAATTAAAAAAATCCTGCAGCGGAATTTCACAAAAAGTCCTTACTCATAATTTGAGGCAAATGGAAGATGACGGACTTGTCAAAAGAGAAGTATTCCCACAAATCCCACCCAGAGTAGAATATACTCTCACAGATGTAGGATACAGCCTTGCTACGGTTTTAAATGCTATGGCAAGCTGGGGAACTGATTACAAAACTTTCTTGAAACTTTTAGCAAAAAGAAGTTAATATGTTACTATATAACAATTTGCCGTGTCGGGTAATATGTTACTAATTTTAATAATGTATAATACTTTACATAAAATAGTAAAAAATATTTTATCATGTATTATATATGTAGGAGAAATTTAAAATGAAACTACTAACTGCTATTCACAAAGTGTTACCACACAAATCTGAAACAGAAGATTCTCATTTAAAACTTCTTTATTCCAATATGCATCCAGAAACAAGAGAAGAAGTAGTATACCGTAAAAACGGTAAATCTGTTGATAGAATTATTGAATTTGATACTCAAACAGGATCAAAAATTAAAACAACACACTTCGACTACTTCAACGATAAAAAAATTCGCTCAATTGATGAATATGACAGAAAAACAGGTAGAAAAATCCGCACCATTAATTATGTTTTATATAAATCTGTAGATGAATATGATGTAGAAACAGGTAAAAAAATTCGTACTATTAACTTTAATGTAAAAGACGAAACTAAAATTTCATCAATTCAAGAATATGATATCGAAACAGGTAAAATCATTACAATATCAATATATAAACGTGATGGCAAAACTGTTAGCATAATAAAAAAAATAGACCCTGTCACAGAAAAAGTAACAAGTTGGGTAAATAACAAAAATTTAGAATACAAACCAATAGAACCTGTAAAAATTCCTACAAGATGTTATGACAATATAAAAACAATTCCTCAAAAAGATAAAGAAAATATTGCTCAATTAATCGATAATTTATATTCAAATAAAGTTAAATTTGAAAATATAAAATAGAATTAGAAAATTAATCCTTAACAGGAATTTCATCATCCTCTTCTAATGCTTCTTGCACAAACCTTGCAGGATCATCAATTATATATTGCAAATTTTCAGGGGATTTAATATAACTATAATCAAATCTTTCAGACTTATACGTAAGAGAAAGCATACCATAATCAAGTATTCTACCCATTGTAGTCTGGTAAATATCAATCATATTAAGTTTATTCAAAGGAATATCAATTTCTTCAGGGTTTAAAACTCCAATTTTAATATGAGCATATTTAGTCGTAATGATAATTTTATCTGAATTAAATCTTAAAATAGGATACACAATAGGCAGCAATAATAAAAATACTATTACCCAGCTTAAAAAACTATGCGTATTTAAAAATATTGTCCAAAAATAAATAAAAAACACAGGCGTCATAACAATAGGCCAAAAAAGTGCCATCCAATGTTTTTTAATATCATACAATACAAGTTCTTCTGCATTGTCATCAGGCAGAGTATATTCTTTCTTAGCTTCATCCGATTTTTCTAATTCAGGATGTACCGTTTTTTCGACAAATTCTTCTTTAACTTGCTCTTGCGGGAAATTGTCATTTTTTAAATCAATTCCACAATATCTGCAAAAATTATCATAATCTTTAATTTGTTTACCACAGTTCGGACAAAACATATTCTGCTCCTTTGTGAGCCAATTTTAACATATGATTTGACTTTAGTCAATTAAGGATATATGATTAATGCCAGAGGATTTAAGATGAATAAAGATGAGCTTATCAAACTATATAATGAGGATTTAGATACACTTTTAGAAACAGCATCAAAATATATTAAAAAAGATATAGAATTTTGTTCACTAATTAATGCAAGAAACGGAAAATGCTCACAAAACTGCAAATATTGTGCTCAAAGTTCTCATTACTGCACAAATATTGAATCCTATCCTCTTGTTTCTTTAGAAGAAGTGAAAAAAATCGCATTAGAAGCGAAATCACACAAAGCATCAAGATTTGCAATTGTTACATCAGGGAAAACTCCTGATGAAAGTGATTTTGACACTATATTAAAAATGATTGAAGAAGTAAATAAAATTGACGGACTAAAAAGCTGTGCTTCAATCGGAATTTTAAATGAAGAACAAGCAAAAAAATTATCTGAAATAGGACTAAAAAGATTTCACCACAATATCAATACATCAAGATCATACTACCCAAGCATTTGCACAACTCACAGCTTTGATGACAGATTAAACACCTGCAAATTAGTGAAAAAATATGGAATGGAATTATGCTGCGGAGTAATTTTAGGTATGGGAGAAAGTGTTGAACAAAGAATTGAAATGGCTCTTGAACTTGCAGAAATTCAACCTGATTCAATTCCTATCAATATTTTAATGCCAATACCTGAGACTCCATTTGAAAATTATCACGATAAAATTGATGAAGAAAATGTATTAAGAACTTTAGCAATTTTCAAAATTGCAAATCCAAATTCAATTTTACGTTTTTGTGGCGGGAGAATGAGATTATCTGAAGAAAATCAACGCAAAGCACTAAACAGTTGTGTAGAAGGAATTATGGTAGGTAATTATCTTACAACTGTTGGAAAAGCTCCTGAAGAAGATATTAAAACCGTTAAAGAACTCGGTAAAAATATTAAATTGTAACAGTTATTTAATAATATCTAAAGTTCTTCAATCTTTCTGACGTATTAATATCACGTAAGAAAGGTTAATGCTTTTATGAGTAACGATAAAAATATTCAAGGAATAGGGCCATTAAGACCTGATTCTATAAAATTCCCGGAATTAAAATATGAACTTCCAATGTTCAGACCTATTTTTAATTTCAAAAAACCTGCTGAACCTATAGAGGCAAAACAAGAAAAAAATATTAGTAAAGAACTCCATGACAGCTGGACAAATGTTGTCCATAATCTTTCTCAAGAATTTTTTGATGAAATAACAGCTATGTCTAAAAGACTTAATTGCAATCCTGAAGATTTAGCAGCCTTAATGTTTAACGAATCACGTTTCAACCCTAAAGCAGATGGCGGAAAATATCATGGATTAATTCAAATGGATAATACTGCTTTAAAAGCAGTTACTGCATATGCATTTAAAACTCAAGGGAAAAATTGCAAACTTGATAAAAATATCACTATGGAAAAATATATTAATCTCCCTAGAGAAGAACAACTTAAATACGCTGAAGCATATCTTCAATTTAGAATTGATGAAAAAAAATTAACAGGTAAAAAACTAAGCGGTGGAGAATTATGGACTCTGATAAAAAGCCCTGCCAAAATAAATAATAAGAATTTTGTCAAAAAAATTCAAACAAAAATCGACAACCTAAAACTTATACCGCTAAAATATGAAACACCGTACAGCTTAAAAAGACCTGATTAATTATTTAAATATTTAAGGATTTCATCTACATGCCCGTTCACTTTTACTTTTCTCCATTCTTGAATGGTATTCCCATTTTCATCAAGAATAAATGTTGAACGTTCAATCCCCATATATTTTTTACCATACATAGATTTTTCTTTCCAAACATTAAAAGCTTCAGATAATGTATGTTCAGAATCTGAAAGTAGAAGGAAATTTAAATCCTGTTTTTCTTTAAACTTTTTATGACTTTTAATATCATTTGGACTTACGCCAATTACAGTTGCAGAAGATGTAATTCTGTTCATATTATCTCTAAAATCACAAGCCTCTTGTGTGCAGCCTGACGTATTATCTTTAGGGTAGAAATACAATACAACTTTTTGCCCTTTAAAATCAGCTAAAGTATATTCATTTTCATTACCATCTTTATCAAGACCTTGTAATTTTATCTCCAAATAATTCATTATTACCCTCCTTCATTAAGTTTTTTCTGTCAAATTTATCTGCTAAAAAAGTTGATATTATCGGGATTGCAATATAATAAATCCCACCTAAAATTAACGCAGGTTTTACAACTTTTATTCCCTCAATGTACTTATCCAGTTTGGGTGAATTTTTATTTACTTCTGAAAATTTCTTTATAAATTTTTCAGTCGGTTTCTCAAGTAAATTATTTAAGGCGTACCCGCCTGCAATACACAAACCTGTAGAAATTGCAGCATTGTACATCAATGCTTTTTTCCGCTTTTCTTCAATCCCCTTACTTTTAGCTGTCTGATGAATAAAAGCACCTGTTGCAAGAACATCTGTCAAAGAAATTATATGTTGTTCAAAATTTGTATTATGGAATTTTTCAGCCATTCTTTGAACAGGTTTTGTATCAATTATTTTCCCAAAACGTCTTGATAAACTTTCAACTCCGTTGTTATACAAACCTGTAAAAGACACCTGTTTTTTAGGTTTTTTCTCATCTTGTTTATGGAAAATTTTTGACATAAAAGGCGGAATCAAAGCACAAGTCATAATAGATTTTGGAACTGCGATTACAAAACCAAGACCTAATTTAAATAATTGAGTTGCAAAACTGTAACGTTTTGATTTTGCAAGTGTTTTTTCACCAGCCTTCAAAGCATCAATAGTAGAATTTTTTAAATACTTACCAGGTGTTTTATCAATATTTTTAATCGCTTTAGATACAGGCAAAGAAGCACCAAGCATTAACAAATACCCAACAGCACTTGATGCAAGGGATTTTGCACAAGCATATTTTTTATTTTCTTTGTCAGTATCAGGCGTTCCCATAATTACAAGCGGACGAGCAACAGTAGACAATGCTAAAGACGCTGATGCTACAAATAATGAGCCGTTATCTGCTGCAAATTCCAATCCCTTTTTTAATATTTTGCTATTGTAAATCGCTTGTACTTTCATCTCAATTCATTATACAATGCTCATAATGAAAATCACAGAATTTATAAAAAAAGAATTACAAGGCTGGAAAAACTTTGAAATAATAGGTTTGATAATAGTTTTTTCAATAATTCTCATAAATGCAATAGTTCTAAAAGATAATCCTGCGGCAATAATTAATGCCATTTGCGGAATTTTGTACACAATTATTGCAGGCAAAGGCAAAATTTCCTGTTATTTTTTCGGACTTTTAGGCTCAAGTTGTTATATATTCCTTTCATTTAAAAATGCACTATGGGGAAATATGTTGCTTTACCTTTGCTATTACATTCCAATGCAAATTTTAGGAATTTTTAAATGGAAGCAACACCTGAAAAAAGAATCAAAAGAAATTGTCAAAATAAAACTAAATCTTAAAGAACAAATAATAATAAGCATAATCGGATTTATAGGCTGTATAATTACAATTTTAATTTTACATTATTTCAATGACAAAAGCCCGATAATTGACGGCATCACAACATTTTTATCAATCCTTGGAATGTATTTGACCGTAAGGCGAGCAATAGAACAATGGATTGTATGGATGGTAGTAAACGGATTATCTTTTATAATGTGGTTGGATTTAGTCATTTTTTCAGGGACAAAAGCATATTCTACAATTCTAATGTGGGGAGTATATTTTATCCTTGCAATTTATTTTTACATAGAATGGAAAAAAGAAATTAAACAATAAACTTATTGTTCTGTTTTTGTAAAGAATCCTGCAATTTTACTTTGAATTTCTTGCATTACATTATTAAATCCTTGCAAATCCTTTTCCGCATTTTTCATCGCTTGCATTAATTTCTCATTGCATTCTTTCATCAATTCTTTATATTCTTTAGTTTTTGAAAGAGGTTTTTGTTTTATTTTTACTATCTTTTCTTTTTTTATAGGAGGAGTAACTTCCTTTTTGTCTGCTTTCTTCGGTTCTGTTATCTTAATCTCTTTAACTTCAGGTACCTTTTTAGGTATAGGAGTTTCAATATATGTTTTGAATTCTTGTAGTTCTTCTGCAGCTTTTTTCAAAAAAGGCTCCAGACCAAGTTCTTCGAGTTCAATATCACTATAATATTTTAATTCCGGAGGAATAATCGTCGGATATTTCGGATTAAAATTTTTAATAACCATATCTTGATTTATCAAGAAATATTTATCTTCTCCATTTTTTGAAAAACATAAACGAGTAATATTATTTCCTTTTGTATTTTTCATTTTCAAAATAGAAACTTGTTCATCGTCTGAAATTTTGAATGCAAAACCTCGCTGTCCTGCAACTCCATTCCATTTTGGATAAGAATTTTTTTTCTTTGAAACTATTGGTGCACTCATTGAAGCTAATTTTTCAGATATTTGCTGATATGTAGTATCAATTTTTATCATATCAGCTCCAAGATCTCCACTTAACTTTCCAATTACAGGAGCTAATGATCTTTCATATAATTTTTTGGAAATAAATTTATTAAATTCATCAAGTTTTTTCTCATAATCAGAAATATATAATTCCAATTTTGGTAAAACCTCTTTTATAGAAGTTTTATCGTGATACAAAAGTTTTGGAGGAATTATACTAAAATTTTTCGGATTAAAATTAGAAACAATTAATCCCTCATCTTCTTTAAGAAGAAAGCCGTCAATTATTTCATCATTTTTATCATATATCATTATTCTGGTTAACTCACCATGTTCAGGATGATTTAATTTTTTATAAACAATTTGATTTTGATTTTCACCAATATTTTTTAAAACATGTATAGGTTGAGCAGCTTGGAGTTTATAATCCCCATATTCACCTTTTAATTTTAATGCCAATTTATGAGGCAAACCCTTCAAAACTTCATCAGTTTCTTTATATAAAGCGTTAATATTATTCAATTTATTAAGTTGTTTTGAATCTAATGAAAATATTTCAGGTTTTAAATACATGCCATCATATTTAGTCAAAAATTTTCTAAACTTTAACATTGCACAATCTAAATCATTTAAAACATTCTGTAATCTATTTTCAATAGGTTTATCAAATTCCATTACATCAACTTTATCAGGGAAAATATAAACTCTATTTTTATTCTCATCTTCTATAAGCTGATCAAAATTTTTTATAGTAAAAGAATCCAATATTACCCTATCATCAACAAAATTATTTCCCTTTTTTACAACGATTTTTATAAAATCTTTTCCATCTTTCCCATCAGGAACTCTCACTTGAATAGAAGTTTTATTTTCTCCACAATTATGAAACATTAAACTTCTTGTTGACTTAAAATCTTTATATTCCTTTTCAATAATTTCCATACCTTCAGGAGTTTTTTCAGATATTTTTTTTAAAATATCTTTGTATGCATTAGAAATATAAGAGATAGAACATTGAGTTTCTCTGCTCAAACGTGACATATTTCCTGTAAAAGTAAAACTATCAGATACAGTTAAAGGAGTTAAGACAGGTTTTTGCGCAGGTAAATTATTATAATAATTATTTTGAATACTGAAATTTGATATCTTCATAGAAAAAATAAAACCCGTAAAAATAAAATTTTACCGGTTTTAAACTTTTGTAAATCCAAAAATATTTTTCAGAATTATAAGTGTAAGATTAACAATTGTAACGATTTTATATTTCTATATACTAATTTTATTTTAATCTGTTACAATTGTAGCAGATGTGTAGGATATTTATTTGTAGGAGTATTTTTTATGAAAATTTCACCAATTCAAAATTTTAGCATTATTTCATCTCAACAGACAAAAGCAAATAACAATCACACAAAATTTGCTTCAAATCAATTATCCTCTGATATGGTCGTCCTACAAAATAAACCAAAGAAAAAATCAATTAGCTTTGGAAATCTCAATGAAGCAGCTTTAACTTTAGCAAAACAACTGCCTTTAGAAGATAGAATTGCATCATTATTTGATGTATTTAAACGTGGAGACATAATTACTGTAGGTAAAAACCTAAAAGAAACTCAACGAGCTTTGAAAAATTCTCTAGATTCTTTGGATCACGTTATTAAAAGAATATTTTTTATTGAAGACGATAATATCCAAGGTAGTTTAGCTTTTTACAAAAATGCAACAGGAGATAAAGAAATTTTAAATATAAACAATTTTGATTTATATTTAAGCAATTCAACTGGACAAGAAGCTCTAAAACCAAACAATTCTTTTTATGTAACTACAGATGATATTCTATACATCGGTGATATGGGAATTAAAATTAAAGATGAACCTAAAACAAATTTATCATTTCAACGCCATATTTTTTCAAAAGTATTTGATTTTACAAAAGATTCACAAGATATCATAAAAAGACAAAATACCAAAGAACTTAAATCTTTAGTTCTCGATACACAAGAAAAAAATAAACCTCTAACATTTGCAGATATCGGAGGTCAAGATAAAGCTATCGAAGAATTAAAAAAAGGTGTTTTATTCCCAATAAAATATCCGGAAGCTTTTGAAAATATCAAAGTAAACCATGGCATAATACTTACTGGTCCTCCGGGAACTGGTAAGACTTTGATTGCAGAATCTCTGGCTAATGAGTCTAATGCGTTTTTCCTAAAACTAAACGGCTCTGAACTTAAATCAAAATGGGTAGGGGAATCAGAAGAAAATTTACGCACTTTATTTGAAGGAGCAATAGAAAACCAACCAAGTATAATTGTATTCGATGAATTTGATTCAGTTGCTAAAAAAAGAGATAAAGTTGACAATTACAGTGCAGAATTTGTAAATCAATTTTTATCAATTATGAGTGATATAGAAAAACAAGGCGATGATGTCTATATCCTAGCAACAACAAATAAAATAGAAATGCTTGATGATGCAATAATGCGTTCAGGTAGATTTGGTAAACATATCCAAATTGGTCTGCCGGATTTACAAGGAACAAGACAAATTTTAGATATTCATACAGCTAAAAAACCTTTAGATGAATCAATTAACAAAGAAGCATTATCAAAAAAATTATTTGACATACATGCAACAGGAGCAGATATTGCTCGCTTATCTTCAGATGCACATAATAATGCATTTGAACGTGTAGGAATATTTGACAAAATGTCTAATGGAACTTTTGTAAAATCAGATATTGATAATTTAAAAATTACAAATGAAGATTTTGAACAAGCTATTAACAATTTTATAAAAGAAAGACAAGTAAAAGAACGTAAAAAAATAGGTTATAATTAATAAAATAATTAAACTTTTATAGCAAAAATTAAACCCGTAAAATAAACATTTACGGGTTTTTAAACTTTAGAAATTACAATTTTATTTTACAAACATAAAATATCTCCGTCATTCGGAATTAATAAATTAGAAAAATTACATTCTTCTGCAAAATTTTTCAAATCCTCCCGTGTAACTGAAAGATGACTAACTGTATCCATATGACTTGCAATTAATGTTGAATTTGGAGAGTATTTGAGTACTTCTTTTACATCATCAATATTCATAATAATATGTTCACCATTAAAAACAGTTGCACCACAAGCATTCACTACAATAATGTCAGGAGAATGTTTGTCTAAAGCATCTTTTACTTCCTTGCACCAAATTGTATCGCCTGCAATATAGAGAGTTTTCTCATTCTCTGATTTGAATACAACACCCATAGAATCATATGGCATTCCTACACTTTCGCAAATCGGTTTTATAATCTCTCTTTTACCATGCTGACAATTTGTCTTGTACAATTTTATATTTTTATAAGTAATCCCATCTTCTGTTATAATTTCAATATTTTTAAAACCGTAAGATTGTATTATTTCTAAATCTGTTTGGGATTGAACAAAAAACTTAATATCTTTATTTAACGCATTCACAGCATATTCATCAAAATGATCAGGGTGAAAATGTGTTAAAATAACTGCATCTACATCAACTATCTGCTGAATTTCAAAAGGTAATTCAACTCTCGGCTGTCTGATATGAGAATTTATACCTGCTTCAAAACCTTCCATGTAATCTTTTGGACCAAGCCAAGGATCAATTAAAAATTTATTGTTATCAAATTCTACAATAATAGTTGCATTCCTAACCTGAGTAATTTTCATCATTTCCCTCCTTTTTTTAATATTTTAATTTATGACTATAAAAAAACAAGAATGCACTATTTTGTATAATACTTACTTTTTAGTATAATAGTATTAAATAAGAAAGTATAAAAAAGAGGAATTATGGCAAAAAAGAAACAAACAGAATACAAATGCCCATTAGAGGCAACAATGGAAATCATAGGCGGAAAATACAAAGGGGTTATAATCGGTCATTTGATAGACAAAACATTAAGATACAGTGAATTACAAAAACTAATCTCACATGCAACTCCTAAAATGTTAATCCAACAACTTAAAGAATTGGAATCAGACGGGATTGTAAAAAGAAAATTGTACCCTGTTGTACCACCTAAAACAGAATATTCTTTAACAGAACGCGGAAAAAGTTTAATTCCTGCAATCATAGAATTAAATATATGGGGACTAAACTATTTAAAAGAAGAAAACATTCCCTGTGCTTATAAAGAAATTTAATCAAAAATCTATTCCATTGCTTTTGCAACTCGATAAAGTGTATATTGTTTTTCTTTATTTAATTTATCATAAATTGCAATTATTTCATCTTTAAAATCTTTATCATTTTCTTTTGTAAAATGAAATAATTCATATAATTCAACACCAAGAGCATCTGCAATCTTTCCCAGCGTACTTATAGATGGGAAATTTTGACCAACTTCAAGTTTACTAATATAACCATTATCAACACCTATAATTTCCGCCAATTTTTCTTGTGTTATTTTACGCTGCTTTCTGTATTCTTTAACTTTTAACCCTAGAAGTTCTTTTGTATTCATAATGCCTCTTTATTTAATTTTATATATAAAGCGAATTTTAAAAATGCTAAAATAGTGATAATTTATGTAAAAACTACTAAAATATTGACAAAAATAGCAGTATGTGTGATAATTTATTAAAAAAAAGCAATTATTAGGAGAGTAATTTGAAAAAAGGATTTACTTTAGCAGAAATACTTATTACATTAGGAATCATTGGGATTATTGCATCAATGACTATCCCTTCCTTAATTGCAAATTATAGAAAAAAATTAACTGTTACTAGATTAAAAGCATCATATAGTATCCTTTCACAAGCAATAATGCTTTCAATCACAGAAAACAATGAATATACAGATTGGGATTTTCCACCGTACGGTTCTGATATAAAAGATTGGGTAAATAAATACATAGCTCCATACCTTGAATATACAGAAATAGGAATCAGTGCCGATTATACCCCAGAATATAATGAGCGGCTAACATACATAAAATTAAAAAACGGCACAATTATTTGCTTGCATATTGGCACATACGTAGATTTTATTATAGATATTAACGGAATCCAAGGGCCAAATAAACAAGGATATGATCAATTTACAACATACTTAAATATAAATAATACGGGAAATACTCCTAAATATCTATTTTTTGCAGGATTAAATACAACTCCAGTTAACCGCACAAATCTACTAGATTTATGCGCAACTACAACACCTAAATATTGTGGAGCATTAATCCAATATGATAACTGGGAAATAAAAAAAGATTACCCACATCGCATCTAATTGAAATATCTCTATTATGTAAAAAAATTTTAATAAAGTAGCAAATTTATTTTTTTTTAAGTTTAACTGAAAGATATTAAGGAGATGATTATGCAAGTAAATTCTATCTATTTACACAATAATATAAATACAAATAAAACAAATTACAATACATTTTTAAAAAATCAAAATAATATATCATTTAATATTTATTAGGAAGATATACTGTTTACGGATACGGCAAAGCAGGCGGTGCAACACATAATTTTTCAGAACTCGGCATTGACGAAAATAGATTATTCAAAAAAATAAAAATAATAAAAGGAAATTTTGATTTAAGAGACTCTAACCTTACTGATTTTGGAAAGCTTAAACAAATAGACGGTAATATAATTAAATATCACGCGACATTATTACCAATTCAAATTTTTAAACAAATTTTTATTCATAAAACAATAAAACATAAAGGTTATATACTGAATTTTCCTAATCCAGAATTTGCCGGATGCAGACTTTCTTTAGGTTCATATTGGGAGAGAACCCGCCCCAAAAGTCATCCCCCATTCACTGCAATATAATTAGAAAATAAATATTAATTATTCACAATAATATATTTTCAAAATAGATTGTATTTTATTTGCAAAGCGCGAATCATTTTTATGTTTTATTAATACACTTAAATAATGTGAAAAATTGCTGCAAAAACGATCTTCTATGCCAATTAAAGCTCTTTTTATTTCATCTATAACTGAAGCTTCATTAAAGTCTTTATCTCCGGCTTCAGGCTGTTTCATCTCATAATAACAATAGCCTCTATTTCTATAATAATCTGCATTATCATTTTTTAGGTCTATTGCTTTATTAAAATTTTCAATAGCTAAATCATATTGTTTTTGTTTGAAGTAACGCAAGCCTTCTGCGTTGTAAAATGTATCATTTTTCATTTGTATTAACCCTTATTAAGATAAAAAAGCAGTTCATATAGTAACATTTTTTGTTGATTTTAAACAATATTTTTACATTTTTATAAATACTGACTTACTGTAAAGAATCAGCTTGTTTTAGTCAAATGGCACGAATTATCTGAATTAGACAAATAAAAATAGCAAGGGAGAGATTCGAACTCTCGACCTCACGGACTGTGCCGAAGCAAAAGTTGACTAAATGTCAAGTTTTGCAAGAGGTAGACGTGCGCTCCAAGAGAAGCGGACGAAAACTTGAGGCCGATTCGATTGGGATTGTATATCTGCGCAAGGCTAATTACCTGTGGTTAAACAAAAAAAATAGCAAGGGAGAGATTCGAACTCTCGACCTCACGGGTATGAGCCGTGCGCTCTCACCAGCTGAGCTACCTTGCCATAAGTCTTATTATTTAATTGACAAAATCTATCTTTGCACAAAATATTTTAAATTTCAAGTATTTTGTAAAACAATTCTATTTTTAGTATAATTTAATTTAGAAAAGAAATTAAAAAGGTATGGTTTTATGATTACTGATATGACAAAAGGGAGCCCCTTAAAACATATATTGCTATTTTCTGTACCGCTTTTAATCGGGAATGTTTTTCAGCAATTATACAACATAGCAGACCTTGTAATTGTCGGAAGAACTTTAGGTGTAGAATCTTTCGCAGCAGTCGGAGCTGTAGCACCTTTATTTTTCTTAATTACATTTATCATTGTTGGATTAACGAATGGTTTTGCAGTTGTCACAGGTCAAAGATTTGGTGCTAAAGACATTCAAGGGGTTCGTAATTCTGTTGTTATATCTACAATTTTAAGCGTAATTGTAACTTTTATTTTTTCATCTATTTTTGCATTATCAATGAATTACATTTTAAAATGGATGAACGTACCTGATAATATTTATCATAACGCTTTTTGGTATGTTGAAATTATCATCATAGGTCTAATTGCAACTACCTTGTATAACATGTTAGCAAGTATCATAAGAGCTTTAGGTGATAGCAAAACACCTTTGTACTTTTTAATCGTTGCATCATTGATAAATATTGTACTTGCTCTAGTATTTATAATCATTTTTCATATGGGAGTCCCCGGATCTGCCATTGCGGTAATCTTATCACAAGGGATTTCTGTTATATTATGTACAATTTTTATAAAATATAAATTTCCAATCCTTAGAATCCATAGAAATGAATGGTTTATAAAATTTGATAAAGATTTTTATAATTCAGCATATGAACATCTAAAAATAGGGGTGCCAATGGCTGTTCAATTTTCTATTCTTGGGATCAGTATTCTTATAATTCAAAGTGTATGCAACTCTTTCGGATCAAACGTAATTGCAGCAATGACAGCAGCATTAAGAATAGAACAAATTGCAACTTTACCTATGATGTCATTTGGTGTAGCTCTTGCAACTTATGTTGCACAAAACTTCGGAGCACGCAAATTTAAAAGAATACGATTAGGCGTAATTAAAACATCTACAATTAATATTGTCTTAAGTATCGTAATGGCATTTGTAATGAGATTTTGGGGCACAAATATCATTGGAGCTTTCATAGGAACTGCTACAAAAGAAATTATTAATATTGCACACAGTTACCTTTTAATAAGTACAATATTTTATTTCTTCCTCGGTCAAATCTTTATTTACAGAAATGCTTTGCAAGGTATGGGAGAAACTGTTTTCCCATTATTATCAAGTATTGCAGAACTTGTAATGAGAGCATTTACAGCGGTTTACCTTGCTATAAAATTTGGCTATATCGGCATGTTTTATGCAGGTCCTATTGCTTGGGTAAGTGCTTCTACTGTACTGTTTTTCGGATATTTATACAGTATTAAACATATTATTTACAAAGTCAAAAATAAATTACACAGTTACTTATCAAATAATTAAACATCCCTTCCATATACATAGAAGGGATGTTATACTCTTATTTTAAATAATTACTATTTATTATAAAATATCAGAGGCATTAACAGGACGTCTTTCATTTTCTTGAACTTCAAAAAATGGTTTAGCTTTTATATTTAACATGCCTGCAATGATTGACGATGGAAAAATTTCAACTGCATTATTTAATTCATTTACCGCACTATTATAAAATCTTCTTGCTGCGGCAATATGTTCTTCAACTTCTGCATAAGTCTGCATAGCTTGTACCATTGTTGCATCTGATTTTAATTGTGGATAATTTTCAAAATTTACCATCAATTGTTCCATTTTACCTTTAATCGCATTATCTAATTTTATTTTTTCAGACATTTCATTTGCTGTAGCAGCTTGAGTTCTAAGTTTTGTAATATCCTCAATCAAAGATCTTTCATGTTCCATAAATTTTTTAGCGATTGTCAAAATGTTAGGAATTAAGTCATAACGTTTCTTTAATTGAACATCAATACTACCTTCAGCTTGTTTAACTTGATTTTTTTTCTTAATAAGTTGTACATAAACAAAATAAGGTCCAATAACCACAATTGCGACTAATAATAGTAAAATCTCCATATTAAATATCCTTTCTTATTTTATAAACCTAATTTTTTATCCAATTTGAAATAATGAATAAGATTAAATATAGTAATTAATTGAATAAATATACCTTCATAAATTTTTTTATTGTTTATAGAATTTGATAAACTGCCAATTTCAAAGAAATCTTTAGGAATTTCAATAAATAAAGTAATATATTGATTTTCTACCATACAATGAATATGATATCCTCCAATAACTTCTCTTATATTTTTGAGTCTTTCCATAAAAGTAGGAGTCAAAATATATCTTGCTTCAACTTGATCATCAGAATAAATATCATACATTTGACTAAATTCAGGATCTTCAAGAGAAACTTTTTTTAAGTTTCTATCAACTCTAATTTCTCTGCCAAGATCAACAGATAGTCCATCTCCAGATATATTTAAACGATTTATTAAAGGTTTTTCTGCAAAAGCTAAAACACCAGTTACAGCATTAACGACATCTGAATTTGCAATCTTATCAGCTTGTTCTTCTCCCAAACCTTCAGATAACATAGATTTAATTGCCTGTTTTTGGCCTTTTTGACCAATTGCTTTTTGATATAAAAGAGTTTTACCTTTATATGGTTTATTTAAACTTACTTTTATTATTAAACCATTAAAATCTCTTATAGTTTTATTCTCATTTGAATCTCCTCTTTTTGTTGTTTCGGAATGAGTTAATTCTGTTTCAACAATAACTACATCCATCCCCTTGTAATTCCCAAAAATTCTATCATCATCTTTTTTTCGATTAAATCTTGGAAATAAACCTGTTTTATATATTTCATTTTTTGTTATAAGTTCTTTATCAGGTGAATACTGAAATTTTCCAAACAAAGAAAAAATTTCCATTAATAACTGCTGTTTTATTTTCAATCTGAATTTATTCTGTCTTCTATTTTCTATTAAAAATATTATTACAGCAGGGACTATCAATAACAAAAAATATAACTTTGAGAATAAGAATGTTCCACCCAAAGCACCAATAAAAAATAATAAACCTAATAAATTATTAATATTTGATATTTTTGAAGCAGACAATCTTTCTTGTTCAAGAGGAATAATTTTAGGAGCTAATTTTTTAGCGTATAATTCTTCAAATTTTTGATTTAATTGAGTTCTATCCATTTTTTAATTATATAAACTGGTTTAATATTACACATCATATATTTAGACTATATAACCTACTTGCAAAGTTAAAAGTTTTATGAAAAGATTATCACAAGGTCAAAAAGAGTGTAAAATGTCTATATAAATATATTTCAAATTTATATAGGCAAATAAAAATAGGAGGCAGAATATGTCAACATTTATTGAAGATATTTACGCAAGACAAATATTAGATTCTCGCGGAAATCCAACAGTAGAAGTCGATGTAAAACTTACCAATGGTGTAAAAGGCCGTGCAGCAGTCCCATCAGGGGCTTCTACAGGAATTTTTGAAGCTTTGGAATTACGCGATGGTGATAAATCAAAATACATGGGAAAAAGCGTTCAAAAAGCTGTTGATAATGTAAATAATATAATTGCACCTGAACTTATAGGAGAAAAAGCTTCCCATCAAAAAGAAATAGACACATTTATGATTGACATGGACGGGACTGAAAATAAATCAAAACTTGGTGCAAATGCGATTTTAGGTGTATCTCTTGCAGTTGCAAAAGCAGCATCTAAAGCTTATGGTATGGCATTATACAGATATTTAGGCGGGATTAATGCTTTAACTTTACCTGTACCGATGATGAATATTATTAACGGTGGTGCTCATGCTGATAATAATATTGATTTTCAAGAATTTATGATAGCACCTGTTGGAGCTGAAAGTTTTTCACACGCTCTACAAATGGGATCTGAAGTTTTCCATACACTAAAAGGAGTTTTGAAAAACAAAAGTATGGCAACATCTGTAGGTGATGAAGGCGGATTTGCTCCAAATCTTCAATCTAACGCTGAAGGGATTGAAGTAATCTTAGAAGCAATTGATAAAGCGGGTTATAACACAAATCAAATAAAAATTTGTCTTGATGTTGCATCATCAGAATTCTATGAAAACGGAAAATATAACCTGAAAGGTGAGGGCAAATCATTTGACAATAAAGAAATGACAGACTTTTTAGAAGAATGGGTTAAAAAATATCCGATAATTTCTATAGAAGACGGTATGGCAGAACAGGATTGGGAAGGCTGGGAAATGCTTACTCAACGTATAGGCAATCACTGCCAGTTAGTAGGTGATGATTTGTTTGTAACAAATACAAGACGTTTAGCAGATGGTATCAAACGCAATGTTGCAAATTCAATTTTGATAAAAGTAAACCAAATAGGAACATTATCAGAAACATTAGATGCAATATCAATGGCACATGCTGCAGGCTATACAACAATTATTTCACACAGATCAGGTGAAACAGAAGATACATTTATAGCAGATCTTGCAGTAGCTGTAAACAGCGGTCAAATTAAAACAGGATCAGCTTCAAGATCTGACAGAATGGCTAAATATAATCAACTTTTAAGAATTGAACAAAAACTCGGATCTGCCGCTAAATACTTAGGACTACAAGCATTTAACGGTCAAAAGTAAAAGGATTAAAAAAGGCTCTTACAAGAGCCTTTTTTAATTAATCCATTCATCATGTGTTAATTCTCGATGAAGATAATCCATATTCCAATTTTTTATAATCCATGTTGCACAAGCTCCCCCGGAATACCACCCAGAAGTTGTTTTAGTAGAACAATTTTTTTCACTTATCCACCATAAAGGATAACCGGTAATAACAGGATAATTTTCATGCGAATTTAAATAAATAAAAAAGAAATCTTTTCCAAATTGATTAGGGCCTCTCACACCATTGGTGTCAATATACATACTAACCAAAAATTTTTTATTTTGACTATTTGCATCTTGTGCAATATAACCAATACTGTTTATCCCAATTACTGCACCATTTGTTAAAACAACAACATAATCACGACCATTCCATCCATTAAAATTTGTTCCTAGATTTGTTCCATCTAAATCTTTATAATGGACAGGTAATCCATTAGAACTATTTTTATCATTCTGTTTAAAATCATTTGCAAGTTTTAAATATTTAAAAAGATAAGATGATACTTTTGCAATACTATCTTTATCTTGAGAATTTGTAGATAATCCCCATTCTTCAGGTAACCCATATTCCTGATAAGCACTTAAATATGCTTGAGAAAGTATAGAATACGTAGTTTTAAATTGATTTAACCAAACTTTTTCTTTGTACTTCTGAATTAATGATGGCATAGTCATAGCTGCAACTACACCAATAATACCAAGTGTTATTAAAACTTCTGCAAGAGTAAAAGCATTTATTTGATGTTTTATATCCTCAACATAACACTTTTTTCTTTTTATACCAATCGGGCAAAAAGCAAGCAGGAAAGCTGTTAAATCGCCCCCCCCCCGACTTTTCTAAACAATAAATCTCTTTCCATTCTAAAGCTCCTTTTATGTTTGTACTTAATTATTTTAACATATATTTTAGCGATTTTCAATTAAATAAAAAAAATGACTCTTTAAATATAAAGCGTCATTTCCTTTCCAAATGTATCGTTACTAAGTTTAATGTGTGTAAATATGTCTTTATCTATGAATTTTTATTGGATTTATATTTATAACTTAACAGACTGTATGAATCAGCGGATGATGAACTACTATCACCATAAAAAACAGACATATCAGTTACACGACGATTATTAAAATCATCTTCAACTTCCATTCTTGCACAATTTACATCATATGCTGAAATTTCAGCACTAGTAATTCTACCATCATGATTTGTATCCATTTCATCAAAATGTTCAAGAATTTTTGTCATTGTACTTTCAGACAAACCGCTTGAACCTGATGCATATAATTGTGTTAATTCAGCTTTTGTCAAACCTTGTGTAGAAATTGTATTTGAAAGGTTATTCATTTCTTCTGCTGTAATTATACCGTCACCGTCTTTATCTATAGATCCGAAATTTGTTTGTAAATATGAAGCAAAAGATTGGTTTAAAACTCCATAGTTAGAAGTCTTAGTTCTTGCCTCAGTTAAATTATCCAATGTTAAACCTTCAGGATACTGTGATGCAAGATATGAATATGTATTAGTCAAACCTGCATAAACACCTGAAAGTATATTATTACTCATACTACGCCCTCATTCTACTTACTTTATTTTTTATGTTAATGATTTTTTTCACAAAGTCAAACCTCTATTTGAATGAATTTTATAAGAGTATGTAAAAATATGTTACAAAAACATTTAAAATCCTAAAGTTTTTCTAAAACATATCCGATAAAAAATTTGTTGATAGATTGTTAATAAGGAGTGTGTGCTCATGAACGAAGAAAAAAAAGTTATGGATATGGAAGATCTTATGTTGGATTACGGTGAAATGACAAGTTTTGATTTTGATTCACTTGATTATAAACAAGTAAG
Organism: Candidatus Gastranaerophilales bacterium; assembly: GCA_944325735.1. Lineage (GTDB taxonomy): Bacteria > Cyanobacteriota > Vampirovibrionia > Gastranaerophilales > Gastranaerophilaceae > Stercorousia. Next base: position 347,914 of record CALVBI010000001.1, on the reverse strand, counting down.
AGAACTACAAAAAGTAACTGACAGTGAATATTCAAATCAGCCTTATCCGTTTAAATATGGAAATTTTGATTTAGTAGATATGATTCATGCATTTATTACACAATATCAAAAGAAAGAAAATGCATAACTGTTGATTAAAAAATGTGTATCTAAAAAAATATCGGAGTGTAGCATTATGAATGACAAAGAACTATTCGAAAATGATTGTTTGCCACTATTTTGGCTTGAAGATGAAGAACATTTTGAACAGCCAACTCCTCAAAGAAAAGATTTGCAAACACTACTTGCAGAATTAGAAGATATTAAAAACCAAATAGATGACATCAGTGCAAGAGAATGGCATCTTGCAAAGCTTATGAAATTTCATAAAGAGGGCCTAGCCCGATGAGCATAACTCTGCTGTTAAGAACAGCTACCGAGATTTGGGATAGCAAAAATTTATAACAATACATAATATCGTTGAACACTTTCAACGATTTTTTTTATAAATCATCTAAAGAACTTTCATCTAACAGAACATCATGTCCCATATTATGTATTAAATCTAAATATGCATTGTAATATACCTGCATTGCGCTGATATATTCGTTTAAAATTTCCTGATGAGAATTTTCAATAATAAACAAATTCAATAATTGAGTATCACCTTTTGCATAACGTTGTTCTGACATTTTCAAAATTTTATCAGACTCTTTTAAAATATCTTTGTAATACCCCATATTTTCTTTTGCATATTTAAACTGGTTGTAATCTTCTTTTAGGGCAAATTTTAATTTATTTTCAAAAGACACTCTGTCAATTTTAGCTCTTTCAAGAATAATTTTAGCACGTTTTACTTCAGGTCTATATGAATAAAAAACAGGCAAATCCAAATAACCACCAGCATAACCACCATGCAACATTCCATCACCTGAAAAAGCATAACCGCCAATTACTGTAATATCAGGAATAACTTTATGCTTTGCGACTGCTAATTCTTTTTCGGATTTATCTATATTATCATAAGCTATTCTAATAGAATAACTATATTTCATTGCTACTTCTTCAATAGTTTCATACTCAGGTAATTGAATATCCAATAATGATATATGATCTTGGAACAATGAACTTTCACGAGTATCATACATTACATCAGTATCTTTTAAATTCAAAACTTTGTTAAAATTGAATTGAGAATATAGTAAATTAGCTTTTGCTTTGTTCAAAGAAACCAATTGTTTTTTATATTTTATATCAGATTGCAATTTTTCAATTTCGTAATTTTTAGAATTTTTCGGCTTGTTTTCTGCAAGCAATTTCATATTCTTAAAAAGTTCTTCTCTCTGCTGTAAAATTGCTACAACTGATTTCATATATACAACATCAAAATAAGCTTCCATAACTTCGAGTTTTAAATTCAACTCTTCTTGTCTTATTTGATTTTCAATCAATTTCATATTAGCAATTGCAGCCTTTTTACGAACTCCCCTTTTAGAAATTTCTAAAGGAATAGCTATACCTGCTTGACTTGCATTTGTTTTTCCAACAGGTCCCATTAAAATAGTTGATTGAAGTTGCGGATTTTTAAGAGCATTCGCCATTTTAACTTCTTGTTCCAAAACTGCAATTTCTTTGCGTTTAGCTTGCAAAGCCAAATTATGCTGCAAAGCTAATTTAACAGCATCATTCGCTGAAATTTTTATTATTTCAGCTTGAGAGGGTAAACTTACAACTATTACCGCTAATAATAGAAAAAAGAACTTTTTCATACAAATACATAATACAATAAAAATATCATTTTTTAAAATTTAAATAAAAAAAATTAAGGCGGAAATTCATCCGCCTCAAAAATACCGTTACATTTTCACATGTAATGTAACAAGAATTATACGGGGTTGGTATTAGGTCTGCCAGCAACGTTTATCAAAATATCAATAACTTTAGGCATTTGACACTTAAAAGAGTAATGCCCGTTTTTCAATGAACATTTAGTACAATCGCATTTTATTGAATAACATTCTAATGCCTGTTCTGTCCAACTTTGTGTAATAGATTCCGAAATCTCCCCATTATTTTGCGGATAAAAAACTTCCTCCATAAAGCCACTCCTAAAAGATATTACTAACCCATTTATATTTTAACCTGACAACAACTCAATTTAATCCTTTATTTAATGTATATTTAATAAGACTATTTTGACTAATATAAAAAAATAATATATCATTATATAAAATCGGAGTTATGTATGAAAAAAATTATAATATCATTTTTATGTCTGCTCACTTTTTCAACAAGCACTTTTGCTGTATCTGATAAAGAAATTATACAAGAGCAAACTATCCAAAACAGAATAAATGATATTGGCACACATATTTTAAATGCAAACAAAATTAAAGGGCACATTATATTTGTCTATGATAAAGAAGCAAAAGATTCATTATTAAAAATGGATACAACTGTCACAAGCAGGCAAATTGTAATGTTCCGTGAATACTATAAATTTATCGCCGATGATAATGAACTTGCAGCGTATCTTTCAAGAGAAATTGCCAGATCTTCAAGAACATTTGACGGAATGGGCAACGGTTGGCTTACAGGAGTACAAATAAAAGCTGCTCCGAAAAAATTTGAACTCGTGTCTGATAAAAGAGCCGTAGATTATATGGTAAATGCAGGCTATAACCCGATTGCACTTATTACATTTATAAATAAAGCATACCCGCAACACTATCAAGATTTAGTTTCTAATAAAAATCTTACATCTAAAAGATTAGCGCATATTTATGAATATATTTATACTAAATATCCATACTTCCTTGCAAACAACGAATATCTTGAAAACCCGCATTATCAGAATTTTTTATTAAATTCTGTAGAAAATAGAAGATTATTGGAAGAAAAAATTAAAACTAATTCAAAGGAAAAGTTAAAATATGAATAAAATTATTAGCCTTTTGACAGTTTTATTTTTAACAACTTCACCCTGCTTTGCAAAAATAATGCAGGACGAATTTGTAAATTCAACTCTTAAAAATATACCGCTTGAAAAGCCACAAACTCATACAAAATACAATTATGAAAGTACAAAATGCGTACCTATAAAGTTGCACATAACAGAAAATATTAAAAACGAAAATCATATCTATGAAGGCCAGCCTGTAACTTTCAAGGTTATCGAAGATGTTGTGTACAATAATGAAATTATAATAAAACAAGGTACAATTGTCCCTGCAAGAGTTGAAACAATTATTGCAAGCGGAATGAACGGAATTCCAGCAAGCATAATTTTTGGAGAGTTTAAATTTGAAAACATAGATAAAAACAAAATAGACTATACCTACGAACGTTTCGGACAAGACAGAAGCCTATGGGTATTCCCACTCAAATGGGCATTGACAATTCTTCCTCCAACAGGATCTTTGACAAACTTTATAAAAGGCGGTCACGCCAGATTAAAAACTAATAAGGTAATACAGCTTAATTATTATCCTGAGTGGATTTAAAATTCAAAATATATTCAAAGATTTTTTCATTATATCTGCTATCTACCGCACTAAAAGGTAATACAACCCCGCCAAATTGTTTTTCAACATTTTTGATAACATTCAAAGTCTTTGATTTTGGCACATAATCCATTTTAGTAACAATAGTGAAAATCGGTAAATTATAAGCTTCTACCCATTCACGCATTTGGAAATCATTTTTTTGAATATCATGTCTACCATCAATTAACTGCACTAAAGAAGTAATTTGTTCACGTTTAAGCAAATATTCTTCCAAATATTTCTGCCATCTGTTTTGAGCTTCTTTAGACACTTTAGCATAACCATATCCGGGTAAATCAGCAATCATAAACTTATCTGAAAACTGGAAAAAATTGATTAATCTAGTCTTCCCCGGAGTATTAGAAGTTTTTGCAAGTTTTTTATGATTTGCAAGACCGTTAATAAATGAAGACTTCCCGACATTAGAACGTCCTAGAAGCGGAAATTCAGGCAAAGTATACTCAGGACACTGAGAAAGTTTTTCCGCACTTATTAAAAATTTTGCCTGCATATATTTTGTAGCCATATGCTAATAATAACATAAATAATTTAAAAACTTATATTTGAATCCACTAACTCACTTAAACTGACTTCATATAAATCAGAAATATGTCTTAAATAAAGAATTGAAGGATTTGTAAGCCCTCGTTCAATTTTACTATAATAACTTTTATCAACATCTAATCGATTTGCAACATCATCTTGTGACAAACCTTTTAATGAACGTAAAATTTTTAATTTTATCCCTATTTTTTTAAGATACTCTTTGTCATTCATTTAATAATTTTATTGATTTGACAATCATATAACAATAGTTTATACTACTATTTAATAGTTTATAAACTATTAACACAGTTAATAATATTATTTTTTATGAGGATAAACAATTGAAAAAAGCCTTCACTCTTGCAGAAGTTTTAATTACTCTGGGAATTATAGGAGTAATAACTGCATTAACTTTACCTGCATTAATACAAAGTTATCGCAAAAAAGTAACAGAAACAGCACTAAAAAAAGCATATACTCAACTTTATCAAGCACTTGAAAAAGCTCAAACAGAAAACGGAGAGGCAATAAATTGGAATTGGGAAAATTATCAAACATACGATAGAGACTCTGCAGAAGCTTTCTTACAAGAATATTTTTATCCATATTTTAATATTATTGGCAGAAGTGCTGTTCAACAACAAAAGAAAAATTTAAAATATATAATATACAATTATAATGATGACTATTCAGGTAATCCAAACTGGTTTTGGAATAATCCTCAATTAACAAATTGGGTAGAACTGAGTGATGGCAGTGTAATATCATTTGTTCTTAAAAGTACAACTACTCCTTATGGTCAATTCAATGTAATATTATCAACTAATAAAAACCCAAAAAGATTAATTTCTGGTAAAGAAGTCTTTGCTTTTTATATAAGAAAACATCCAAATAATTCACAAGTTACTATTACTCCATATGGCTCAATTAATTATAATTGTGAAGATATTAAAAATAATCGAACAGATTATATAAAAGGTTGTAAAGGAGAAACTGTAAATGCAAGTGGAATTATTAGCAGTATATATTGCACTTCTTTAATTTACTGCAATGATTGGAAAATACCAAAAGACTACCCTATAAGATTCTAATTTTTAGACATAACCTTTTCTTTTTGTTCTTTTAATTTTTGTTTAAACAAAACTTTTTGAAACAAATTATACATTTTATCGCTGTTTACAACGGTAATTTGAGTTTTCTTATTTACAAAATCGATATTTACATAAGGTTTTTGACTAAAAATATTATTTTCAATATTTACAAGTTGAAACAGCCCTTCAGTTAATACACTGATGGGCTCTCTCAAAAATATTTCAAATGTCTTTCGTATATCGAATTTTTTAGTCATGTCTGGTTTTTACTATTTATTATTTTGCTTTATTTTTGAATTTTTCGATTTTCTTATCGATTTGAGCTTTATCGGCTGCATTTGGATTCATAGCGAGATATTGTTGATAATATTTAATAGCACCTCTATAGTTTAATTCTTTTTCATAAGACATTGCTTTTAATTTTGCTATTTGAGGGCTGTTGTGATAGAAGTCAATTGCGCGGTTGCAATATTCGATTGCAGATGCGTAATTGTTTTGTTGATATTCTCTTTGCGCAATATCAAAGAATTCATTTGATTTTGTTTCACAAAGATTAATATATTCAATACCATTCTTAGCAATAACATTAGCAGGATCTTTTGTCAAGGCTTTTTGTAAAGCAAGTCTTGCTGTTCTGAATTGTTTATTGTGAACAAGAATTTCTGCTAAATATAAATCATCATCTACTGAGTTAGAGAAGTTAATTGCATTTTCGAAAGTATATACAGCATCTTTTTCTCTACCCATTGCAAGATAAGCTTCACCTTTGATTACGTTATCCATAAGATTGTTGCCTGCAGCTTGAATAATATAATTCAAACTGTCACGAGATAATGGTTCTTGGTGTACAAGTCTTGCAAGTTTTAATTTTGCTAAATGAAGTTCCAAATCTTCAGGGCATTTTTCAATAGCTTTATTGATGTAATCATATGCAAGGTATACCTCTTTATTTGTAGTTATACCTTCATTTGCACCTCTATCTTTAGCCATTTCATAATATGTATTCGCAAGACCTATAATAGCTTCATCATTATAGTTTTGATCACCGATTAATTTTGAATAATAATCCAAAGCTTGATCATATTTTCTTGTATGCAATGCTAAATTAGCAATTCTTAATTTTCCTTCTTGATAATTAGGATTAATTGCTAAAGCAGATTTCAATTGCTCAATTGCAAATTCTTCATCTGCACGATTTTCATAAATCATAGCAAGGTTCAAATATGCTCTTGAGTTTTCCGGTTTAACAAGTTGCGCTTTTTTGAAAGAATTAATAGCTGCAGCTTGGTTACCTTGTTTCAAGAATAATTCACCTTGTAAAGTCAAAGCAGGTGATGAATTTGGATTTACGTGGATTGAATGGTTCACCCAAGTTAAAGCTTTTGAGTAATTTCCTCTGCGAGTTTCTACTTGTGCCATGTGATACCAAGCAGTTGGATTATGAGTGTTGTATTTCATAGCTTTCATGAAATAATTTTCTGCTGAATCGAGATTATTATTCATCATTTCTACAACGCCAATGTTATCATATGCTGTTGCAAATGAAGGATTTATCTTGATTGCAGTATTAAATAAATCCATTGCATCATTTCTGTTGCCTAGTTTTAATGTTGCAACACCCATTGCATTATATGCTTCATAGTAATTTGTATTCAATGTCACAGCAGTTACAAATTCTTTGATTGAATTATTAATTAATCCTCTTGTATTTTTAATATAATCTACATCAGAAGAAGTTGTTCTTTGTAAATAAACAAGTCCTTGTGCATAGTGTAATGTAGGATTTTTAGGATATTGTTTTAACAATTTATCTAATTCTTTTTGAGCAGGATCTAATTTATGTTGTTTAGCCATTGAAACAGCTCTCAATGCTAACAAATTAATATCATTTGGTTTAAGATTTAATAATTGTCTAATTTTTGCATCAGCTTCCCCACAATGATTATATTCAATTAATCTTGAAATTTCAGGATATACCTGACTTGAAGTTTTAACAGGAGCAGTTTTTGCTGTTTTAGCAGCATTTGCAGTATTTTTTTGAACTTGCGCCTGTAATTCTTTTGCATAAACCTGTGTAGATAGGGCAGCCATAACGACAATTGATGATATTAATAATTTTTTATAATTCATGTTATCTCCTGCAGGATAATTTAGTTATTTTAATTCTTCTAAAAGTATTGTATAATACTATTTATAAAAAAGCAATAATATAAATGAAGTAGAAAAATGAGTGTAAACGCTGATTCAAAACAAGATTTAGAAGATTTTAAATCATACATAATTGCAGAAAAGAATTTTTCAAAACATACTGCAAAAGCTTACTGTTCAGACATTTTAAGTTTTCTTGTCTGGATGGATGAACAGTCATGTGAAGATATAAATTTTTCAAAAGTTCGAGAATATCTTCATTTTATCCAAAAATTTAACTACAAAAAAACTACAATTGCACGAAAAATTGCTTCTTTAAGAACTTTTTATAAATACTTATATCGCGAAAGAAAAGTTGACTCAAATCCTGCAATGAATTTAACAAACCCTAAACGACCAAAATCATTACCAAAATTTTTAACACCTGATGAGGTTGAACAAATTTTGAATAATACAAAAATCGAAACTCCTGCAGGATACAGAAACAGAACTATTTTAGAACTTCTTTGGGCAACAGGTATGCGTATTTCCGAATTGTCAGGGCTTAACTTTGGAGATTTAAACCTTGAACATAACGAAATAAGAGTTTTCGGTAAAGGCTCAAAAGAAAGAATTATTCTAGTTACGGATAGAGCTAAAAATTTTCTTGAACGCTATATTGAAAGCGCAAGAGATTTAATTCCAAAAGGATTTCCTGCCCCTGATAAAAGTGAAGATTCTCCTGTATTCATAAATAATACAGGATATAGACTTCAAACACGAACTGTTAGAAATGTAATAAATGAAGTTGTTGAAAAAATTAATCTTCCCAAACACGTAACACCGCATATGTTTCGTCACAGTTTTGCAACACATTTGATTGAAAACGGAGCAGACTTAAGAGTCGTTCAAGAACTTTTAGGCCACGCAAGCATATCAAACACTCAAATTTATACTCACGTTTCAACACAACACTTAAAAGACGTCTACAACGAAACTCACCCTCGTGCGTAATTAATTTGCCTCTTATTAAAAATTTTGCTAAACTTTTTTTATGGATGAAATTGTTGAAAAATTAAAAGAAATCGGGCTTAATGAATACCAATCAAAGGTATATATTGCTCTTTTGAAAAAATTTCCTGCAACAGGCTATGAAATAAGCAAACTTGCAAACATTCCGCAATCAAGAGCTTATGACACCCTAAAAGCCCTTGAATCTATGCATATAGTAATTCCATCCAACACAAAACCTGTCACATACACCCCAATTAAACCAAAGGAACTAACTAAACGTTATAAAAGAAAAATTGATTCAACAATCAATTTTCTTGAAAAAAAATTACCAAATGTAAAAGAAGAAGAATACACAGAACCGATATTATCAATAAGCGGACGAACAAAAATTTTAGATAAAATAATTGAAATTATAAAAAATGCACAAAAAACAATTTTTATATCACTTTGGGCCCAAGACTTCAAATATCTTGAAACCTACCTGCTTGATGCATACAACAGAGGATTAGATATAAAAATAGTTAAATATGATAACTTCACCTGCAATTTCGGAAAAACATTCCAACATTCAGGAATTCCAATGCTTGAACATTATTTTAACGGAAAATTTGTTTTTCTTTCAGCAGACAATTCTGAAGGTCTATTTGGAATTACGCAACCTGTTAAAAATACAAATCCGGAAGTTGTGTGGACAAAAAACTCTGAAATTGTATTTTTGATAAAAGCATTCACCGTCCATGATATGTATATGATTGATATTGAGGACAATTTCCCTGAACAGTTGAGATATTTCTACGGAGCAGGTTTGAAAAAATTAAGGGACAAAATTTTACATTAATTTACTTTAAAAAAAACTTTCCGAGTTATATAATTTATAAAGTAAAGACAATAAATTTTTGGGAAGAAAAATGGATTTTGGATACTCATTTGAATTAATCACAGGTCCTATGAGCTGTGGAAAAACAGAAGAGCTTTTAAGACGCATAAGACGCTCTATCATTGCAAAAAGAAAAGTTAAAGTAATCTCTCCAGACATTGATACTCGTGCAAAAGGAGATTATATTGAATCAAGAAACGGACTATGGCTTGATGCTATAAAAGTTAAACATGCTGTTCAAATTATGACAGTTGTTAAACCTGAAGATGAAGTAATTGCTATTGATGAATTACAATTCTTCGACAGCAATATTGTAAAAGTTATCTCTAAACTTATGGACGAAGGGAAAAAGGTTATAGGCACAGGTCTTGAACTTGATTTCAAAGCAGAACCGTTTGGCAGTATGCCTGAATTAATGTGTATTGCAACTGAAGTCCACAAATTACATGCAGTATGTATGAAATGCGGACGCGAAAATGCTACTCGTACACAAAGATTAATAGATGGCAAACCCGCTGATAAAAATTCGCCTTTAATTATGATAGGCGGAGATGAAACTTATGAAGCTCGATGCATAAAATGCTACGAACTCCCTGATGTTGAATTAGAAAAGAAAAAACGAGGATTTAAAGTTTTAAATTTCGTTGGAAAATAAAAATAAAAGACCGATTTTTCAATCGGTCTTTAAATTTGTGTGAGTAAATATGTATATTTATAAGTTAAACTAAAGCATCTAAAAATTCAGTAACACCAGCTGCTGTTTCTTGTCCTAGAGGTTTGTTCATATATTTTGCAAATTTATCAGGATCAACACCTTTTACATTTGCCATTGCATATGCTGCAAAATTATCTTCTGCTTCAATTCCTTGTAATTCATCTAATGAAGCCATAAATGGTGTATTAAAATATTGTTCAATTCTTTTTGTAGTAGCAGCTTCTGATTTGTCAACTTTTGATAATTGAACACCCCAAATTTGAGCTGCTGTTGCATCTAATGCACTTGCTTCAACTTTTTCTGCTTGAAAACTTACAACAGGTTTTGCTTCTTGAGCCTTTTCATCTTTACCTGCTTTTTTAGTATTTAAAGCTTCATAATAAGCTTTTAAAGCTTCTAAATTTGTTTTGTTACCGCCATTTCCGTTAACTTTTGTCATTTCCGTTTCTCCTTTTAACCGAATATCGGTTAATTTTATTTACTCACAATATCTATGACGGTATATTATTTAATTATCTTTAGGAAAAAATCTTTATTTGTTACAAAAATTAATAAAAAAAAAAGAGAACCGATAATATTATCGGTTCTTTAAATTTTGTGAGTAAAAACTTTGAATTTTTAAATTATTAAGCAATTTCAACTTCTGCTAATAAATCGTCAGCCATATCTTGAGTAAAACTTTCAAATCCATCAAGTTTTGATAATACAGACATAGTGCTTTCATTAATATTGCCATACATATAAGCTTTTACCAATGGATCTTGTACAAGGTTGAAAGCTGCTTTTTTATCTGCTCTTGTAACATTTGACAAATTCATAGTTTGTACTGTTTTTGTCAAATCATCCAAATCACCTGTTTGAACTTTATTTGTAACTTTTTTTGATGTATTTAAATTCAAACCAGGATAAAAATTTGCACCTGTTAATAATTCATCACCAAGTTCTTTATTTTCAACATGTTCTGCTGCAGATTGTTTATTAATAGGTATATTAGTTTTTACTTCTTTTTTATTATTTGCAGCATTTGTTTCAATTCTTCTGTTGCCATTGTTGCCAAATAATCCAAAATTTCCATTGATTCCTGTCATAATTCCATTCTCCGTATCTTTACTCACAATCTCTTAATAATTGTTTTATCCTTTTAATTGATTTCCATATTTATATAAAGTATTTTTGTATTTAAAAATTGCGTATTAAGTATATATTATTTACATAATAGTTTACAATTCTTTACACATTTATTTTTATGCTCATTATGCTTGATTTACAGCACATTTGAAATATATACTTTTGGCTAATAGTAAGAACAAGGTCATTTTGCTAATATTATGATATCGTTGAGAGGCTCAAGTTAAAAAAAAGATATCAAACTATGAAAAAGAAGAAAACAAACAAACTTACAGGTAGAGAGATTGACGTTTTAAAATTAGTGATGAATGGAGATAGTAACAGCGAAATTGCTGAAAAATTATGTATAACAGATCATACTGTTAAAGCTCATTTAACTCATACTTATAAAAAATTGGGCGTTACAAACAGAACTTCTGCAGCAATAAAAGCAAGGGATAATATTATTCCTCCTCAAGACTCAGAACAGCCATAAATGCTTCTTGAGGAACTTCTACGCGGCCTACTGACTTCATACGTTTTTTGCCCTTCTTTTGTTTTTCTAAAAGTTTTCGCTTACGCGAAATATCTCCGCCATAACACTTATCCAACACGTTTTTACGCATTGCTTTAATATTTGTCCTTGCAATTACACGACCACCTATTGCTGCTTGAATAGGAACTTCAAATAATTGACGAGGAATAATATCTTTAAGTTTTGCTGTTAATTTTTGACCAATATAAAAAGCACTATCTTCATGACATATTACAGATAGAGCGTCTACAACTTCGCCTGCAAGCATAATATCCAGTTTTACAAGTTTTGAACGCTTGTAATCTTTAAATTCATAATCCATACTTGCATAACCTTTTGTACGTGATTTTAATTGATCATAAAAATCTGTAATTACTTCACTCAAAGGTATTTCATATTCTAAACTTGCACGAACTTTGTCAATATAAGACATATTTTTGAAAATACCTCGTTTTGTCTGTGCAAGATCCATTAAAGTTCCAACATAATCATTTGGAGCAATAATTTGAACTTTTACATAAGGTTCTTCAATATAATCTCTAAGTTGAGCAGGCGGAAGATTAGCAGGGTTATCAATTTCCACCATTTCACCGTTTGTTTTGTAAACATGATATACAACAGACGGAGCTGTAGTTACAATTGAAAGACCATATTCACGTTCCAAACGTTCCTGAGCAATTTCCATATGAAGCATACCCAAAAATCCGCATCTGAAACCAAAACCCAAAGCAGTTGATGTTTCAGGTTCAAAAGTAATACTGCTATCATTAAGTTTTAATTTTTCCAATGCTTCTTTCAAATCAGCATATTCATCGTTATCAACCGGATACATGCCTGAGAACACCATTGGAAGAGCTTCTTTATAACCAGGTAGAGGTTCTTTTGCAGGATTTTCAACAGTTGTAACTGTATCACCTACAAATCTTGTCAATTCTTTAATAGAACCTGCAAAATATCCAACATCACCACATACAAGTTCATCTACCTGAACTCTTGCAGGAGTTTGATAACCGAGTTCTACAACATCATATTCCTTACCTGACGCCATAAATTTAACTTTGTCACCAAGTTTAATTTTACCGTCCATAATTTTAAAGAAACATAATGTTCCCAAATATTGGTCGTAAGCACTGTCGAATACCATAGCTCTCAAAGGTTTGTCAGAATTATCAACAGGCGGCGGGATTAAATCGACAACTGCTTCCAAAACTTCTTCAATACCAATACCTGCTTTTGCACTTACAGGAATAGCTAAAGAGGCATCAATACCTAAAACTTCTTCAATTTCTTCTTTAACTCTTTCTACATCAGCAGATGGCAAATCTATTTTATTTATTACAGGTATAATTTCAAGATTTTGTTCTATTGCAAGGTAAACATTTGCAAGAGTTTGAGCTTCAACCCCTTGTGTAGCATCTACAATTAACAATGCACCCTCACAAGCTGCCAAAGATCTTGATACTTCGTAAGAAAAGTCAACGTGCCCCGGTGTATCAATAAGGTTAAGTATATAATCCTTACCGTCTTTAGCTTTATAATTCATTCTTGCAGAATTTAATTTAATAGTAATTCCGCGTTCTCTTTCGATATCCATGGAATCCATAATCTGATTTTGCATATCACGTTGAGCGACAGTACCTGTTTTTTCAAGCAATCTGTCAGCTAGGGTTGATTTTCCATGGTCAATATGGGCTATTATACAAAAATTTCTTACATTATCTTTATACTTCATAATTTTTATTATATGAAAAAAACAGATAACATCAAGTTTAAGGTTTTACAGGTAAAGTAAACGTAACGATTGTTTTGTCACAAGGGGTACTTTTGAAATGAATATTACCTTTGTGAGCTAAAATTATCTGTTTAGAAATATACAATCCAAGACCTGAGCTTACAGTCTTGCTATCCTCACAATAAGAGATAAATTGTTCAAATACATCATCAGGATTTTCTAATTTTATTCCTATACCGTAATTTTCAATTGAGACCATTATATTATTTTCATAATCTTTAACTTTTACTAAAATTTCCTTGTGCTTATAACTGAATTTTAAAGCATTAGCCAAAAGATTATGAATAACTCTTTTCATTTCATCGTAATCAAATATTATATTATCAAATTTTGAATTATAAAAAGCTTTAACTAAAATATCCCTATCTGACGCAATATATTGAACCTCGTCACAGCATTCGGTAATCAAATTTTTGAAAGAATTCATTGCAGGATTAATTACAATTTTGCCGTTATCGTAATTATATTTTTTCATTACATTGGTAATCAGTGTCTGTAAAAATTTGGTAGAACTAACCATACCATTTAAAACTTCCACTTGTTGATTATCGAATTTTCCTGTCTTTAATAAAAAGTTCAGAGCTGATAGTTCAGCCTGAACCGGTCCTTTCATATCATGTGTCACCATTGCCCAGTAGGAATCTTTTAATCTGGAATTATTTTCTCGTTTGCAATTCGTCTTTAATAAATTAAGAATTTGAGATTTTACAACTTTTATATTGAAAGGTTTTTCAATATAAGCATAAGAACCTAAATTAAAACCTTTTACTTTATTTTCAACATCTGACAAAGCAGAAATAAAAACAATCGGCGTATCACTGTTTAATCTGGATTTCTTAATCATCTCCGCCAAATCAAACCCTGATAACTCAGGCATCATTACATCTAATAAAAACAAATCAAATTTTTCTAAATCAATAATTTTTGCTGCTTCTTTAGGTTTTTGAAAAGATAATAAATTTAAGTTTAAGGATTTCAAAGTTTCTTCCAAAAGCTCGATATTGAACTGATTGTCATCTACAATCATAACTTTTTTACCCTTAATAAGTTCTAAAATTTTTTCATCTTTTTCTGAATTTTTGCCAAAATTTTTTTGGAGTTTGTTTTTTAACAAATCATCTAAAACTTCTTTTTTAATCGGATATTCAATAACATTTTTTACACCGCAGGAATTTGCAAATAATATATTTTTTCTGGAAATTTCTTTACAAGCTAACCAGATCTCGAGTTCAGGGTATTTTTTGCAGAAACTTTTAATTTTATTTATATCTTTAAAATCGGTTTTTATTATACAGAGCCTTTTATTTACCAGACCTTTAATATTTTTAAGCTCTTTCACATCATTTACAAAAATTATGTCTTTATTTTCTGTCGAATCTAACAGATTTTCCATAATACATAAATAATATATATTGAATTTATCTAATCAATTAGACATATAGGTAATTTTTGATTTCTGTTTTTGTTAATGCTACATTGTAATTATGGCAAAAACTATTGAAGAATTAGTATCTCAAATTAAAGAACGCTTGGATATAGTAGATGTTGTATCTGAACAGGTTATATTAAAGAAAAACGGCGGTCATTATTGGGGATTATGCCCATTCCATAAAGAAAAAACCCCATCTTTTTCCGTAAACCCAAATTTAGGGATTTACAAATGTTTTGGCTGTGGAGAAGGCGGAGATGCTCTCACATTCATAATGAAAACTCAAAACAAAGAGTTTATTGAAGTTGCAAGAGAACTCGCTGAAAAATTCGGCCTTGAAATGCCGATAAATTACAACAAAACAGAAACAAAAGGCTTAAAAGAAGAAATGATTAAAGCCTGCACAAAAGCTGCAGAGTTTTATAATTTAAGATTATTAAAAGACAAAGAACCTGAAACAACTCATGTTATAGAATATTTGACAGGACGTGGAATTACAAAAGATATTATTGAAAAATACCACATAGGACTTGCTCCTAAAACTTTTACCATGTTCTATAAAAAGTTTAGAAATGAATTTTCTGAAGAAGTTATGGAAAAAGCAGGCCTGATAATTAAGACAAAGGAAGGCGAATACATAGACCGATTTAGAAATCGTATAATTATCCCTATTCAAAATGAATTTGGAGAATTTGTCGCATTCGGAGCACGTGCTATAGAAAAAGACCAACAGCCAAAATATCTTAACTCTTCAGATTCACCTATTTACAATAAAAGTAAATTATTATATGGACTATACACAGCAAAAGACTCAATCAAAGAAAACGACAGCGTAATTTTAATGGAAGGCTATTTTGATGTAATCTCTGCCCAAGCTCATGGGATTGAAAATGCAGTAGCATCTTGCGGAACATCATTGACAGCAGACCACATAAAATTATTATCGAGATATACTCCATCAAGAAAAATTTATCTGTCTTTTGATACCGATTCAGCAGGTCAAAAAGCTACAAACAGAAATGCAGAACTTATAAAAAATGCATTTGCGGGACTTGGGAATATTAAACAATTTGATGAAAGCTATATTTCTACAACAGATGACAAATATTCTTGTGAAATAAGAGTAATTGCTCCACCGGAAGGCAAAGACCCAGATGAATTTATCCGTTCTGTCGGAGCTGAAAGTTATAAAGAATATATGGAACATGCTCCACTTTTATTGGATTTTCAAATTAACAGCATATTAAAAGAAAAACCACAAACTCCTATTGAAAAGACAAAGACTATAAAAGAAGTTATTCCAATTTTACAAGAAATTAACAACGAAATTATTCAATCAGAATATATTCGTATGATTGCAAATACACTAAGAATAGATGAAAATGCTCTTATGCGTGAGATAAAAAAATCTCAAAATAATTCTTTTACAACCACTAAAACTAACAATATAGAAAAAATTGTTAAGAAAAATGTACCAATTTCAGAAAAAGCGCAAAAAAATTTATTGAGCATTTTTCTTGTAAGCGACAATCATTTCTCATTTGAACAAATCAGGCAAATGATAGGCGATACCCCATTTACGAACGAAACGTTAATAAATGTAAAATCTACAATTGACAAATTAACATGTACCGTAAATAATGTGAAAGAATTAATCGAAAAGCTATATACAGCATTCGTTAATGAACCGGAAACACAAAAGATTATAACAGATTTAATAAGTATTTCCGAAACTTTCCAAAACCTTGATGACAACGATTTTGTAATGGTAATCACAGAAAACATTAATAAGATAAATCAATGTCAAAAAGAAAAAGAACAAGAACAAATCAGAAATTTATATAAAAGCGCAAATGATAATGAAACAGAAGCCCTGAAAATTCAAATGCAGCTAAGAGATAAGATAAATAACAGATTAAAATTGGAGAAAATGAATGAGTAAAAAAAGACAAAGCAACTCCTCTATTGTAAGCATTATGGATGAAGATAATCTAGATTTACATGAAATCAATGAAGATGGTGCACTTTCAGCTGAAGCTGATGGTGTTAATTATATGAACATGGACATCAGCACAGATAATATCGAGGATATCGTTACTGAAAAAATGGAAACTAAAGTTAATTTAGATGACATTTATATGATGGGCGGCCACGAAGAAGAATCTGACTCTGATTTTGAAATGCCAAAAGGTATAGCTGTTGATGACCCTGTAAGATTATATTTAAGAGAAATCGGTAGAATTAAATTATTATCAGCTAACGAAGAAATCGAACTTGCAAGAAAAATTTTAGAAGGTGGCACACCTGGTGCTATTGCTAAAAGAAAATTAGTCCAAGCAAACCTTCGTTTAGTTGTAAGTATTGCTAAAAAATATGTAGGACGTGGAATGCTTTTCTTAGACTTGATCCAAGAAGGTAACTTAGGTCTTATCCGTGCTGCTGAAAAATTTGATCATGAAAGAGGATTCAAATTCTCAACATATGCAACTTGGTGGATTAGACAAGCTATTACAAGAGCTATTGCAGATCAAGCTAGAACTATCAGAATTCCTGTTCATATGGTAGAAACAATTAATAAATTGAAAAAAGTTACAAGAAGATTAGCTCAAGAACTTTCAAGAAAACCAACTGAAGATGAATTGGCTATCGAAATGAACGTATCAATTCCAAAACTTCGTGAAATCATTAAAATTGCTCAAGAACCTTTATCATTAGAAACTCCAATCGGTAAAGAAGAAGATTCTCGTTTAGGTGATTTTATCGAAGACAAAGAAGCAGATGCACCAATTAAGACAGTAGCTTCAGAACTTTTGAGAGAAGATTTAGCAGAAGTTTTATGCACACTATCTCCAAGAGAACGTGATGTTTTAAGATTACGTTTCGGTATGGACGACGGTCGTCAAAGAACTTTGGAAGAAGTTGGACAATTGTTCGGTGTAACTCGTGAACGTATCAGACAAATTGAAGCAAAAGCTCTAAGAAAATTGCGTCACCCTAACAGAAGCAAACGTCTTAGAGAATATGTTGAAGCATAAGTTAAAATTTTCAAAAAGTCCCTTAAATAATAAGGGGCTTTTTAATTTTATTTCCAATTTTTTAAAATATAGACTTTCGGCTAATAAGATTTCTGGTATTATATAATTAAATTATGAAAATTATTATTTTATCTTTATTTTTATCATTAATTTGTTTATTAATTTGGTCAGTAATTATTGAACCAAATACCCTAACCGTAAAACATTTGCAAATTAAAGACGAACAGCTAAAAGGGTTAAAAATCGTTTTTGCGAGTGATTTTCATATAAAACCCTATGAAAACTACAGATTAGAAAGAACAATCAGAGCAATAAATAAGCAAAATGCAGATATAGTTTTACTCGGCGGAGATTATGTGAGCGGACACAAAAAAGGATCTTCAATGACTATTGATAAAATAGCTAAAAGTTTTTCCAATATAACATCAAAACATGGAGCATACGCTGTTGTAGGGAATCATGACGGCTGGCAGGGAAAAGAAGAAATTGTAAAAGAACTTGAAAAAAATAATATAAAAGTCCTTTTTAATACCAATGTTTGTTTTGAAAAATTCTGTATTGCAGGAGTAGATGATTTGCAAACAGGTACTCCTGACATTAATAAAGCATTGAAAAACACTAAAGAACCTGTAATTCTACTATCCCATACACCTGATATAATACCTGATGTTCCAAATAGCGTAAACTTAACCCTTGCAGGACATTTACATGGCGGACAAATAAGATTTCCTCAAGCAATTGTTGTTCCTTCTAAATTTGGAAAAAAATTTGCTAACGGATACTATGAGTATAAAGGTAAAAAAATATATACAACATATGGTCTTGGGACAAGCATTTTACCTATGAGATTTAACTGTCTGCCTGAAATTGCAGTAATAGAATTTAATTAGTCAAAATCAACTAATTCCTTTAAATTTACCCCTAAAACATCAGCTATAATTTTTAATTTAGACAAAGTAATATCAGTTTTTGCCGTTTCAACCATCGCAATAGTTGAGCGTGAAATTCCATTTACATCTAAAAAATCATCTTGTTTAATATTTTTCTCTTTTCTGATTTTTTTTAAATGTTGTGCAAACTTTTTCAGATATTCATTATCCATATTTTTATTATCAATCATGTTGATAAATCTTAAAATCAGCCATATTGACATTTTATTTTAGCAGATTTTAAGTTTTTTAATTTTATTTCCGTTTTTTCTTGATTTATTTTTATCAATAATATATAATCCAAATAGAAAAAATTATGAGGATTATTTTATGATTAATCAGAGTATGAAAAAAGAAATCTTAAAAACTATTGAAATCAGTAAAGAAGCTGCAAAAAACAATTTAGATATCACTATTGACTGCTATACTGAATTACTATCAAGATTAGAAATGCTGACTTATCTAATAATGAGTGAAGAAAAAAAATAGTTGCAAAGTGTGATGAAAATTTCCTTTTTTAAAAAAATTATGATAATATAAAAACAAAAACTTTTAATTCTTAAAAGTACACATGGAAACTTTTTTATTAAAAAAACATCTTAATAATTAAGTTGTGCACAAAAAGGTTAAGAGTATTTGGAGGGAAATAGTTAAAGAATGAGAAACATTATGAAAAAAAGCATTATATTTTTTGGAGCATTTTTGTTCCTATCAGGCTGGGTAATCAGAGATAATGTTTTTGCTTACAGCCCTACAGATTTATATGATAATGTTTGGAGATTAATTAACAATAAATTTGTAGATCAATCTAACAACCAACAGGATTGGGCAAAATGGCGTCACAAATATGATAACCAAATCAGAACAAATGAAGACGCATATGTTGCAATTAACACAATGGTTGCAAGTTTAAACGATCCTTATACAAAATTTTTAGACCCTAAAGAATTTGCAGAAGAAACAAGTTCCATTAAAGGTTCTTTAAAAGGTATCGGTATCCAAATTGCCGTAAAAGATGGAAAATTAATGGTAATTGCACCAATTGAAGATACTCCTGCAGAAAAAGCAGGCTTGCAGGCAGACGATGAAATCTTAGAAATTGACGGTGTAAGTACAAAAGGAATTACTGTTGACAAAGCCGCTGATAAAATCAGAGGTAAAGAAGGTACACAAGTTACTTTACTTGTAAAACGCAAAGATAATCCACCTAAAAAATATATAATTACACGTGCAGAAATTGAAATTAAATCAATTTCACAAAAATTACCAACTGATGTAAAACTTCCAAATGATTTTTGCTATATCAGATTAAGCTCATTTATAAGCAGAAATGCAGCAACTGAATTTGGAACAATATTAAATAATAACAAAGATAAAAAAGGTTTTATCATCGATTTAAGATCAAATCCAGGCGGACTTTTGACAAACGCTATTTATATTTCAGATATGTTCTTAGATGGCGGAACAATTGTAAGCACAGTTGATAGAGATGGTTACAAAGAAACTCAAAGAGCATCTGCAGGTGTATACACTAAAAAACCTGTAGTTGTACTAATTAACAAAGGTTCAGCATCAGCTTCAGAAATTTTCTCAGGAGCTATGAAAGATAACCACAGAGCAGTAATCATTGGAGAACAATCATTTGGTAAAGGTTTGGTTCAAGAAATTAACAAACTACCTTATGAATCTGGTATAAATATCACAATCCAAAAATATTTAACACCAAATGGTACTGATATTAACAAAAAAGGTATCACTCCTGATATTGAAGTAAAATTAACAGAAGAAGATGTAAAAAATAAAAACGATCTTCAACTTAAAAAAGCAATTGAAGTCTTAAGTAAAATGACAGGCGGACAAGAAATTGCTGTTCAATAAAAAATAAATATACTTACCAAAAAGAAAGACTTACATTATTTTGTAAGTCTTTTTTTTATAGTAAAATACAGATATGAAAAGCAATATTGTATTAATCGGCATGATGGGTAGCGGAAAGACCACTGTGGGAGCAGAATTAAGTAAAACTCTCACCGATTTTCAATATGTTGATATTGATGCAGAAATTGAAAAAAGTACTCAAAAAAAGATTTCAGAAATCTTTTTAAAACATGGTGAACCTTTTTTCAGAATGCTTGAAAGCGAAAAAATAAGAAAATTCTGTAAAGAAAAAAATATGATAATTTCAGCAGGCGGAGGAGCTTTTGAAAGAGAAGATAACAGAAAGATAATGCTTGATAGTGCAAATGTAATTTATTTAAAAGCAACACCTGAAGAAATTTATACAAGAATTAAAAACGAAACTCACAGACCTCTTTTAAAAAAGAATTTTTCTATTGAAAAAATAGCAAATATTATTGAAATGCGTAAAAAAAATTACGAAAAAGCAAATATCATAATTGACACAAACGGAAAAACTCCATATGATATTGTAAAAGAAATTCTCGGAGCATTAAATGGTTGATTTATCAGTAAAAATTAAGCAAGAAGAAAATAGTTATCCGATTGTAATTAAAAATGAAGATATCACAGATTTGGCAGAAAAAATTTTATCTTACACAAAAGATAAAAAATATCTTGCTGTAATTTCTGAAAAAGTTGAAAAAATTTACGGAAAAAAACTCAATATCCCTAAAGAAAATAAATTTATTCTAAAAGACGGGGAAAAAGAAAAGAATTTTAAAAACTATCAAAAAATCACTAACTTTGCTCTCAAAAAAAAATTAACCCGTAAAGATGTAATTATCGCAATAGGCGGAGGAGTAGTTGGAGATTTAGCTGGATTTGTCGCATCAACTTATATGAGAGGAATTGATTTTATTCAAGTTCCAACAACTCTGCTTGCATGCGTTGATAGTTCTGTAGGCGGGAAAGTTGCAATTGACACAGATTTTGGTAAAAATCTTGTCGGCGCTTTTTATCAACCTAAAATAGTTTTCATTAACCCGAAATTTTTGAAAACTCTTGACGATAGGCAATTCAAAACAGGATTAGGAGAGGTTGTAAAATATTCTTTTATCGAAAAAAGCTGTAAATGCGAAGAAGAATTAAATCTTACAAATTTCTTATCTGAAAAATCCCAAGAAATCCTAAATCGTGATGAAAAAACGTTATCAAAACTTATTGAAATCTGTGTAAAACTCAAGATTTCTGTTGTCGAAAAAGATGAAAAAGAAAATGGACTTAGAAGAATTCTAAACTTTGGTCATACATATGGCCACGCTATTGAAAAAATTACTAAATATAAAAAATTCACACATGGCGAAGCAATAGTTGAAGGTATGAAATTTGCTTTTAATCTCGCTGTAAAAAGAAATCTTATTGACAAAAACTACAAATACCTTGCAGAAGACGTAATAAAAAAATACAACTTTAAAGAAATACCAACATTTAATCTTGATAAAATGATTAAATTAATGCAAATGGATAAAAAAGCTACATCAAAAAGTATTGTATTCATTTTGCCGACTGATTATTCAACAGTAGAAGCATTTGAATTTTTACCTGATGAATTAATTAAGTTGTTGAATTAAGGTTTTTTGCTTTTAAACAATCCGGTAAATTTATTCCAACTATTTTTAAAGAAATCAGCAACTTTATCCAATTTTAAAGTTTGAGGTAATTTTTTTATTGCAGGCAATATTTTTGATTTAAATTTAATTCCGCCAAAAATCAATGCACCTGCTGCAACCAATCCAAATGCCCATTTTTTCCAAGCATGATTAGATACTATATCTTTTTTATCTTTTTTTTCATAACTGAATTCATCAACTTTAGGCTGTTGAAGATTTTGATTATTCGGCATCGGTCCTACAAAAGGAGATGGTTGAGAAGATAATCCTCCAACATATCGAGGTGTTTGTCCTGTAATATAAGCTGGAGCATCAAAATCCAATACACCGTTTTGTGCTAACATATCCAAATTATCCGCCCATCCTAATGACATAAAACCACCTTTATAGACCTTTGTACACATGTATATAAAGTTTTTCTATCCATAAAAATTGCTTTTTAGGCATTTATTTGTTAAATTTTGTAATATGAAAGAGATTATAAATAATAATAAGTATCTCATTTTTTTATGGATACTAACGATTTTGGGATTGTTAATTTTTTGTGGACATTATTCAGGAATATTAATAGATTTCGGACGTGAAGTATATTATCCTGAACAAATTTTACAAGGGAAAATATTATACAAAGACTTATTCAACATATACGGACCTTTGTCATATCAGATTAATGCTTTACTATACAAGGTTATAGGTGCTAAATTAGCTACATTGTATTTAAGCGGTTGTGTATGTTCAATTTTAACAATAAGCGGAATTTATCTTATCGCTAAAAAATTTTTTGGAGAATTCTTCAGTTTTTGTATAGGCTTACTCACAATATCAATTGGAATTACGACAACAAGTATTTTTAACTATCATTTCCCTTATTCTTGGTCTGTTTTATACGGACTCGTTAGTTTTTTATACTCATTATATTTTCTATTAAAATTCAATGATGACAAAAAATCTCTAAATCTTGTAATAAGTTCACTACTTGCAGGAATTTGTATTGCAAATAAATATGATTTTTTATTATACGGATTAGTAATTTTATTTTTCATCATCAAAAACAAGAATTGGAAAGCTTTTCTATCATTTATTTCAATTCCTTTATTAAGTTTTGGATTTTTGTTTATTCAAGGATTATCAATAAATGATTTGATAAATTCTCTTAAAATTACAAGCGCAATGGCTAAAAGTAAAACTTTGACATACTTTTACCAAAACAGCGGAATTTATTTTCATCCAAAAGCATTATTAGCTGATCTAATAAGCTTTTTAAAATGCGCAATCCCATTTGGTGCAATATTATATGGCGCTTTTGCTTTTAATAAAAACAATAAAATTTTACCAATATCTATTTCTATTTTAGGATATATCGGATATTTATGGTTTTTCACCGAAAATGTAAAAACAGCATTCGGATTTCTTCCGCTGTGTCTTTTAATCAGTGCAATTGCAATGTATAAAAAATTTGATACGAAATTATTGATACTTGTACTTTCTGCATTAACAGTAAGTGCTAAAGTTTTTTGGGTATTGCTTTTATACAGCTATGGAAATTTTTATTTCCCTATTTTGTTAATTGCAATTTTCGCTTTGATTTTCAAAGTTCTACCTGAGAAACTTGAAAAAACAGCAGGTATTTATTTAATCATAGCGACTATTTTGTATCTTTTTACAAACCTTTATATGTTATCTTTAGTAAATAATAAAGTTACAACTCCTAAAGGTACAATTTACACAGTAAAAGATTTGGCTCAAAGTACAAATGAACTTAACGATTTTATTAATAAAACAACAAAACCGACAGATAAAATTGTTATTTTCCCTGAAGGAATGACCGTAAACTTTCTTACTCAAAGGAATTCCGATGATTTCTATAATTCTCTTTTACCACTTTATACAGAAAGTCTTGGCGAAGATAAAATCATCAATCATTACAAAGAAAATATGCCTGAATACATTATTTTTAATAACTTAAATATGAAAGATTACTATTTTCAGTATATTTGTAATGATTATGCACTGGATTTTTGCGGATTTGTTCAAGAAAATTACAAACCGGTCACAGTTATCGATAATGGTTTTCGATATATGATTTTTAAACACAAATAATGTTTATGCTAAAATTAAACCTATAAGTGAGGTAAAAAATGGAAAAGTTTTATTTAACAACTGCAATAGATTACGTAAATGGCGCTCCACATATCGGACACGCTTATGAAAAAATTCTAACTGATATAATCGCAAGACATTACACTCAACGTTGTGATAATGTATATTTCCTTACAGGAACTGACGAACACGGTATTAAAATTCAAAAAACTGCTGCTGCAAAAGGAATTACACCAAAAGAATTGTGTGATGAAAATGCTCAGAAATTTAAAGATGCTTGGAAAGCTCTAGATGTTGATTATACAAAATTTATTAGAACAACTGATGAAGACCACGAAAAAATTGTTCAACACATCTTTGATAAATTATTAAAACAAGGTGATATTTACAAACATTCATACGAAGGTTTATACTGTCAAGGTTGTGAATGCTTCTTAAATCCAAAAGATTTGACAGAAGACGGCCTTTGTCCTGATCACCTTAAAAAACCTGAAGTTGTTAAAGAAGAAAACTATTTCTTTAAATTAACAAAATACAAAGATGCTATAATCAAACATATTAAAGATCACCCTGATTTTATTGTTCCTGAATTCAGAGCTAATGAAGTAATTAATCAATTAGAAGATATTCAGGATATTTCAGTATCTCGTGCAAAATCAAATGTTGAATGGGGTATTGATGTATTAGGTGATGATGAACAATCTATTTATGTATGGATTGACGCTCTTTCTAACTATATTACAGCATTAGGATATGACACTGAAAATCCATCAGAAAACTTCAAAAAATACTGGCCTGCTAATGTACAGGTAATCGGAAAAGATATCTTGAAATTCCACAGCATTTACTGGCCTGCATTTTTAATGGCATTAGATTTACCATTACCAAAACATATTCTAGCTCATGGCTGGATTACAATTGACGAATCTAAAATGTCAAAATCATTAGGTAATGTAATTTCTCCAACATCAGTTCTTGAAAGTTTCAATTTAGAACATCCTGACGCTTTCAGATACTACATGGCAACATCTGCACCTTGCGGACGTGACGGAAATTATTCTGATGATGACTTTAAAGAAAAAGTAAATGCACATCTTGCAAACAGTATGGGAAATCTTTTAAACAGAACCCTATCAATGTTAGTAAAATATTTTGACGGTGAAGTTAAACCTGAATTCAAAGGAGAAAATCCTTTAGCTAAAAAAGCTCTAGGCACAATCCAAATCGTTAAAAAACATTTTGATAATTTTGAAATAGCAGAAGCAGGACTTGAAATTACATCATTAGTCGATGCTACAAACAAATATGTTCAAGATACAGCACCTTGGACATTAGCAAAAGAAGAAAAAATGACAGAATGCGGACAGGTTCTTGTAAATGTACTTGATGTTATGTGCATCATTGCATCATTAATTTATCCGTATTGCCCAAATATTGCTTCTGATATGGCAAAACAATTATCGTTCGATTTAAAAACAAAATTAGACGATTTGACAGCTGATAATATTAAATGCGGAAAACTAATCTCTAAAGAAGATATAAAACCTGTATTCTTGAGATTAGATTCAGAATTAGCAGACAAATCAGCTAAAAAACAATAATTAAATAAATACAAAAATTAAAAAAGGCGGTGAATAATAAAATTCATCGCCTTTTATTTTATACTATTCGTCCTGTTGTTGTTTAATCATGCCTGACGTTGCCGCATACATTGCTGCTGATATTTCTGAGGTTGATGTAAACGGTCCGTAGGTTTTAATAAATTGTGCTACATCAAATGTATTCAAATAATTTTGTAATGCAGCAGCTGATTTATCTGTCAAATTAGTTGTAAACATAATGTTTTTCAAATAATTTGTAGCTTTTTCTTCTACATCATCTTCATCATATTCAGATGATGAAAATTGTGTCGTATCTTTTTCTTCAGCTTCTTTTGTTGATACACCGTATTCTTTTGATTCTTCGGTAGCTTTTTCTTCTTGTTCTTCTTGTAATTCGTCTTCTTCTTCTAACGATGCTGCAGCTGAGGTGTAAGCCTTTGATGATACTCCTGAAATTTCCATAATACCTATCCTTTCTGTAAAACTACTCTTTTACATAATGGTATATCGGACACTTTTTTTTAATTCTTTAAAAAATTTAAGACATGTTACAAAAAACTATTTTACCAAACCTTCAGTTTCGTTAAACATTACCATGTAAAAATCAGGACTAGTCATATTTGGGTTCTTTTTCATAAATTTTTTCACATCAAAATTTTCTAAGTATTTATCAAGTTTTTTTTGAACTTTTTCATTTTCTTCATGTTCTGACTTTAATTTTGCAATATACTGTCTTGTCATTGCAAGCACTTCTTCTTCAGTCAAAATAGGCTGTCCGCCGATTAAGACTTCATCTGGCTCATCTTCGTCAATATATTTTTTTAATTCTTCTTTTGGATCTTCTTTTTGACGTCTGCCATTACTGTCAGATGATGTAGAAGAAGATATTGCTCGATTTCCAAATGGATTATTCACATTATTAAACATTTTTCAAGACCTTATATTGTTAATTGACACAGAAATATTTATTCTTCAAGTATTACGTCAAATAACAAGAAAATCTTTAATAATATCGTTTATTTACATTAGATTAAAGAGAATTATAGTAATCTTTTAAAAGTTTACAATCATCTTCAATATTAGGACTTTCACACACAAGTGCACCTTTTACATTGAATTCTTTCATTACTTTTATCAAGTCTTTATAATTCATATCAGATTCTTCTAAATTCAAATGCTGTCTTTCACCTTTAGCTGTATATTCAATACCTGCAAGGTGCCCGTGGAAGTTATCAAGAGCATATTGTCCTAATTCATTTCCCATTTTTTCCAAAACTCTTGAAAATTCATCGTAAGTATTATATTCACCGGCTGATCTTGCGTGAAGATGTGAAAAATCAATACAAGGAAGAACTTGTTCAAATTCTTTTGATAATCTTATAATCTCGTCTTCATCACCCCATTGAGTTGCTTTACCAGTTGTTTCAGGGCGAACCCAAACTTTTATTTTTTCTCGTTCCAAAACATCAATAATTCGTTTAGTTTGAGTTTTTACACGATTATAAACAGTTTCTTTATCAGCACCCATATAAAAAGCTGCGTGATAAGTTATACTAAAAGCTCCTGCTTGAGATGCTACAGATGCTGTATCTATTATTCTTTGTACACTTGCGTCAATCTTTTCTTCTTCCTTAGAATTAAGATTAATATAAAAAGGTCCATGAGCTGTTACAACAAAATCCTTAGACTGCTCTTTGACAAATTTTCTATGCTCATCATTCATTCTAACGCCATGGACAAATTCAAGTTCCATACCGTCCAAATTCATTTCTTTTAAAACATCAAAAGCTGATACATAACTGCCTTTTCCTGTTCTTAAAGGCATTCCGGCTGTTATGAAATTTAATTTATCAAAGTTAAATAAGTTTTGCAAAATACGCTCCTATCGCTGTCATCAACAAACATATCGTAATACTTAAAATAATATATGAAAAAGCATGGAAAAACTGCTGATTTCCAATCATTTCAAATAATTCCAAAGAAAAAGTGCTAAAAGTTGTCAATCCTCCGCAAAATCCGACAGTTAATGCAAGTTTCACTGCAGGACTTATATCGGCTTTTTCTATAAATAAAAAGTATAAAAATCCGATAATAAAACTTCCTAAAACATTCACAAGAAAAGTTGAAATAGGAAGATTAATTTCAAAATGCTTAGCTAGATTAAAACCGACTAAATATCTTAATACAGCTCCTAATCCTCCGCCTATAAAAATTGAAATCAAGTTCAAATACATTTATTTTACCTTTGTTTTAATTATATCTTCAATGATTTCGCAAACATCAGCCACATATTTAGCACAACGTTCTTTTCTTGCAGGTCCTTCAAGACCGCCTGATAGAATTCTGCAGCAAGTAACTTTATTTCTTTTTTTAAATTCTTCAACAATTGCTTTTGCATTTTGACGAGCGATTACTTTATTTCCTAATACATTTTCTCGTCCAAAATTGTAACCGTTAATCAATTGAGCAGCAGCAATAGTTCCACATACACAACCTGATGACAAACCACCACAGAATGCTGTAGCTACAGATAAAAGTTCTTTGGGACAAAGTCCTTCTTCTGATGCTGCTCTTATTACACTTTCTGAACAAGAATAATTAGTCTTAAAATATTCTACAGCTTTTTCTTTCATACAATTTCTCCCTTAATTTTAGTATAGCATAAATATTTATGCTATAATCCTGAGTATGAAAGAGTGGATTTTTAATAAATACGACGGGCAGGAGAAATCTTTAATAAAAAGACTTTTACATTCAAGAGGTATCAAATCTGATGAAGATATTTACGAATTTACGCATCCTCTTGAAACTAAAATTACTCATCCGAAAGCTTTTACGGATATGGAAAAAGTTATTGAAAGATTATCAAATGCTATTGATAACGGAGAAAAAATTGTTATCCACGGTGACTTTGATGCCGATGGTGTAACTTCCACTTCTTTGCTATACAGAACTTTTAAATTCTTAGGAGCTGACGTTAATTACTTTATTCCTGACAGAGAAAAAGAAGGACACGGTTTTGATACAAAAGCTCTTGTAAAAGTAATGACACAAGTTAAACCTAAAGTCATTATATCTTGTGACTGCGGGATTTCAGATGTCGATGCAGTGAACTTCTTAAACAGTTTTAAAATAGATGTAATTATTACAGATCACCACGAAGCTCCTGAAATTTTGCCAAAAGCTTATGGAATTATAAATCCAAAAGCTCCTAATGCTTTAGATGAAAACTTAACGACAAAACAAATTGAAAGTTTAACATCTCTTGCAGGTGTTGGTGTTGCATTTAAAGTTGCTCAAGGATTATTAGAAAAATACAACAAACTTGAATTCATTTCAGATATTTTACCATACGTTGCTGTAGGTACAGTTGCAGACGTTGTACCGTTAATCGGTGAAAACAGATATTTTATAACTAAAGGATTAGAACTAATCTCTAATGGAAAACATTACGGGCTTTCAAGACTGTTAGAAAGCGCAGGTTACAAAGGTCAAATTACATCTGAACAAATTGCATTCGGAATTGCACCAAGAATTAATGCCTCAGGACGTCTTGATACTGTCGACGCAGCTTTGAAAGTTTTAATATCCGATAATAGACAAGAAATTGAAATGGCTATTCAGAGTTTGAATGAATTTAATAAAATTCGACAAGAATTATGCCAAAATACATTTGCAGAAGCTGATGAAATGGTAAAAGCTGAAGGTAACAGAAACTCTGCTATCGTATTATTCAATAAAGATTGGCATATCGGAATTATCGGAATCGTTGCATCATCTCTTGTAGAAAAATATTACAAACCAACTTTTTTAATGACATATTCTGATGAGACAAAACAATTCAGATGTTCAGCAAGAAGTATTGATGGAATAAATTTATATGATGCAATTTCTGCTAATGCAGAATTGTTTGACGGATTTGGCGGACACGCTATGGCTGCAGGACTTGCTTTTAGCGAAGAAAAATCCTCTTTTGAACAGGTTAAATCTGCTCTTTGCAAAACCGTTAAAGAAATGGCTCAGGGAAAAGATTTGAAACCATTTATTAATATTGATTTAGAACTTATGCCTGATGATATTGACGTTGATTTAGTTGAACAGATTTCTCAGCTGGAACCTTTTGGGGCATCAAATCCTAGCCCGACTTTTGCTATCAGAAATCTCAAAATTAAAGAAAAACGATTGATGGGTGAAAATAAAAATCATTTACGTTTAACCTGTCAAGCAGGTACTACTGAGTTTAATTGTATTCGCTGGAAAGATGGAGATACATCTCTTGTAAAAGGAGATACGTTAGACATTGCTTTCCACCCGCAGATTAATGAATTTAACGGAAATACATCAGTACAATTAATTATTGACGATATTCATTCCGAATATTTAAAAGAGGAAGAAAACTTACCGCAACAAAAAATTTACGATCACCGCAAAAAAACAGATATTTTGCCTCAAGTAAATGATTATGTTAAAAATTCAAAACAAAATATTCTGATTTTTGCAGAAAGCAAACCTATATTAGATAAATTAAAACCATTCTCAGATCTTTTTGCCCGTACAATTACACGTGACAATTTAAGACCTTGTGACTCTTTAATGCTTTTTGATTATCCTGCGGACAAAGAAACTTTTGACAGAATTCTTAATCAGACAACACCGTTATCAATTCATTTTATGAATTATGACTTAAAATACATGGATGAAGAAGAATTTTTGAAAACCGTATGTGGAATGTTAAAATTTGCTTGTCACAATAACGGCGGAAAAGTTGAATTAAGAAGATGTGCAAGTTTTTTAGGCAAATCTTATCAAGTATTTGATTTACTATTCTCAATTCTAGATGACATCAATGTAATAAAAATAAAAGAGAAAACTAAAGAATACTATATCGTAGATTACAATCCTCAAGCTGATATTTCTCAAATTCTTCATTCACCCAAATACGAAATTTTGACTGACATGATTGCAGAATGTGAAGAATTTCAAAAAAGCTTGATGGAAGATGATGTATATTCACTTATTTAATTTTTCCATGCTATAATAACCTTATGAAAAAACCGATTGTAGCAATAGTAGGACGCCCAAATGTAGGCAAATCAACTTTCGTAAACCGTCTTATTGGTACGAGAAATTCTATCGTTGACGATTTACCGGGAGTTACACGTGATAGAATTTATTTTGACGTTGAATGGCAAAATAAAATTTTTACTGTAATCGACACTGGCGGAATTATACCAGGTGATGAAGATGAAATTATGTTGTCAATTTTTGATCAAGCGAAAATTGCTTGTGAAGAAGCTGACAAAATAATTTTTATTGTAGATGGAAAAGAAGGTGTTAATCCTGTTGATTACGATATTGCAAATATTTTAAGACAATCAGGAAAACCTGTTTTTCTTGCTGTAAATAAATCTGATAACCCTGAATCTTTGATGATGGTAAATGATTTTTATTCACTTGCAATCGGGGAGCCTATAGGAATTTCTGCTCTTCACGGGTCAGGTGGTGTAGGTGACCTTCTTGATCTTGTAACAGAAGATTTCTCTCAAGATGTAGAACAAGAAGATGATAATACAATTAAAATTGCAATTGTTGGAAGACCAAATGCAGGCAAATCATCAATTGTTAATGCTTTACTAAACGAAAACAGAGTAATCGTATCAGATATTTCAGGAACAACTCGTGATAGCATAGACAGTCATATCTCTTTTAATGACAGAGAATTTATTATTGTAGATACTGCAGGTATTAGAAAAAAATCAAAAGTAGACTGGGGTGTTGAAAAATTTGCAGTAGACAGAGCAATAAGATCTATTAGAGATTGCGATGTTGCTTTACTTGTAATTGATGCTACTCAAGGAATTTCAGATCAAGATAAGAAAATTGCGTCAATTATTACAGAAGCAGGAAAAGGTTTAATCATTGCAATTAACAAATGGGATTTGATTGAAGATAAAAAATCAAATACAATTAATCAATACAATAAAAAACTTGCAAATGACATACCATTTTTGGAATACGCACCTAAAATATACATTTCAGCTGTTACAAAACAAAGATTACATCAAATCTATACAGAAGCTGAAAATGTATACGCAGAATGTACTAAACGTATTTCAACAGGTCTTTTGAATAAAGTAATCAAAGAAGCCTATATGTTAAATCCACCGGCTTCATCAAAAGGTAAAAGACTTAAGATTATGTATGTTACTCAAACCGGTATTCAACCACCGCATATTGTAATTTTTGCAAATAACGCTGATTTAATGAAAGATCATTACAAACGTTATGTAGAAAATAAATTGCGTGAAGCATTCGGATTTTTTGGAACACCAATCAAATTATCAATTAGAGAAAGATCTGATAAAGACAAAAAATAAGAGGACTAAAAAATCCTCTTATTTTTTTTTATTATTTTATTCCTTATAATTTACTAACAAAACAAAGAACATCTTCAAATAAATTTTTTATAGGCTTTGAAACATCGTAAGATAAAATATTTTTAATATATTCAAGTTTTTCTTCAAATGTTAAAGCCTGTCTTTGTTCTTCAGGAATTTCAGCGATAATTTGTTCAATCTTATTTTCATCAATAACTATTTTGTATTTCTCCAATAATTCTTCTGATAACAAAATTGTTTCACATACATCTTCAACCGGGGTAATTTTAGAAAAATCAATTTCTAAATTGTCTAATTTGCACAAATCTTCCATCTTTTTTAATAGCTCCTTTTTTACTATACAAACGCTTCTGATACGTAATTTATCATTTCATCAAACATATTCTGTAGGGGTAATGTAACATCTATCATTGCATCTTTTTGAATTTCTGCTAGTGTATTATCAAGAGTTTTAGAAGTTTCAACTGTTACTTTTTCAAACTTACCTTCCTCAAGCTGACGTAATAAATCTCTTGAAAAATCTGTTGTATCCCTTAAAGATGCCAAAATTGCACAATCAATTCTGAACAAATCTTCAGAACTCAATTCACTGCTAAGCATTCTCTCCATTGCATCAAGGTCATTAATGTCACGCATTATGCCATTTGCAACTATGTTACAGTCTTGAACCATAACATTTTCAGTTTTTGAATTCATGTAAAAATTTACCTCCAATTAACTATTGCTCTGTCTGTAAATTTTATCTCGGTTTTTTAAATCAAAAACTTTAACAAAAAGATTTATTTGTTACATTATATTTACAAACAGTAAAAATAACCATGAATAAAGGCTTACAGAAAAATAATATTTATTAGCTATTTATATATAAAAGGATAAATAACCGCTTATATTGAGCTTACAGTCCTATAAATAAAGTTAAAAAATATAAAAGTCCTTCCCCCGAAAAAGAAAGTCTCGTCGTTTGACAAGACTTATAAATATACATTTACCCCACACTCTTTATATCACAAAATATTTATTTTGTCAAGCTTTTTTATAATTATTTTTTTTTTGATATAAATATTTTATAGGGGGAGAGAAAAATATGAATAAGGATATGTGCAAAAAATTAATGAAAAAATTTGAACAAATGATTAATACAGCTGATGAAAAACTTGCTGAAGAACTTGTCGATGATAAAGCATCATTTTATACACCTGCCTCTAATGAACCACTATATGGCGGAAAAGGATATTTATCTGTTGTTCATTGGATGAGATCTGGATTTTCTGATGTTCAATGGAAATTGGAAGAAATGATTGCAGAAGATAATAAAGTTGCAGTCAGATGGACATGCACAGGAACTCACGACGGAAACTTTATGGGACTTGATGCTACAGGAAAACATTTTAGTGCTTGTATTATGAACTTTTACTATTTTAATGAAAACGGAAAAATTGTAAAAGATATAGCTGCAGAGGGCATGATTGCTATTATAAGAGCTCTAGGACTATGTCCGTAGAAAATTTGTTAATAAATTGTAGAAAACTTCATGAAAACCTGTAGAAAATTCATGAGTTTTCTACAGAAAAATGTTAATTAAATAGTTTTCTACAAAAACATAAAAATTATTGAACAATTTTCTACAATTTTTTCTACTTGCAAAAGTTAGTCATAGTCATAGTTTCAAATAGTTTTCTACAAATATTGACAGCTTATTATTACTATTAAATATATTATTATATTAATTAATATAATATATAATATAAATTCAATTGTTCAAAACTCAAAAGGTAAAGTTTTTGTATTATTCTATTCTTTTTGAATATTTAACGGATATAATCAAATTATAGAATAGAAAATCGGGGAGTAAAAATCATGAAATTTGTTGTAAAAAAAGAAGATTTATATAACGGGATTAAAATTGTAGAAAGAGCTACATCTATGAAAGCTCTTCAACCTGTACTTTTAAATATTTTGATTGAAACTATTGATAAAAGTACAATCAAATTAGTTGCAACAGATTTAGATTTAACAGTAATTGCAGAAGTTGATGCTCAAGTGGAAGAAGAAGGAAAAATTACATTACCTTCAAAGACTCTCAACGAGATAGTTTCAAAGCTTGGTGATAAGTTAATTACTTTTGAAATGAATGAGGGTGAAACTACTGTTAATATAACTTGTCAAAACTCAAAGTTTGATATAATCGGTATTTCAGCTTCAGAATTTCCTCCGGAGTTTTCTTTAATTAATGTAAATGATGAAGAAGGTTTTGAAATAGAAATCAGACCATTTGTAAAAGCTGTGAAACAAGCAGGTTTTGCTGCTGCAAGTTATGAAACAAGCAATCTTTTATCAGGTATTGTATGCGATATTTCTGAAAATGTCATGGAAATTGCATCAACTGACGGCAACCGCTTAGCTAGAGTTCGTGAAACTATTGATAATAAAGACAATCACTCAAAACAATTAATTATTCCTTCAAAGACTTTGAACGAATTTATTAAAATGAGCAGTTTCATTGATGAAGATTCAGTAAAAATTTACACAGAAAAATCAAGATTAATAATTAAATCAGAAAAAACAACAACAATTTCAAGATTATTAGAAGGTCAATTCCCTAAATATAACCAATTAATACCTGCAGAAAGCCCAAAAGAGGCTCTTGTAAATGTTGCTCAAATGACATCAGCATTAGAACGTGTATCAATTATGGTTAATGAAAAAACAAGTATTGTAAAACTTGAATTCAGCCATAATAACCTAAAACTTTCAGCTGATACACCAGATTCTGGTAAATCAGAAGAAAATATTGATATTGATTACGCAGGAGAAGAATTGACAATTGCATTTAACTATAAATTTGTATTGGAAGCTTTGAAAAACATTGATTCTGATGAGGTTAAAATAGGACTTAACACACCATTGTCAGCTACAATGTTTAAACCAAACAGCGAAGAAGATTATGTTTGTTTGATTATGCCTGTTCAAATCAGATAGAAACAACATTCAAAGGAAAGCAATATGCAAAAGATTTATAAGTTTGATAATCTTATTCCGAAAATCAAAAAAGTTTTCTTTTTTGTTTTGCTTATTACGGCATTAATCATCTACATATGTTAAAAAGTAACTAATATAAAAGAAGTTTTGTATGTAATCCCAATATCAATAATTATGGTATTGTTTTATAATTTCCAATTTCAATTCGGAACTTTGATAAATTATAAATCTATTATTGTAGATAATGTAAATAATCAATTAAAAATAATATCTAAAAATGATGAGGAAATATTTTTATATAAAGATATTCAAGGAATAACTTTTATAAAAGAACCTCAAATTTTTCGCAGAAGATCTTTGATTCATTTGACAATATTATTGAAAACGGGTTATTCAAAGACAATAACTTTTTCAAACTTTGAATTTGATATAAACTTTTTAAAGAAACTTCCGCCTTATGTATGCGTGGATATGTAAATTATCCATTTATTGCAAAATAAACTTCTTTGAGACGCTTTTTGCTAATGTGTGTATACAATTGGGTTGTGGATACATTGCTGTGTCCTAAAAGCTCTTGAACGACTCTCAAATCAGCTCCGTTTTCTAACAAATGAGTTGCAAAACTATGACGCAGTGTGTGTGGAGAGATTGCTTTGTGTAATTTTTTTCCCTGCTCATGGATAAATGTGTAGATTTCTTGACGTGTTACTTTTTTACCTTTGTCGTTTATCAAAAGGTATTTTGTCTGTAAGTTGTATTTTGAAATTAAGTAATCTCTTTCAGGTAAAAAATCTTTTATTGCTTGAATAGCTTTTTTCCCGAGTGGAACAAGTCTATCTTTTGAACCTTTACCTGTACATTCAAGAAATTTACTTTTTAAATCGTAATCAGTAATTTTCAAATTCGCAAGTTCTGATACTCGAAGTCCGCATCCGTATAAAAGTTCTATAATTACCCTGTGAAGTTTTGATAAATCTTGGTTTAGGATATTATTAATTTCTTCTATTGTCATGACTTTTGGAAGTCTTTGAGGAATTTTTGGCTGTTCTAGAGTGAGTGCAGGGTTAGTTTTGGTTATTTCATTTACACAACTCCATTTGAAAAATCCTCGAAGTGATGCAATTTTTCTCATAATACTTGTGGGAGAAAACTTCTTTTCATGCAGGTTTCTGACATACGTGTTGATTTTTGATCTTTGAATATCGTTAATATCAACATCACCGCAAAAATCGAAAAAATCGCTCAAATCTCTCCTGTATGCTTCAAGAGTATTTTCAGCAAGGCCTTTTTCAATTTCCAGATAATCTAAGTATTCTGATAAAACTTGCATATTCATATGCTTAATTCTACTACATATTTCGTTTAATGACATTCAGCGTTTATATGATATAATTAGAATGAACAAAATTTATACATAAATCGTTCTATAATTGGAAGATTTTTTGTAGAAAGGGTAGAAAAATGAAAAAAATATTATCTATATTAGTTGTATTCACAATGTTTGTAATGACAGGATTACAAGCTTTTGCAGACAGTGCTCAAGAAGCTTTGAATTTCTTTAACAGCTATGTATCTGCTGCAAATTCATATAGTCCGACAGTTGCCGGTATGTATTCTCCAAATGCAAAGATTATAAGACAGGTTGTAAAACCAAATGGTGAATTAGTAAATGTATCTACAAATACAGCGACTTACATAAAACAAATGAAAATAGGTCAAGCAGGAGCTAAATTAAGAGGTTATAAAAATACTTATACAAATGTAAATGTAACATCTTTAGGAAACGGAGCTTACAAAGTTAGTTCTTTAAGACAACCAAAAGGCGAAACTTATAAACTTAAAACATATATGGTAGTTAAGAAAATTAACGGAAAATGGCAAATTACCGAAGAAATGATGCAGACAAAAGAACAGATTTTCTTAAAATATGCAAAATAAAAATAGTAGAGGATTATGCTGGAAAAGTTTAGGTTTTTAACTGCGGGAGAAAGCCATGGTAAGTGCTTAACCGCAATTATAGAAGGAATACCTTCGGGATTTGAAATAAATCCCGATTTTATCAATAAAGAATTAAAACGTCGCCAAGGCGGATATGGCCGCGGCGGACGTATGAAAATCGAATCAGATACCGTAGAAATTACATCTGGTGTTCGTTTTGGAAAAACTTTGGGATCTCCTATCACTCTTGTTATTCAAAACAAAGATTTTGAAAATTGGCAAAAGATTATGAGTACAGATCCTAAAGATTTCACAGACGAAAAAGCTTTTTCAAAGTATCGTCCAGGACATGCAGATTTTGCAGGCAGCGTTAAATATAATCAAACTGATTTGAGGAATATTTTAGAACGTTCTAGTGCAAGAAAAACTGCAATAGAAGTGGCAGTAGGAGCT
Source organism: Candidatus Gastranaerophilales bacterium (assembly GCA_944325735.1). Taxonomy (GTDB): domain Bacteria; phylum Cyanobacteriota; class Vampirovibrionia; order Gastranaerophilales; family Gastranaerophilaceae; genus Stercorousia. Next base: position 310,155 of record CALVBI010000001.1, on the reverse strand, counting down.
TTAGCAAAACAAATTCTTGAACAGTTTAATATAAAATGTTATTCAAGAATTATTCAAATTGGTCAAGGTAAAACAGAAGAAGAATTTAAAAAAGAAATAGACAAAGCAAAAGAAGCTGGAGATACTTTAGGCGGAAAATTTGAGGTTATTTATGAAAATTTACCGGTAGGTCTTGGCTCTTTTGTGCATTGGGATAGAATGCTTGATGGTAAAGTTGCTCAAGCTGTAATGAGTATTCCTGCTGTAAAATCAGTTTCTATCGGAAATCAAGATGCTTATAAAATGATGGGAAGTGAATTCCACGATCAAATGTATCTTGAAAACGGAAAAATTATAAGAAAAACAAATAATGCAGGTGGAATTGAAGGTGGAATGACTAATGGTGAACCGCTTGTAGTAACTGCTGTTATGAAACCGATTCCTACTTTAAGAAAACCATTAAAAACCGTCGATTTAAAGAATATGGAACAGACAGAAGCTCATTTTGAACGTTCTGATACCTGTGCTGTGGAAGCTTGTTCTGTTGTAGCAGAAAATAGAATTGCTTGTGTGTTGTTAGATGAATTTCTTCTAAAATACGGCGGTGACAATTTTGAGGAAATAAAAAATAGACTTTAAGACAGCTTTACAATAAAATTCAGCCCATGATAGTATAAAGCTATGCTAGAGTTATTTTTAACAGGTTCTGATGATACATCGGATAAAATATTTGTAACTGCTGGTCTTACTGCTACAATGCAGAGTTTAGGCTATTCTTGCGGTGTATACAAACCTGTTGATACCGGTATTGTAAAAATAAACGGTTTTGAACAATCTTTAGATATTGCTTTTATAAAATATACTGATCCATATGTAAAAACTTATTATTCATATCTGTTAAAGCAAAAATCGTCACCTTTGATTGCAGCTGCTGCAGAAAATATTGCAATTGATAAAAATACAATTCTTAATGATTTTCAAAAAATCCAAGATGTACATGAATGCCTGATAGTTGATGGCGTATCAGGGCTTGCAACACCTTTTGGTAAAAATTTTTTAGAAGAAGATTTGATAAAAATGCTTGATTTGCCATTGTTAATGGTTGTTTCTGCAAAGTCTTCATCAATAAATAACATAATCTTATCAATTAATCACGCTTTAGAAATAGGTATAAAGTTTCGCGGTGTTATTTTAAGTAATTACCCTGAAGCGACAGATGATGTCAATATAAAATTGTTACCAAGGTTAATTGAAGAATATACGAATGTAAAAATATTAGGTATTTTGCCTTCATTTGAAAGAAATGTAAATCCAAATGATTTAATTACTGAAATATTAAACGGTGTTGATATTGAGGCTGTATTTGGAATACCCATTGCAAAACTTCAAATGTAACAAAATGTAATATTATATACTTTTTATATAAGAAAAAGTCAATTTTTTCTTAACAAACTTTTTTATAAATATATAAAGAGGTATAATTATTTTATGGATAAAAGAGAGTTTACCGTAATTGAGAATGAAACTAAAACAGAAGAAAAGGTTCAAAAGAAAACTGTTCTTCAGACAAATCCTATTGTGAAAAAATTTGTAGAGTTTCATCAGGAAAATATCGGTAAATTCAGTGTAAAAGACCTTTTTAAGAAATAATGTACCAGATAAAAAATCAAATTTACCAAGATATGACAAAAACACAGAAATCAGCTCTGTGTAATTTTTTGCGTGCGTTAGTCAAAAAATCCCCGCAAATGTCAGTTGAAGACATTTATGACAAATTTGTAGAAGATGAAAGATATTACCTTGAAATAAATAATCCTCATTTTGAGTTTTTGGAAGACTATTTAGATAGTGATAAGTTTATGGAAGAAAGTATTCTTTATTTAAAAGAATGCCGTAAATATTATGATTACAAGAAAAAACAAGAACCTATTATTCAAGCTCAAAAAGAATTTGAAAAGAAAAAAAGAGAGTTTTTAAAAGAAGTTAAAATGTCAAAAGAAACTCCGACAAAAAAACAACTTTATTATTATGACCGTTTGTGTAAAAAATATAATATAGAAAAAAAAGAATTAACTTCAAAACTCGAAGCTCGTGATGAAATAGATAAAATATTAAATGAGCATGATTGTCGAAATATTAGTGAATAATTAAAATTTATGGCGGAAAGTATGAGTATTCAAGAGATTATAAAAATATTAACAGATAGCGGTATAGAACAGAATGAAGCAAATGTGGAAGTAAAAATGCTTCTTGAACATTTTGCAAATTATGGCGTAAAAGATATTATCTCAGGTAATAAGCTGACAACTGAAAAACTTGAATTAGTAAAGGAAAAAGCAGAATTAAGAGCAAAAACAAGACAACCTATTCAACATATAATCGGTTATGCTGATTTTATGGGAGAAAAGTTTATCGTAAATCCATCTGTTTTAATTCCGAGAGATGAAACAGAATTTTTAGTAAGAAAAGCAATTGAGATAATTAATAAAAACAATTTCACAATGGCTCTAGATGTTGGAACAGGTTCAGGTTGTATTGCTTGTATGATTGCAAAATATACACAATGTCAAATTATCGGACTTGATATTTCATCAGATGCATTGAATACAGCACTTGATAATGCTTCTAAACTAAATTTATTTAATAAAGCAATTTTTAGAAAATCTAATATTTTCTCTAATGTAAAACCAGGTGAAAGCTTTGATATAATTGTTTCGAACCCTCCTTATATTCCACCGTCAGAAAAAGAAAAAATTCAAACAGAAGTTAAATTTGACCCAGAACAAGCTCTGTTTACTCAAGATGAAAAAGGTTTGGAGTTTTATGAAAAGATAACGAAAGACGCTCCAAGAATTTTGAATAAAGGTGGATATTTACTTTATGAATTAGGAATAGGTCAATCCGATGATGTTAAATCAATAATGGAGAAAAACGGTTTCCAAAACATAGAAATAATTAAAGATTTAGCAGGAATTGACAGAGTAATTGTTGGAAATTTGTAATATTTTGCAATTTCAAAAAGCGATTAGTTCAATATTCGTAAGCTATATCTACGCACGTAGTGTAAGAGATGCGAGGGTAAAGTTTGAGTATTTAATATAATTTTAGACGATAGAACCCGAGTGCATGAGTTGAACAAAGCGATATTAAAATAGTTTGTAAAAAAATAAGAAAATCGTAAAAAGCGATCTATTGAAAAATCGTAAGCTATATCTACGCACGTAGTGTAAGAGATGCGAGGGTAAAGTTTGAGTATTTAATATAACTTTAGACGATAGAACCCGAGTGCATGAGTTGAACAAAGCGATATTAAAATAGTTTGTAAAAAAATAAGAAAATTGTAAAAAGCGACTATTAATAAATCGTAAGCTATATCTACGCACGTAGTGTAAGAAAATGCCGGCAATAGTGAGACTTGCCGGCACATTACTTTAATTTTCTTAAAGTAAAGAGGTGATGATTATATGTGAATTTAGTTTACATAATCGTATGGTTTGCTTCCTGTAGCTTTGTATAAGCTGATTGCATCTGTCATGCATTCAACTTTTTGTTGAGCTACAAGTTTTTCTATTGTGAGTAAGTTTTCTTGATATTGAATTAAATCAAGTTTTGATATAATTCCCTGATTATATTTGTGTTCGCTGTATTTATAATCAGATTTTTCCAAATTATATTGTTTAGTAGTTTGTTGCATTTTTTCTTTATCAAGTTTTGATGCAACTAGAGCATCATTTACTTCTTGAATTGCCGTTAAATTAGTTTTGTAGTAGTCTTGTAAGATTCTTTCATAAGTTGCTTTTTTCAATCTTAAGTTAGCAATCAAAGAACCACCTTGGAATAATGGACTCATTAGTCCGCCGCCAAGACCAAGCAACATATTTTTTGTTGTAAATAAGCTGCCTAAATCACCTGCACTAAATAATGCACCGCCTAAGATGTTAATAGATGGTAAAAATTCTTTTTTTGCAACTTTAACATCAATTCCGGCTTTTTCAACCATCAATTCAGCTCTCATATAATCAGGTCTTTGAGTAATGATTTCTGATGGTATTTGAGATGGAACTGCTAATTGATAGTTTATATCATCTAAAGATGTTCTTTTTAAAGAATTTGCATTTTCAGGACTTTCTCCGATAAGTACACACATTTGGTGTAATAATTGCTCTCTTTGTTTTTTCAACTCAATTAAATCGGTTTGGCCTTGAACTAATGATTTATTTGCTTTTACTGTATCAGCGGTAGAAGTTAGACCTTCTTTATTGCTTGCAAGCATTAAATCATAAATTTCTTGTCTTATTTTAACAATTTGTTCTTGTAATGTAATCATTTTATCAAGATTTATAATATTAAAATAAGTAGATCCGACAGCTGATACAACTGATATATATGCAGCTCTCTCATCTAGTTTAGAGCCTTCATATAGTTTTTTTACAGCTTTTGTTTTGTTGTGATTTTTTAAGAAAATATCAGCTTCGTATTGTACAATAATAGGTAGACCAAAACTTATATCAGTACTTGTTGAACCAGGTGCTTTAAACCAACCTGGTCCAAATCCTGCAACTGCACTTGGTAATTCATTTGCAAATTGTAATTTTACATTTTGGTAATATTCTTCCACATTAATTGTTGCCATTTTTAGGTCATAGTTATTTAAAATAGCTTTTTCAATGTATGAAGTTAAAATATCATCATTAAAATTGTTCCACCAATTCATATTCACATATGCGAATTTATAATCATCATTTTTTCGGTTAGCATTATTTTTATTTGTAGCTTTAGTTTTTTTATTATTTTTTTCTACCATGCTTTTGAATTGTTTTGGGGTAGCAGTAGATTTTGTATCATTTTCCAGAGCAAAAACAGGCATGATATTCATGCTTAAAAAACTCATCAATAATGCTGTAGATAATAGCTTTTTCACTTTTTTTAATCCTTTGTTTTTAGTACTTGCATTTTTAATAATCATATGTTAGCATATTATTGTTGTAAATGCAACAAATTTTTTTTACAACAATAATTAAAATAATAAAAGAGTCTATAATGGAACAGATAGAAAAAGAAGAAATACAACGTTATACAGATAGTTTATATTACGAATTAGAACAAACAACAAAATTTTTTAGAGTATTTTCATTAAAGTTCTTTAAAAAATTAAATGTAAATTTATCTCCTGATGAGTATGTAACAATTGAAACTATTTTATGTAATGCAGGAATTTGCCAAAGAGATTTGGCTAAATTAATATTAAAAGATAGAGCAAATACTGGTAAAATATTAGACTCTTTAGAAGAAAAAGGTTATATTACAAGATTTGTAGATATGAAAAACAACCGTTTAGTCAGAAAAATGGGAGTGACTGAAAAGGGTAAAGAAGTTTATGATTCTATCACTGATAAATTAAGAGCTGCGATAGAAAAAGTTAATGCTATGAAAGGTAAAAAAAATATATCTGCAGAAGAAAAAGAATTATTGAGAGATATTTTAAAAAGATTTAGAGATAATTTAAGTAAAATGGTAGATATGCAAATATAAAAATGAGGTATAAAATGGACGAACAAAATATAAATACTGAATCAGAAAATGTTCAAACAGAAGAAAAAAAAGAACACAAACCATTTAAACGTTATATTGCAATAGGTGTAGGAGCTATAGTTGCAATCGCAGCAGGTTTTGTAATTCATGATGCATTATTATATCAATCAACAGATGATGCTTATGTAGAAACAACAACCGTTCAAGTTGCTCCAAGGGTAAGCGGTCAAATTACTGAAGTTTATATTACTGATAACCAGAAAGTTAAAGAAGGTGATTTGGTAGCTAAAATTGATCCTGCAGATTATGAAATTGCTCTTGCACAAGCTGATGCAAAATATGAAAAAACTCTTTTAAATCAAAAAAATGCGAAAGCTAATTTTAAAGCAATGCAGACAAATATTGAAGTAGCTAAAAAAGATTTAGACAGATATAAAGCTTTGTATGAAAAAGGTGCAGTATCAAAACAAACTCTAGATACAGCTCAAGCTAAATATGATTCAGCTCAAGCAAATTTGACTCAATCAGAAGAAGCATTATTATCAGATAGCGGTAAAAAAGTTGCAGATGCTGATTTGAGAGAAATAAAAGCAGCTAGAGATAAAGCAAAATTAAATTTATCTTACACAAATATTTATGCACCTCAAACAGGTACAGTATCTTCAAGACGTGTAGAAAAAGGTATGTATGTAAATATTGGTTCTCCACTATTTGTAATCGTTCCTGAAAATGTATGGGTTGTTGCAAACTTTAAAGAAAATCAATTACGTCATATGAAACCTGGTCAAGAAGTTGATATTAAAATAGATACATATCCAAACAAAGTATTCAAAGGAAAAGTTGACAGTATTCAAAGAGCTTCAGGTGCTAAATCAAGTTTGTTCCCACCTGAAAATGCTGTAGGCTCTTTCGTTAAAATCGTTCAAAGAATTCCTGTAAAAATTGTATTCACTGAAAAAATAGATCCGAATGAATATAGCATTATCCCAGGAATGTCAGTAGTTCCAAAAGTAAGAGTAAAATAATAATAAAGTAAAAAAACGGACAAAATATATAAAAAGTCTGGTATATCGGCAAAAAGGATTACAAAGAAAAAGGAGCCGTCAAGGCTCCTTTTAAATAAAAGAATATATAGGGAAAATATGTCTGCAGAACTAATTCAAGAAGAGTGGAAACCTAAAACAAATCCATGGTTAATAATTTTACCTGTTATGTTAGCAACATTTATGTACGCGTTAGATGAAACTGTTGCAAACGTTGCTTTACCTCATATTGCGGGGTCTTATTCTGTAAGTTCACAGGAATCTATATGGGTTTTGACAAGTTATTTAATGGCAAGTAGTATTGTTATTCCAATGATAGATTTTTTCTGTAAATTTTTTGGCAGAAAAAACTTTTTTATGCTTGGTGTATTTATATTTACAATAGCTTCTTTTATTTGCGGAGTATCAAATTCTATTGGAATGATTGTAATAGCAAGAGCATTACAAGGTATAGGCGGTGGTTGTCTTATGCCTATGGCACAGGCTATTACATTGGAATCTTTTACAGGTGAAGCAAGAAACAAAGCAATGGCTGTATTTGGTTTAGTTGTAATTGTTGCTCCTATTTTTGGACCAGTTTTAGGTGGATATATTACGGAAAATTGGTCTTGGCCTTATATTTTCTTTATCAATATTCCTGTAGGTTTTATTTGTATTACATTAGCAAAAATGTTTTTGGAAGATCCTCCTTATGTTCAAAAACAAAATAATATTCATTTGGATAAATGGGGATTCTTATGGCTATGTGTATGGCTTGTTCCTTTACAAATAGTTTTTGATAAAGGTAATGATGCAGATTGGTTCAATGCTACTTGGATTTGCTGGTTGACCGCGATTGCAGTATCCGGAGCTGTTTTGTTTTTCTATACACAGGTTAAGGGTAAAAATCCGCTTGTAAAATTAGATGTATTAAAGGATACGAATTATGTATTCGGTACAGTAATGTTAATTTTGATAAATGCTGTATTATTGGCATCTTTAGCAATATTACCTCAAATGCTTCAATATATGCTAGGATATGATTCTTTTCTTAGTGGTTTAGCAATAATGCCTAGAGGATTAGGTTGTTTGACCGCATTGTTGATATTTGGCGGACTTGGCGGAAAATTAAGTTATAGAACTTATGGTGTTATTGGTCTTACTTGTTTAGGTATCGGCGGTTGGATGTTAGGACTTTTAAATCTTGAAATTAATCCTATGAATATTGCAATACCTAATTATATATTCGGATTAGGACTAGTATTTTCATTTATGCCTATTACAACTTTATCTTGTATTACAATTAGAAATGACCAAATGACAAATGCTTCTGGTTTGCAAAACTTATTAAAAACCATAGGTGGTGCAATTGGTACATCTTTAGTTGCTACTATGATTTCAAGATTTTCTCAGGTTCATCAACATGGACTTGTTAAAAATTTAAGTATTTCAAATCCTGTGTTTATGGATAAATTAAATACATTATCAGGAACTTTTATTCATCAAGCAGGTGATATGATGAATTCTACTTATATGGCAGGCAAAATGCTTTATAATCAGTTAATTCAACAATCTACTTTATGTGCTTATATGACAACTTTTAAAGTTTTTTCAATAGCTTGTTTTATTTTAATACCATTTATGTTTTTATTAAAAGGTGAAAAAAAATAGGAAATAATAATATATGTCTGAAAATAAAATAGAAAAAGAACAATGGACCCCGTCTGTTAACCCTTGGATAATGATTATCCCTGTAATGTTAGCAGTTTTTATATATGTATTGGACGGAACTATAGGAAACGTTGCTTTGCCTCACATGGCAGGAAGTTTTTCTGCTACTCGTGATGAATCAATGTGGATTTTAACAAGTTACTTAATTGCTGCAGGTATTGTAATTCCTGCTGTAGATTTTTTCAGTAAAGTATTTGGACGTAAAAACTTTTTTATAATAAGTATTTTGATGTTTACAATTGCATCAATGCTTTGCGGTATGGCAAAAAATATTGAATTTATGATATTTGCTCGTATTTTGCAAGGTTTTGGCGGTGGCGGAATTTTACCGATTTCACAGGCAATAATTATTGAGAGTTTTCCGAAAGAAAAACGCGGAATTGCAATGTCAGTATTTGGTATGGGAGTAATTCTTGCTCCTATTATTGGTCCTGTATTAGGTGGCTGGATTACTGATAACTGGACTTGGCCTTGGATTTTTTACATAAATGTACCGTTTGGCTGTTTGGCTGTAATTTTATCTCATAGATTAGTTGAAGATCCTCCTTATGCTAAAAAACAAAAAAATGTTAAAATTGATGGTAAAGGATTTTTCTATTTAACAATATGGCTTGTCACATTACAGACAGTATTAGATAAAGGTAATAATGCAGATTGGTTCAATGCAACTTGGATTTGTTGGACATTTGGGGTATCTTGTGTTGCTTGTATTTTATTTTTCCATTCGCAACTTACTAATAAAGAGTCTTTAATTGATTTATCAGTTTTTAAGGATAGAAATTTTTCAGCAGGTACTATAATTTCAGTTGTAATCCAAGCTGTATTATATGCATCACTAGCAATTCTTCCTCAATTTTTGCAAAGTATGTTAGGATATACGGCATTTTTGAGCGGTGCAACTATGATGCCGAGAGGTTTTGGTAGTATGACTGCAATGATTTTAACTGCGACCTTAACTAATAAAATTGATAATAGAATATTAGTAGCTATAGGATTATGTCTATTGGGTGGTTCAACTTTAGCTTTTGGTTTTTTGAATTTGCAAATATCCAATATGAATATTGCTATACCTAACTTTATAATGGGTATTGGAATGGGGCTTTCAATGGTGCCTATTATGAATTTATCTGTTGATACTTTGAAAAATGAACAGATGACAAATGCTACAGGTATTCAAAATTTGCTAAAAAATATTGGCAGTGCAATTGGTACATCATTAGTTGCAACAATGCTTACAAGATTTGCACAAGTTCACCAATATATGATGGTTGGAAAGGCTAGTGAATTAAATCCTGCATTTATTGAAAGAGTTCAATCAACAGCAGGAGCATTAGCTGCTTATACAGAACATACAGTATCTCAATATATGGCTCAATATTCATTATACGGACAATTAGTGAAACAATCTACTCTATGGGCATTTATAGATTCTTTCAGAATATTTGGAGCTTTATGTATTGCAGTAATTCCACTTTTAATGTTAATGAAAAAATTGAAAAAAGCCTAAGATTTTTTAGGTTTATTTGAACCTATTTCAAAAATAATTCTATAAGCTAAATCTAAATCACGTTTATTTAAAGTTTTTGCAATATTGACAATTTCGTTGATTTTATCAATATTTGCTTCATCTCTATTGTCAAATAAAAACATTTGATATGCTTCAACATTCAAAGCTTTTATAAGTTTTTCAAATCTATCAAAACTTAAAGAATTTTTCCCATTTTCAACATAACCAAGAGAATTTGGTTGTAAATCAATCATTTCAGCAAGTTGTTCTTGAGTATAACCTTGTCTGTTTCTAAAATATTTTATTCTATTTCCGAAGTCCTTTTTCAATTTTGATTTCATGACATTTATACTATATTATTTAACCATTTTTTGATACGGATTATTTTAACTATATTGTGTCAAATAATTTGTAAAAATAGCTAAAAGACCTATTGTTATTGATTAAATTTTAATGATATTATGTCTTGGTGAAAAAATTAAATTTTTGGAGGTAAAGTCTATGGAAAAAGAATTATTAACTAATACAGAATATAAAATTCTAAAATTATTTTCAAAAGGTTTTAACAGGAAAGAAATAGCAGAAAAATTAAATATTTCATATTCACAATGTAGAAAAATGATAAACGAAATATTAGTAAAAATGAATACAACTAATATTACCACTTGTTTAATAAAAGCTTATAATGAGGGAATTATAGAAGGGAAATAAAAAGAAAACCGATATTCTTTATAGAATACCGGTTTTCTCAGGCTTCGAACAATTAATTACTGTTTTTTGAAATTAGTTGCATTTTTTATTTGTTCAAATTATTCAGAACAACCGAATGCAATAGTAATGTGTTCTCTTGGATTTACAGCGGAGATTTTGTATCCGCGTGGGTCAACAAGGTAAGCAAATTCGTCGCCTGTAGTTTGGAATAAGCCCATTGTACCAGATAGGGCAGTTCTTGTTACATCAACAGGAGCTTTAACTGTTTCCCATAGACCATCACCTAAGTTACGAGCAGCTGCACCAAATTGTCCTTGGAATGCGTGACCTAGCATGTAACCTGCATCATTAGAGATATTTTCAGCAGCGTTACCAACGTTAGTCAAGATACCGCCTGCAGTTCTACCTACAATACCAATCATTGAACCTGCTAATGTGAATGGCATTTCAACTAATCTTGCTACTGGGTTTACTTGTTTTGATTTGTTTACTTGTGCTTGTAAAATTTGTTTTGGTAATTTAGTTTTGCAATCACCGTTTTTAATTTCAGTGAATGACAATTTTAAAGCACCTTTATCACAGCCTGAAGGTCTTATTACTTCAACAACTTGACCTGTTACTGTAGATCCGCAAGGATATGTAACACCGTTAATTGTTACATCTTCAAGAGTTTTAGCTCTGAAGTATTGACCTACGTGAGATGATTTTGCTGTTAATTGGTCGATCATTTTAACTTGTAATGTAGGAATTTTAACAATTTCTTCTTGTTCTACAAAAGCATTTTTGTTTACAGGACAAGCAGGGCAGATATTGTTAGCAGTTTTTGGGTTTGTATCGTAGCCTAATGCTACACGAACTGTTTGCATCATTGAAGCTACTTCTGCACGAGTTGCTTCTTTGTTAGGCATAATCATATTTGGGTTAGGTGAATCTTTTAAAGCACCGTTTTCCAAAGATTTTGCAACAGGAATTCTTGCCCAGTTAGGAATAGATGCACCGTCTGCGTATTTGCTTAAGATTTCATCAGCTTTGCATTGGTCGATATCGCAAGTCATCCCTTTTGCAATTGTAGTTAAAGCTTCTACTCTTGTTACAGGGTGGTTTGGTTTGAAGTTTCCGTCAGGGTAACCTTTTAACAAGTCTTCATCAACAGCTTTTGCAATTGCAGCGTTAGCCCAGTTGCTTTTTGGTACGTCTTTGAATAATCCTTCTCTTGGCATATCGCATTGATCAAGATTGAAACCTTTTACTAACATTGTTGCAAATTCTGCACGAGAGATATGTCTGTTTGGTTTGAAATATCCGTCAGGGTAACCTACTACTACGTCATTTATAGCTAATTTATCAATATCACATGCTGCCCAAAAACCGTTAGGTACGTCTGGGAATTGGCATCCGCCTAAGTTTGCGGCAGCACCTGTTGTTTGCATCATTTGGTTTGGAATTTCATAGGGAACAAATGATTTTCTTACTGCATCAATAGAGTTTGAAGATTGGAAATCAATAGGACAATTATTTCCGTCCATTAATCTTTCATTTCTATCAATTGGAATACCATTGTGTCTTGTAGGTGCTTCGTTAAGACAAGGCATTTGAGTAGCAGCACCTGTTACTTGACCTTGAGAAGAAATAGTTGTTCCGTTTACGTTAGAAGAAAGAGTTCTTGGAGTGCCTGCAAGTGGTGTATCTGTTGAGAATATTGAATTTGCAGGTTGTCCTACATAGTTATTTGTACCATAAATGGCATTTGGATAACCATATACTTGTTTCATATCTTTTCTGTCAGGTTTACCTGTTTGAGGGCAAACTGCACAAGCTGGTTCTGGTGGATCGTCACAGCTTATTTCATCTGGACATCCGCAGTCTGATTTTTTTTCTGTTTCACAAGGATCACATGGTTGTGCACATGGATCTTCTTTTTGACAATCACAGTCTGGTAATGCTTTTTTGCATTTTGAGCAAGTATTTGGTTTTGCTGTCTCACATGGACAAGCTGGACCTGTTACAACAGGTAAAGGTTCTGCGCAAGGTGCCGGAGTTTCCGGAGTCTCGCAAGGACAAGCCGCCATTGCTTGATTCAAGGAACACGTTGCTATTCCAACGGCAATTGCAGCTGCCACAGTAAGTTTTTTAATAGTCATTTTTACCTCCTTGTGTTATGGGCTTTTTTCTAAAAACCCCAAAAATATTTTTAAAAAACAAACTAATACTAGATTATGTACTTTATTCTTCTTTAGAAACATTACCGTAAGCGGTTATTCGCTCGGGCTATTTGATTTCTATTATGGTATGTAAGATTTCTTTAATGATTGCTTATATTATGAGTCTAATTTTTTTTAATTTGCTTGTCTGGTTGTATTTTTTCAAGTATGATATCTTTATGATTAAAAAAATTATTCTACTTTTAATATGTTTTTGCTTTATATTTTCAGGTTGTGGTAAAAAAGCATCTGAAAATGACGATTTTGCAAATGTTATAAAAAGAGATAAATTAATTGTCGGAGTTCGTGATGATGCGCCACCTTTTGGATTTAAAGATGAAAAAGGTAATCTTATCGGGTATGATATTGATTTAGCGAAAATAATTGCAAAAGATATTTTAGGAAATGAAAATAAAATAGAATTTGTACCGGTTACAGCTTCAAATCGTATTATGAAACTGAGTGCAGGAGAAGTTGATTTTTTAATAGCTACTATGTCTATTACAAATCAGCGTCAACAAATTTTGGATTTTTCTGTTCCATATTTTGTTGCAGGACAGGCTATATTAGTTAACAGTTCTAGTAAAGCAACTTCATTAAGTGATTTTGAAGGTAAAAAATTAATAATAGTTTTTGGTTCAACAAGTGAAAGAAATTTACGTACGAATGTACCAGAGGTAACAGTAATAGGTTATAAAAATTATAATGATGCATATAGAGCATTAAAACAAAACAAGGCAGATGGTATAGTTGCAGATGATACTATACTTTTAAGTTATGTCCTAAAAGATAAATCAGTAAAACTATTACCAAAACGTTATTCAAAAGAACCTTACGCAGTAGTTTTCCGAAAAGAAAAAGAATCCGAAAGATTATTAATTAGAGTAAATCATATTATAGGCAGATTAGAAAATAAAAAAGTTCTAAACAGATTACAAGAAAAATGGAATATTAAGTAAAATTTTTATTCAGCTTCTTTTAGTACAACAATTGTTTGTTCAATTTCTGTTTTTAAATATTCTAATTGTTGATTTATAACATTATCATTATATAAATATCCTGCACCAGTATAAGCTAGGTAAGGACGATATTTTTCTGCTTCTGCACGTAAATTTGCAATTGATTGCGTGTGTGTGCTTAATTCTAATAATTTTTTAAATGAAATATAACTGCTTTCAGGTAAACCTCTATATTTATCTCTTAAATATTCTATGCTTTTGTTGAAAAAATATGCTTTTGCATTAAACTTCTGAACGTCTGAATTATTCTCTATACATGAAAGTAAATTTTCTAATTGAGGTAATAATTCATTAATATCATTTAAATAAGCAGATTTTTTTTCACTTTTTAATATAATATTTACGAAAGCCGGATTATCTCTAGGAATAGGAGTAATTTCATCAGCACTGTTAAAATCTTTTGTTCTGTCAAATATAGGTTTTGTATTTTGTGGTTCTGTAGTTGCAAAACCTTTTGTTAAATCAGGTAATTTCCCAACATATCCGCTGCCGGAATTTTCTATTTCAATATTAGTTTGTGTTGAATTACTTTTAGTTTTGTCTTTATCTTTATTCCAAAACCCCCAAGCAAAGCAACTTGATGTACTTAATATTAAAGCTAAACTTAATATTAATAATTTTCTCATACCATAATTATAATGATTATTGATAAAAAATCATCATTTGTTTAATTTATTTGGTTTGAGTTTCTTCTATTTTATGTTTATATCCGAAAATATGCCATTTTTTATGTACAGGGCAAAGAACATTATTTTGCTCTCCATAATACATTTTTTCTCCAAAAGGTCTTAATTTTGGATCTCTTTTATAAAATGCTTTATTTTTAAGACAATATTTAATTTCCTTTTTTTCCATTTTTCTTACGGAATTATATTTTGCTTTTTGTTCTGAATTCAAAATTGATTTGAATTCTTTATCGTATTTTTCACCAATTTTTTTCATGCACTTTTCAATATTTTTAACAACTTTTTCTTGTTTTTTTATTGCTTGTTCGCTTGCGTTGTGTTTGCACATATTATCAAGAACATATTTTTCCTGTTCATATTGTCTAAATTGAACTCCTAATTCTTCATAACGTTTTTTATCAATAACATCTTTGCATTTTTGTTGATCGTTTGAAAGATTTAAAACATTATATAAAGTAGCTCTTTCATTATACATTGATGTCATTAAGTCAATACATTTTGTTTGTTTACTGCATCCGCAATTAGGTTTTTGATTTTCTGCAAAAACTTTATTTTCTTGAGCTAAAACAGAACTATTTAGCATTATGATACACAATATTAAAGTTAATAATTTAATTTTCATAAATCCTCTCTCCTGCAAAAATTATCTCATAAGTTTTTACTTTATTCAATATTTTGTAGTACACTTTTTTTATGGAAGAAATGAATTTAAAAAATTATGCATATATTGGTGATGCTGTTTGGGAAATTTTTATTAGAGAAAAAACAGTAAAATTAACAGAAAATGCAAAAAAATTACATAAAATTACAACAGATAAAGTAAAAGCATCCTTTCAAGCAGAATTGTTACACAATATTGATGATCTTTTAACAGATGAAGAAAAAGAAATTGTAAGACGTGCAAGGAATTTATCAATACCTATTGCAAGAAGACAAATTCAGGCAGAGTATAGACAAGCTACAGCTTTTGAAGCTTTAATAGGCTGGTTATATTTTTATGATAAAACTCGATTGCAATTTATTTTGGGAGAGTTAGAGAATTTTTTAATATTTTAATAAATTAAAAAAAACATTTAACCGGAGGATATAATTTATAAACTTTATATGTATATTATATAAATATAAAATTTGGAGGTTTTTATGAAAAGAGATTATCAAGAATTAATTAACAACTACCAAGGTGGCGATTTAGATTTATCAGGCTGTGAAATTAAAAACTTAGAATTAGGATCAATCAGCGGAAGTCTAAATTTATCAAAATGTGTTATTGGCAAATTGTCAATCGGTTGGGTATCAAATACTTTAAACATGTCAGGTGCAGAAATTAAAAAAATTGAAACACCAATCGATGCAAATTCAGTAATTATGTCAAATGCAAAAATTGGTAAATTGCCAGAACACATTTGGACAGATTCATTAAATATGGAAAAAAGCAGTATTGAAAAATTAAATACAGATATCAGAGCAAATGTATTTAATATTAGAGGAACAAAAATTTCTTCATTACCTAAAAATTTAAGAGTACATAAATTAATTACAGATTCAAAAACAGCTAAAAATTTATCATTAATGACATTAAAGCAATGTGATGAATTAATTTTAGATGAAAGTATTTATTTTGAACAAAGAGATTTGGTAGAAAACTACAATTTTTCAAATGTAGTTTCATCAAACGAAATTGAAATGGTTTGTTCAATGTAATAGGGAAATATATATAAAGTAAAAAACATGATTTACAATATTTAGTAAATCATGTTTTTTTTATAAAAAAATAAAAAAAAGTGCTTTACAAAAAAAAATTAGCATGTACAATAAATATTGTGACAAATAAATAACAACCTCGTGGGGGTTTAGCTCAGCTGGTAGAGCACCTGCTTTGCACGCAGGGGGTCAGGAGTTCGAATCTCCTAACCTCCACCATTTAAAACAAATAGAACTATTGAAAACAGAGCCTTCGGGCTCTTTTTTAATGCTTTCAATACATTTATCTTTTGAAGAAATTATTGCAGACTTGAATTCAGACAATCCCATTTCTGAAATCTCTTTTTTAGCAAATTTTAATAGAGTTTCAATCGTTGCAAAAGGTTCTTTAAATACCATTTTAACCTTTTTATTATTAATTGTTACACTTAGGTACGTAGCTCTAATAATTTGTGCAACTTCTTCTTCTGAAAGTTCGTTTGCTGGTAAACTTGCTTTATGACAAAAATCAAGGATTTTTATACCTGTATCTAAAAAATTTGTATTAGCTATAGTGTGTTTTTGCAAGTCTGAATTTAAACGGCTTAATTTTACCTCATATTCGTTTTTCAAATTAACCCACATAGCATAATCAAGTACACCGTTCACCTGATCAAGATACATCTTTTTCAAAACTTCTTTGTTTTGTTCTATTTCTGAGTTAATTCTCTCAACTTCACTTTTATGATATTCCTGTTCATCTCCAAGACATTCTGTTAGTGAATATTTTACTAACTCATACAAATCTTTGTTTATACCAATTCTTTTTAGGTGCATTCTGAAAGACTGAGTAAGTTGTTTTTCTGAAATATATGCTGTGTTTGGGCAGCTTCTGTCAAAATGTGAACAGCGATAATAAATATTGTGTTTTTTCTGTCTTTCACCACAAAAAGAGTATCCGCAAATACCGCATTTTGCAATCCCAGGGTATAGAAAATCAAAGTTTTTACGGACTTTAGATTTATCAACTTTTAAAAATGCTAATTGTGTCTTATCAAAAATATCTCGAGAGATTATAGGAGGATGTTTCCCTTGATAAATTATGCCGTTACAGTTCATTTGCCCTACATAAATAACGTTTTTTAGCATAGATTCAAGAACGCACTGTGTTATTTTAGGTCGCTCATTTTTGTAATAGTAACCTTCTATAAATAATTGTTCAGAAAGTTTTCTAAGAGAGTATTTCCCTGTTGCAAATAGCTCAAAAGCTCTCCGAACAAAAAGAATCCTTGATTTATCTATAACTAAATTCTTTTTAGCTCCTCTAATATACCCGTATGGTGGTTGAAATGGCCAGAAACCTTGTTCTAATCCTTCATGTAATCCTTTTGAAATCTCTTCTGAAAGATTATCAATGTAGTTTTTAGCCATTAAAACCTTAATTCCATGGATAAATTTGTCATGGGATTTAGAATTTTTGCTGATTATGCTCCCTTCTTTTACTAAATGTACTTCTAAATCGTAATCTTCAAGAGTAACATAGTCTTTGAAATTACGGTAAAGTCTATCTGTTTTTTCAACAAGAACAGTTTTAATTTCAGGGTTTGCTTTAAGATAATTAAGCATCTCATTGTAATTGGTTCTACCTGCCTTTTTAGCAGTTTCTGCATCAGAATACTCTTTTACTATTTGAAAACCATTTTTAAGAGCATATTCTTTGAGTAGTTTTAACTGTGCAGGAATAGAAAATCCATCGCGCTCTTGTTCTCTGCTTGAAACTCTTGCATAAATAACAACTTGTTTATGTTCCATATCTGAATTCCTTTATAATTTTCTGAACTTTGTATTTTAATTTTTACTCATTTTCTAGAAAAGTAAAGTAAGGATTCCATACGACTTTCCATTGTTGTTGAATATTTACTATATAAACAATTTTTAATATGTATAAAATTTGGTTATTTTTTAGTCAAAGTTGCAAAAAAGTTTTAGTTTTGATGTTAGTTTTTACTATTTAATTGAAAACTATTTAATTAATAGAATGTAACAAATCATTAATATTACTAGTAAGTTTTCAAATTTTATTCTTTAAATACCGTATATGAAACTATAAATAAAAGATAGATAAAATAATATATGGATTTATGTAAATATGGAGACATTAATACTTCTTTTTATTTGGGGGTTAGCTTTATTTTTTGACACGGAATCTCAAGAAACAAATCAGGAAAAAAAGAAAGTAAAACCAAAAGTAAAGGCGAGAATAAAAAATCAAGTTAACAATAAAACTTCTGAAAATGAGAGTTGGAGTTATTTAAGAGAAATAATTTTAGATAAATACAATTATCAATGCTCAATATGTGGACAATATGGAGAAATTGATGTTCATCATAAAATTCCAATTAAAGAAGGGGGTACAAATGAAATAGAAAATCTTATCACTTTATGTAGGAATTGTCATGAAAATTTGCATCATTTTAAATTCAGTAATGACAGCATTTCTTTTTCTGATGAATATGGTCAACAAATTAAAAAAAGTAATAAGTGCAAGAAAGGTTATATATTATTACAAGCAATTAGTAACAAATATAAATTAAAAATTCGGTATAAAACACAAAAATCTAATAATTCAGTAGAGATAAATGAACGTATAATAGAACCTATTCAACTCAAATATGGTTATGAAATACATGATAATGAATATATAAGTAATTCGTTATTTGCAAAAAATAAATTATTTATATACGCTTTTTGTGAATTAAGACAAGAAATGCGCATATTTCGGTTTGACAGGTTAGAAATATTATCTGTTATTAAACAATAAAACCCGTACATTTAATGTACGGGCTCGAATTCAGATTATATTTCACACAATAATTTAAAGTAAAATTATCGTTTTCGAATCTTTCTAAATGTAGATTTGAATGTTAATTTTACCTTTTTGCTTTGCAATTCAAACTTATTTGTAACAAGTTCAAGAATCTTTCTTTGATTCTTTGAATCAAGTTGAATATAAATGTCGTAAAGTCGTTTTTGCATTACTTCATAACATTTTTGAGTTAGTTTTTGAATTTGGTGTTCCTTTTGCTCTATCTTTTCAGGTAGATTAGAGTAAAGCATTTCGATATTTTCAAGTTCTTCTGTTATGAAATCTTCATCTTCTATAGAATTTGTTTCTATAAAGTCGTGAAGTTGTAGTTCTTTATGATATTTGCGACTTTTATTGCGTTTTAGAGATGAAAGTTCTTTCTTTAAAGGCATTAATTCTTCTTCTAAAACCTCATCAATAATAGTTTTTGGTATCATATTAAGCCGAATTTCTTTGAAATAGCTTAAAATTGCATCTGTAACTACATTTTCATTTATCGAATGCCTTACACCATCATTATCAAAGGCTGTGTAATAGATGTATTTATCTTTCTTGATATCGCCAATCATAAATTTACCTGTTTCTTGTAATGTTAAAAGTTTTGAGTAAAGAAATTCATGTTTTCTTATCTTTTCATATCCAGAAACACTAAGCATTTCTTGAACTTTATCATATAGATTGCGATCAATAATAGCTTTATGAGTTCCTTTTATCTCTTTTTCACAATCTGGGAATGTGTACCATCCAGTGTAAAATAAGTTTTTAAGCATATTAGCTAAAGTTGCTCTTGGAATTTTCTTGTTAGGTTGTTTTGAATAGTAGAAACCTTCTTCAAATAACTCTTCAGTTAAAGAATTTATAGAAAATCTTCCAGTTGCATACAATTCAAATGCTTTTTTAACAAATTTTGCATCTTTAGGTACAATTACCACTTTCCCATTATAGGATTTATAGCCGTGGGGGAGTTTAGATGGTCTTTTTCCTGTTTTAGCTCTTGCAATTAGCCCGTTTTTACGGATCTCATTCATATGAGCTACTTCAAATTCTGCGTTTGCTACTAAAATGTTAAATAAATATTTTTCATAACTTTTAAAAGGTTTTTGAATGATCATATTTTCTTTAACAAAAATAATTTTAGTATTGAATTTATCAACTAACTCTCGAATGTAATAAAAATCAGGATGATTTCTTGTTAAACGGTTTAAAGTGTAAACCATAATAACATCAACTCTATCTTTTGTCTTTTGCCGAGCTATAAGATCTTCAAAAACTGGCCGATTATTAGGAATCATTGCACTTTCATTTTCATAAAAAATGTTTTTCACAATAATTCCCTCTTTTTCACAGTACTTTCGACATTCGGTTTCTTGAATTTCTTTAGACATCCCATCTTCTTGTTTTTTACTTGATAATCTAAGATAGATATTTGCTAAAAGATTTTTGAGGGAGTTATTCATCATTATACTCCTCTTCATCTTGAGTTTTTGTTATCCTATTTAGGATATCAAGTAAGATTTCATTGTTTGAAATATCTATTTTAACAGCTCTACCTATTGGTTTTAGATCTGAACCTTTTAGACAAACTGCTCTTTTATCATTTGCAAGTTTTAGTTTAATCTGTCCAGGAGTTAACTTTTTATTTGGATTTATGCTATTAAAAATATCGCAATATTTAGTAAGATTAATTCTTAAAAATTTACTCTTTGTAATAACAAAATCTCTACCATAAAGCAATTCTTTACTACAGAAAAGTCTATATACACTTGATAAGAAAACATCACCATAAGACAATTCCGTATCAATATATTGTTCAAAGTAATCAAGGTAGTTTTTGACTAAATTTTCAGTATTTATTACTTCTTCTTCTAAGATTTCATTAATTACTATCCATATTGACATTCCAATAGCAACATTGTTGCAAATTCTAGCAAAACTACAAAATTTTTGAGCAATTTTATATTGTTCCTGGTATATATCAAATATTTTATTCCTATAAAACAATATTTCAGGTAGAAAACAAGAAAGTTTTTTAAGTTCATCTATTGAATGGTACTTAAAATCTGTTAAATCAAATTTTCCTCGTCTTAAATTTACAGGAATACATCTTGAAAAATTTGCAAAAGTCATTTCTTCAAAGAAATGATTTGTTCCAACACAAAAAGAAGTATTTATTTCAGTGATGATTTCTTTACCATCCTTTGAAGATTTTTTTCTTGGAGTGGCAGAAAATCCATCTTTACCTAAATCTTCTATGTAATTAATCTTGCAACGGTCAATTTCTTCGTAAAATACGAGAAAATTGTTGAATTTTTCAAGTTGATTTCTTAAACTTACTCCGGTAGAAGTTCCACTTGTTAATGATGTCATATTAGTTATACCGAAGAAGGCAGCTAAAATGTGTAAAATTGTAGATTTACCCGCATTAGATTCTCCATAAAGGATAATATAAGGAAAACCTTGCGCCTTTGAAATAAAAATATCAAAGAAACAGCATGCAAATCCTACAGCTATTGCCATTAAAATTGGAGCGTCAAAAGTTTTAATCATTGATGCTACAAAGTCCTTAAGTACAATTTTAGGATGTTCACACTGATAAAGCATTGGAACAATGCCATTTGCAGGGAGAATTTGGAGTTTTTCATCTTCTGTAAGATGTAAATCATCAGGTAATTTTGGATAATTTTCGACTTTTTTCTCATCAATAAGTATTTTTGAATTGCTTAAAATATACGAATTTTCTCTTGGTTGATATCCAAAATTTGTATAAATGGTTATAACCCGAAGATTATTGTGTAGCATTTTTAGTAGCAATAAATACTTATTTTTGTTGAAATCCTCATAAAGACCGATTGTATCTTTATGCAGATTTTTAAAAAAAGTTTTGTAATCAACTTCATCCTCTCCGTCAATAATCTTTATGTAGCGTTTGTTGGGCTGATCTTCTTTGGTCAGTCACAACACAACCTTTTCAATAAGCTTGTGTCTATTTTTAGTGTTGAGTATTTCAAGTAAAATAAACAGCCCTTGCAGAGAATAGTTTGAGATTTTAAACAAATTTTGGGAACCATTTTTGTCTGTGTAGTAGTACATCAGACAGTTTTTGTTGTTAGTAATATATTTTGACATTTTGCTCCTTTCTTAAAGAAAAGAGGTGATATTGTTCACCTCTTTTAGTGTTTTGATGTAATAACTGGAATTTTTATTATATCTCTTGCAATAAGTTGAGCTATATTGCACAAAGAACATGAGAAATTTTCATATTGAGCTGATTTCAACTCTGCTATAACTTTGATATTGTCACCAAGCTGATATTCTTTACTTATAATATCAGCAAGAGCTTTATTCTCATTATTAAAAAATTTTACTGATAAATTTTGATTTGAACCATCAAATAATTGTGTTTGTATTCTTACTATTGCCAAACGACAACCTGATGGATATGTATTTTCTTTTATTTGTACAATTTTACCTTGCACATTAATCTTTTGAGCCATATTTTCTCCTTTCTGGCTTTTATTTAAAAGGAGTTCAGGACTTTTTCACTGAACTCCATAAACTACAAACTACAAACAGCATAAATCCAATTAGAATTTTGATGTTAGGTTAAAGCAAAATTTATTATTTGTGTTATTGAATTCGCTTCCCAGATAAGTTAAAACTAACTGGTTATACTGAGTATAATGTGTTGCAAAATAAAGGTTATTCCATTTTATTAGCGGTTCTTTTGTCAATAATTCTGCAAATGCAATATACTCTTTTGGTAGTGCTTGCTCAAGTGAGTATGTCATAAGAAAATGGGTTGATATGTTGTTAAGAATTGTTCCAATATAGAAATCTATAAGGAGCTCTATATCAGAAACATCTAAGTCATTTGGAATATTGAATTGGTTCTTTTCAAAATCAATAAAACCTTTTTGTTTAACTGCATATTTAACAGTTTCGCATATTTCCATTTTTTGAAGGGTTGCTAGTTCCCAAACATCACTCATTGCGTAACTATCATAAATGTTTAAGAATTCATCAATTTTAATATTTACCATTTTTGTTTCTCCTTTTTTTTTATGTAAAAAATATATCAATATTTTGATTAAATCAGATATTTTTTACGATTTGTTTTATACTATAAATAAGTAACATTGATTTGTTATTAGTTATCATGATTTAATCTTGATAGTGTGGGATTAAACGGCTACAATCGTCTGAATAATGATTTTAATAAGCCGTTTAATTTCTTCGAGTTCTTTATTGTTTCAGCCTGTTTCAGGGGCTGCAATGAAATAAAATGAATTTTTTTTCATAGCTTATTTTCCTTTCTTTTTTGTACTGAATTACTTTTAATTGATTATAATTCAGGGCTTAATTTTTAGAGTTGTTTGTGATTGCTTATAGTAGTTCAAAATGTATTCTGCATAACTACTAAAGAAAAAATTTTTTTATCAAATTAAGTCTACTTGAGGAGTAGCAAACAATACTACTTACAGTTTTATATTTAATTTTCAATGTTCATATTTTAATTATCCATATTTTTCAAATAAAAAAGTGAACTGTCATTTTGGTAAAATAAAATATTTAAAAGCTTGATTATTGTTATATTTTTAGATATGATAATCCCACATAATGTGTGGTAAATAATGAAAAAGACAGGAAAGCATGCAAAAATTGAACAAAAATGTGAGCATCATTGGATATCACATGGACGAACGTCATATGGTAAAAAGCGCTATAAGTGTACAAAATGTAAAAAAACTCGTGTAGACATAACGAAGGATATAGTAAGGAAATGCTTTGATATAAATCTTGCACTTATTCATTCACATAAAAGCTTGAATTCGCATTTATGGTATGAAGCATTGGATTATGATTGGGAATCAGGTACATATGACTTAATAGAAGCAGCTAAATATGATGTTTTAAGAGAGACCATAACTTGGAAAAGTTTTCAACGCTTAATTCGTAATAAAAAGTTATCTCCATTAATTGTTTATGCAGTAGAAAAAACAGGTATGCCAGAGAATGATAAATTATGTATATTTGAGGTTGTAGTTGACAATGAAGCCAAATAAACACTATTTTATTGAACTTGAACCTGAAAACTTTGATATATTGTGTGAAGATGGTAATATTAGCCAGAATAATCAAAAGTATGTGCTTAAAAAAAAATTGGACAACTTTTCAGAAGATACAAAATTATATTGGAAATGTTTCTTACAAACAATATTAGGTGAAGATAGGACGTCATATATTAATGATATTTTATTGGACGCTTTTTGTTCAGCAACGGAGGTATTTTTATTTAAATCGAGAACTTTTGTAAAAAAAGCCTTAAAAGACAAAGAGCATTTTAGCGATATAAAAACAGATTTCTTGCTTGATTTCAAAGAAAAAGACTTATATGAATATTTGAAAGCTGTTGACAAAAAACATGTGTCTAAGAATGTAATTAGTATGTTTAATCAAAAGCAGAATATTTTGAATATAAAAAAAGGCTATATACGTAACGGAAAACTAAGAAAAGATGGATTTCAAGAAAAAGAACTAGAACTAATTGGGCATCTTGAGGAAAATCTGTTATACATAAAGTATCATCATAGCTGCTTTATAGATGATTTGGAATACGGCAGGATACTTCGTTTAAGTAGCTGTGTACTTAATAATCAAAATAAAACTTTATCGTTTAATCTTATCTGTAGAAACCAAAATTTACTGAATGTGCGCAAATTGATGCAGAAAATTTTACCGAATAAAGCATATTATGAATTTGACTTGCAAGATTTTAATAGCTATTTTAATTCGATTGAATATGATGAGCTTGATGAATTGATTGAGATTGTTCAAAAAGAAAATAAAAAAGTATAATTTTCTCTCAAAACTAAGAAAACACCTAGAAAACTTTTCTAAAAAGTAAAAATCAAATTATTTATTAGTTATAATGAGCTTGCATATTTATATATGCAAGCTCATTTATCATGATTAAAACCCATTTACATCCTTAATTTTGTAATTTGTAACGTTATCTTCTAAAATTGGAGCTTTAAACTTCCACGTTCCATTCGGTTCAAGATTATTAATATTGTCCAACGTACTATCAACTAAACTGCCTTCACTGTCATATAAATTTATTTCGACTTGAGCATATCCAATTGTCCTATTAGTATTATTAACAACAGTCCCACAAACCATTCTAGATCCAAAATCTCCTGTACAAGGGTGATGCTCAGTAACTTCTAAATTTGGCTTATTTGCTGGTGCAGGATGAGATTTATTTGTTGAATTTGAGTTTGATTGTTGTGTTGTTTCTGTTGCATTATAACCGTCAGAAAAATTTGTCATGAATTTATACGGATTTCCATTGTACAAGAAAAATACAATCCCAAGTATTAAAAGAGCAATACCTAAATTCTTATTATAACCTTGAAGTTCTTGTCCTGATTTATCTTTATACTTATTTAAAGAAATAGATACTAAATCAATTAAAGACCACAGCCCTAAACCGCCTAAAGTAAATAATTGAAGAAATCCGATTCCAATATAACCAGTATAAAATCTATGTACTCCTAGTAACCCAAGAAAATATGATAGTAAAATAGTTGTTTTAAAAGATTTTGATTTACTTGTTTTGTTTAGCCATTCACCACAATGACTACACTTTTGTGCTGTTTCTGGTATTTCACTACCACAGTAAGGACATCTTTTTGTTGCTACGTTTGCATTCATAGTTTGATTTTGCATTTTCTTTCTCCTATCTTAATTTTAAAACGTATTTTGTATTATCTATAAATATTTCTAAGTTAATAGAGTTTTTAGTATTAACAAAATCTTTAGGCATTTCGGTTACAAAATAAATTTCTTCACTTTGTAATGGCATTAAACTAATATTTGTTGTAAAGTCGGTTTTATCTTTTGTTGTTTTTAGTGTAAAACATTCAAATTCATATTTATCTGCATAAATGACTTTTGCTCTTACAAGCTCATTTAGATTTATTTTTTTCTTATAAAGACTTTTTATATTTGCATTGGCATATACCAGACGGTTATTTGGGTCCTGAGATGTATAATATTGTTCTTCTTTATATGATTCTCCCCATAGGTTGTATTCAACTTTTGTAATCGGGGCTACTATTTTTTCAGCAAAATTTTTGTCTTTAATAATTATTTCTACATTATTATCATTAATAATTTTTTGATTAAGTTTTATTTTTTTAGGAAAGTTATACCTGATTTTTTGAATTAAAGTTTCTTTCGATTGCAATTTTGTTTGTAACCTGATTTGATTTGTTTCAACAACATTTACAAGTAATGCAATAAAACATAAAAATAAAATAACCTTACTAAATACTGATTTCTTTTCCATTTGAATCTCCTAATATTGTTCTTCTTTTAATATGTTACCTTTGGTATCAAGGGTTAAAAATTTACCACCAAGACGAGCCATATATGAAGCTTTTCCTGGTTCTAAATATGTTAGCTGTAAAGAATCATATTTTTGCCCATTAAGAATTTTGCCTGTTTTATCAATAAGTGCAAATTGTCCTTTTAATACATCCGAATGAAGAGCTTGTCCTTTTCCGAGATAAACTGCAGCATAACCGTCAATAAAAGGATTGGCAATTTCTTCACCATCATGACCTTCATAACTTCCGAATTGTGACGGAATTACATAATCGCCTGCTTCATTGATATACCCCCAAGTTTTCCCATCATACACAGCGGCCAAACCATCAGAAAATATTTCTGCAAAAGTATATTTATAAGGTAAAACTAATATACCGGATGTATTTATGTATCCATATTTATTACCTTTAGTCACAGGTGCAAGTTTTCCTTTAAATGGACCAGCCCATTCATAAATAGGTTCAACAATAAATTTCCCTGTTTTATTAATATAACCATATTTATAAGTTTTTGGCTGCCTATACATCGCAATGCCATTATAAAAATTGTAATCATAAGAATAACCTGAATTTAGTTGTAAATCAGCTGGCATAGGCTCAATCGCCATTTCACCTTTAGTGTTAAAATATCCAATTTTTACACCACCACCAATATCCTGTATGAAAAATGCAGACATTCCGTCACGAAATTCTGAAATATAATCGTAAATTGGTTCAACAATATATTCTCCATATTTATTAACAAGACCAAATTTCCCGTCCTTCGCAATTACAGCAATTCCATCAATGAAAGATAATTGTTGTTCTAAGTTGTCAAAAATAACGTTACCGTCCTCCGTTTTATAGGTGAAAGTATAATCAGGATTTTTAATTTCAATTAGTTTAACATCTTTTACTACTTCTTTTGCACTTCCAACAAAAGGATTGGTACAGCCACATGTTATTGTAATAATCATACAGGCAGCAATTATTATATAAGATTTTTTCATAACTACTCTCCAATAATTCTTTATTAAGAACATATTTTTCTATAAATTACCACATTTAAAATAGTATTACAATATTAAAAACATAAAAATCGTCTATTTAGATGTCTTTAATGCGGTTTATAAGACCTCAATATACTATTATCCTCTTAAAGAGGTGGATATGAATATAAAAAAAGACTTCGGTTTGAGAATAAAAGAATTACGAAATAAAAAAGGAATTACGCAGTATCAACTTGCAGAAATGGTTGGGATTGATCCAAAACATATGAGTCATATTGAAACAGGTAGAAGTTTTCCAAAAGCTGATTTAATTGAAAAATTCGCAAAGGCTTTAGATATAGAATATACACAGCTGTTTCAGACAGAACATTTGCAGGATAGAGATGTCCTATTGGATAGGATAGGTTATAATCTTACTAAAGTATCAGATAAAGAATTACAGGTAATTTATAAATTAATTACTGGTTTCTTAAATTAGTTTTTTGCTTTGTTGTAATAAATGAGAATTTAGAGTTCGTTGATTAGTCTAAGACTAAGCCCTGAATTTGGCTGTAAAAGATCATGTTTTGAGCTGAATAGTTTGCGATAGTCCCTAAACAATTCAAGCATTTGTCCGATTTGTCTTTTGTCAAAAAAGACCTTGTTCACAGCTAATCGAGATTGTTTGCGTTCATGCATAACCTGTTTTGCACGATAAACACAAAGCTTTTTGTCCTCACTCAATGCTCGCAAGAGTAGGGCACGAACATAGTATCGATTAAAGTCACTAAAACTAACCATTTCACGAATGTTAGACGGAATTTTGTGACCGTTGCGGTCTGTTTCTCTAAAAAAAGAAGAAGTAAGCTTTTGTTGCAAGGTTTCAGGATTACCATTTTCTAAGCATTCTTTCAATAATCGCTTATAAGTCATCATGCCTGACGATGTCATAGATAAAGGCTCATAGAATAAGCCTGTGCGGATATCAAATTCAAGCTCACTAATCATATTTAATCTTGTTTGCTCGTCTAAATCTGGAAAGTGGTACATATGAGAAAATCTCCTGTGAACAATAAAATATTTGATCTTTATAGAAATATAAATTATATAAAAAATAATACTGAAAGTTTATAATTTTACTTATAAATTAAAATATGCTATAATCTGAATCATGGTTGATGAAATTAAAGATGGTTATAATTTTATAGCATATGCTGCAGAACCTAAAATTATTGGTGAAACTTTGGAACCAATAAATAATATTGCCTCGATAATAAAGACAAAGACTTGGTCACAGTTAGATATCTTAGGAAATAGTATAAGTCAAGAAGTATATGATGAAATCGATAAAACAATAAATTTTATTGGTGATATTTCTGTTTTAAACTACAATGTTGTGTTTGAAATTGGATATGCAATAGCCAAAAGAAAAAATATTCTATTAATAAGCAATAAGGCTATTAATAAAGATACTAAAGAAAAAATAAAAGATATTGGCATTTTTGATACTTTAGGATATGGTGAATATTCAAATACAAATGATGTTATTGAATATATTAACAATACTACACGAAGAACTAATCTTAAATTCGATATAAATGATATTAATACAGAAACACCAATCTATTTGCTAGAGAGCAATATAAAAACAAATAAAAGTATTCGTATAGCTTCAAGGATTAAAAAAGCAGGAATATTTTATAGAAGTTTTGATCCTAGTGAAACTTATAGAATGTCTCCGACAGATGTTATTAATAATGTATCATCATCTATTGGTGTTATTGTTTCTTGGCTTCCTGAATTATATGAAGATTCATTTAATCATAATATAAGGGCATCATTTATTGCAGGTTTGGCACTTGGTATGGGAAAATTTATTTCTATATTACAAATTGATCATTGTGATGTGCCTCTTGATTTGCGAGATATAGTAAAGGAATGTCCTAATGATGAAAAGATTAATGTAGCAATTGCTGAAATGGCACGTAATATTATAGAAAAATTGCAGCAAACTAAACATAATAAAAAAATAGAGAAAAAATCTTTGTTAGAAGAAATTGATTTAGGTGCATCAGCAGCAGAAAATGAATTTAGGAGTCTTCCAAATTATTATTTTAAGACTGATCAATATAATCGTGTTTTAAGAGGCGAAGCAAGAATAGTATGTGGTCGAAAAGGATCAGGTAAAACAGCTCTTTTTGCTCAAATAAGAAATAAATTAAGAGAAAATAAGAAAAATATTGTAATTGATTTAAAACCTGAGAGTTACGAATTAATAAAATTCAAAGAAACGATTACTTCTTGTATGCAAGAAGGTACATATAATCATACTTTAGTTGCTTTTTGGGAGTATGTTTTATTATTGGAAATATGTTATAAAATTCTTGAAAAAGATAAATCAGTATATTATAGAAATCCTGATATAATAGAACTATATCCTAAACTTATGAATATTTATCAAAATGGTGAATATTCCGCAGAAGGTGATTTCTCAGAAAGATTATCCTACATAATTAATATTATTATTCAAAATATACATACAAAATTTGGGGATAAGAAAAATGTCCGTCTTTCAAGTGCAGAAGTAACAGAGATTATTTACAAGCATAATATCGGAGAAATTAAAAAACTTTTAAAACAATATTTAAAATATAAGGATAGTGTTTGGATTCTTTTTGATAATATTGATAAAGGTTGGAATACTGATGGGTTAACTAAAGAAGATTTAATTATTGTAAGAACTTTATTGGATGCGTCAAGAAAGATTGAACAGCAACTAAGTAATAGTGATATTGATTGTAAAACAGTAATTTTTTTAAGAAATGATGTATATGAATTGCTGATAGATTATACTCCTGATAGAGGTAAAGAGGCTAGAGTATTAATTGATTGGGTTGATCCTACTGCTTTAGGAGAAATAATCAGAAGAAGATTGAATTATAGTGTTTCAGAGGAAGAATGTGATTTTGAAACTTTATGGGATAATATATCGGTTAATCTTGTAAAAGGTGAAAATAGTTTTCAATATATCATAGATAGAACATTGATGCGTCCTCGTGCATTAATTGATTGCATAAAGGATTGTATAGGTGTTGCAATTAATAGAGGGCATGTAAAAATAGAAGAAAAAGATATTTTAGACGGCTTGAAACAATTTTCTTATGACATAATACAAGAAATTAGTCGAGAAATACGTGATGTCCTGCCAAAAGTCAAAGATGCTCTTTTTATGTTTATTGGTAAAGAAGAAATTCTAGACACAAAATTATTACATGATTTATACAATTATGAAGGAATTGAAAAGGAAGATTGGGAAAAATTAACAGATTTTCTTTTATGGTATGGTGTTTTAGGTATATATGATGGTAGTAGTGTCAAGTATATTTATAATACAAATTATGATTTATCTGTATTAAAACGATATAAAAAATTGGCTGGAGATGGAGCATATTATCAGTTATATCCAACATTCGTAATAGATGATAAATTTTTTGAAAACTAAATTAATTCAATATTGCTTGTGTATTTGCCAAACCCCATTTTAGTAATATCAACATTAGGATATTTTTCAAACAATGTTTTAAGCTGTTGTTCAAAGTTGTTATAAGGATGATGTTTCATTAATAATGCGATAACAAAGCATACAGCATAAACATTATCATTTTTTACTTGATTATCAAACCATTGTGGAATTTTTTGAGGTTCAGAAAATTTAATCTTTAACTGCCTGTTCCATAATCTTGAATGATGCGCACAAATATTTCTTATTGTTGCAAGAACATGTATCCAGTTTGTTAAAACAGGTGATGTATAATAATCAGGAGTCAGTGAATTTGCAATTTGTTTTACATCTTTAAAGTTTAGTCCGCTAAGGATTTTAGATAAATCACCCATAGACAAAACTTCTGAAATCATCCAAAATGGCGGTAAGTCCGGTTCAGAGTATTTTTCAAAATAGTATTTAATAAAAGTATCTTTCTTTAACCCTTTTTCATTTTCTATAATTTCAAGTGTTTTCTCATAATCTTTGTGACTTTTGTAGTTTTTATTATCGTAAAACCAATGTGAACCATAATTAGAACACATGTGTAAACAAATTTTAGCTCTTAATGAGATTTCTATAACCCGAATATTTTCAAAGATTACCGATTTTAAATCTTTATCAAAGTTATATAAATTGACTATATCTTCAAATGTGATATTTTTATTGAAGTTATCACCAATCTGAAAGTATTTCATATATGCAGATAAGCGATAATAAGTAATATTGCTAAGAATATTTTTTGTGAAAACTATATCCTGAATAATCAATCCTCTTGATTTTAATAATTCAATTTGTTTATCAACATTTAATGCAGGTTTGTCAAATTTTACTTTTTCCACACTTCCCTCATATATATAAAAAGACCTGCTGATTTGAGCATTGTTAAGAGGCTTAGCAGGTACTATCATTATTATTATAACACATTGTATTACAAATTTCAAGATGTTTTTAAAATTTTCAATTTCAATTCAAATAATAACAAAAAATACAACTTTTGATTGATGATAATATATAGAAAAACATGTAAAATATAATCGGGAGAAGTGTATTCTCTTTTAAGAGTAGGATTATAAAGGTAGTTAAATGGCGAATGAAAAATATGAAATAGTATATGTCTTAAGAAATGAAGCAATGCCAAACCTTATAAAAATAGGTATAACACAAAGGAAAGATTTACAGACAAGAATGTCAGAATTATATTCAACTGGTGTTCCATTTCCTTTTGAGTGTTTATGGGCTGGAGAGGTTAAAGATTGTAAAAGAATTGAAAATATTATTCATAATGCTTTTAGACATAATCGTGTAAACCCTAAAAGAGAGTTTTTTAATATTGAACCAGATCAAGTAATTCCTTTATTGCAGGAATTAGCTGTTAGAGAACTAACTTCCGATGTAGATAAAGCTTTAAATAAAGGTGTTACAAAAGAAGAACAAAATGCGACAAAGCAATTTCATAGACCAATGTTAAATTTTGAGGAAATGGGAATTCCTGTTGGTTCTAATCTTGTATATATTAAAAATTCTGATATCGTGATTAAAACTATTAATGCAAAGAAAGTTATATTTGAGCATGATGAATATTCACTAACTGCATTAACCAGAAAATTGTTAGATTTACCATATAATGTTGCCCCTTGTAGATACTGGACTTATGAAGGTAAGAATCTACAGGATATTTATGATTCAACTTATTCGGATGTAGAAATTTAGTTATTGTAAAGATTTTGTAACATGGTTGCAAAGCATGTTTGCATGGGCTTATCATGCATGGCAGCTGAATTCCAGCGTAGTTTGATAAATAGTCAGAAAGGAGATTTTCATGCAAATTTGATTAGGGAGAGTTGGGGGGGGAAAGAAAAAAGTGATTTCAGCACTGCTAAAACCACTTCAAATTAATTTTTGATATTAGTACTATAGCTCATAAAATAAACCATGGCAAACTTGTTAAGTAAATGGTTATTTTGTGATACAAAATGAAAGGACAAATTAATATGTATAAACATTATTATTTAAATAAAAATGCACAAGCAACAGGTGAACATGAATTCCATACGGAAGACTGCAGTTATTTACCTGATGTCAATAATCGCATATATCTTGGTTATTTTGATAATTGCAAAGAGGCCAAAAAAGAAGCAAAAAAATATACCAATAATGTAGATGGTTGTTATTACTGTTGTAGCTTGTGTCATACAAGATAGCAAAATAAAAGGCGAGAATAAATTTCTCGCCTTTTACCTATTTTGCAGTTTTTTGCCTACAGGAGTTCAGAAAAATCGGTCATCAAAATTGTAGGTTTTCAACATATCCAAATCCTAAGCTATGCCGCGATTTGGCGAATTTGGAGTGTTAAACCGTACGTCAACCTCCACCATTTAAAACAAATAGAACAATTGAAAACAGAGCCTTCGGGCTCTTTTTTAATGCTTTCAAGACACTCAACCTTTGAAGAAATTATTGCAGACTTGAATTCAGCGAACATAACTTCCGCAAATTCTTTTTTAAAGCACAAATTCCTGTCTGTTAATAAAATTTACAAATATAGCAATTTTAATTAAATAATTTACTTTATATAAACATAGGGGAAAATAAGGATATTTGTATGGGATTAAGCAAAATCGCATTGAATTTGGCTGAACATACTGCTAATTATGCTAAAATATTAGGGAAATCAAGTATTTTAGAAACAAAACTGATTAGCAGAGTAAATGTTAGCGGATTAAAATATTCTGCGCTTAATCAAGATATTTGTAAATTTGTCTCAGATAGGTCATTATGCCCAAGTTTTCTTGATAAATTAAAAACTGTGCAAGGTTCTGGAAAAGAAAAAGTTGCGTATATAACGAAAGAAATTTTAAATAAAATGGGGTATAAGTCAGCAATAAAAATTGTGGAAGAAAACTCTTCGGAAATTTCCGCTGGAATAAGTTTTCATAGTGGAGCAATGAGTATATCTAAAAAATGTTATGATTTGTCAAATGAAGAGTTAGTTACATTTTTAAGACACGAATTAGATCATGTTGATAAATATGCAAAAACGATAAAGAATGAAGGTTTGGAAAAAGTAATTAATACTTTTGGGTTCAAGTATATGCCACAAGAATCAAAAGAATTTTGGCAAAAATTAGCAAATGAAACCAATTTGGATGGTTTTGATTCTAAAAAATATTTACAAGCAATCAAAGATTACATATCTCCAGATAATATGAGACCTAAAACCCTTTTTCGAAAATTTCTTGGACTTCACATTTATTGTACAAATCCATTAGAAGAGTCTGCATATAAAATTCAAAAACAAGTAGAAAATTACTATAACATTAAAGATTTAACAATTTATGATGTTTGTGCGGAACGTTTTGGAAAAATAAAAGATGTTTTACTAAAACACTCCCAAAATAAGGATGTGACTATTCCTAAAGGTTTTAAGGGTGCTAATTCTTTTGATGAATTGTATTGTTATGCGAGAGTACTCCAAGAAAAAGATGGGTTACAAATATTACAAAATAAAGATATGCAGAAAGCAGCTGAAATATTACAAAAGGAACCCTCCAATACAGAAAACAGTCTTATTTTAGATCAAGTGTATAGTTGGTTAAAGGATGAAAAATTTAATTTAACTGATATTATTACTTAATTGAATTGCTTATAGGTTTATTGTAGTTTAAGATAATTTTTTAAGGGTTTATGTTAGAAAAGTTATTGAAAATCTATTAGCAACAGAGGTTGTTGAACAAAATTCTCAATTAATATTAAAAGAGGCTGTTTAATAAAATTTTGCAGTTTTTTGGATGTGTAAATTTTGTTTTGTGAATTTTGAAAAATGCGTAATTTCAACATGCCTGAAACCTAATTAATTAAGCTATTTGGCGAGTTTGAAGTGTTAAACCGTATATCAAGGTCCACCAAAAAAGAGACCAATTAAGGTCTCTTTTTTTATGTTTTCTTCTAGTGATATAATGTCATAATTCCGTTAGCATACCCGCCTATAATTTGCTTTTTACCGCTTTCAACAATTTTGAGTGGGTGATAATAAGAACTGGAAGCATCAGTATAGGTTGTATTACCAATTGCCGGTTTGTCTTTAGGCAACAAGTGTTTAAATTGCTTTGGAGTTACTTCGCAGCAATTGACTAATACTTTTTCGCCTTGTGGAATATTTTGTTCAATGAAATCAAATATTTTTATTTCCGGTTTAAATGCTGCATGCCAAGAATCTTTGCCTTCTTTTACAATAGATGTTCCCATTCCATGACCAAATACAATGTGTTTTATGTCTTTTGGAAATTTTTTATTCTGAATATCTCTGAGTATTACATTTCCAAAATCATTAAAACAATAAGATTGAGTTTTATCTATTAGATACATATTTATTCCGGTTTTTTGTTTAAAAGTATCTAATACTTGATCTATTTCAGATTGAGAACTATTCCACATTGCTTTTTTAAACTCTTTTCCTAATTTATTCGCTTTAAAAAGACTTTTTATTTCTTGATAGAATGAATTGCTCCTAGAACCAAGCCAGCTTGTTGCCCAACTAAGTTTTGGAGCTTGTATGTTTTCATTAAACAAGATTTTAAAAAATTTCACTTATACCTCAATGTGATAAATAATTTTTCCCTATATTTTTATAAAGTATTTATTTAAACAAAAGTTGCACAATTGTAAAAAAATGTAAATAGTAAGATGCAATAAAAAGAGTGTCCTAAAGTTTTGATATTTTGTCTTATAATAAGGTTAATGAAAAAGATTTTTGTATCCTTAATATCTATTTTTATGATTATAAGTGTGCCTGTTTTTGCTTCTGTGCAAGATAATAGTCTTGACTTAATGTTTAATTATCCTTTTTACAAAAAGCCTTCTTCAAAAATTAGAACTCAATCAGCTAAAGTACTTTATAAAGAATTAAAAAACGAAAATAATTCTCTTGATTTCATGATGTATGGAATATACAAACAACCAGATATATTTAATCAAATAATTGAGTTATGTAATAATCCTCAAATAACTGTCAGAGGTATTGTAGATGTAAATACAAAGGGAATGAATGATTATCCTGATACACATAAATTAAAAGCTCAGTGCAAAAATATTAAGACTGATTTTGCAACAAGAGATGAGATGCAAGAATATTATGATAAACAAAAAAAATTAGGATATTTAATGCATAATAAAGTTTTTGTATTTTCAAATAACCATGTATGGACAGGTTCTACTAATATAAGTTCTACTTGTTCTGGCGGTTTTAATGCGAATGTATCATATTTGATAAAAGATAAAAAAGTTGCTGACCTTTATCGACAAGAAATTTCACAGATGTATAATGATGAAAAATTTCATATAGATAAACAAAAAATATTTGCTAAAAATATAATCTTAGAAGATAGTACAGTACTTGATATTTATTTTGCTCCAAATGAAAATATTTTAAATGAAGCAATCATTCCAAGCTTTCAAAATGCAAAAAAGTCCATATATGTTGCAATGTTTTATTTTACTAATAAAAATATTTTAGAAGAATTAATAAAAGCCAAAAATAGAGGTGTTGATGTAAAGGTAATTGTTGATGCTTCTTTTGCAAAAGATTATAGTAAATATATCAACATAATGAGAGAAAATGAAATTCCAGTAAAAGTTGAAAATTGGGCTGGGAAAATGCATTGTAAATTCGCTGTTATTGATAATAATATAACTCTTACAGGTTCTTTGAACTGGACAAATTCCGCAGTAAATTACAATGATGAAAACTTTTTGAAAATCCAAAATCCTAGAATTGCAAAAGAAACAATTAAATATTTTTATACTCTTTGGAAATCTATACCTGAAAAATGGTTGTATGCTATTCCAGATGCAGAAGGAGTTGATTCAAAAAATTCTTGTAAAGATGGGATTGATAATGATCATAATGGATTGATGGATAAAAATGATCCTAAATGCCAATTATAAATTCTCAATTAATTTTAATTCAATATTTTCATTTTGTTTTTTTGTTAATTGATTATTTTTTATTTTTTTTAAATTTTCTTTTTTTATCATTTCCCTAAGAGTGCCATATGAGCACCATCTAAAAATTTCTCCACGTGATTTTAATCCCGTTTCTTCATAATACATTGCTTTTTTATATAATTCAGGATGTTTCTCATAAAGATTAATCCAATCAATAGGTTTTTGATAAAAACAAAAATAACAACCGTTTCTTGCTCTCCATTTGTAATAATCTGGATAAAAAATACCATTATTAATAAGAATATTTTCAACATCATTTTTGTTGATTTGATTTTCTATTAACGGATATTTAGCTATTACAAGACTTTTTTCTTTTTCTGTTTTTGGAGAAATACCTTTTCTCCAAGATTCATCGGCTCTTATTCCTATATAAAAATAAAAAATTCCTTTTCCTTCTTTTTTTATTTTTTGATAAATATATTTCCAAGAAGGTTTAACTTTAAGTTCAACAGTGCAATATCTTCTGTGTGGTGCAGGTATTAAAAAATTTGTGTGGAAAATATGGTCAAAGCTTTTTTCAGGTTTTACTCTAGTAATTGTTTTATTTAAAAATATTTCAATTTTGTTTAAATAATCATAAGTTTCAGGCAAATCACAGCCTGTGTCATAAAAAACGAGTTCCAGTTTTTTAAAAGTTTCAGGCATGTTTTCACGCATAAAAAACGCTAAAGCGGTGGAATCTTTTCCACCGCTTAAACTTAAAATATGGTATTCTTTTTTATTGTCCATTTCAAATTCCTTATTAATTATTGAGCGTTTACAATTTTTCTTACAATAACATTTTGTTCAGGTTTTGTAAGTTCTAAAAGTTGTTTTAAAACTTTTTCAAAACTTTTACTGATTCCGATTTCTGATGTTCCGACTGTTGCTTCGATTGCATAGAATTTTAGTGCTAAATCTTTTACTTTAACTTTAAAATCTGCAACATCTTCATCGGACCAATCTTTTGGGACTCGGGATTTGTTGATAAATGTAGCGATACGATTAATCCACAAAATATCGTCAGCATCTTTTTCAACAACGTTATTGAATAGAATTTTTAATTCTTTTTCTCCAATAAATTCTTCTACTTTCTCAAATCTTTGAGCTAATTCTTTACGAGATTTTGCGTGAAAACTTTCAAAGAAGAAAGTGTTAATTTCTGATACCATATTATGTGTTGCATTTTTCAACTCGTTAATTGATGCTTGGTAATTTTGTAAGAATTCATCATTACACTCAGGCAAAAGTTTCCCTGAAAGAACTTTTGGAATATCTCGATAAAACAGACTTATAGGATCTTTTGCATTCATTATAACGTTTCTGAAACGTATTGTTTTTTTAGATAATCTTTCTGTATGCAGAGTATATTTTTCTAAATCTCTTATGAAATAGATTAAAGTTTTTGTAATGTCGAGAATATTTTTTGTTTTAGTGTCAGAGAGAATTAGCGAAATTTTTTCTAAAATCGGTAAATCTTCCATAATTGTTTTTTGAATTTCAAAATTTTGAGGACAGAAAATCATTCTATCAAACATCAATTGATTTAGCTTTAATTGGAATTGCAATTTTTCATAGATTGCAAGAATATCTTTATTTTTGGCTAAGACATCGAGTAATAAAATTCCGACAATTGATTTTGTAAGTCCATATGATGTAAATTTTTCAAATAAATCAGTAAGTTTGATTTTTTTACCTTGTAAAATATATTCTGAAATTTCATTTTTAATATTTTTGCAGGTAGAATTTTCGCTCAATAATTCATTTTTCAAATAACTTTCAATTGAATGCTCTTTTAATTCTTCATTTTCTAACAGGTGACGTGCAAGACATCTCATTGCTTTTGTTAAGACCGGAGGCATTTTTTCAAGTTTTAAATATTCAAGATTAATCTCCGGACGTTTGGGAAATTCCTCGCAGCACCAAGATTTAACGGGATTGTTCTCTAGATATTTTTTCCCTTTTTCAGTTAAGAAAAATTCTCGTTTTTCTTCTTTCATCAGCTCATTTGATGTTGCGAATTTTTTCAAATCCTTAACTTGAGTGTTTGTGAGTCCGACTAAATAGTTCAAATCAGGGTTTTTAAAAATTGCTGAATCTTTTTCTACACAAGAGAGAAGTTTGTTTAAATGTTCCATAAAAATTCCTTTCTACTGATTTCCAACAAAAAACAGACTCTTTTTTGAGTCTGATAAAAAGCAATTATTTTGCTACTACAATTTTAGATACAGCTATGCTATTACTTCGCTTTAAAGAGATTTTATTAATCAAATCTCAGCTACTCCTTGCAAACACTCAAATCATCTAAGGATTTGGCTTGGCAAGAGGTGTGTCACCACTTACATTATTTATGATAATTTGAGTATTTTCGACATTTTTAATCTTTTTTTAAGGATTTCAAATTTTTTTGTAGAAAACTGTTTAGTAATATTTGCGATGTGAAATTTTAAATTTTTACAATTCAATTAATAAATGATGGCGGTATTCATGGTTATTTGAGAATGTATTGGGCAAAAAAGATTTTAGAGTGGTCGCAGAGTCCTCAGACAGCTCTTGATATTGCGATTTATCTTAATGACAAATATTCTTATGATTCTCCATCTCCAAGCGGTTATGCAGGAATTTTGTGGGCAATTGGAGCTTTGCATGACAGAGCATTCAGGAATTTCCCTGTCACAGGTAAAATCCGTAGAATGACTTATGATTCTTTAAAACGTAAGTTTAATATTGAAGATTACATTTCTCAAAATGCGGAGATAAAAAATATTTCTTGATACAAATTATACTAAGAATTCTTAATAATTAATGAAAAATTGTCAATAATTTTTATTAGAGGTTTTTACAGGGGTATGGAAAATAGTTCAGTCTCATTTACCTCAAATATTTGTTTTGTTGATAGAATTGCGTATAACAAGATTAAAAAACGAAATTCTATAGGTTTTTGGCATGATGTACCGAATATTTTGAAAGCTGATGAATTTTATTCTGAAGGGATAAAAACTTGTACAGGCGGAGGAGTTGTTATTCCTTTCAAAGAAGCTGAAGGTTTCCATTTTTGGGATGATATGACAAATAAGAAAAAGTTTCCAGATATAGTTAATTCGCTATTCCGTTTTGTAAAAAATCCGCAAAGAGCATTACTTGTAGGAAGTAAAAAGTTGGATGATTCCCCATATTCGATTGAACAGTTTGAGCGGTTCAAAAAAGTTTTTACGGAGCGGATTAAAAATGTTTCGTTATTTGAAAAACACAGATATGAAAATTCCCAAACTCATTATATATATTCGCTTGATAATGATACGTGGACTTTATTTTCTGAATATAAAAAAGGGAACAATATGCGTTATAACCAAGTAAAAAGTTTAAAAGCTTTAAAAGAATGTTTTGAGAATATATCTATCGCTGATGGTGACCGCTTATTTATTAATAATAAAGAGATTATGAAAGCCGATGCACCTGAACTATTCAAATAAATGTTTAAATCAAAGATTTTAGTTTCTTATTGCCTAATTCGTTTGCATTAAACAATTTTATAACTCCATATTCTCCGTCATAGCCTGCTTGTTTTATAACTTGGCCTTTTCTAAGGCGTGCAATGGCTTCTGCTAATATTTCGGAAGTTTTTGAAATTTCGTCTGTTGGAATATCTTGGAGTATAGATAGTTCTGTTCCAAATTTATTTATTAATTTTTCGTATTCATTACAAACTGATTTACTGCTTGCACTCACTTGCATAATTTCAGAGATTATTTCTTGTAGAGGAATCAAGCTGTAGACTTTTCCTGCGGTTTTTGGCAATATCTTTAAATCTTTTTTATCTGCTAATTCATTCACTCTATATGAAACTCCTATAGTCATAGGCTTCCCGCATACAGGACAAATCCCATTATGTTTTTTTGTTTCTTCTGCACTCATGCAAATATTACATTTTCTGTGACCGTCTTCATGGTATTTCCCTTCTTCGGGGAAAAATTCAACAGTTCCCACATATCCTTCACCTGTTTTTAAGGCATTCATAATTGAATAATAGTTGGGGGCAATGTTAAAGACAGTAGCTTCTCTTGCGAGTTTTGATGCTGAATGTGCATCAGAATTTGAAACAAGTCTGTATTTATCAAGTTTTGATACTCTCCAATTCATTTCAGGATCAGATGAAAGCCCTGTTTCTAATGCAAAAATATGTTCCGCTAAATCTCCATAGCAATCTTCTATTGAGTCAAAGCCTGATTTTGAGCCTAATACAGAAAACCATGGTGTCCAAATATGGGCAGGGATTATGTATGAATTTTCTCCTGATTCAAGAACTATTTCTAAAAGATTTCGAGAATCAAGCCCTAAAATTGGTCTGCCGTCTGATTTTATATTGCCTATTGCATCTAATTTATTTCTAAAGATTTCTGCTGTTTTCAAATTCGGCACAAATACAACATGGTGAACTTTTCTTGTTTTATCCCATTTTTTATATATTGTTGAAATTTCAACAGTCAGCATAAATTTTACTGAAGCATTTATTTCTTTTTCAATTTCGGGTTTAAGTCTAAATGTTCCGTCATCTGAAGGGATTAATTTTTGTTTAATTTCTTCAAACCAGGCAGGGTGTGTAAAATCTCCTGTACCAATAAGGCTTAATCCTTTTTTCTTTGCCCATATCGCTAATTCTTCCAATGTTAAATTTTTACTTGTAGCACGGGAATATTTTGAATGGATATGTAAATCAGTATAAAAATTCATTAAAATCCCCTCTTAAATTTTTTATTAACTTGGATAAGTTTAGCAAAAATTTTTTTATTAATCAAATTATAAATTAAGAACTGGTACAGGTTCTTCTAACTTAATTTCAAATACTGTATTTTCAGGGATTGAAAGATTTTCGCCTTGCATAAATAAACATACTACAGGACTTAAAAGCAAATCTGCCAACTGTAATAATGCTCCGCCAAGATAATAGAAAGGTCTTACAACAGGGGTTGTTATTTCACAATTGTTGTAATCGCAAGGGTCTTTGTATATTTTATTTATAGTAATAGTTCCATTATTTGCGACATCTCCAAGATTTGAGAGATATGCAGAAGTTGCTAATAAGCCTCCGATGGTTCTTTTATCTCCCATTCTTGATATATAAGCCTTTGCAGGATATATAACATTATCAACTTTTATTTTGTCTATCATTAATTTTATAGAGCTACTTTTACCTGCAGGTCCTGGAGGATTATTTTCTACTACAGTGCCTGAAAAATTTATTTTTGAGGGTTCTTTTTCCGCAAAAATAATTTCATCTGAAATAGCAGTAAAATTAATATTTGTACCGATTGGGGTAGAAGAATCAAGTGGGGTATCTGATTTTACTTTAAATGCTCTATCTTTTTCGATATTTACTGCTTGTAGTTCTTTGTTTTTATAATAATTTGAACATTGATGTTCACCTGTTAAATTAATATTGCAATAACTGATAGTTTCAGCTGGTTGCTCAGCCGAAATAATATCGTCACCCATTGCAGAATTGGCAAATAACACAAGGGCAACAAGTAACCATAATCGCTTCATAATAGATTCCTTGTAATATGTATATTTATTGTATATTTATAATATATAAGATGGACTTCTATTTTAACTTAATGGAATTTCATTGTCAATATAATTTTAGTAATACATTGGTCTAATTTAAAAATTAAATTTTGTAGAAAAATTTAATTGTGACCTTGTAGGAGCGCTATTTTCTGAATATATTTGGCTAGCTCCTAAATCAAAATTCATTCTGTCGTCTTTAAACGGTTTTAGGCTGAATACAAATTCACTTTTATGATTTTTATCAAGAAAATTTGTTGAATAAATGCTCTGTAATGACACATGATTATTTAATTTATATTCAGGTGAAAAAGCCAAAGTACCTTTGCTTTGTTGAGCAAACGAGGTTAGTGCATTATTCGAGTATGATGTGTTGAAAGAAAATTTATTTTTTTGATATTTTGTGAATAAAGTATTTGTTTGTGAATAGGTATTAGGGGCAAAAGAGCTGTTATATTTTGTTCCTAATGTAAAATTTCCATGTTTTTTCTCTTTTGTGAATGAAGTTGATTTTGTTGAATATGGGTTTTGGTCTGTGTATTGATAAACATTTTGTGGGGAAATTCTAAAATCTTTTTTCTGTTGTAAATCAATATTATTCAATTTAGTTGTATCTTTTCGTTTTGTATTAATAGAAAAAGTTTGATCGTCTTTTAAATAGATTGTATCATCATCAATATCGTTTTCATCTGCAATAACTGTATTAAAAAAGAAAGATGCAATCAAAAATAGGTATACAAATAACTTTTTCATTTCCATAATCAAATTATACACTAAAATTATTTCACATGAAGTGCGATAATCATTCCAAGCACGATAGTTAATGATATTATGCAGGAAATTCCAACAAATATCCAGTATAGAGAAATTTTCTTTTTAGGAGCTTTGCAGACCATTACAGAGGATTGTTTTTGGAATTTTTTCTTATTGGTTGTATTCTTTTTAGCTTTAGGTTTAGTTGTAGTTTTTTTAGTTGTTTGTTTTTTTGCTTCAGTATATTTTTCTGCCAAACTTTTTTCTTTCTTTTTGCCTGTAACTAACAATTCTGTATCGTATCTGAGTTTTAAAATATTAGAACTTGCACTGCGATTATATACAGAATAATTTATAGCGACTTCAAATGCTCTTTGAAGGCATTCCAAAGCTTCCATACCGTCTTTTTTTACACTTGATGAGTGGACAGCGTTATTGCCATGTTTTTTTAGAAAATACAAATCGTCAATAAATTCTTTTTCTACATCTTCACCTGTTGAACAGTCTTTTAAAGTTGCAAGCATATCATCAAAAGTTTTTTCTGTAGTTCTATTTGCTCCTAAGACTTTTTTACAGACATTTTCTCCAAATCTTCTAGTCTGTCCCATGCATTGTTCAAAATATTCATCTCGATACAATTTTTCAGCTTCCGAGATTATTTCAAACAGGTTTGTATCAACATTTTTTAGAAAATCAAAATTTGTCGCCATATAAAAAATAATACCACATCAATTAAAAAAGCGGGAACATTTTCATGTTCTCGCTTTTTTATTTCACTTAAATTTGGCAAAATTTATATTTATACATAACCTAAGTGGTAGGTGGAGTGACTACGCTCCTGTAGAAATTCTACCAGGAACTACAACTCCGCCTTTCAAATTCTTTTTGTAGAATTCTACGTGTGGTTGCAATACGCTGTCAAGAACTTCTGGGAATGATTGATTACCCATAATTTTTTCAACGATTTCTTGGTAAACTGTTGCAAATGCTCTTAATTGAGTTAATGTACCTGCAGCTTCAGGAGTTAAGCCCATTTTAAGAGTTTTAGCTGTTTCTAAGAAGAACGCACC
The DNA here is from genome assembly GCA_944325735.1 of Candidatus Gastranaerophilales bacterium. Classification (GTDB taxonomy): domain Bacteria; phylum Cyanobacteriota; class Vampirovibrionia; order Gastranaerophilales; family Gastranaerophilaceae; genus Stercorousia. The sequence continues at coordinate 265,948 of CALVBI010000001.1, read as the reverse complement.
TGTTACTTCATAAGATTTTGTTAATGCGTCAATATAGCTTTCAGCATTTTCTCTGCATACTCCGTTATCTTGCGGAACAGTTAGAGCAAATGCAAATTTATTCGCAGGATTGAAGTGTGCTTCTGCTGAGTGGTGCATTGCATCTGGAACTTTTGCTACTTGTTTTAGAGTATCTTTTACAGATTCATTTTGCATTTGAGCATGCCAGTATACTGTGTTTTCAAAAATTGAACCCATGTATTGATGAACAGTTGTTAAAATTCCGTTCATTTTTGCGTGTGCCCAGAAGATACCTTCTTTCAATGCATCGTTGATATTTAAGTCAGCTGTTAAAGATTCTGTAGAAACTTCTTGTGCTGCGTTTAACATTTTTACCATATCTTCTTTTTTCATGCCTGCATATGCAAGAGTGAATAGTGCGTGATCATCAAATGCTGAGAAACGTCCGCCTACGTCATCGTGAATAAATAAATCGCCTAACCAGCCTTTTTCGTTAGAAGTTCTTCTTAATTCACTTTTTTCAGCGTTGCCGTCAGTTACAGCAATAAAGTGTTTGTGAGCTAATTTTTCAGCTTCTTCTTGAGATTTTCCTTGAGCTTTGTAAGCATCAATTAACATATCAAGAACTCTTAAGAAACCGTCTTTTGTTTCGAAAGTAGAACCTGATTTTGAAGCGATCATGAAGTTAGATGTTGTAACATCGTTACCTAATCTGTATAAAAATCTTTCTAAACTTGCAGAATCAACGTCTGAATAAAATTCTACAACATCATGGCAAATATTTAAGCCATTGATTGATAGCATATGTTCTACAGTATGTTTAGAACCGCCAATACCCATTACGCTAAGTTTTTTAGCACCTGTTTGTGCTTTTAGTTTGTCTGCTAATGAATAAATTTCATCTACTCTTTTAGCTTGTTCTTGTGGTAAGTTTACCCAATTTAAAAATTGACCTTTTTGGTTTGCACGAGATGAAAATTCTTTTACAAATTCTGAAACTTTTGCAGAATAAGCACTGAAATCAACCCCTGTAAATTTTACTGTTACGTTTGAATTTTTAGTTAACATAATAACCTCTTTCTTAAGTAATAAATTTTACATACAATATTATACTAGAAAAGTACAGATTAAAACAGTTTTATGATTTTTTTGCAGGATAAATTTATCTAAAAATATGTTATAATGAGAATATAAAGAATAATATTATTTTGGAGTGTTATAAAAATGCTTGATTATGACAGTTTGCTTGAGAAAATTCCTAAGGTAAAAAAAATACTCGATGATGGTGATAATAGTATTTTATATCATTACACAAAGCCTGAAAAATTGTTGAGTATTTTAGAATCAGGTACCATAAGATTTTCTAACGCTTTATATCTCAATGATAAAGAGGAAGTTACATATTCTTATAAATTAATTTTTAATCTTATAGATGAAATGTCTGAGCTTAATCAAGATTTATTTTCAAAAATTAAGGAAAATTTTTATTCAAAGTATACCAATATAATTAATGGTTCCAACGATTTTGGCTATAAGTACGAATATTATACAATTTCGTTTTCGACTGAAGCTGATAACCTAACCTTATGGAATAATTACGCAAAAGGTCAAAATTATACCGGATACAATATCGGTTTTTGCAAAAAAGATTTAATTGCGGATATGGTCAAAATTGGATTTAATTCTGTATATGGCAATATTATTTATGATAGAAAAAAACAAATTACAGTATTAAAATTGATTTTTGAAAAATGGAACAAACAATACGAAAAAGCTCTTAAAAGTTCTAAAAATCAAGATAAACTTGTAGATATTGTATTTGAATTAATTGATATTTTGAGCATTATAAGTTTGTTCTTTAAAAATCCTCATTTTAAAGATGAAAAAGAATATAGAATAATTTTTATTAATAATTTTGGTACAAATTTTGCAAAACAGACAAAAATTTGTGAAAAAAATGGTTTGTTTGTTCCTTATATTGAATACAAATTTTTGAAAAAAACAGTAAATTCAATAAATATTGGACCTACATTAGATGAAAGTATTTTTTATACAAGTACTTGTCGCATGTTATCAAATTTTGGCTATGAAAAGAAAACAGTTAATCGTTCTAAGATTCCTTTAAGATTTTAATTGTCTGTTAATCCATTCCATTATTATGTTAACTACATAATCTTGCTGACTTTGTGTTAGTTCTGTGTTTTGTGGGATTTTGTGCCATTTATATAAGCAGCCGCGACAACAAGTTGCAGTAGCATGTTGCGCTATAAATACAGGGTGCCCTTTCATAGGTGTTTGTTTTCCATCATTTGGAATATCTTTTGGAGCTAAACGTTTTGAGATAAAGTCGCAGGCATGAGATCTTATTACATCAATTCCTTTTTCTCTGATGTAATCTTTTTCTTTTTGTTTAAGTTTAAATTTACTTCTGAAATTAGATTTTGCAAGTTTGTCAAATATATTATCCATTTTATATCCCGATAATATTATATGACAAAAAATAAGGGTTCGTACAAACGAACCCTTAAAAAATTATGGATTTATATTATGTGTGCAAATTTTTCTAAATGTCTTCCCATTCAACATTTCTTGGTTCAACTCCGGCTTGAGTGATAGCATTGCTTTGAGCTTTAGTTTTATCAACATTTTCACCTCTGCCAATTTCTTTACCGTCAGTTGTGCGTACGATTGCTTCCCATTTGCCGGTTAGTTTATTGTATTTTGTTTGAACAAAAGTTGTTTCTTTCCGAGCAATTTTTTCAAATTTTCCGATTTCTTTTCTTCTTTGATATTTTGCAGTTAATTCCTCATTCATATCAAATAGGCCTAAATCGATTTTACCTCCGTTTGGTAAACCGTTTAATGTATGAGCTTTATCATAAGCATCATTATAAAAATGAACTATTTCCATTGCTTGTTTAAAGGTTAAAGGTTTACCGTCTTTTGTTTCGTATAACGCAGCCATTTGGTTCCAGTATTGACCATGTTTATTTAAATCCCACATTTCAACTTTATGTTCAGTTGTACCTTTAAATTTTGGTTGAGGTGTTGGAATTGGTTGTATTTCTGGAGGTGTTATTTCTGGAATTGGTATTTGTATAGGTGTTGGTGCAATTGGATCAGGTTTTGTGCTACGTTCAAGAATTTTTTGTCTTGCTGCAACTTCAGGTGTGCCACCATGGTATTTTACTTTTTTCATTGTAAACAGACCTTGGATTGCACCTGTTATACCTCCTGATATTGCTGCGCCTATAGGTACACTCATATCAAATTTGTGTCTAGCACTTGTAGTACCTTTAGCTTCGACTTCGCCTTCAGCTGTTACTGTTCCTTCTCCTTGTACTTCGCCTTCGACGACTACTGTTTTTTCAAATTGAACTTCACCTTTAGCATTTACAGTTTGTTTGTAATATACTTCTCCTTCGACAGGTACTGTACGTTCAAAATGTACTTTACCATCAACGCCTACTGTTTTTTTGAAGTATGCTTCACCTGAATAATTTTCAGTTCCGCTTGCTTCCCAAGGTTCGATGATATTTGTTTTTGTTGAATCTACAAGTTCTCCATTATTCCAATAATTATTGACAACTGAACTTGTAGTTTCACCTTTTGCATTCCAGTTTACTTTGCCTTCGTATGGAGTGTAGCCATCAACTGTTACTTCTGTATGATATGGAATATCTTCATCAATTACCACAGCATCTTTGTATTTTGCATATCCTTCAACTGTTACAGGTTGCTCATAACCCACAGTACCACTTACTGTAACATTTTGAGAATATGCTTGTTTGTATTGATATGCTACATCTTGTGAGTATTTAATAATATCCGCATATTTTCCGTTTACAACTTTTGTGCAGGCAAAGCCTTCCATCAAACATCCACCTGCAAAACCAGCTAGTGCTCCTTTGAATGTTTGTTTTGCAACGTGTCCTAATCGTTTTAGGTTTGTTTTGTCATATTCTTTGTCTAGACCGCAAATTTTCGCACATTTCCCTTGGAAAAATCTGTCTTTTTGTTTATCTTTCGCAGTCATATGACCAAGTTTCATTTCGATGTCAGGATTTTTTCTTAAAAATTCTTCTCTTGTTTCAGGATTTGCGTATTCAGGATATTGTTTGATTAGTTCATTTTCAAATTCCTGTAATTTTGCATGATCCATACCACGTTTGCGGTTTTTGATACTTGTCATATAATCAGCTTTATTATACGGATCTTGTTCATCAGATGTATCTATTTCATTTTCATTTGATATTCCGACAAAATAATCTTTGAATTTTTGGCTGTTGAATTTATAAGATTTTCCGTTTTGAGTAAAATCTCCTTGTTCTCCTGCTTGGACTTCATCTGCGAAAAGGGCTGTATTTTCTTTTACAAATTCTCGCATTTCTTTTGTAAGGGCTTTGTTATTATCATCTTCTTTCCAAGAGCCGTCTTTATCCCAGTGAAGAACTCTGTTTTTTACTCGTTCTTCAGCTAATTCTCGATTTAATTTAGCTTCTGCCATGTATTCAATTAAATCTTCTTTATTATTTTCAATATCTTTTATTTCTTCTTTTTTTGCTTTAACTAATTCTTTTGCAGCTTTTTCTTTGATTTTTGCAGCTTTTTCTGTATCTCCTTTAGCAAGAGCTTCTTCGTATTTCTTTTGATATTCTTCAGTTGTATTAATTGCATGATTTAGATGTCTGTTTTGAATTAATGAATTAGCCATTTTGTTATATGTACTATCTTCAAGTTTTACTGTTTCATCTAATGCTTCTCGATGAGCAATTAATTTGATTTCAGCAGGAGTCATTTCCTCTTTATTTCTAATATAATTTTCTTTATGTGTTTCATGGAATGCTTCATTATATTTTAAACGAGTTAATTCTGCATTTTTTGGATCTGAGTAGTATGCAATTTTTTCATTTAATGCTTTTTTAAATTTTTCAGTTTCAGCATCTGTTGCAAATTCTTTCATGTATCTATCTTTTAATAGAATTCTGCCATCAACAGTTTTTGCACCGTTTTCTAAAGATGCTGCAATTTCTTCTTTTTCTTTTGCATATACTACATCTGCAATATCTGATTTTAAAATTGAAGGATCTTTTTTATATAATTCAGCATAATCTCTTTTATATTTTTCTAGCTTTTGTTTTTGTAACATATCATTATCTGCAAGAGCAATTTTAGGCTGTTCCGGTTTTTGAATTGCAGTTCTTGCCTCTGCAGATTCTACAGCAAGACCTTTTACTTCATTATCAGCTTTTACTGCAGCAGCATTTCCAATTGGAATATTTGAAGTGTATGTTCCATCTGCATTTTTAGTAAATGTTCCATTTTTTACAAGAGCCTCTAATTGCTCTGGTTTAATTTTAGCAATATACTCATTTGGGACGATTTGATTTGCACACATAATTCAGTCCTTTCTTTCAATCTTCACTCTATTTATTATTCATAAGCATGAAAATTGAGATATTTTTTTTATACTTCTCTATGTCCATGTAAAAACATTTTATAACCTCAAATTGCGCAGAATCAGTAAAAATTTTACAATAATTTTTAAAACACTTGATATAAGTGGCTTTTAGAGGATATCTGATTGTAACAAATCTTAATATTTATATCTCCATATTATATATAACATATATAACATGTTTCAAAATGTATATAAAAATAAAATAAAATATTAACTTTTGTAAAAAAGGTGTAAAAAAAAGTAAAGTTTCACATTAAAAAAACGTTTATATACATGTAATATAAAGTGTTTACGTGCAAAAAAATCGAGGTCTAATTATGAAAAGACAGGGAATAAATAGAAAAAGATTGATAGCATTCGCATTAAGTTTTTTACTTGTAATGCAGCAATCATTAGCATATCAAGTATTGGCACAATCAACAATTACTGATGGTGCTGGTAATACTATTGGCCAAAAACCTGGTGGTGGTTATGAATTTAGACCTGATGCCGTAAATGGTGATGTTGGTTTTAAGCAATTTTTAGAATTTAATCTTGGTAAAGGTGATGTTGCCAATTTCATTTATCAATGGATGCAAAAAAATAATGCTCATGTAGATGAAAATGGATCAGTTGTTTGGGATACAAAATTTGGTGACATTAATACATTTATTAACCTTGTAGATAGACAGGTTAATATTAATGGTATAGTTAATGCTCTGCAAGAAGTTGGTGGAGGATTAAAAAATGATGGTAATTTAATATTTATTTCTCCAAACGGTATGGTTGTTGGAGCATCCGGCGTTTTAAATGTTGGTAATTTGTCAGTGATTTCACCAACTCAGAATGATTATACAAATTTAAAATTAAACTTGCATCTTCCAAATCCAGAATATGTTCCGACAGTAGGTACTTATAACAAAGGTACTGGAGAAATTACAATCAATGAATACAGTGATTATATTACTAATTTACAAAATACCGGTGCAACATTTGATCCTTCATCATTATCAGCAGGAAATGAATCCGGTAATGTAATTAATATTAATGGTGCTGTTATTGCAAGAGGTAATGTTGAACTAAAAGGTGGCAACGTTGCTGTTGGTAATGGTGGATTATTAGTTGCTGGTGTTGGCGGTAATACTGATGTTTTAAAAACAGAAGATGCAGCAAAAACATTATTTAATAATCTTGTAGCTACAGATAATATGACATCAGGTAATGCTTTTGCAAGTTCTAACGGTAAAATAACTATTGTTTCTAAAACAGGTACATCTATTGCAGATGGCGGAATTGTAAGAAATTATGGTAATGGTGATATTACAATTACAAATAGCGGTAATAATGGAATAAAAATTGCCGGAGAATTATCAAATCCAAATGGAACAACTAATATTACAAATAATGCAGGCGGATTACTTGTAGCTTCTACAGGTGTTATTAAATCAGGTGCTCAAGGTAATAATGCTAATTCAAATCTATTAGTTTATAACGATGGTAATGGTGGTATTGATATTCAAGGTAAAGTTAATATCAATCACGCTAATAAAACTAATACAGTTCAATTTACTAATAAAAATTCAAATATGACATTAGGTCATACAAGTAATAAAGATAATATTTCATCAAATGCAGATGTAAATATCACTGTTACAGATGGTAATTTATTAAACAATGGTGTAACTCATAATTTAATTGCAACTACAAATGGTGCTAATTTAAATTTAGATGTTACAAATGGTGCAATTGGTGAAGAAGTTGGACCTAATGACGGTGTATATACCGGAATTGGCACAAATGCAAGAGATTTGTCTAAATCAATTAATGTTTCAATTGATGGTAAGATTAAAGCTACAAGTACGCAAGGTACAAATAAATCAGTTATTAATCTTGCAAGTTTAGATAAAAATATGAATGTTGATCAGATTAAAGCTGATGGTAGAGTAATTTTATTAGCTGATGATTCAACAAATAAGGGTGAAACTCCTTATGACATTATAAATGCGTCATCTGATCCTAACAAGCCTAATGTTGAGGGTGCAGGTATTTCAATAATTGCAAGTGGCAATATTGGAGAAGACGGTAATGCATTAACTTTCAGACAAAATAACGGAAGCTATGGCTCTGTTGACGGACAATTAAATCATACTGATAATGCTAAATATGGCGTTGATATGCTTGCTATAAAAGATATTAACGTTAAAGGTATGGATGCAGATAATGGCAAAAAACTAGATACAAATGTTGGAGGTTTAATCTCAAGAGAAGGTTCTATTAATGCTGAATTTTCAGGTGATACATTTATACGTGAAACTACTGCGGCAAATGAAATTAATATTACAACTCGCGGTAAGAATATGTATATTGAAAATTTAGGTGAAGTACCTACTTATCCTCAAGATTACTATGGACCAAATGAAAATATTCATCCAGATAAAGTTAAAATTACTGCTTTAGATTTAGGAACATCTTGGGATAATCCTGATGATCATAGTAATGCAGCTGATTCTACAATAATTATTAAAAATGGTAAAATTGAAGGTCAAGGTCAAGGTAGACCAGTCCATGAACAAGATTTAACACTTGTTGCAGATAATGCATATGCTGGTGGTTACCATTTCCATATGGGTAAAGATAGAGGTCAAATAAGTGATGATCCATTAAGATTTAATTTATCATATTATGAAGAAGATGCAAGAACAAATAAAATTACTACACCTGAAGGTGAAACAGTTTCAATAAGAGCAAAAGCAGTAAGACCAGATGATGTTACAGCAATAGGTCAAGATGAAGCTGATCGTAACTACTATTATGGCGGAAGTTCTCAAGGTGGAGATGAAGGCTATGATGGCGTAAAAGACGATGATGGAAATTATGTAGATAATCCGAATGGTGAGCAACAAGGTGATGAAAATGATGATGATAACTTAGTTGTCCCAGAAGAGGATGAAGAAATCATTGATACTGATGCTGATTCTGATACCGATATTGATACAGATACCGATACAGATACCGATACAGATATTGACACAGATACTGATACCGATACTGATGTAGATACTGATACGGATACCGATACTGATATCGACACTGATACTGATGTAGATACCGACACTGATACCGATACAGATATTGACACTGATACTGATACGGATACTGACACTGATACTGATACCGATACCGATACTGACATTGACACTGATACTGATACAGACACAGATACTGATGTGGATACTGATACTGATACGGATACAGATATTGATACAGATACTGATGTAGATACTGATACAGACACCGATATTGATACAGATACTGATACGGATACTGACACAGATACGGATGTAGATACTGATACTGATATAGATACAGATATTGATACCGATACTGATTTAGACACAGATACAGACACAGATACAGACACAGATACGGATACAGATGAACCAGATCTTCCAGATATTGATTTAGGTCAGGCAGTTTACAAGCAACGTGTTGTAAGTGATAGAGTTGACTCTATTGATAAACGTCAATATATGAGATTTGGAGGCGAAGAAACTCAAGACTTGATTTCATTTGAATCAACTGATGATGTAATTGCAATTTCCGATATCTCAAGAGGCGGTGTTTCTCTAAAACATAATAAAAAATTAAAAGTTGGTGATATTGTTCCTGTACACTTAACATATGGAGATTTAGAAATTAACGCAAATGTTAAAATTGTATCAGCAAGTGATGTAAAAGCAGGAGGTCAATTCATAGATCTTGATCAAGCTACAGCAAACAAACTATTATATTTAAGTTTACTTGAAAAAGATCAGCCGATTGCTCAGACAATACAAAATAAAAATATTACTACAACAATTGAAGAATAATTAAAAAAAGCCACCTATTATCAGGTGGCTTTTTTATTATTTACAAATAACATTTTCAGGATTAATTTTTACAAAGTCCCATTTTTTTGTACTGAATAATCCCTTATCTGTAATTTTTAATTCAGGAATTACAGGTAACGATAAGAAACTCATTGTCATAAAAGCATCGTCCAGTGTGCAGCCTAAATCTTTTACTGCTTTATTCAAATCATCACAATGTTTGATAATATATTCAAAATCTTTGTCAGAAATTAATCCTGCAATTGGAAGTGGCAATTTTGCAATAACTTTACCGTTATTTACAACGACTTTTCCTCCTTGCATTTTTACTAATTCTACTGCTGCTGTGTACATGTCAAAATCGTTTGTACCTACAATTATCATGTTGTGAGAGTCATGTGCAACGGTTGATGCTATTGCGCCGGATTTAAGATTAAAGCCTTTTACAAAGCCTTTTCCAATATTGCCTGTAGCTCTATGACGTTCCATTACAATAATTTTTAAAGTATCAGTATCTGTGTTGCTGTATAATTTTCCGTTTTCAAATTTCGCTTCACATATTGATGATTTTGTAATTAATTGTTTTGGAACAATTTCTATTGTATTTACATATTCCGATGTTCCTTTTATTTCAAAATCTTTTTGTTCAATCCAGCGAACGTTGATAGAACTTCTTACTGATGGTTTTTCAAATTTTGTGAAAGCTTTTAGAAGTTTTCCGTTTTCTGCAACAATTTTACCGTCTTTAATTACAATATCAGGTTTGAATGTTTTTAAGTCAGGTAGAATTAATAAATCAGCTTTGTATCCAGGAGCTATTGCACCTTGAGTTTTTAAGCCCAAATATTCTGCGGTATTTAAACTTCCGATTTGAACTGCTTTTATTACATCAACACCTGCATCTACTGCACGTCTTACCATATCATTAATATGTACACGCAAATCTTTTGGGTGTCTGTCATCTGTTACAAACATACATTTTCTTGTATTTTTTTCTTTCAAAACTGGGATTAATGCATCTAGATCTTTTGCAGCTGTCCCTTCTCTAATCATTACATACATGCCAAGTCGAATTTTTTCAATAGCTTCTTCAGGATTTGTACATTCATGATCAGATTTTACACCACTTGCGACATAGGCACATAAATCTTTTCCGCTTAAAAACGGTGCATGCCCGTCAATTCTTTTACCTTTAGATTTTGCAAGATCGAGTTTTGCAAGTACATTTTTATCAAGATTTAAAAGTCCTGAATAATTCATCATTTCTGCAATTCCTAACACCCAAGGGCTATCGATTAAAAGAGCTAAATCATAACTGTTTAGATCAAATCCTGAGGTTTCATAAGGAGTTGCAGGGACACAAGATGGTAACATTGTATAGACATTAAGCGGTAAATTTTTAACGGCTTCATGCATATAGCTTATGCCATGTAATCCTAAAACATTAGAAATTTCGTGAGGATCGATTATAACTGTTGTAGTACCGCAGGGTACAACTGCTTTTGCAAACTCATCAGGCAGCATCATTGTACTTTCAATATGTACGTGACCGTCAATAAATGCAGGGCATATGTAGGCTCCATTTATGTCAATTTCTTTTTTGCCTTCATATCCTTCGCCTATACCTGCAATTATTCCATCAGAAATTGCGATATCACCTTTGTGAATTTCTTCTGATAGTACGTTTATTATATTTGCGTTTTTTATTACTAAGTCTGCTTTTTCAAGTCCGCGAGCTATTTTAATTAATTTTTCTTGTCCTGACATATTTATCCTTTTTTTATTATTTTATAAGCTTTCTTCACTGAGGTCAAAGTTTTCAACATTAACCTCTCTTAAAAAGTCTATCCAGCATTTATAATAATCTGCAAGAGCATAAGTATATCCTGCAACTATTGATCTGTATGATTGTTCCATTACGATAAGAGTTGTTAGAGTTGATTTCCCTGTTGAGTAATTCTTTTTAGCAACTTTTATTAATTCATTTGAATTTTTTAATAAATTATCGTTATAGTAATTTAAGTTTATCTTTGCTGTGACAAATTTTTCATAAGCACTTTGCAAATCGTTTATAGCTTTATTTTGTACAGACATATAATGTAATTCAGCTTGATCTACTTGCATTTTGGCATTTTGAATTTCAGGTTTGTACGAGTAGAATAGAGGTATATTAACAATGCTGGCTCCTGCATAAGCACCATTTATAGATCTTCCAGAGTCGCTCATGCCTTGTGTAATAAAAGAATATCCACCTTGTAGTTCTATATCAGGAATTCTTTGACGAGTAACATAGATAAGATTTTTTTTGCTTACTTCTATTTGTTGCTTTGCAATTTTTATATCGTATCTGTTTTTCAAAGAATTTTGTGCAATAGAATTAAATTCAGGTAATTTTTCAATTGGCTTTGGGCTTAACAATGCTATAAAATCATCTTTATCTGAAAAATTGTCATCTTCTGCATCATATTTTATTGATGTTTTGTTGTTTACATTAATTACTTTGTTAAAATTATACATTGCACTTTTTACATTTGCTTTTTGAGTATTTACTTGAATTACAAGTTGATTTAGTGCAATTTCGGTTTGAATTACATCAATTTCTTCAACTTCATCTGCTGCGACACGTTTTTTTGCAATAGCAAGTAAGTCATTTAAAAGTTTTTGTCTTTGTTCTAATACGATTAAGATTTCTTTAGCAGCTACCAAATTAACGTAAGCTTCTCTTACGTCCATTTTTAAGTCAAATTCAGTGTATTCCAAATTTTGTTTAGTAAGTTCTAAATTTGATTGAGCTAATTTTTTTCTTGCATCACGTTTTGCGATTTCTATTTTTTCACTAATGCCTGTAGCTTGAGGTTCACCTTTGCCTATTTCTCCGATATTAAAAAAAGTATTTATTTCAGGATTTTGTAATCTGTTTGATTCTTTAACTTTATTTTCGGCTATATTTATATTCATTTTTGAGGCTTTATAATCAATATTATTCTCAACAGCAATATCAAGTGCTTCTTGCAAAGAGATTTTTTTCAATTCTTGTTGGGCAAAACAAGAGGGGCAAATTAATAATATTAAAATAGAAATCAAAAATTTTTTCATAAAATATCCCTATCTGTATCAAAAAGTATATCATTAATTTTTTTCAGGGTAAAGATAATTTATTTTATGTATAATTATTAGGTATAAAAATTTTGTAGGAAGGTAATTATTATGTTTGAAATTGATGAAAGTAAATGTATCCATTGTGGTCAGTGTATTAGAGATTGTTCTGTAAAGGCTTTGAAATTTAATGATAAACAAATTCCTGAGATAGATGAAAAAAAATGTTTTAAATGTCAGCACTGCTTGGCTGTATGTCCTGTTGGAGCTTTATCTGTGTGTGATAAACGTCCTGAAAATTCTGATAGAATTTATTCTCAAGATCCTGAAATGATTTTGAATTTAATCAAATCTCGCAGAAGTGTAAGACATTACAAAAAAGAAAATGTTTCTCAAGAAAAATTGCAAAAATTAAAAGATATGCTTAATTATGTTCCTACCGGGGTAAATTTTCACAAACTGCATTTTGCATTCATTGATGATATTTCAGTAATGAATGAATTTAGAGATTATGTGAATGGTAAAATAAAAGAGGCTTTGACTACAAAACCAGTAAAAATTGTTGCTAAAAAATTGAGTCGTTATACAAAAGCATTTTTAGACGGCGAAGATATACTATTCAGAGGTGCTCCGCATATGGTAGTAGTATCAGCCCCTTTTAATGCTCCTTGTAAAAATGTGGATCCGTTTATTGCATTGAGTTATTTTGAATTGTATGCTCAAAGCATGAATCTTGGGACTTGCTGGTGTGGGCTTGTTGAATTTTGTATTTTAATGATGCCTGAACTATCAGACTATTTGAATATTCCTCAAGGTTACAAACCTTCTTATGTAATGCTTTTTGGAGAACCTGATATTAAGTTTGCAAGAACTATTCAGCCTGAACCTTTTATGATTGAATCGGTTAAGTCTAAAGAGTTTAAAAAACTTACATTTGTCGATAAAATCAAAAGTTATTTTTCAAATTTAAAGTAAAAATAGAAAAAATAAAAAACATATAGAAAAGACCGAAAAATATTTTCGGTCTTTTATTTGTTTCCTTAATTTGCGTATCTTCGTGTCATAATTACTTTACCGTTTTCATCATAAGCATATTGACCTTTCCAGTGGGCAATTAGTTTGCCTTTTGGTGTATAAATAAAGGTTTCTACTTTTGACACTCTTAATCCCATGTTAATCAATTTGCCTGACGTGTCATATTTGTATGATTTATATGGGTAATCCAATTGATTTTTTTCTTCCGCATAGATTAAATTCCCGCTGTTTGTGTAGTACCAGACGTGGTATTTATCATTTTCATACATAACCGCATATGTCGAATCAGAAAAGAATGCTAAAGTTCTGTCTTTTAACTCAACATTACCAGTAAATAAATATTCCAAATTTTTATGATTGTTTTTGTCAATCATGTTTTTAGAAATTAAATGCGAACTTAATTTTTTGGGCCCATCTTGCAGAAGCTCTTGTCTTGCAGAATCTACGTTATAATCTATTCCGCCTGTCAAAATGGTTTCTGCGAATGCAGGAAGAGTTAATAAAATACATAATATAAGAATTATTTTTTTAATCATATATGAATATTAATTATGCTAAGCTGTTTTGTCAATGTTTATATTACAATATTATTGTAAACTAATTTTGGAGAAAAAGAAAATGGAAAAAGTAATTCAATACAATACGCAAGGTACTTGCTGTAAATTAATGCAGGTAAAAATAAATGAAGATGAAGTAATCACAGATGTAAATTTTTTAGGCGGTTGTCCTGGGAATTTGCTTGGAATAAGTCAGCTTGTGAAAGGTATGAAAATTGATGATGTAATCTCAAAATTTTCCGGTATAAGATGCGGTGACAAACCAACAAGCTGTCCTGATCAACTGGCAAAATGTTTGAGTGAGTTAAAAGCAAAAGTATAAAAGAAGAAATGACGGGTGACCGTCATTTTTTTTATAAAAATTAATCAATCGGGTAATTGCCATAATTGGTAAATCCATATTAAATATAATTAAATCTTTTTCATACTTCCAGCTATTCTTAATTCCAACGGAGCTTTTTCACCTCTGTGGAGATTTTCAAACCAGTTTGAAAATTTTTATCGGAGAGTTAGGCTCCTTTTTTTTATGCTACGCACGTAGACATATCAGATTTTGCATAAACTTTTTCACAAATCAGTAAACAAGCGTAGTCTCTTCGATTGCCAATCAGACAATTGCATCAATTTTAAAATTTTTATATTAATATTATAATTATAAAAAACAAAGAGGATTTTATGAAAAATTTTATAATTATTTTGAGTATCTTATTTCTTTGCTCTCCTGTATTTGCAGGGAATATGGAACCTGTATTAAATAATACAAAACTTTTTTATTCGCCAAAGAGTAATCTTTTTTCAATTGGCAAATCTAATGATGGTGATATTTCAATATCTAAAAAAACTTCGACAGGAACTGGCAACTATTCAATCTATTCTTTTTCTGACAATAACGAACCTACAATGCTCGGGTCTGATTATGAATTTGTATTCAATGGACGTTTGATTACTTGCCATAATGCTGAATTAAAGATTTATGAATTAGTTTATAACGGCAAAAGTTTTGAAGAAAAACAATTAACAGATGAGCAAATTCAGGAGATTTTTCCAAATGCTGAGATAATAAAAATTTCTCAATTTAACCAAGATAAAAAACTCACTGTAAAAAAACATTTTTTGAAAAAGAAAGATTATTTACTGCTGAATGATACAAAAGAGTATTTTCATAAATATTCTTTTCAGCCTCAAAGTGTAAAAATTTCTCCTGTAGGCGGACTTTTTAAAGCTTCGTCAATCGGGAAAATAACATTCTCACATTTTGGTCAAGATAAATATACAATTTATGTAAAAAACGATTTTAAAAAGGCTGACAAATAATAAATCTGTTTTTAGAATAATTTAAAATAAATTCCTCAGCTGGTGCAAGTTGCTTTGAGCTTTTCGTAAAAATTTAATGCAGTCAGAATGATTGTCATAGTCGTCATAAACAGTTCTGAATTGCAAAGCATCAGCAATAATTTTTACTGTTGAATAAGCATCATATACTTTGCGTTCAACAATCCTCAATTTATCAAAATCAGAAAGTTTTTGGTAATTCATAGTTTCTCCTTATGTAAAATTTATTAAGACAAATTCCTTTTTGATATTCTTTTATCCATATTTATATGGATTATTATACAAAAGTATTCAATATTTGTCAAATTTTTATATAATTAAGGAATGGATATATGCAGTAAGATAAAATCTATTTTGGTTTTAGAAAAGATACAAATAAAAGAATTTGCCAATTTACTTAATGAGAAAAATCATACTAATAAATATTCAGGCAAAAATTTGAGTGCAAAACTCAACAGGGATGGTATTTCTTTTAAAGAAGCTGAAATGATGCTCAATATACTAGGGTATAAAATAGAAATAATCGAGAGCAAATAAAACTACACTTGAAATCATTTGAAAATATGTTATAATGATAGAAAGGGCGGAGCAAGTTCCAGCTTGCCCCATTAAAAGCCCCTATTTGGTTATTAGAACTAGCAGTATTAACAGGATTATTGCTAGTTCTTCTGTATTTATAACCACTTTATCACCTCCTTTCAAAGTTTCAGCAAATTTTGAGTTTGTGCCTTGAAAGTTGGAGAATAGGGCTTACCCTTTCAAAAAATTATAAGTTTATAAGCAAAAAAAGTCAATATTATTAAAAATCTAGAATCCTATGCTCCGTAGATTTCTTGACGTTTTTTGATTACTACAGGATTTTTCAAGTATTCATCATATTTGTTACGCATATTGATGTAACCCTTTGGAGATATTTCGATTATTCTATCTGCAACAGTCTGGATTAATTGATAATCTTGAGATGTGAATAAGATTGTACCAGGGAAATCAATCATTGCGTTATTCAATGCTGTAATAGCTTCCAAATCAAGGTGGTTTGTAGGTTCGTCAAAAATCATTACGTTTGCTTCAGCTATCATCATTTTTGCAAACAGACATCTAACCTTTTCTCCGCCTGATAAAACGTTTACTTTTTTATCGGCATCATCGCCTGAAAATAGCATTCTGCCCAAATATCCGCGTAAGAAGTTTACATGCTGATCCGGAGAATATTGTGCGAGCCATTGCATAATTGTAAGATTGTTTTCAAAATAAAAGTTGTTATCTTTTGGGAAATATGAATGAGTTGCGGTAACACCCCAAGTAACTTCTCCGCTGTCAGGTTTTACGCGGTCTTCCAAAATATCAAAAAGATTTGAAATTATAAAAGGATCACGTGCAATAAATGCGACTTTTTCACCTTGATTAATTTCAAAACTTAAATTCTTAATCAGCAATTCTCCATCAACTGATTTGTATAAATTTTTTACATGAAGAACATCTTTACCTGGGATTTTGTTGTAGGTAAATCTAATTCTCGGGTATTGTCTTGATGATGGTTTAATTTCTTCTAAAGACAATTTATCAAGCATATTTTTTCTTGATGTAGCCTGTTTTGCCTTTGATGCGTTAGCACTGAAACGGGCAATAAAGGCTTTTAATTCTTCCATTTTTTCTTCGGTTTTCTTATTTTGTTCTTCTTTTTGTTTCTTAATCAACTGGCTTGCTTGTGACCAGAATGTGTAGTTACCTGTGTAGAGCTGAATATTTTTGTAATCAATATCTGCCATATGTGTGCAGACATTATCCAAGAATTTTCTATCGTGTGATACAACGATTACAAGGTTTTGGAAATTGATTAAAAATTCTTCAAGCCAAGAAATTGTATTTAAATCCAAGTGGTTTGTAGGTTCGTCAAGTAACAAAATATCAGGGTTGCCGAATAATGCTTGAGCAAGCAATACACGAACTTTTTCACTGCCTGCAAGCTCAGACATTTGTTCATAGTGTAATTCATCAGGAATTCCTAAATCTGATAACAACGATGCTGCCATAGCTTCTGCCTGCCAGCCGTCAAGTTCCGCGAATTGTTCTTCTAAATGTGCAACTTTAATCCCGTCTTCATCGTTAAAGTCAGGTTTTGCATATAAAGCATCACGTTCCAGCATAATATCATACAGTTTTTTATGACCCATAATTACGGTATCAATAACTTTATAATCATCGAATGCGAAGTGGTCTTGACGAAGAACAGCTATTCTTTGTCCTTTAGTGATATGTACTTCACCTGATGTCGGCTCAATGTCACCTGTTATAACTTTTAGTAATGTACTTTTTCCTGCTCCGTTTGCACCTATGACGCCATAGCAGTTCCCTGGGGTAAATTTTATGCTTACATTTTCAAATAATGTTTGAGATCCGAATCTTACGGTCAATTTATCTGTTGTTATCATACTTGTTTCCTATTTATATAATCAGCTGAATTTCATTATAATATAAAAATAACAAAATTTCTGTCCTTGTGTCTAATGTATTTATTCATAAAAAATAAGAGAATATTTTTATGAAAGTACCGACAGTAAAAATTAATAATGTTACCCCAAAAGCGTCACAAATAAAGCCTTTGAAAAAACAAACTCCGATAAAAGATGCATTAATTGTATCAGGTTACTGTTCTTTACCGATTGTTTTTTATGAGGCGGCTAGTTTGCTCGCAAAAAAATTGAATAAAGAAAATGAATCAGATTTTTTTGAATATCAATGATGTATTAATTCCGCCAAAGGCAAAATTATTTGACATTACATAATCTGTTGTAATTTCTCTGCCTTGTCCTTTGATGTAATCCAAATCTCCGCATTCAGGATCGATTTCATTAAGGTTTATTGTTGGGTGGAACCAGCCTCTGTTCATCATTTCGATACTTAAAATTGCTTCAATTGCACCGCAAGCACCTAGAGTGTGACCTGTGTAGCTTTTGGTTGAGCTTATCGGAACTTGTCTTTTGAAAATTTGTTCTGTTGCATAAGTTTCGGCGATGTCACCTTGTAGGGTTGCTGTTCCATGGGCATTAACGTAACCGATTTTATCAGGTGAGAGGTTTGCATCTTTTAGTGCAAGTTCAAGTGCTATCCCCATTGTTTTTCTGTTTGGGTTTGTAATATGAGTACCGTCTGTGTTTGTGCCGAAGCCTATAATTTCTGCATAAATTTTTGCTCCACGTTTTTTAGCGTGCTCATATTCTTCTAAAATAAGAGTTCCTGCACCTTCACCAATTACTAGACCATCTCTGTTTTTGTCAAAAGGTGATGGAGTTAGTTTCGGTGTATCATTTTTTTGGCTTGTTGCGTAGAGAGTATCAAAAATCGCAATTTCAGTTGCGTGAAGTTCTTCTCCTCCACCTGCAATCATAACTGTTTCATATCCGTTTTTTATTGTTTCATAAGCATATCCTATTCCCATAGAACCTGAAGTGCAGGCAGTTGAGCAGGGAACAAGACGCCCTATGGTTTTAAAATACAATGAAATATTAACAGCTGTTGTTTGAGGCATCATTTTTACATAAGAGCCTGAATTTAGACCTCTTACAATTTTGTCAACTTGCATTCCATAAAAATCAATAATTGCATCTAAAGAGCCTGAAGATGAACCGTAGCTGACACCTGTCTGGCCGTTTGTTATAATTTCGTTTCCTAAAAGACCTGCATCTTCAAGAGCGAGTTCTGCTGTTCTTACTGCCATAACCGAAAGGGGACCCATTGTACGAAGAACTTTTCTGTTGTAATTTGGAGGAATTTCAAAGCCTTTTGTTTTTGCTGAAAGTCTTGTATTTAATCTTTTGTATTGGTCTAAATCTTTGTTATATTCAACGCAGTTTTCCAATTTTTGTAAGCTTTCAAATGCGGTATTAATATCACTTCCTAAAGGGCTTGTCAAAGACATTCCTGTGACTACAACTCTTTTCATAAATACATACCTCCGTTTACGGAAATTACTTGACCGGTTATGTATGAAGCGTCTTCACTCATTAGATAATTTGCAAGGCTTGCGACTTCACGAGCTTGTCCTAGTCTTTTCATAGGTATTAATTTTTTGATTTCATCTACAGGGACATCTTTTATCATATCGGTTTCTATAACCCCTGGGGCTATACAATTCACAGTAATTCCTCGTTTTGCAAGTTCAAGCGAGAGTGCTTTTGTAGCTCCGATTATACCTGCTTTTGATGCGGAATAATTTACCTGACCGCGGTTTCCGCAAAGTCCTGATATTGATGATAATGTAATAATTCTTCCTTTAATTCTGTTTGAAATCATAGGCATTACAAGAGGTTTTAAGACATTGTAAAAGCCTGTAAGATTTGTGTTAATTACATCGTCCCATTCATCACCTTCAAGAGTCGGGAAAACGTTATCTTTTGCAATACCTGCATTTAATACGATGCCGTAATAAAGTTTGTCAGCTAAAACTGATGCGCATTCTTCTCTGTTTTTAATATCAAATTTTAAAATTTGTGCTTCACGTCCAAGAGCTTTGATTTCGTCAGCTGTTTCTTGTGCTTTTTCTTTGTTGTGAGCGTAATGAACATCAATATCATAACCGTTTTTAGCTAGATATAGTGCTATTTCTTTTCCTATACCTCTGCTTGAACCTGTTACTAATACTTTTTTTTTGCCCTTTGGATCAATTTCCGCAGAATTTTTTAAATCTTTTTCAGTCACTTCGCTAACCTATCCTTTTTATAAAACTTTTTAAAATTTTTAATTACCGCTCGTTCCCGTTTCAGTTATATATTTTTCTGCATCTGCCGGTTGAAATGCATTAATAACCGCTTTAGCCACCACTTTATTATCATTATAAATTAAACATTCGAATGAAACAAGTTCGTTGTCCCCGTAAATTTCTTTTGCTGTGATAGTATATGTTTTACCGTTTTCAAATTTTTCTAATGAATTTTCATATAATCGTGTTCCAAGTAGAAATCCGATTTTAGGAATTGTTTCTCCGGCTTTAAAATATGCATAACATCCGATGGTCTGAGCCATAAATTCAATTCCGACAAGCGGGGAAATCCCGTTAATTTCTTTATCAAAAAATACTTTATCTTCATTTATTGTGACAGAGGCTTTTGCAAATTGGTTTTTCATATCAATTTGCAAGATGTCGTCAATTAAAATCATTGGTTTTTCGTGAGGTAAAATATTTGATAAATTGTATTTTACATCTTTATTTTTTTTATTTTCTTTTCCTAATATGATTACTGCATTTGTTCCGCCAAAGCCGAATGATGTGCACATGCAGGTATTTATTTCTCCATATTCGGAATTTTCATTTACTAAATTAATTTTAGGTAATTTATCGTCATATTCACCGTCAAAATTGTGTATCGGTAATTTTCTTTTGCCTTTCAAAATTTCGTAGCAGATGAAAGTCTCAATAGATGCAGCTGCACCAAGACAATGACCTGTGATTGGTTTTGTTGAACTTGCAGGGACTTTATCTTGGAAAATTTTATAAATAGCGTTTGCTTCCATTAAATCATTTGAAATTGTACCTGTACCATGGAGATTTATATAATCAATGTCATCAGATGACAATTTTGCTTCATCAAGAGCTTTTTGAATTGCGATTGATGCTTGAGTACCTTCAGGGTCAGGTGTTGCAGAATGATAAGCGTCAGAGGTTTCTCCGATTCCTAACAGTTGGATATAATCGCTTGCCTTCTTGTCATCTTGACTTCCTGCCTTCTTTTGCGTTAGCAAAAACAGTGCTCCGCCTTCTCCAAGACTTATGCCGTTGCGGTTTTTGGAAAATGGATTTGTTTTTTCATGTGATAAAACTTCAAGAGCGTGAAACCCGTATGTCGGCATACTTGCTAATGTATCCACTCCGCCTGCGATTACAGCTTTGCAGATATTATTTTCTAAAAGCCTTATTGCTGTTGCAAAGGCTTTAATCCCTGATGTGCAGGCTGTTGATACGCTGGCTGCATAGTTTGTTGTGCCTAAATACCATTTTAAAAATTCAGCAGGGTTTCCAAGTCCTGCGTGGTGTTTGTTTTCTGTTGTTTCGTATTCTTCTATTCCTGAATTTGTAGTTCCTATTACAATCCCGATTTCTGATTTTTCATATTCTGACAAATCAAGTTTGTCAACAAGAAATTTCAAAAGTCTGTTGCATCTCAAATTATAATTAGGTTCTTGTATTTGTTCAAAATCTTTTTCCAATTTGCCGAAATAAAATTTACTGCCTTTAACAATTTTCTCATCAGGCGTTAGTTTATCAGCAAATAATGCACAGGCATCTGTAATATAAATCTCATTCATGATAATATGTTAGCATGAATGGAATTAATCTGGAATTTTTTATAAAAAAGATTTCTTATTCTGTCGGTGAAAATATTGATTTGTCACAAGTGCCGATGCTTATGAGGAGAAAATTATCTCCTGTTGGTAAAATTGCATTGAGTACAATGTTAGAGTGCTATGATGGAAGTGATGATTTGAAATTGTGTTATGCTTCTCGATATGGCGAATTAGAAAGAGTTTTGAAACTTATAAAACAAAAAAATGAAGAAAATGAAATATCTCCGACAGGTTTTAGTTTTTCTGTACATAATTCTACAATCGGATTTTTTTCACTTTTGAAGAATTTGCATCATTCTTATAATTCTGTTGCTGCAGGGGAAGATACTTTTGCTTGTGGACTTTTAGATGCTGTAATGAATGGAGGGAAAACTCTTTTTTGTTATGCAGAATCAGTTGACAGATATGAGAGTGTTTCAATATTAATAGATGAAAAAGACGGTGAGCGAGTAAGGCTAAAAAGCAATAATGACAAATTGAAATCTAACAGTTTTACCGAATTTTTAAAGGGCGGTCGATATATTTGTCCTTTATACATTATGGAGAGGGTAAATGATTAGATTTTTAAGAGGTTTTGGCGTTGTATTGTTATTTTCTATATTCGGAGTTTGCTCATTTTTTCTGGGTTTTGTAGTATTGCCTCTGCTGCAAATTTTTATGAAATTTGAAAAAACTGAGGATTCTGCTTCTCATAGTGATAGTGAAAATTCGATAAAAAATGAAAAAGAAGACAAAAGAAAACGTGAAAGATTTTCAAGATTAATCCATAAACTTTGGCATTTTTATACAAATCTTTTTGTTAAACTTGGGCTTATCAAAATTGATTTAAAAAATTTTGAGCAGGTAAGAGGAAAAATAATAGTTTCTACTCACCCGACATTTATTGATATTATGATACTTATCGGGCTTTATGATAATTCTTTATGTTTGGCGAAAAAAGAGTTGTTGAATAATATATTCTTAAAAAACATTATAAAAAACGTTTATATCCCGAATAATGTTGAATTAGATGAATTTAAAAAAATTTCTACTGAAGTATTAAATGACGGCTATAATATTATAATTTTTCCAACAGGTACAAGGACAGTTGAGGGTGAAGATTTGAAAATTCATAAAGGTGCAGCAGCTTTGCAAATTGCATCAGGTGCAGATATTGTGCCCGTAACTATTAAATGCGATTATCCGTTTTTGCAAAAGGGGCAGCCGATATATGATGCTTCTGACAGATTAATTACTTATACAATAAGTCAGCTAAATCCCATAAAATTGTCTGACTTTGATGAAAAATCAGAAATTAAGCTGAGAAAAGCTATTTCTGAAAAAATCAAATTTGACTTTACTAATTAATTAAGTTATAAATATTAATATAGGTGAATTAAGATGTGCTTGGAAAATGAAATTAAAACTCTAATCATTGAGTCGCTTGAATTAGAGGATATAACTGTCGATGATATTAAAGACGATGAACCGTTATTTATCAGCGGGCTTGGTCTTGACAGCATTGATGCTTTAGAACTCGGTATGGCATTAAAGAAAAAGTATAATGTTGATTTGAGCGACAACAAGGAAGAAAATAAAAAATATTTTTATTCAGTTAAAACAATTGCTGATTTTATAAGAAGTAAGGTTAGTTAAATGGCTAAAAAATACACAAGAGAACAAATTTTTGATAGATTAAAAAGTATTCTGGCTGATGATTTTGAAATTGAGCCTGAAAAACTTGTATTAGATGCAAATTTGTTTGAAGATTTGGAACTTGATAGCATTGATGCGGTTGATTTGGCTGTAAAATTGCAAGAATTCACTGAGAAAAAGATTTCTCCTGAAAACTTTAAGCAAATTAGAACAATTGACGATGTTGTATCTGCTATTGAAGAATTGCTGTAAACTGACAGATTGGAAGGCAAGATGTCAGGCGGGCAAATGGGTTATATAAAGAAAATCAAACCTTTATTGCCGTTTGTCGGAACTTTGTTTATTGTTTGCCTTTTTCATTTTAGCAAAGTGTATGTTTTAAAATTTTACCCTGTCATTGTGAACAGTTTTATTTTTTGTGTATTTTTCTCATCGCTTTTTTGCAAAGAGACAGTAATACAAAAAATTGCAAAAAAAATGGACGGTGAATTGTCAGAATTCTCCAGAAATTATACAAGAAAACTTACTTATGTATGGTGTGTTTTTTTATTCATAAATTTGTCAATTTCTTTTGCAACAGTTTTTATGTCGCCGAAAATTTGGACCTTGTATAACGCTTGTATTTCATATATTGCCCTAGGTTTGATGTTCGGGGTAGAATATATTGTAAGAATTATTTTGAGAGCAAAATATGACAGAGGGCAAAAAGGGGAGCATAGCGACTGACAGAGATATAGGAAATTATAAGACAATAAGCGAACAGGGTAAAAAAAGGGAGCACAGCGACTGACTGGGATATGACAAATTATAAGATAATCAACGAAGAGGGTAAAAAAGGGAGCACAGCGACTGACTGGGGATATGACAAATTATAAGATAATCAAAGAAGAGGGTAAAAAAACGTTTATTTTTAATACATCAGGTTCCACAGGCGAGCCGAAAATTATAGAAAAAAGCTATGAATGCGTTTTGAAAGAAGGGCAGGATTTAGCAAAATTGTTTAATTTTTCTGATGATACTGTATTTGTATCAACAGTAAATCCTGATTATATGTATGGCACTACTTTTACGGTTATGCTGCCTAAAGTTTTAGGCTGTGTTGTTGACAGTGAAAGAGTTTTGTATCCTGAAGATATTAAAGATTACGAGAATTATGTGTTTGTGTCGACACCGTCTTTTTTGGAAAAGCTTGCAAAATATAATTTCAAATTCAAACGTAAGCCAAAGATGATTTTTTCTGCTGGAGCTCCTTTAAATGATGAATTGTTTGACTATTTGCAAGGAATTTCAGAGGCTGTGACAGAAATTTACGGAAGCACAGAGGCTGGAGTAATTGCATACAGGCAGTCTGCTAAAGATAATTTACGTTTTTTTGAAAATGTCCATTACTATGACGGGAAAATTTCATCACCGTATTTTGATGAAGATGAATTGGAATTGAGTGACGAACTTGAATTTTTTGATGATGGTTTTAGGGTAAAAGGTCGTAAAGACAGGATTGTTAAAATTCAAGAGAAACGTATTTCTTTAAATGAGATAGAAAATATTTTAAATTCTGATGAATTTATTGAAAAATCATATTGCTTAAAGCTTGATGATAAATTGTGTGCAGCAGTTGTATTGAACGAAAAAGGCCGTAAATTTTTAGAAGAAAACGGAAAACTTGAGTTAGTAAAGAAGATTAAAAATAGCTGGATTGCTTCGCATACGCTCGCAATGGCGAAATATGAAAGAGTGCTGCCAAAGAAATGGAGATTTTTGTATGATTTGCCCGTAAATGAAAGAGGGAAAACTGATTTAGCAAGAATTAAGGAAATTTTTAATACTAATGTGACGTATCCTTATGTTGTTGACTTTAATATTAATGGCGATAATGCTTATTTGGATTTGATTTTTCCTAAAAACAGCAACTTCTTTGAAGGGCATTTCCCTCAAATGCCTATTTTACCGGGTGTTGTTCAATTATTTTTTGCAAAAGAATTTATCAAAGATGTTTTTCATCTTGATTTTGTTCCGCAAAAGGTTAAAAAAGTTAAGTTTTCATCAATAATTAAGCCTGATATGAAAGTCCGATTGACTTTATGCAAAACTGATAAATCTGTTGAGTATAAGTTTACGAAAGATGAAGTTATTTTTTCTTCAGGGACTTTTGTTTTATAATAGTGCTATGAAAAATATTTTTGCAGAAACTTTTATTGATGTACCTTTTTATGATTTAGATCCTATGAATGTTGTCTGGCATGGCAATTATGTGAAATATTTAGAGGTTGCTAGATGTGATTTGCTCTCAAAAATAGGTTATACCTATGATGATATGAGAATTGATGGAGTTGCTTATCCTGTTGCAACTATGGATTTGAAATTTATTAAATCGGCAAAATTTATGCAAAAATTAAAAGTTGTATCAACTATTGTAGATTATGAACCTGCTTTGAATATCAAGTATGAAATTTATGATTGTGAAAGCGGAGAAAAAATCTTTAAAGCCAAAAGTATGCAAATATGTGTAGATACAGCGACAAGAGAGAGTGTATATACTGCTCCAAAAAGATTTGTTGAAAAAATGGAGGCTTATGCGTAAATTTTTAATATTATTGATTTTAATATTATGCGGAATAAATTTGTGTTTTGCTGCCGAAGATGTATTTAATCATCTTTCTACAAGCAAAGCGATAGCTCAGCAGATGCCAAAGTTAGGGGATGCATACTGCAAATTTATCCAAGAAAAAAGAATTGGGGAAACTGTTTTGAAATCAGGCGGAAACTTCCAGTTTATAAAAAATAAAGGTGCGATTTTTGAAACACTATACCCGATTAGATCTACTGTATCTTATACATCTTCTCAAAACAAACAAATTAATGATATTATTGTCGCTATTTCAAATAAAAATTATTCTTATTTAGATAAGAATTTTGATTTGTACTATGAAAAAATTAACGGCTTATGGACTATTGGTCTAAAGCCTAAAAAGGGTTCAGTTGCCTCATCTCAATTACATGATATTATTATAAAAGGTAAAGAGGATATACAAAACATAAAAATATCCACTATAAAAAACGGGGTTACGGATATTTCTTTTAAATGCGAAACAAATTAGAAAAAACTTTTAGAATATTATTTATTTTTATTCTTGTAATCTTAGGATTACTGGTATTTTTCAGGCCTGCACATACGGAAACTAACATTTTAAAAGCAATTTTTTCATCTTTGCAGGACAATATTTTGGTTGATTTAAGCAGTAAGTTTTCTGCAAAAATTAATGTAATTGTAGAAAGCGACAGCCCTGAAAAGTCTGAAAAGATTGCAAAAACTCTTTATTCAAAACTTGATAAATCAAAGATGTATACATCTGATATGAATGTAAATGCAGTTTTGACAAATTACGAAAAATATCATAATAATCTGCTTTCAGGGAAAATGCGTATCAATTTAAAAAATAAGCAATACGATATTGTCGAAGAAAGCGGACTTGAAACTTTGTATAATCCGATTATGCCTCCTGTAGGTTCTATTGAAGAAGATCCGTTTTTGCTTTTAACAGATTTTGTAATGAGTTTATCTCCAAATAAGCAGGTAAGTAATTTTACGCCGTTTGAGTATAGTAAAGATGGAGAAGATTCAAAATTTTTCAGTATTATAATGCTTGATGTAGATAGTGATATTGCGCTTGCTCCTACAATTTTGAATGATGAAGTGAAAAAACTTATTTCAATAAAAGATGAATTGTCAAAAGACGGTGTAAAGATTTATCTTACAGGTGCACCGATTCATTCTTATTATGCGAGCAGTCATTCAATATTTGAGATTAATTTAATTTGTATATTATCTACGTTATTTGTAATTGGGCTTGTATTCTGGTATTTCAGGTCATTCAAGCCATTATTGCCGATTATTTTGAGTATTGGGTTAGGAATTTTTTCTGGATATTGTATGACGTCTTTAATTTTTAAAGATATACATATTCTAACATTTGTATTTTCGACTACTTTGATAGGTATTTGTGTCGATTATTCTTTGCATTACTTTGTCTCAGACAAAGGCGAAGATACAATTGGAGAGATTTTCAAGAGCTTAACTGTAAGTCTGCTTACGACAGTGAGCGCATTTATTGTTTTGTTATTTGCAAATTTTGTATTACTAAAACAAATTTCTGTTTTCACAATTACCGGTCTTACGGTTGTATATCTTTTTGTTGTGCTTTTTTATCCTTTGTTACCTAAAAATTTTGCGTTTGAAAAGCGAGAAATAAAACCTTTTAATATTCCTCAAAAATGGGGTAAAATAGCTGTTTATACAGCTTGTATAGTCGCAATAGTAGGACTTTTCAGAACACATTTTGATGACAATATAAAAAATATGTATGTACCGCCAAAACATCTTATGAATGCAGAAAAACTATTTGGTGAGTTGGCAGGTACAAATGGTGATACTTCAATTTTTGTTGTTAAAGGGGAAAATCTTGAGGATTTACTCCAAAAAGAAGAAGCAATAGAAGATAAGCTTGATTCAGAAAATATCGAATACCAATCAATAAGTCGTTATGTCCCATCTGTTAAAAGACAAAAAAGCAATCAGGCTCTTAGAAAACAGTTATATAAAGATAGAATTAACAGTTATGCTGTTTTTTTGCCGCCTGCACAGCGTATAAAGTTAATTAATCAGGATTATAAAAACGGATTTTTGACTTTAAATAATGATTTTGAATTTTTGAAAAATAATTTTTTAATTGATAAAAATACTTCCATAATCGTTGTCTATGATTACGATGGCGGGGAGATTAATAATGCACGTTTAATAAATTTCCAAAAAGATATTTCAGCTCAAATTAGAAAATGCAGAAAAATTTGTCTAGGTCTGCTATTACCTATTTTCGGAATTTTGTATTTAATTCTTTCAAAAATATATGATTACAAAAGCGGGTTAAAGATTATTTTACCGTCAATTTTGGCTGTAGCATTTGTATTTGGAGTGCTTGGTGTATTCAATTGCCCTGTAAACCTTTTCCATTTGCTTGCTATATTTCTTATAATCGGTTTTGGACTTGATTATTCGGTATTCAGATACAATAATGCGGGAAAAGCAGGTGATGCTGTGTTATTATCTTGTCTGACAAGTGTATTTTCTTTTTCACTTCTTGCCTGTGCAGGTTTTAAGCTGATTAGTTCTTTGGGAATTGTATTAGCACTTGGACTTTTGTGTTCTTATATTTTTAGTTTAATATTAATAAAGGAAACAGCAGAGAGAATTGAAATTTAATATAATTAAGGTACAAAAATGAAGTATAGAAGAATTAAAAGACACATATCACCACAAGTTAAGGCTTTATCAGAAGCTCAAAAAATTGCATTTGCACCATTGACTTTTCAAGCTGTAGGAGCAATGTTAAATTTTGGGATTTTGGACTTTTTGGATGAAAATCCGTCTACTGTTGAGCAAATTATTGAAAATTGTAATGTATCAAAATACACTGCAGAAACTTTGTTAGAAGTTGCATCAGCTTGCGGTATTGTTATTAAAACAGGTGATAAGTTTGCAAATTCTTTAGTCGCTTCAGTATTTTTACATAACGAAATGACAAAGGTTAATTTCAATTTTGTAAAAGATGTATGTTATCTTGGTGCATCTGAACTTGGAGAATCTTTTGCAAAAGAAGAACCTGTCGGGTGTCATAAATTTATTGGGGATTATGAAACTATTTATAATGCGCTTCATAAATTGCCGAGTGATATGAAAAAAAGTTGGTTTGATTTTGACCATTACTATTCTGATAGATGTTTTGAAGAAGTTTTAAAAATTATTTTTGAAGATGAGCCAGCTCAAATTTTTGACATCGGCGGGAATACAGGCAAATTTGAGAGAGCTTGTTTGGAATTCAATAAAGATTGTATTGTCAATATGATTGACCTGCCTGAAAATATTGAGGTTGCTAAAAATCATTTGCATAATGACAGATTAAAATTTCATGGTGTTGATGTTTTGAAATCTCAATTCCCAAAAATTTCAGGTGCGGTATTTATGAGTCAGTTTTTAGACTGTTTTTCAGAAGAGCAGATTATTACAATTTTAAAGAATATAAAAAATGCTATGACTGACGATACAAAAATATTTATTTTAGAACCTTTCACAGATAGACAATTATTTGATGGTGCTACATATTCACTTGTTCATATCTCATTGTATTTTACTTGTATGGCTAACGGTAAAAGTAAGATGTATTCTGAAAAAAGAATGATTGAACTTATTGAAAAAGCCGGATTAAAGCTCGATAAAAAACATGAAAATATCGGAATTCACGATTATACTCTTTTATCGTGTGTAAAATGCTAAAATATAAATTGATTGGAGTGTAATTTGTCAGAGAATTCAGAGAATAACGAATTAAAATGGTATGAGGTAAAAGAACAAGCAGCAGGGCGTAAAAGGCTAATGCTGTTATGGTATATTTACAATATCGCAGGTAAGGCTCCTGTTAAATTCATTGTATTTTTTGTAACTCTTTTTGCTTTTTTAGGTGCACCTGAAATTAGAAAATGCTCTCAAAAATATTTGAAAATTGCGACAGGTAAAGGTGATATATTCTCATCATTCAGACATTTTTTAAATTACTCATACAGTCTTGTGGATAAAATTGAAATGTTTACGGACAATTTCAGTTTTAAGAATATATTTTTTGCTGATGAAGCAGAAAAGAAAGTTTTTTATGATGATTTGCTGGATAAAAAAGGTATTTATTTTTTATGTTCACATCTTGGGAATGTCAATGCTATGAGAACATTTTTCCGCTCAGGTGAAGTTATTGACGATACAAGAGTGAATTTGTTTTTGGAAGGAAATCAATGCAGTATATTCAAGAATTTTTTAAATTCAATTTCTTCAAATAATCCTATTACTGCTTATCCTGTTGAAAATATTGATGTTACAACATCGATAGAGATTAAAGACAAACTGGATAAAGGGGAAGTCCTTTTTATTGCAGGAGATAGGGTTTCTGCCCATAATAAAGATGCTGTATTCCAATCTGATTTTTTAGGTAAAAAAGTTTCGTTCCCGATTGGAGCTTTTAAATTCGGGCTTATGCTTAATTCTCCTATTTATTTTATAGTCTGTACTTTGGAGAAAAACGGAAAATATTGTATTCATTTGAAAAAATTTATATCTGAAGGTACGAGAAAAGAAAAATTGGAAAAATTGAAATCAGAATATGTTGAATTTTTAGAAGCTTTGACTAAGAAATATCCGCTTCAATTCTACCATTTTTATGATTTTTTCTGTGATAAAATTTGAGTATGATTAAAACTGTAATTTTTGACTTGGACGGAACTTTATTAAATACTTTGGAAGACTTGAAAGATGCAACAAATTTTGCACTTTCAGAATTTGGTTACCCTAAAAGATCACTTGAAGAAATCAGGTGTTTTGTGGGTAATGGAGTGAAAAAACTCATTGAAAGAGCTGTACCTGATAATTGTGAAAATGTTGATGAATGTCTTTGCATTTTCAAAAAAAATTATTCTGAAAATATGTGCAATAATACTGTTCCCTACAATGGTATCTTAAAGATACTGAAAACATTACATGATGATGGTGTCAAAATAGGCGTAGTGTCTAACAAATTCGACTCTGCCGTTAAAGGATTATGTAAAAAATATTTTGGTGATTTAATCGATGTAGCTATAGGTCAAGCTGATGATGTTCCTAAAAAACCCGCTCCTGATGGGGTGTTTAAAGCTATGAAAGAATTGGGAGCAGACAAATATTCTACAATTTATGTCGGAGATTCTGAGGTTGATGTCGAAACTGCTAAAAATTCAGATTTGAGATGCATAGGAGTATTATGGGGATTTAGGGATCGTAAAGATCTTGAAGGTGCTGATTTCATTATAGACAACCCTTGTGATATAATAAATTTAATTAGGAGTTTGTAATGGAAAAATTGTCTGTAAGTTTGGAAGATTATATTGAAGAAATTTATAATCAAGTATTGAAAAACGGTCAAGCTAAAGTTACTGCTATTGCTTCTGCTTTGGATGTTAAAAAAGCATCTGTGACAGGAGCTTTGAATATTTTAGCCGAAAAAAAACTTATTAATTACGCTCCTTATGCCCCTATTACTTTGACGGATGCAGGAGAAACTATTGCTAAAAATATTTTGATGAAACATGAAAATTTATCGAAATTTTTTATGGAAGTTTTGGGAGTAGAAAAAGAAGAAGCACTTGAAACAGCTTGCAAAATGGAACATATTGTATCTGATAAATTGTTTGAAAATATGGTGAAGTTAACCGATTATATTAAAAAATCAGATATAGATTTGAAAAAATTGTATAAATAACCGAATAAATTTTATAGTCAAAAATTTTTTTAATTCCTCTTGACAAAAATAATTATTTAATATAAAGTTAGTCTAGACTAACAAATAAGGATTAATATGAAAATCTCAACACTCTGTAAATATGTAGACCAGCCTATGATTTTGAATAAATTGGATCAAAAGATGCCTGCATTATTGATCGGAGCAGGTGGTGCTTATGGAGTAGTTGATTCTTTTCGGAATGCTAAAAAAGATAAAAAACATGCAAAACAAAAATTTATTCAAAACGCAATAGTAATCTCAAGTACAATTGGTGCATCATTACTGGGTACAAGAGGATTAAAAATTGGCGGGAAAAAGATTTTTAACGGGTTAATGGAAAGAGTGCATTTCTCAGAATTGCAAAAAGTTCATACAGAGGCTGTTGAGGCATTTATTAAAAAAACGAAGATTAAAGATGAACAAATCTTAGGGATTTTGCGTACTGCTAAATTAAAAGAATTATCTCCAAAACAAATAGATACACTAATCAATAAACTTCCTGAATCTCCTGCGAAAAAAGAACTTTTCAGTGTAATTTTGCCTGAAAAGAAAAATCTAAATTCAAAGGAGATTTTTTCTGAAATAAAAAGGTTGTCTCTTTTAGGTCTTATACCGGTAGTCGGTGGTGTGACAGGCGGTATTATAGCGGATAAAACTACACATAAAATCACTAGAAAAGGAACGGCCGATAAGGTCAAAGAGGGCTTATACCAGTATCTTGCAAATATCTTCCTATGTAATGTAGGTGCCGGTAGTGCCCTTTTTCTTTCTGAAAAGTTAGAAAAAGCAAAGAAAATTAAACCGCTTACTCCTATGAAAAAATTAGCTGTAATACTTGCAGGAATTACGGCAACAGGAATTATTGGCGGAAGTTATATTGCAAATTTTGTGAGCAAACATTGTATTAATCCGTTATTTGGTGAAAAAAATAATAAAAAAGGATTGTATAATGAACGCAGACCTGAAGCTTTAGATATTGCTCTGCACGCTGATGATATAGCAACTGCAGGGATTTTATCAGGTTTTAAATGGATTGAGCCTGCATTGCCGTTTATGTATTTTATATCAGGTTATAGGGCAGGTATCGGCTACAGAAATGCGGGTACAAAAACAGTTAACAGCTGAAACTTAATCATAAATGCGAATCTTTTCTACACACCTTCTTATACAAAAAACAGCCTCTGTATTTTACAGGGGCTTACATTTATTTTAAAGTCAGTTGCAGAATAAGCTGGTTTATGCTTCCATAATATAATCGTCCATTACAAAACCTGAGCCAATATCGGTTACAACTGAATCTATTGTTTTAAATCCCCATTTTTTATAGGCATTAATTGAATTTATATTATGTTTGTTCACTGTGAGTTGAATTTTTTTTCCGTTTGCGAGCTGTTTTATTTCTTTAAAGGCCTTTGTTCCAAGCCCTTTATGTCTAAAATCTTTTTGTATGTATAATTTTGATAAAAATAAGTAATCTTTTTTGTCTGATATTCCAAAATATCCTGCTTTTTGACCATCTTGGATTATAAAATAATATGTGTAATTTTCGTTTTCAATTTGCTTATTTATAGCTTGTTCTGATTGAAAATTTTCTACCATGTAATCAATTTGTTCAGAAGAAAGAATGCAAGTCCAGTATTCATGCCAAATAGCATAAGCCAGACTTGCAAGTTCTTTTATATTTTGTTTTTCAACTTTTTTATATGTAATCATAATTAAAAAATTGTTCAAACAATTAGATAAGAAGTGTGTTTTTAAAAAAGCGAAAATAGCTTGACTTCCTGACCTCTTGTCTTCTTTACTTCTATCCTATAACAGGTTGTACAAATGTTCTTGTCGCTAAGTCTTTATCAAGCATTAATAGAGCTTTTTTGTCATCTCCGATAAGTTTTAATGTAGCTAATACATTACCTACGTTATCTTCTTCTTCAACTTGTTCTTTTAAGTACCAGTTTAAGAATGACATTGCTGCACGATCTTTTGTTTCTTCCGCTACATCCATTAGAGCGTTAATTCTTGATGTAACATATTCTTCGTGTTCCAAAACTTGTTCAAATACAGCAAGAGGAGATTCCCAATCAGTTTCAGGTTTATCAATAGCTTCTAATTGAACATTTCCACCGCGTTGGTTTAAATAATCAAACATTCCTAATGCGTGTGCATGTTCTTCTTGAACTTGTACAGACATCCAGTTTACAAAACCTTTAAGATTTAATCTTTCAAAATATGCTTGCATTGAAAGATATAGATATTCTGAATATAATTCTTTGTTAATTTGGTCGTTAAATGCTTTTTCTAATTTTTCATTAATCATTTTATGCCTCTCTTTCAATTCTTAATTTTATCACTAAAAATGGATTTATAAACTTTTGTTAATAAAAATTTTATTTTTAGGCAATTTTAAAAATTCACATCAGTTATAAAAATCACTATGGCTATTAATATTCAAAACAATTATATGTATCGCTATCAATGCGGAAATTTGCAATCAGGTAATGGAAATGTAAAATTAAACAAACCTTCTTTTACAGGTGCAGGAGATATTCAACGACTTACTCATATGAATATTGGAATGATGGGTGAGGGGTTTATTGGGCATGTTCTATTAAAAAATGCTACAAAAGGTACAGATGAATTTGTAAATGTTTTTAAGCGTTTTGATTGCGGAAATGAACGTTATTATTTGAAAAATAATAACGATGAATTGATTGGAGAATTTTTAGTAAAAATTAAGAAATATTTTAATTATGATAAATTCATGTATAAGGAAGATCCAAGTCATGTTTTAGTGGATGATTTATTCAACTATTCAAATCCTAAAACTCCTTTTTATAAAAAAGGTTTAGATTATTACAAAGGTGTTGGAATAAGATTACTTCAAATTGCTCAAAGACGAAGTGATGAGGCTCAATGTGTCGGCAATATCAGATTAAATGCAATGCCTGAGGCTAGAAGATTTTATACTGACAAAATAGGAATGATACAAGACCCTAATCACCCATATAGTGGAATGTTAATTATTCCTCCTGATAAAAAAGAACCTCTTTCAAAAATGTATGGCGGATTATAAAAAAATTTAATTAATATTTCAGGGAATGAAAATTTTTCCTAAATTGGTTATAAATAATCATGTTATGGGAAAAAATGCCGTAAATAATTTATTAAAAGCTCTGGGTGAAGATACAAAATTAATTCAGGATTCTTTTAGTAGTTATATTGCTTTCCATGGGATTGGCAGTGCTTATAATAAGCGTTGGCTTGGGAATGTTGTACCATCTGATGTTTTAAAACTGTCTGTAAAACAAGCTGTGAATATTATTATGACACTTGTCGAGGACGGAAAATTCTATGATAATTTCCCGGATGAGATAAAAACTCCGAATTATGGTGATAATTGGGGGCGTTTTGCAAATTATATTGAAATTAATGACAGAGCAATTGCAACTATGGATAATGGCTGTACTTGCAGTGGAATTTTGAGTTGTATAAAATTTCTTTGTGCAATACCACCGTCAGCAAAAAGTTGGGCAAATTGTATTATTTTATCTCAAATTTGGCAGAATATTTATGGTGATGCTTATGAAAAAGGGCCTTTTGTAGAGAATTCTATATATGGACTAAGATTAAATACATCATACAGTGATAATGTAATAGATTATTCTATTGCAGATAAAATTTCACCTGAGCAACAATTAAAAGCATTTGTAGATTTAGCTCATTTTCGGGGAATAAAAGTCGGGTTTCGTCATGTAATTTCCGCAGATCAAATAAAAATCGCTAGAGATTATAAAGATGATGAAACTTTTAATTGGGGTAATTCTGAACATGTGGAAATTTATATTAATGAATGTGTAAAACTTATGAATTTAGGTTTTGAATGTATGTTTATAGATTCTGCAAAACATATTGGCGGTTATGATATGGGAAATTATACAGGTGTCGGGGCTTTGCCTGAATATCAACAGATGCAGTATATTTTGAATGAAATAAGATTGCGTTCAGGAAAAACTGATATTAGTTTTGTCGGTGAAAAAAGTTCTGATGATTTTGAAAGATTTGAAAATATGGGACTTAATGCCGGAACTGATTATATTACAGGAGATAACTTTGAGGCAGTTAAAGAATTGTCTGCAAATTTGAGTTATTCAAGAGATTATGCTCCAGGAGTCGAAGTTACAAATGATAATTATACAGGTGGGCTTTCATATGATCAAAAATTAAATAGAATTAATACAGCTCTTTTCGGGTTTTATCAGGCGAGTGATAAATTGCCGAGTTTTATGCAAATGGATGATTTGTTTCCACTAAGATATGATACAAATACTCATCATCTTATGATGACTAATCCTTCATATTCTACTGATGGCAGCGCTTTGAGTCATTGGGAAAATCTTTTTGCCAAAGATGATGGGAGATTATACAACAAAATGGTTGGAGAACTTTTTGCTTATGCGTTAGGTATGTGAAAATTTAGGAGTTTAATTATGGATAAAAATTTGAAAAGTATTTTAAAAGTTACTGCATATGCAGGGATTATGACTGCAGGTATTATTGCATTTTTAGTTTATATGGCAAAACAGCGTAAGAAAGATATGAAAAATCGTATGATTTTAATAGCAAGACAAATTGATGCAGATATAGTAAATACCCAAAGAAAAATTTCACCGAGATACCATGAAAAAAATCAAAGAAAATATGATGAATTATGGGGAAATGGGAACTTGAATAATTAATAAAAAAATGCGTCTTAAATGACGCATTTTTTATTTTATAAAAGGTTTACAAGTCCTGTTGAATGATCAAAATGACATTTTGCTATTCGTAATTTTTCATTTTTGACCGCTTCATTAATAATTACAGAATGTTTCATCAAATAATTTTCAACCCATTTTGTATGTTCTTGAGCAAAGAAATTGTGACATGAGATATCTTCATCTTTATCAAGTACAGGATATACACATTTAAGAATTGATGAAAAATCTTTCATAGGCTCAGGATAATGCTCTTTTGCGTATTTCATCACGCCGCAGTCATCGTGACCTAAAAGTATTAAAAGCGGAACTTGCAGTTTTTTTACAGCGTATTCAATGCTTTCGATAATATTTGGTCCTGTAGTCATTCCCGCTACTCGAACAACAAACAATTCACCTATTCCGCAGTCAAAAATAATTTCAGGTACTACTCTTGAATCTGAACAGGTAAGTACACAAGCATAAGGTTCTTGATGAAATGCGTATTTTTGTAATGTTTCAAGACTCATATTTTTAGTTGTAGGAGTCCCGTTTACGAAATTTTTGTTTCCTTGTAATAATTTATCCAGTTCTTTTTGTGCTTTTTCTTTCATAAGTGATATTATAACTTATTTTATCTAAATTTCAAGTTGTTAATAATATTAGTTTTTAGGGCAGTTTTGTTTATGCTAGAATAGAAAAAGTGATTAGGAGAGAAATTATGGAAAAAACAATAAATTTTATAAAGAAACATAGTGATTTATTCCTATTTTTAGGCTTGTTACTTATTTGTTATTTTGTATTTTTCTTTAACATAGGTAATTATGCTTTGATGGACGTTGATGAAACTCGTTATGTTTCAATGGCTAGAGATATGTTTCACAGCAAGGATTTTTTGACTTTGTATTTGAACGGGGAATATTTTTTTGAAAAGCCTCCTCTTTATTTTTGGGGTGAATGTTTGTCGTTCGCAATTTTTGGAAAGATAAATGAATTCACTGCAAGATTTCCTGTAGCTTTGTATGGAACATTATCTGCTTTAATTGTTTATTTTACTGGTAAAAAGATTGTATCAAGAAGATTTGGATTTATTTCTGCCGTAATTCTTGCTACTACTCTTGAATTTGTAATGTTAGCTAAATTTGCAATATTAGATATTGTAGTTACAACTTGTGTCGGATTTTCTGTAATGTTTGGATTTTTGACACAGTTTGTTCAGGATAAAAATAAAAAATATTTCTGGTGGTTATTTTATATCTTTTCAGGTTTGGCTGTTATGGCTAAGGGAATTCCTGGATTTGTAGTTCCGTTTGCTGTTATGTTTTTTGTAACTATTGCAAACAAAACTTTTAAACAGGTATTTAGACCACAGTATATTTTACCTGGATTTTTATTGTTCTTTTTAATTGTTGTACCTTGGCATTTGATTATGTTCAAGATTCACGATCCTCTATTTTTTAGAGAATATATTATAAAACATCATTTGGAAAGATTTTTGAATTCCAATGAAATCAATAGAGAACAACCTTTTTATTTCTATTTTATTACTGTATTATGGGGATTAATTCCTTGGGTATTCTCTGCAATTGCTGTTGGAATTACTAAACTTAAATCATTTAAAAAATTTGCTGTTGAGAATTTATCTGACAGACATAAATTTTTATTGTTTAACGTAATTGCATTTGCGGTTACAATGTTATTTTTCTCATCATCAAGTACAAAATTGATTACATATATTTTGCCTGTATATTTCTTTACAGCATTTATTATGGGTGCATTGTGGGAAGGTTATGTATTTGATGAAAAATATAAAAAGCCTGTAAATTTATCGGTTTATATTTTAGGCGGAATTTGTATTTTTGCAGGTGTTGTGACTTGTTTTGCAAAATATGTGCTTCCTGCTCAAGTATATTCTGATTTGCTTATCATAAAATGGTTTTGTATAAGTCTTGTAATTATTTTTGGTATTTCAAGTATTTTGTGTGCTGTGAAAAATTGCAGAAAGGGTGTATTTGCCTGCTATGCTCTTTTAATAATAATTACATCAGCATTTGGTACAAAACTATTTTATAATATGGACTATGAATTTGGTCAAAATGATTTGATGCAATTTGCAAAATATGCAAAAGAGAATAACAAAAAAATTGTTGTTTTAAATAATGAACGTAAGTATTCTGTTTTATATTATTACGGTTCTCCTGTAGATAAAAATACAAAAAGCAGAGTGTATTTTATTTCTCAAGACGATAAAGAAGAAATGGCAAAACTAGGGCATATTCTTGATGATAGAGATGTTGTTGTAGTCGTAAGGGAAAAACAAATGCCACAAGTGGATAAAACTCTTGATTTTGATATAATATTAGATGGAAGAAAGTATTCACTTGTGAAAGTTCATTAATGTTAAAAAGATACGAAAAATTTCTTGAAAAATTAGATAAAAGATTTGAGCGTTATTTTGAAGAACAGTGCGAGTTTATAAAATGTAGGCCGGGCTGTTCTGCTTGTTGTGAAATTGGTCAATATCCATTTTCGCGACTTGAGTTAGAATATTTGATGTCAGGATTTGTAGAGCTTCCTTTTGGGGTAAAGCATAAAATAAAAGAAGAAATTAAACGATTGAAAAAAGAAAAGCCAAAATGGTATAAATGTCCGTTTTTAATCGATAATATGTGTTGTGTATATAAATATCGCGGGATTGTATGCAGAGCTCATGGACTTGCTTGGTATGATGAGGAAGCAAACAGAATAAGATTGCCTTACTGCGTGAATAAGGGATTGAATTACAGTAAGGTTTTCGATAGAGAAACTGGCGAAGTCCTTTTGCAAAATCCGATTAAAGAACGTTTGCGTATTGATACCATATTGAGAAGTCCTGAAGCAGAGCAATATGAGCTTGAATGCGGTGAAATCAGACCTTTAATCGATTGGTTTTAAATTTTTTAGTTTATTTGTCTTCAACAAATTCAATTCTGTAACCAAGTTCTTTTAATATTAATTCAACATCTCTAATTGTAATAGTTTTTCTGGATATTTTTGATGAGAGATTGTTGCTATTGAATGTTGGATTATTAGTTTTTTCACTAATGATTTCACAAACTTTTTTAAAAGTTTGTCCTTTTTTGGAAACAATACTATTTATTTCGTTTCGGATATTCATAATAAACATTATAATTTTAGTTGCATTACAATGCTATATATGTTATTATTATGATATATAGCATAATCTAATGAATTAAAGCATAATAATGTAAAGGGATATATGGAAAATAAGGACAAATTAATACATCAAATACTTGCATTTGATTTGATTAAGCTGAATAATGATTTAAAGCAATTTAATCTTATGATTTCGGAATTCAGACAATATATCTCTAATACTGATTTTACACAGGATTTTTCTGATGAATCAATACATACTTTTACTGATATAGCTGTGTTACTGTCAGAAATGATTAATGCTATTGATAATTTTGAAAATAACTTAATCAAATTGGCAAATTCAATAAAAGATAAAGCGTCTTAATGCAAATATTTTATGTATAAATAAATTGAGCTAAGCAAAAGTGAAATAAAAGTGATAAGTGCACCGTATTTCATAAATCTCATAAATGAAATCGGATGTCCTTTTGTTGCAGATGTTTCACTTACAATTACGTTTGCTGCTGCTCCTATGATAGTTAAATTCCCGCCAAGACATGCACCAAAAGATAGTGCCCACCAAAGAGGGTGATGTCCTTCTCCTGCATAAGGCAGTGTGTGTTGAACTTGAGCGATTAAAGGTGCCATTGTGGCTGTATATGGAATATTATCGACAATTCCTGATAGAATTCCAGAGCCCCACAAAATAAACATTGTAGCAGCTGTCAGACTACCTTGTGTGAATTCAATAAGTTTATCTGCTAAAAATCCTATTCCGCCGTTTGCTTCAAATCCGCCTATGATAATGAATAAACCGACAAAGAAAAAGATTGTGAGCCATTCTACATCTCGATAAATTTCTTTTGGTTTTTCAAATAGAAGTAAAAAAGATGCACCAGTCACTGCAAATACATATGCAGGAATATGTGTCATATCATGTGTTACAAAACCTAAAATTACTAATGCTAATGTAATCATTGATCTTAGCATTAGTTTTTTATCCGTAATTGTTTTTGTGTTATCAAGATTTGCAATATGTTCCATTTTTTCTTTAGTTGCTTTTAGGGATTTTCTGAACATAAATATTAAAATTCCGATACTTGCAATAAAGATTATTGTAATAATTCCTGTAAGTTCGTTTACAAAATCCATGAAACTTAATCCTGCTTTTGCACCTATAATAATATTTGGGGGGTCACCTATTAATGTCGCTGTACCACCGATGTTTGATGCAAGAACTTCTGTGATTAAAAACGGTATCGGATCACATTCAAATTCTTTAGCTATGACAAATGTGACAGGCATGATG
The DNA here is from genome assembly GCA_944325735.1 of Candidatus Gastranaerophilales bacterium. GTDB lineage: Bacteria > Cyanobacteriota > Vampirovibrionia > Gastranaerophilales > Gastranaerophilaceae > Stercorousia. Next base: position 225,111 of record CALVBI010000001.1, on the reverse strand, counting down.
AGTACAACAGTTGTTACGTTGTCTAAAAATGCAGAGGCTATCGCTGTAAAAGCCGCCAGTGCAAATAAAACAAGTTTTGGGTGTCCTTTTGTAGCTTTTAAAATTTCTATTGCCATCCATTTGAATACACCGCTTCTGCTTGCTATATGTACAATAATCATCATACCGATAAGCAGGAATATAACTTCAAATTCTATATAATCAAATACTGAGCGTATGTAATTCCCGGTTTCAGGATTAATTTTTCCATGAAAAGGTAAAAGTCCCAAAATCATAGTTAATGAAGCTCCGACAAGTGCAACTACTGATTTTTGAATTTTTTCTGTCGCAATAAAAATATAGGCAATCAAAAGAATTGCACCTGAGATAATCATTCCGTGGTTTTGTACTAAATCACTTAACATAAATGTCCCCTTATAAAAAAGTAAAGTAACCTTTTCTTTTTCGAATTGAACCCAAAAATTATCTGCACTCCAAAAAGAAAAACTTCCTGCAAACGGGTATTTTTTTTGTTAAGTATATCATGAACATTAATTTGTGTAAAAAATTGTAATAAAAGGGTACCAAAGAATTAAAATATGAGTTATACTACAAATGTAGTAAAATTTGTGTGGTATTTATTAATTTAACTTATATTGTGCTGTTTATTATAAACAGTAAATTATGCCGTCTAAATGGCGTATTGTTTTTCATCGGAATTATAATAAAATAGTTTAAGGAATGTAAAACAAAACATCAAATTCGGCAAAAATGATTTATCAGTTGTTTTATAGAAAATGTGTGTAAGCAGGTGTAACTTTTGAACGAAAATCAGGAAAAATTAACGGAAGATATAAAGGCTAAAACGCCTAATAAGAAAGTGAATAAAGCTGTTTCAAATCCATTATCGAAACAGTTAAATTCGCTTAAAAAACCTGCTTTAGAAAATTTATCACCTGTAAAAACTGAAATAAAAACACCTGCAAAAAAAGAAGAAGAAAAGCCTAAAGAAAAAGTTATAAATCCGATTAAATCTGAAACGTCAAGTATTGTAGCTCGTATTAATAACTTTAATACGAATAAAACATCAAACAGAATGTATTCAGGTTTTATGAATAACGCAAATGCAAGTTCTCATAAGGTAATTGATTATACAGAGCTTGTAAATAACTTAAATAGTGCACTTTCAGATAAGTCTAATGTTCATGATCTTTTTGTAGCTGTGCATGAATTGTTTACGGAAAAATTGAACAGTTTGTATACAGCATTTGGAATTTTTCATGAAAAATCAAAATGTATTAATTTAAAATTGTTCAATAATTTGGGTAGTTCATATACGTCAAAGATATTCTTATCTGATCAAGACAACCCTGTAATTGAATGTTTTAATAACTGTACACCTGTAATTAAAGATGATAACAGCTTTTTGAATATTCCTTATTTGCAAAAAACATCATCTTTAGTTCTTCCTTTGATGTCTGTAAGCGGATGCAAAGGGGTTATGGTAATCGGAAAGGATATTTTTGAAAATCGTATTGGATTGTTCTCATTTATCGCAAATTATTGTGCATTGTTTATGCATAATATCGAGCTTTTGGAACAGACAAATAAATTTGCCAATACCGATACTTTGACAGGTTTGTATACTCACAGAGGTTTCCAAGAAATATTAAAATCAGAATTGAAAAGAGCAGAAGAAAATGAAACTAATCTTTCAATTATCATGCTTGATGTCAATAATATTTCTAAAATTAATAGAGAATTAGGTCATGCCAAAGGTGATGAAGTTATCAAACTTTTAGCAGACAAAGTTAAACAAAATATCAGAAGTACTGATAAAGCAGGTCGTTATGGCGGAGACGAAATCGCAATTATGCTTCCTGATACGAATACACCTGATGCAAAATATCTTGCAGAATATATCACATATTGTCTGTCTTGCTGTTTTGTTGATGATGTTGGACCTGTAAAAGTTTCTGTAGGTATCGCAACTTATCCTGAATGCAGCAGAGATCAGGAAAAATTGTTAATTTTAGCAGAGCAAGCGATGTACATCTCTCAGGCAAAAGGTTATAAAGAGGGTATGTCAGCAATTATCAGTTCATCAGATTTTAACTTCTGGGATGATGATGCTCTAAATTCTTTTGCGGAAGTTGTTGCAAAACGCCATTCTCAATTAGGTATTGATTTTGAAGAAGAACTTGTTCATAAATTCAATAATGAACAAATTGTGTCTCAAAATCATTTAATGGAACTTGCGAATTCTTTAGCGGGAGCAATTGATGCAAAAGATCCTTACACAAAAGGTCATTCAACTTCTGTTTCAAGATATTCAGAAGCTCTTGCTCGTGCAATAAATTTACCTGAAGATGAAGTCCAAAGAATTAAATTAGGTGCATTATTACATGATGTCGGTAAAATCGGTATTCCTGAAAATGTACTGAAAAAACCTGGTAAGTTAGAGGGTGAAGAATGGGAAATTATGAAACAACACCCTGTAATCGGTGCAGAAAAAGTGTTAAGACCAAATGATGCTTTGAGAGATTTAATTCCTATTGTAAAATATCACCATGAACATTTAGATGGCAGTGGTTATCCTGAAAAATTAAAAGGAGATCAAATTCCTCTTGCAGCAAGAATTGTAGCTGTTGCGGATACTTACCATGCATTAATTTCAGATAGACCTTACAGAAAAGGTATGAGTGTAGAAAAAGCTTGTGAAATTCTAAAAGACGGTGCAGGTAAACAGTGGGATCCAGATTTGGTACGTCAATTTATAAGTATTGCACCTTCATTGTCTACAAGTATTTAATTTTTTAACGAGATAAAAAAAAGACAGTTGCATAATTTCGAAAATAGTGTATAATGTATGAATTAAAGGAATTTTGCAAGAGGTTTCTTTAACGTACCACTTAAAATCAGGAGAAGAACAATGTACCAAGACGAAAAACTTGTATGTGAAGATTGCGGCGCAGAATTCGTCTTCACTGCAGGTGAACAGGAATTTTATGCTGAAAAAGGTTTGGTAAACAAACCAAAAAGATGTCCGGAATGCAGAAAAGCTCGCAGAAAAAATCACAGAAAACAAAGAAGAATGTATGAAGCTGTTTGTTCAAAATGCGGAGCTCAAACTCAAGTTCCTTTTAAACCAATTCCAGGTAAAGAAGTTTATTGTAAAGAATGTTTTGCAAAAGAACAAGAAACTGCTCAGGGTTAAAATAAAGAAAATTAATAAAAAAATAGACCGAATATATTTAATATTCGGTCTATTTTTATTAAACACCTATACAACTGTTTAAATATTCGATTGTGCTTATTTTTTCGTCGTACAAATACTTTATGAAATTCAAATATGCAGCATTGTGAGATGTAATCACTAAATTAATTTCAAATCCGTCTGTACAAAAAGGTTCGTAATCATATACAACATAACTGTTATATTTGCTTTTCCATTCTTTTCGTTCGATACGGCTGTTGTTTTCTTCGATGACATCTTCAAGCCAATCAAGAATGTCTTTATTCACATTTTTCATTTCCAAGCGATTGTACTTACCGCAATCTTGGCAATCATTTCCCATTAACATGTTAAAATTACTCCACAAATATGTTATATGTAAATTGTAAATCTTTTTCTATGTAAAATAATCCCCTTTAGGTATAAGGATTAAATAGTGAAATATGGTGATTTATTATTTTTTATTTAGTTTTTATTTCTTTATAATTAATTGCAAAATAATGCGTATTTTTATAAAATTATAAAAAGGTTTTTAATTTGCTAAAAGAGGATTTTTTATGACTATTGAAAAACGTATTTTGATAGCTGATGATGACGATGAAATCAGAGAACTTTTGGAATTTGATGTTAGAGCCAGCGGATATTTTGTAGATACTGCAAAAGACGGTATGGAAGCTTTAAATAAAGCATTGAATAATACTTATGATCTGATTTTGTTGGACGTTATGATGCCTAAGATGAATGGTTTTGATGTTTGTAAAAATATCCGTCAAGCAAAACTTGCTATTCCTATTTTAATGCTTACTGCTAAAGGTACTATTGATGATAAAACTGAAGGTTTTGACTGCGGTGCAGATGATTATTTGGTAAAACCTTTTGATATTCAGGAAGTTCTATTGAGAATCAGAGTGCTTTTGAGAAGAAATCAGATTGAAGATAAGACAGTTTTGTCAGATGAAGTATTGAATGCTGGGGATATTGAAATTTTTCCTGAAACTCTTGAGGCAGTAATTGTGAATAAAAAAGTAAAATTAACTCCAACAGAATTTGAAATTTTATATTGTTTAATGCAGCATTTTAATAATCCCGTAACTCTTGCTACATTGTTAGATGAGGTATGGGGATATGACAGTAATGAAGATGTAAGAATGTTGAGGGTTCATGTAGGCGGTTTGAGAAATAAAATAGAGCCTGACACAAAACATCCAAAATACTTACATACAGTTACAAATGTAGGGTATAAACTGACTCCGTTCGGTGAAGGTTAGAAAATTATGTTTGGTAAACATTTGAAAATTGTAGAACAAATTGCAATCGTATTTATTTTTGCGGTTGTAGTTCCAATGTCAATTAGTGGATTTATCATAAATAATATTAACCAGCAATCAATGAGATATCAGCTTAGAGAATCAGCTGTTTTGATTGCTAATATGGTATCTGATGAGATTGATTTTTTTAACAAAACTGTATCCAGTAACTTGGAGCAAATTGTCTATTCTTTAAATTATTTTCCGACTAAAAAAGCAAAAAGTGATTATCTAAAGTCAGTTGTGAAAACTCTTCCAGATTGTGAAGAGTTGAAAATTGCAACTAAAGCACAATTAGATGAAATCCATGAAAGGAATAAGATTAATAAAAAAGCTACAGTTCCTTTGAAAATAAATGATAACCAGTATCTTGTAGCAACTTATAAATTAGATGCTATTAGAGATGAACTGTTTAGATCAATTGCAGATGATAAAAGACAAATTTATGTATTAACAAATGACGGTGATTTGTTAGCGGAACATAATTATACCGAAGATGCTTATAAAAAGACTATTTCTCTTTTACCTGACAAACTTAGAAAAAATAAACCTGTAATTTTTGGTGATACAAAAAATCAACCTTTGGTATATGTTTCAAAAGACGATCCTAAAATTACAATTATAGTTAATACAACTGAAAAAGTTACTCAAAAAGCTATTACAAATAACAGTTTAAAAATTATTTTATCCTGTTTGTTTGCAACATTTACAATTATTTTTGTCGTTGCTTTGTATACATATTATTTGTATATCAACATAAGACAATTATTCAAAGGGATTATAGCTATTTCGAAAGGTAATTATGAACGTCAGATAAGACTTTTGACTACAGCTTTTACTCCTCACGAAATTATATTTTTGGCTTTTGAATTTAACCGTATGGCAACAGAAATTCATAAATCTTATATTCAGTTGAAAAAGAATAACATTGAATTAAAGCAATTGAATGAATTTCGTTCAAATCTTATTGATACTGTAAGCCATGAATTGAGAACTCCTTTGACAAGTATTCAAGGTTACACATCTCGCTTGATGCGTCAGGATATAAAAATTGATGAAGAAACAAGGCAAAAATCTTTGAGAATTATAAAAGAGCAGTCCGAACGATTAAAACGTTTAATTGAGGATTTATTGACAATTCCTGATATTGAGGGAATGCGTTTGAGAACTAAAGTTGAGCAGGTATATATTCCTGAATTGTTAGAAGAATCAAGGATATTGATAAAAAATAAAGATAATAAAGAGATTATATTCAATGTAAGTGAGGATTTCCCGCTTGTAGAAGCTGATAAAGACAGATTATTACAGGTATTTGTAAACCTGCTTGAAAATGCTGCGAAATATGCAACAGAAGGCTCACAAATTGTTGTAGATGCTGATGTTCAAGATAATAAAGCGAAAATATTTGTAAAAAATGATTGTGAAGTTATTCCTCCTAAAAAATTAAATAAATTGTTTGAAAAATTTATTCGCCTTGATGATAATACGACAAGAACTACACGTGGTACAGGTTTGGGGTTATTTATCGTAAAAGGTTTGGTAGAAGCTATGAATGGAGAAATTTCATTACATAGTGACAAAACTTGCGGTTTCTGTGTAGAATTAACCCTCAATCTTTCAAATGTATCAGAGGTAGTTGAATGAAAAGAGCTATAGAACTTGCAAATAAGGCAAACGGAGAAATTCCTGTCGGGGCTTTGATTGTAAAAGATGGAGAGGTTATAGCTGAAACTTTTAATCAAAAAGAGATTACAAATGATGTCACAGCCCATGCAGAAATTTTAGCGATTAGAGAGGCTGAACAGAAATTAGGCAGATGGCGTTTAGATGATTGCGAAATGTATGTAACCTTAGAGCCTTGTCCTATGTGTGCTTGGGCGATAGTTTCGGCAAGAATAAAAGCTGTTTATTTTGGATCTTATGATAATAATTATGGAGCTTTAGGTTCCGTAATTGATGTAAGAAAGCTTGCAAATTCCAAAATGAAAGTCTATGGCGGAATTATGGAAGAAGAATGTGATAAAATATTAAAAGAGTATTTTAAAGGTTTGCGCAATGATAACAAAATCTGAAATTGATAAATTGGTTGAAAAATATGAGAATATTGATTTTATAAAAGATGATCCTGTAAGAATTCCACATAAATTCCGTGAAAAAAGGGATATTGAAATTGCAGGATTTATTGCATCTCTTGTAGCTTATGGCAGGAGAGAAGTTTTTTTGAAAAAATTGGATATCTTATTTAATATTGCTCAAAATGAACCGTTGAATTTTATTTTGAATTTTGAGCCGAAAATTTTAGGAGATTTTAATTATCGTTTTGGTAAACCTGAAGATTTTGCGCAAATTTTTACAATAATGCGTGATTTGTATTCTAAAAATAGCAGCTTAGAAGAGCTTTTTAAATACGGTTATGAAAATCAAATAGATGATAATATGTTTATACCTATTACTGATTATTTTTATGCAAATGCAAAAGATAATAATTCTCAAGGTTTCAAATTTATGCTTCCAAATGCAAGAAAAGGCAGTGCAATGAAGCGTATGTGTATGTATCTTAGGTGGATGGTAAGAAAGGGACCTGTGGACTTTGGAATTTGGAATTTTATGAAAACTTCAGAATTATTAATTCCATTAGATACGCATGTAGCACGATTATCAAGGGAAATGGAACTTTTAACAAGAAATGCCAATGATTTTAAATCAGTTCTTGAAATTACAAAAAATCTTCGCAAATTTGATTCGGAAGACCCTGTAAAATATGATTTTGCAATGTTTGGTTATGGGGTTAATAATAAAGGTTAGATTATGAAAAAGAGTTTAATTTTTAATAATATATGTATTATTTTTGTATTTATATTATTTTTGAGTGTCGCAATTTTTTATCCTTGTAAAGGATATTTTTCATGTGATAAGTTGCAAAATAGCTGTACATATAAACGTGTTTCTATTTTTAATAAAGAATACATAAAAACAGCAAAATTAAGTTCTCTTTCAATTCCTCACTATACTTCATTTACTGCTAGGATGCGACATGATTCTTTAATGTATCTTATTGATATGGATAAAGAGCGTGATAATAATATATTTGTCCAGTTTAATTTCCCAACATTGCATGAAGCAAAAGATATGGGGATTAAATTTAATAACTATTTAAATTCTGATGAAAATGAATTTAATTACACTGATATAGGTTTAACAAAAACTTTTAGAAATATAATGATATTTTTATTTATTTGTTTGTTAATCAGTATTTGTAATTTTTATTTTAATCCTCAAAACAATTAATTTACTCACCTAAGTTTAATTGTGAAAATTGAACAATCTTATTTTTTCCGCGTTTTTTAGCGTTATATAAAGCGTGTTCTGCATAACGGATTATTGTATTTGCATCTTCTTCTGTATTTTCAATACAAGGATAAGTAGCTATTCCGCCGGAAATTGTAATAGGATGTCTTTCTTCTTCGCCTGCAGGAATAAATTCCATTTTTTCAATATCTTTTCTAAATCTTTCTGCAAATAAAAATGCATTTTCTTCAGAAGTGTTAGGCAGGATAAGTAAGAATTCTTCATCTCCGTAACGAGTTAATATATCTTCTTTTCTGATAAGCTGTTTTAATTTATCTGCGATAGAACGTAATAGTACATCGCCCCATTCATAGCCGTAAATATCATTTACAACTTTGAAAAAGTCTAAGTCAAATAACAGACAAGAAAGTTTTGTGCCATAACGTCTTGCACGAGAAATTTCTTGATCTAATCTTTCTTGCATATATTTTCTGTTGTGAAGACCTGTTAATTCATCTGTTGTAGATACAACTTTTAATTTGTCACGTAATTCTTTATATTTTAAAAGAGCATTAGCTCTGATTACAAGTTCCATGTTATCAACAGGAGTTTTAATAAAATCAAATATAACTGCTCTTACAGTAGTTCCTTTAAATACATCCCCGATAAATAATGTAGGTGCTTTAAATTTTGTTGTCATAAGTACGTCTTTAATGTTTGGAACACTTTCTATAACTACAAGACCAGGATTTAAAGATTCATAATCTTTAAGGTTTTCTGCACTTTCAATTCTTACGTTTGTATCATCAATCTGAGCTAATACATCTGCCAGTTTTGATTCATTTTTATCTGTATAGACAACAATATTTTTCATTTCTCTATCCTCTTTAACAATATTATCGGATTTATAGCATTCCGAGTGTATTTTAGCATATTTTTCACTTTTTATCAATAGGTAAATAAAATTTAATAAAGCATTTGCCATTGTTTTTCTATGCTAAAATCAATATATGTTCAGTGTTAAAATAAAACCGATGCAAAAAACTGATCTTGATGATGTGATTGCTATTGAGGCAAAAGCTTATGGTGAGCATCATTGGTCTAAAGATTCTTTTATGAGTGAGCTGTCAAATGATTTGGCCAAATATTTCAGTGTATTTAATACAGATGGACAATTAATCGGTTATTGCGGTTGTTGGCAGATTTTGGAAGAAGCACATATTACAAATATTGCAGTTTCTCCTGATTATAGACGCAAACATATCGGAGAAGCTTTGCTTACAACAATTATTGATGAATGCTACCGTAATATGGCAAAATATATTACTTTGGAAGTTCGTGTAGGTAATAAGCCTGCTATTGCTTTGTATGAAAAATATGGTTTTAAATCTTTAGGCGTTAGAAAAGGTTATTATCAGGATAATAATGAAGATGCATTAATTATGTGGACAGAAAATATTTTTTACGATAAATTTAAGTCAGGATATGAAAAGAATATTTCTGTTTTAAAGGGGAAAATTGATATTTTATGACAGAAAATACACCCAAACCTCGCATAAGAGTTATAAAAAAACAAATTGAAGGTATAAGATTATCTTTTGGAAGTATACTACTTATTTTATGTTGTACTTTTCTAATTATTTTATCAACTTTTATTCAATTTAATGTAAATCATTTTGTAATACCTATGGGATTGTTTAAAGGAGAGCAATTATCATTGAGTGATTATATTTATACTTACAAATTGATACCTCAAATCCCTGTTGTAATGTTTGTGGGTGCTTTTTTAGGTAGAAGGTATGGGCTTACAAGTATATTATTGTATATTTTACTAGGATTATTTGTGATACCTGTTTTTGCATTAGGCGGTGGGCCTAAATATATTTTTGAATATGGATTTGGCTATATTTTTGGGTATTTACCGGCTGTATTTTTTGCAGGTTCTATTTTAAAAAGCGGTTATTCAAACAGAAATATATTACATGCAGTATTTGTTGGGGTTTTAACTATCCACTTGATTGGTATTTTATATATGCTTTTTATTGCCGGAGTAAAACATGAAGGTAGTGAATTTATTCAGGGCTGGATATTAGCTCAAAGCGGTATTAAGATTATTTATGATTTAGTTTTTAGTTTCGCTGCGGTCTTTATTGCTAAATATGCAAAAATTATTTTATGGTTTTTTATGTAAAAGGGGCAAATTATGAAAATTCAATCTGTTAATATCTCTGGTCAAACATTTGGTAATAGTCGTAAAAAGTTTGATGTGCAAGCTCATGTCGGCAGTATGTTTGATAATTTGCATCATTGTAAGCAAAGTTATAATTCTCAAGATATTATAGATACAGTTGAATGTAATAATGTCAAAAAAGTTTTAGTCAGTTCAGTATCTGGCTTAAATCCTGAAGGAAGTGAATTTTTTCAGTCTGAATTGAATGCTGCAAAAGATATCGAATTAATTAAAGGTAATGATAAAGTAAAAATTTATCCATTAATATCTTGTCAGCCTGGAATTGCAAAAGATAGTACTAATATTGAAAAATTAGTTGAAAGTGGAAATTTTTATGGAATGAAATTTCATCCAACATTGACAAATAAATCTATAAAGGATAATTTTGAAATATATTCAAAGTATTTTGATGTCGCTGAAAAAAAAGGTTTACCTTGTATTTTTCATTCAACAACTGATGGAAAATCAGATCCGCTTGAAATTATAAAACTTGCAGAGACACACCCAAAACATCCTGTGGTATTATATCATATTGATTTAATGGCATCTCCTGAACAAATGTCTAAAACTATTGATAATATTTACGATTCTCTAAAAAATAGCAGATCAAATCTTTATGTCGATATATCTTGGCTTACAGGCTTGTTTGATAATGCTGAGCAAAACAAAAATACTATTAAACAAGCGTTAGAAAAAATAGGTTCTGATAGAATTCTTTTCGGCTCTGATGCACCGATTGCAGAAATGGGGGATAAAGAAAAATATGGTAAATTTGCTGATTTTGTAGAAGAAACTGTAAAAGAATTTTATAAAGATAAACCTGAAGATGCTGAAAAAGCTTTAAATAATATTTTTTATGACAATGCAGAAGAATTATTTATTAATAAAAAATGGTTTAACAAACCAGTTAATGAAACTGTTGCAGATAAAGTGAAAAAATCAGCTTTTTCGGGCAAAAAAGGTTTGTGGATTACAGCAGGTGTTGTAGCTGTTGGAATTTTAGCTTTAGTTGCAAAATCTTTTTCAAATACTAATAAGCAAGAAAAGTTAAATATTAAACCGAAAAATATTGATGTTCATCCGTCTCAAGTTAAAAAAAATTAATTGCAAAAGCAAGCTGAATAGTGGTTTATGCCGACATTATCCAGTTTTGGAATTTCTTGTGTGCAAATATCAATACATTTAGGGCATCTTGGGTGAAATTTGCATCCTGAAATATCTTGTTGAATTGTAGGAGGTTGACCTTTAATTGTTTCTAATTTTGAATTTTTATTAGATGGTAATGATTTTAAAAGGGCTATTGAATATGGATGTTTCGGGTTTGCAAAAAATTCTTTTGATGGCGCAGTTTCTACTATTCTGCCTGCATACATAACTGATATGTAATCTGCATTTTCCCCTACTAGAGCAAGGTCATGTGTAATTAAAAGAATTGAGGTGTTTCTCTCTTGTTGAATTTCTTTTAAAAGTTTCATAATTTGTGCTTGAATAGTCACATCAAGTGCCGTTGTAGGCTCATCTGCTATTAGAATTTCAGCATTGCAACATAGAGCCATTGCAATTATTGCACGCTGTTTCATTCCGCCTGAAAATTCGTGCGGATAAGCTTTCATTCGTTCTTCTGCACAGGGAATTTGAACTGCTTCTAAAGCTTCTATTGCTTTTTTGTAAGCTTCTTTTCCTTTTAAATTTTGGTGAATTTTTATAACTTCTAATAATTGGTTTCCGACTGTGTATAAAGGATTTAAAGATGTCATTGGGTCTTGTGGGATTAGAGCAATTTTATCCCCTCTAAGATGTTGTAAATCTTTTTTTGAGGTTTTCAACAAATCTTTGCCGTTATATAAAATTTCACCGTCAGTAATTTTTGCATTTTTAGGTAATAATTGCAATATACTCATTGCACTCATAGTTTTTCCGCAGCCTGATTCTCCAACAAGTGCATGCATTTTCCCTGTTTCAAGTGAGAAATTAACATCATATAATGCTTGTCTAAAACCGCATTCGCAATTAAAACCTAAATTTAAATTTCTTACATCTAACACTTGCATATGCATATAGTACATCATAATTTTTGTGGTGTGAATAGTCTTATCGGGGATTTTTGTTAACAAATATTAAGATGTTTTATTCAAATCATGCAATTTTGTATTCTAAAAATTTTTTATAAAAGCATAGGGGATATTTAAAATTTTAATTTTCTTGTCACGGGGAAAATTAGAAAGGGAAGAAAAATGACAGACGTAAAAAAAGTTGATGTTGTCAATGTAAAAAATACTCAAGCTCAATCAACAACAAATCCAGTTGAAAAAGAAAAAGCTGAAAAAGCAAAATTGAATGCTGAAATTCAAAGAGAATTGACAACTAAGGATGCTCGTAAAAAAGCAATTGAAGAAGCAAAACAAGCTTACTTAAGTTTCGGTACCGTTGAAGGTAAAAAAGTAGAATCTGAAAAAGAAGCTGAAAAAATGGCTAAAAATTATGTAAAAGATCAGCAATATAAAGAAAATTCAGATGCTACTCAAGTATTTATGGACAAAGATGCTTATGATGCTGCTGAAAAAGCTCGTAAAGAAGAAAGAAAACAGTTAATTGAACAATACAGAAATGAAGGCTTAAGCAAAAAAGAAGCAAAACAAAAAGCTGATGCTCAATTACCGGAAAATGAATATTTAAGAAAAGGTCTTTTTGGTCAAAAGAAAACACGTAAATACATTGAAAGTCATAAAGATTTGTTCTATGACGAAAATGGTAACTTCTCAAGTGATAAATTTAAACAAACTGCATTAAAATTCGCAAATACTCATACTGAAGAAGGCGAAGCAGAAAATCATTATTTAAGTCTTAAAGAAAGACGTGAAGTTGCAGAAAAAGAAAATGTAAAAGCAAGCGTAATTAAAAATATCGCTAAAAAATCAAATTTAGGTTATGAAAAAGATAACACAAATTTATATAGAGGCTTGTACGTTGCAGGTGTAACAGGTCTAGGTGCAGGCTTGGGCGCAGCAGCAGGTGCAGCAGGCTTTTTAAGCCAAACAGTAGTGGATACTGTTAATATGACTCAAACTGTTGTAAATAACAATCACGTTATTGTTAAAGATGAAAATGGTAATATTCTAGTAGACCAATTTGATACAGATACTCAACATCAGACTAAATCAGAAAAAATTCCTCATACAAATGGATTAGATGCAAAACGAGGAGCAGGCTGGGGTGCAGGTCTAGGTCTAGGTATCGGTTTGGCAACTATGGGATTTATCAAAGACAGAGGAGGTAAAGAAGCTAAGATTTATACTCCTGGTGAAGGAAAAACTCCAGTGCCAGAGCCAGTACCAGAAAAACCTCCTATTGATGAGCCAACTCCTAATCCTGTAATTGATGATGTTCCAGATACATGTCCATTGACACCTGGTGAAGAATATGAAGAATACTGTGATTATAAAGTTCAAAAAGGTGAATACTGGCGTGGTATTGTACAATCAAAATATACACATGAAGATGGTTCTAAATTAACTCCAAAAGAAGAAATTGAAGTTGTTCACGAATTGAAAAAAAGACATGGTATCACTGATTTCACATTAAATACTCAACCATCTGTAATGAGATTGTACACAGAATTAAACGGTAAAAAATATAATGTAGACTGTGATGCTAAAGTCAAAGTTAAAGCTACTAAACCGGAAGACTTTAAACCTCAAACAAAATACACAGGAAAAGCTCAAGATGGTACTGTAAGATATTTCTATACTGATTGCAACGGTAATAGAAGTCAATTCTACAAAACAAAAGAAGAACGTGATGCGGCAATGCAACAAGCAAAAGCAGCTCAAAAAGCAGCATAAATATCAACTAAAATTACGTCTCCTTTATAATAAAAAAAGACCTTCCAACTGTCAGGAAGGTCTTTTAATTTGCGACACAAATCCCTTGTTTTGTACTTACAAGGTTATTTGCAGTCCAATAATCATTTGTGGGGTAAAACTCCCTATTAACACTAAAATAAGTAGAACCAGAACCTGACATAATCGATTCTGGGTATAAGTCTTTTATATTTTGTAATTCTTTATAATCATCTATTAAAGCCCATTCAAGATCGTTTTTAAAACTATCTTTTGAGCCGTATTTTGATTGGAAATTTTGAGAGTTCTTTTGAGAATATTTTGTATATGCTTCTTTTGCACTTATGCCTAAATTTTTAGGTTTAATCAAGGAAATTGAAAATTTTTCAAAAGGAAGTTTTTCTAAAATTTCTCCTCTGCCTTTTGTCATTTGTCTTCCGCCTTCAAGACAGAAATTTAAATCAGATCCTAATTGTGCACAAAGTTCATGCAATTTTTCTTTTGATAAAGGCTCGTCAAAAATTCTGTTCAATCCGTATAAAGTTCCTGCTGCATCTGTGCTGCCACCAGCCAAACCTGCTGCGACAGGGATATTTTTATCTATATAAATTTCAATTTTATGTGGTCGCAAATTTGTATTGTTTATAAATAATTTTGCAGCTTTATATACCAGATTTTTTTCATTGTACGGGATTTCATTATTATTACCTGATAGATTTATTTCAAATTTATCTGATTTTTCAGCGTTAATAGTTAAATAATCATAGAGGCTGATTGTCTGCATAATGCTTTCAATGTTATGAAATCCGTCTTCTCTTTTGCCTAAGACTTTTAGAGTTAAATTAATTTTTGCGGGACATTGAATTTTAATTTCCATTGTTTATCAATGCCTCCGACAATTTCCCGAAAGTTTCTATTGAGAGTTTTTCACCTCTTACATTTTCATCAAGATTTAATTTTGCAAGAGCGTTTTGAATATTCTCTTTTGAAAATCCTGCAGATAAAAGGCAATTTTTAATATTTTTTCTTCGTTGTGAAAATCCTGCTTTAACAGTTTTTCTAAAATGAGAATAATCTGTTAATTCAAGCAGAGGTTTTTCTCTCACATCAAGTTTTACTAATGCGGAATTAACTTTTGGAGCAGGATAAAAAGAGCGTCTTCCGACTAATTTCATGATTTTTACATCTGCCCAAAATTGTGAAAGAATTGTCAAAAGCCCATATTGTTTTCCTGAAGAATTTTCATTTGCAGCCATTCTTCTAGCTACTTCTTCTTGCACCATTAGTAAAATATCAGTTATTTTATTTCTGTTTTTGTTATTTAAATCGTCTACTTCACCAAGTAAATGAGCAATAATAGGACTTGTGATGTAGTATGGAATATTTGCAACGACTTTTACTTTGCCTTCACATAATTCTGACAAATCTTGTTTCAAAATATCATTATGGATTATTTCAAGATTTGGAGCATCAAGTTTTTGTAATTCTTTTATTGCTTCTTCATCAAGTTCAATTGCAATAACTCGTTTGGCATGCTTTACTAATTGTTCTGTTACAAACCCAACTCCGGGTCCGATTTCAATTACTGTATCATCAGGTTTAATCTCTGCAAAGTCAATGATATCAGCGATTGTCTGCCCGTCAATAAGAAAGTTTTGACCAAGTCTTTTTTTAGTTCTAAAGTATTTTGCCCGTTCGAAGTAGTTCATCTTACCTATAATAATACCACACACAGGTAAATGTTTTAATAATTTTTTTTTGTTAATTTTGTGGATGTTATAATTGGATAGGGGGTTAATGTGAGTAACATTCAAACACAGGAAAAATTAGACAAAAAAGAAATTTTAAAATTGTTCAAAAGCGGTTGTAAATCACGAGAACAATTCAGAATTGGTATTGAATATGAAAGACTGCCTATTTTTTCTGTGACGTCAAAAGCTGTTGATTATTCTTCGGATAATGGTGTATGCAATTTTTTGAGAAATTTTGCTAAGGAAGAAAATTGGGATTATATTACTGATGATTACAATATCATTGGACTAAAACAAGAGCATGATACTGTAACGCTTGAGCCGGGATCTCAGATTGAATTGAGTTTGAAACCTGAAAAAACTATTGATGATATTAAAAATAAAGTTGACGACTTGAACAAAAAAATGTCTCCTATCTTGGATAAAATGGGAATTACACTTTTAAATTACGGGGTATCTCCATTATCTACTCATAAGTCAATAAATCTTATTCCTAAAAAACGTTATCACATTATGGCAAAGTATTTGTGGGGAATTTTATCTGATGTTATGATGCGTGAAACAGCAGGGGTTCAATGTTGCATTGATTTTGAAAGTGAAGAAGATGCAATTGACAAATTCCGTGTAGCAAATAAATTAACTCCTTTTATGACAGCTATGTTTGCAAATTCTCCTATAAGAGGAGGGGTAGAGACAGGATATAAAAGTTTTAGAGCATTAAGCTGGTTAAATACAGATAATGACAGATGCGGTTTTGTCGGGCAAATTGATGATAAATTTTCTTTTGAAGAATATTTGGATTATGTATTTGAATCTCCAATGATTTTTATTAACAGAGAATCTGGTGCAATTCCGATAAATGGAAAAATAGATTTTAATCAGTTTATGCAATCAGGTTATGAAGATTTTCAAGCTGATATAAATGATTTTATGCTTCATGCAAATTTATATTTCCCTGAAGTTAGAATGCGCAATTTTATAGAAATCAGAAACCATGATTGTGTTGGAAAAAATTTGCAATATTCAATCTTAGCGATTTATAAAGGTATTTTATATAATCATAGTGCTATGCAAGAAATTGAAGAATTATTTAAAGATTTTGAATATAGGGATTTTTCTGAACTAAGATATAATGTTCCAAAAAGTTCTTTGAATTCAAAAATTGGAAAATATTTAGTTAAAGATATTGCAAAAGAAATTTTATATATTGCTGAAAAATCTTTAATAGAGATGGATACAGGTGAAGAAAAATATCTTGATCCAATAAAAGAATACACATTAAACGGCATAAGTCCTGCTGATGTTATTATAAGAAATTGGAACGGGATTTGGAATAAAGACATTAAAAAACTTATAAATTTTGTAAGTGAATAAATTTTTTTTCAGTTAGTGAAAAATTAGATTAAAATTAAGATATTTTATCAAAATTTTGGTTGAGTAATTTTTTACTATTTCTGTAGAATATACGACTAATTAGTTTATTTGCATCATTACCAAAATTGTCTTTAATGGCTTGTTTTATATTTTTAATATTCATGTCATAAGAGTTTTTTTGTTTTAATGCTTTTTCTCCAAAAACTCCTAATGGTGCATCTGTTCCAAATAATAATCTTTCAGTTTTATCTCCTTTTGAGCTATGTAAAAGTTTATCAACAACTTCTACAATATGAGGTTTTGTTGGCTTATCCCAATCAACCCAAGCTAAGTCTGCGTATAACTTTGCATCACCTCGTTCAATTGAATTAATAAGGGTTTTAATCCCTGCTTCATGAGCTTTATCGCCACCTAATCCCATATGCCCTAAGATAACAGGAACATTAGGAAATTGTCTTGCTGTTTCATAAATATATTCAGGATCAGATACTCCAGTTCTTATAAAATTATTGTTTTTATCTGTTATAACTTCGCTGTGAAATAGGCAAGGTTTATTATATTTTTCAGCAAGTTTCATATAAGGAATATATTTTACATCATTTGCAGGTAAATCAAGGCAAGCAGGGTGGAATTTTAATCCTTTAATTAAATCTGGGTATCTATTTAACAATAATTCAATATTTTCTGCTGCTCCATGTCCTGGTTGGCATACAACAAATGGGATAAGTTTATCATTGTTTAAACATTTTTTAAGTAATTTAAGATTCCCACCTAATTCATCCATATAAGGAGTTTTGTTTTTATTATTTATAATACAATCAAGATTAGATATTATTACTCTATCAATAGTATCTTTACCGTTATTAAATTTTCTATTAAAAAATTCAAGTACATCATTTGTTGAAAATAAATCGTTTGTCCATTTGCCACAGTGAACGTGCGAATCAATAATTTTACCTTTAAAGTTCGGTGTATTATATGGATTTATTGTACTATTATATATTTGCATACAAAAATTTCTTATTATTTACTTCTTAAAATGCTTTAGTTTATAAAAAATGATAATTTTGTTTTTTGTTAGTTTATTAAGGAAATTTAATTCAATATATTTTTATACATAAAACCTATATTTGTATATAAAAAGACACGGAATGCCACTATATCTACACCCCGTGTCTTGGTTATCGATTACCGTCATTTAGGTTTTAGATTATGCTTTTCGCTATATCCGTTGTTGTTACGGAGTTGAAGAGAAAAGGGTGTTTTATCATCAGACAATCAATTTATGTCATTCATAATCTTTTTCCCTATCGGGTAACCGTCCGTATCCCGCCGCTATTTCTTCGGGAAGTTATGCAGATTATCACTATCATCTGCTTCGAAATTAGAACGTGAATGCATTTTCATAATGTTTTATGACACGTCCCCCCGAACCCGAAAATATCTCGGATGATTCGGCTTTGAGATACGAAGTTTTGTTTAGTCTTGTGCAGTTTTTTATTACACAGACTTTTTTATATGATTATTTTTCTTTGATTTCTAATTTTTTAGGTTCTTTATTTTCTGTTTGAACTTTTGGAATTGTAATTTTTAAAATTCCTTTATCATATACAGCAGTAGTTTCATCAATTTTTATCGGCTGATCAAAAGAGATTGTTCTTTGGTACCTTCCGTATCGAAATTCTGATGTATGGTAGCGTTCATTTTTGGCTTTTTCTTCTTTTTCTTCCGCTTCTTCCTTAATTTCAGCGGAGATTGTCATAAAATCATTATCGAGTTCTACTTCTATATCATCTTTATTGACTCCAGGCAGTTGGACTTTTACTTTGTAGTTTTTGTCATTTTGCTTGACTTCTATTGCAGGACGCCAAATTGATGTCTTTTTTATATTAAGAGGGTTTGCCATTGAATGTATAAGCAGGGTATCGCGTAAAAAATTGTTTAATTCATTATGGATACTGTCGAAATATAATTCAGGCTCGCGAATTATTAAGTCGTGTTTCATATTTAACTCCTTTCACATTTTTAGAATAAACTTTTTTATTTTCGTTTTCATTCAACTTTTTATTAATTAATTATTCTTAGATTATGTACTTTCGTGTAATAGAATAAACGATTGTTGAGTAAATAATTCATAAGGAGAGCTTTTATGCTTTTTAGGATATGTTATGCAAAGTAAACAGATAAAAAATATAAGGGGAATTTATGACAATAAAAATGTTAGTTTTTGATTATCGTGATAGTGAAAAAAATTTTTTTGGAACTCATGAGTTAGAAAATTTTGAGATTACTTTTTATAATGACAGTTTAACAGAAGAAACAATCAAGTTTTTACCGGAAGAATTATTGGATAGTACTTCAGTAATAAGTGTTTTTGTAAATTCTCAAGTGACAAAAAACGTCATAAATGCTTTTAAAAATTTGAGAATTATTTCTACGAGATCAACAGGAATTGATCATATTGACAAAAGTTCAGCAGAGGAAAAAAATATTTCAGTCATAAATGTAGAAGCCTATGGTGCAAAATCTGTTGCACAATTTATAATAGGATTAATTTTAGCATTAGTTAGGAATATTATTCCGGCTTCAAGATTTTTTCTGGACGGAAATATTGATTGCAGGGATTTTATCGGCAGAGATTTGTCTGAATTAACTTTAGGGATTGTGGGGACAGGTAATATCGGGTTTGCTGTATACAAAGTTGCTAAGGCTTTCGGAATGAAGGTTTTAGCTTATGATTTAGTCCAAAGACAAGAATTAAAAACTAATGGACATGATATTGAGTATGTAGATTTTAATACTCTTTTAAAAAAATCGGATATTATAACTTTGCATTTGCCCTACACTGGGGATAATTATCATATGTTTTCGGCAGGACAGTTTAAGTTGATGAAAAAAACTGCCTATTTGATAAACGCTTCAAGAGGAGAATTAGTATGCATGAAAGATTTGTATGATGCTGTATCTGAAGGGATAATTAAAGGAGCAGCATTAGATGTGGTTACTTGTGAAGATGTAAGTTTCAGATGTGAAAATTTTGCGAAGATGGTGAATAATAATTTAAAATGTGTCGAGGAGATAAAAATTTTACGAGATCTTGCAAAACTTGATAATGTAATAATTACCCCACATATTGCTTATGATACAAAAGATGCAATAGATTACATTTTAAATCAAACCTTTATTGCAATCAGTGATATTGTCAAAGGCGGAAATTCATATAGGATTTAATTTTTATTAAATCCTATTTTGTCATAATTTGTGATGATATTATTCCGAATATAAAATCCTGACGTTTTTTCAATTTAAACCCTTTGCTTTCAAAGTCTTTGATTAAATCTTCAGGAGATGGAAAATTTTGTTTTGATTTAATCAGGTATTCGTAAGAAAAATAATTTTCTGTAAATATTTTTGCCAAATTCGGTGTAAGCTTATCATAGATTTTCCCAAGATTGTTATTTTTTCCAAAATCTAAGTGGAGAAAACTTCCGTTTGGTTTTAGAATTCTATAAATTTCTTCTACAGCTTTTTCAGTATTCAAAATATTCCTTAGGCCAAATCCCATTGTTACTATATCAAAGGAATTGTCTTCATAAGGTAAATTTGTGACATCTCCTTGCAGGTATTGAATTTTGCTATTTTGGGTTTTATTTTTTGCAATTTTAAGCATTTCTTCTGAAAAATCAATTCCAGTTACAATAGCATTAGGTTGGATTTTTTTGGCAATTCTTGCAAGGTCGCCTGTTCCGCAGCATAGGTCAATAATTTTTGTGTGCGGTTTTATATCCAAATTTTTTACACTTTTATATTTAACAAAATTATGAGTTCCGAATGACATTAAATTGTTCATGAAATCGTACTTTTTTGAGATCATATTGAACATTACATGAATTGTTTCAGGATTTTTATCAATTATTATGTAGCTGTCCTCATAATTTTTTTGAGATTTGTTATGTGTCATAATTGTTACCTTTTTGTTTAAATTCAATATTAACATATAATAGTTTTATGAACATAGCTTTTGTACCAATAGATAATAGACCTGTATGTTATACTCTTCCTGAGCAGATATGTGCTATGGACGGTAATATCCGATTGTATATGCCCGCAAGAGAATGGCTTGGCGATTTAACTAAATACGCTGATGTGGATAAAATTTTTCAGTGGCTCAAAGATTTACCAAAAGTTGATGCTATTATTTTGTCTCTTGATACTGTAGCTTATGGTGGTCTTATTTTTTCCAGACGTTCGAATGATTCTTTTGAGAAAATTAAGGAAAGAATCGAAAAATTAAAAGAGATTTTGAAAGACAAACATGCTGAAATTTATGCTTTTTCAAGCATTATGAGAATTTCAAATAACAATATAAACGAGGAAGAAAAAGAATATTGGAACAAATGGGGCAAAAAAATTTTTAATTATTCATTCTGCATGGACAAATTCGGTACGATTTGCAAAAATGAAGTTCCGGAGGAGATTTTAAATGATTACCTCTCTACTCGTAAAAGAAATTTTGAAATAAATAAGATTTACCTCGAATTGCAAAAAGAAAAAATATTTAACACACTTATTTTTTCAAAAGATGATTGTGCAGAATATGGCTTTAACGTTCAGGAAGCACGAGAATTAGAAAAATTAGGCGGTTTTGTAAAAACAGGAGCTGACGAAATTCCTCTTACCTTGCTTGCTCGTTCGATTAAAGGGAAATTGAAAGTTGCTCCGATATTTTTAGAGCCTGATTGTAAGGATTTGATTTCGAATTACGAAGATGTATCTATTGAAAAATCTGTAAAAGGTCAATTAAATCTTGCAGGCTGTGACATATGTGAGCCATGTGAAGCAGATATTTTATTGTACGTGAATAACTTTAAAGATAAGCAGGGCGAAATCGTCATGAAAGTCTCTACAGAACCGTTTGGTGGAGAATTTAAAACTCCTGATAAGAATTTCATGATTGCGGATGTGAGATTTGCGAATGGTGCTGATAATGCTTTTGTTAAAAAGTTATTTGAAAATGAGTTGAATGAAAACTTTTATGGGTATTCAGCTTGGAATACTTCAGCAAATTCTTTAGGTAGTCTTATTTGCGGTGCAAAAGTAAAATATTTTGCTGAAAGTTTTGATAGGTCTGCGTTCCAAAAACTTCAAACAGTAAGATTTTTAGATGACTGGGCTTATCAGGCAAATGTTCGTCAAAATTTAAAATCCTCTGATGTTGATAAAATTACCGCTGAAATGAGACATTATGAGAATGTTGTTTTTGACAAATTAAAGTCAGAATATAAAATAGATTATAAATTCCCTTGGAATAGATTATTTGAGGTAGAAATTTGCATTTAGTTGAAATATTATTCTTAGCCGTAGCATTAGGAATTGATTGTCTTGTAGTATCATTTTCACAAGGTTTGATATTTACCCATAACAGAGTTAAAAACTCTTTGGCTCTTGCTTTTACAATGGGATTAGCTCAAGGGTTAATGCCGTGTTTCGGTTACGTTTTCACAGGGCTCATAAGCAGCTATATTCAAGCTTACGCAAAATGGCTTGTTTTTATTATATTTTTTATTCTTGGTGCAAAATTTATTTACGAAGCATTCCAAGAAAAAGATGAAAAAATTTGCTGCATAGATTTAAAATGTTTGATAAGTCTTGGCATAGCTACAAGTATTGATGCGCTTGCCTCAGGGGTAAGTTTGAATTTGACAAAAACACCGCTTTTATTATCTGTTTTATTAATTGGTTTTATGTCATTTTTTATGTCGATGGCAGGTTTTTGGTTAGGAAATTTTTTCAAGAAATTGCCCACGAAATATCTTGAAATTTCTGGCGGTTTGATTTTGATTATTCTTGCTTTTAAGAGTATTTTTTTCTAAATTGGCATGCCCAAAACAGGCATGAATGTTAAATGTTTTACAATTCTTAATACGAACTTAAATCATGGAAAGCCATGCCATGAGCATGTTTGCATGATTTAAAATCTGAAAACCATGTGATAGCTTAATCTTTAGCATGATTGACTTTTGAAAAACGGCTGTATCGTACTAATTACGGGGTTTGTTACAAATATTCACAATCTCATGTTCTGCCCTTGAAATAATTCCCTTATTTTTTATAATGTAATTAAGGACGAGTGGAGAGGTGGAAAGAGCCTCTGATAAGGGGATTGTGACAGATTAACTCTGTCTGATTTTCCGTACCTTGGGTGAGATAGTTAACAAGTGGAGATTATATAAATTGTTTAGAAGTAGGGATATGGGAAGAGCTGTTGCAGTGAGAAGATGGACGCCTACGGCTCTTGAATGTTATAAAAGAGGATGCAACTGCGAAGGTTGTTTTTATAAAGATTTTTTCAGCGGGTCATCTCAAAAATGTCAAATGAAAGCTTCTGTGCTTGAATTAGTAAGAGTTATCGGAACTCCTAATGTAGAATTACAACAGTTTATTATTGAAGATTAGAGCGCTTTTATAGAAATTAAAAACTTTATTTTTTAGAAATAATCTTGAAAAAGGCTTTAAAAATCAAAAAAAATATGTTATAATGTACAAGCAGTATGTTATAGGAGGTTCCACATGCACATTTATGTAAACGGAAGAAACATTGAAATCACTGATGCTATTAAAGCATATGTGAAAGAGAAAATTGGTAAGGTAGCTACTCACTATGATCAAATTCAAGGAATTGATGTAGTGCTTTCAGTTATCAAAAATCCTGCTGCTTCCGGAAAACACGTTGCAGAAGTCAGCTGTAAAATGTCAACAGGCGTTGTACGCTGTGAAGAAGCTGCAGATTCTATGTATGAAAGTATTGACTTATTAGCTGACAAATTAGCTAGACAAGTACAAAAATTTAAAGATAAAAGCATAGGTTCTGATAAGTCTTCTATTAGAACTGAAGCAAAAATTGAAGAACCGGCTGAACCGGTTGAAGAATAAAAAAAATTCTTAGAGGCACTTGAAAAGGTGCCTCTATTTTTTAGTTTGTAATTTTTGTTTTATAATAGATTTATGATTAATAATAAAAAAGTAGTAATAATTATGCCTGCATATAATGCAGAAAAAACCTTAAAACAGACTTATGAAGAAATTTATAAGCCGTTTGTTGATGAGGTTATTTTGGTAGATGATAATTCTCAGGATAATACAAAATTAGTTTCAAAAGAATTGAACATAACAACTATTGTACATAAGGAAAATAAGGGTTATGGCGGTAATCAAAAATCTTGTTATAAGGCAGCTTTAAAAGCTGGGGCTGATATTATTGTAATGCTTCACCCTGATTATCAATATACCCCAAAACTTATTCCTGCAATAGTTTGTATGATGGCGTTTGGTCAATATGATGCTGTATTAGCATCAAGAATGCTAGGAAATTCTGCTTTAAAAGGTGGTATGCCATTTTATAAATTCGTTGCAAATAAATTTTTAACTTGGTTTGAAAATGTTTTTACAGGTGAAAATTTAACTGAGTATCATACAGGTTTCAGAGGTTTTACAAAAGAAGTATTGGAAACTTTGCCACTAGGTGAATGTAATGATGATTTTATCTTTGATAATGAAATGATTGCATTGCTTTTCTATAACAAATTCAAAATAGGTGAGGTTTCTTGTCCTACAAAATATTTTAAAGAAGCATCATCAATTAACTTTATGAGATCTTGCAAATATGGACTTGGAGTTTTAGCTGTAAGTTTAAAATACAGGTTAGCTAAAATGGGTTTGAAGTCAAAAATATTCAAAGATAACGCTAAAAAATTAGATTTATCAACTGAGATTGAATATTATTTTAAATAGTTATTTTAATTTTTTAAAATAATCAGGTTCACTTACAGCTCTGACAGTGCATCCATATCCATTACTCTTGTCAGTTGATGTTTTAGAACAAAAATATTTCTCAAGATATGAAGTTCCATCTGCTCCCATTGGAAGAAGTTTCCCTGAACTGTCTATTTGAAACATAAACATATCGTGTCCCCATTTATTAGGTTTTTTTTGCCAACTGTTGACATCGATTGCTATTAACATCTTGCCGTAATTGCTTACTTCGCCTGGATTGGCTGAATCAAAATATATAGTTGTGTTATCAATTGTATTTGTTACAGCATCATTTCCTACACAGCCAGCTTTGCTATTTCCATTGTATGTTTTATAATTTTCTTGCATAAATTCACACATATTTTTATTGGTAATATCTGGACAGCCATTACCGCTTCCTGTTGAGCAAAGTTCTGCATTTTTATAGTACTTTAAAAAGTCTTTTGCAATTAAATAACTACTGTTTGCATCAACTACACCTCCGAAATCCTCTATAATAACTCTTTGTGTTACCTGATTTAAAAGAGAATATGATTTTTTAAAAGCTACTTCAAGTTCTTTGTTTTGTGTCTTATTGATAACCGCAGGTAATGTCATTGCTGCAACAATTCCTATAATGCCAAGAGTGATTAATACTTCTGCCAGTGTAAATGCTTTACCTGAATGCATAGAACTCCTTTCTATTGAGATTTCTCAATGAATCTATTAGTATTATATTGCATAATCTCAATAAATGCAATATTCAGATTTAGGAAAATATATAAAATTAAAACGTCAGGAAAGCGGGTTATCACTGAATAAATTTGCAGTAGAAGCAGAAATTGATCCTGCAATTTTGTGTCGTATAGAAAATCTTAAACAAGGTATAAAAATTAATGTTTTAGAAAATATTTCTCATGCTTTTGGGATGACTCCTGCAAAGTTTTTAGATGAATTTGAAAAGTATAAATAAAAAACACCTCTTATATTAAGAGGTGTTTTTTATAATCCTTTTTGTTTTAATTCTTTAAGCTGCTTTATTAGAATGTTGCAGCAGGTTTTTTCTGAGCTGTAGCACCTGGGATTGATTGCCAGTTTGCAGCCATGATTTTTTTGAATGATTTTAATGCTGTGTCTTCTAATTCACCTAATTCTTCAGCTTCCATAATTAATTCTCTTAATGGAAGTAATGCTCTTTGGTCACGAAGTACACCTAATGCTGCAGCTGCACCAGCTCTTACAAGTTCGTTTTCTGAACGGTTTTTCATTACATCGATTAATGCAGGAACAGCTTTTGTATCATTTAATTTGCCTAATGAAGTTACTGCATAAATTCTAACGTTTACCCATTCGTCATATAACATATTAATTACTTTATCAACAGCTTTTTTGTTTCCGATTTCGCCTAATGCACGAGTTGCATCACATCTTACGTTAACTTTTTCGTGGTCTAAAGATGCGATTAAAGCATCTGTTGCAACATCACCGATTTCGATTAAAGCATCTGTTGCTGTGATACAAACTTGAGGATTTTCATCATTTAGAGCTTCAACAAGAGGTTCTACAACAATTGCACCGCCTAAACGACCTAATGCACGAGCTGCACGAACTCTTACGTCTACGTTTCTGTCTTCACGTAAAGATTCAATTAAGTGAACTGTTGCTGCAGAGTCGCCTAATTCTCCTAATGCACGTGCTGCATATAATCTTACAGAACCGTTTTTATCATGTTTTAAAACTTCAATTAATGGTTCAACTGCTTTTGAATCGCCCATTTCACCAAGGATACGTGCCGCGTTATATCTAACTTTTTCTGAATTGCTTGTTTTAAGATCTGTCAATAATTCTTCAAAAGATTTTTTAACTTGTTTTTTCTTGCTGTTCACACTAATTGTCATTAAATTTTTCCTCCGACACACAATATTAAATTCTACTACACCTTATGCATTTATAAAAAATTTCGAGAATAAAATATTGCCTTTTTTACCTACTTATATTAATTTTTGTTAAATTATATTTTTTTGGGATTTTATAAGTGCAGTTGTATCGAATTTTTTAAGGGTAAAACTAACACTTTATATTAACAATATAACATGTTTTTTATTATTTGTCTTTAAAAGGAGCAAAATTGAGAAAAAAACGTGTGTTTGTTTAATTAAAAATTAGTGTCTTTCAATTATATTAAAACCAAATTTGTAATAAAAATTCACAAATACTACTCACTGCAGATAGTAATAATAAACTCGCTACCCTTGCCAACCTCACTATTTACAATGATTTCACCTTTATGTTTTTCAATTATTTTTGAACAAATGGCTAGTCCGAGTCCTGTTCCGACTCCTATTCCTTTGGTTGTAAAACCTGCTGAAAATATCTTGCTGAGCTGATCTTTGGGAATACCTTTTCCTGTATCTTTGATTTTGACAATGAGTTTTTTATCTTTGTATTCGGTTGTAATTGTAATTTTTCCTTTGCCTTCTATTGCTTGGCAAGCATTGATTAATATGTTTGTGAATACTTGATTTAGCATGTTTGGAAAGCATTTAATAGCGGGGATTTCGCCGTAATTTTTTATTATTTCAATTCTGTTTTTTGTTTCGTGTCTTATGAGTTCTAATGTAAGGTCGAGTTCTTTATTTATGTTTGCTTCTTGCAATTCTGCTTCATCTAGGCGAACAAATTTTTTCAGAGAAGTGACGATGTTACTTATTCTTGTGACTGCTTCTTTATCAATTTCATTTATGTCTGTAAGCATCTCTTTTAATTCGGTGTCTTCTATTGATGGAAGCAGTTTTGCGACTATTCCGTTATTTGATTTAATTGAGGCTACAGGGGTGTTAATTTCGTGTGCTACGCCTGCAACTAATTGACCTAAAGATGCCATTTTTTCTGAATTTATCAGTTGAATTTGGGTTTCTTTAAGTTCTTTTAGGGTGTTTTGTAATTCGTTAACGGTTTGAATATTCTTTTGATAAAGTTCTGCACGAGTGATTGCGTTTGATAGTTGAGATGAGATTGCATCTAGAATTTCAATTTCTTCTGTCAATTCTCTTTTTTGGTGGCTAAGTAAAACTATTATCCCTGTTATGTTTTGCATATGATGCAGAGGGATTATTACTCTGAGTACAGGTTGTTTAAATGGTTTTGCATTAAGATATTCAATTAAAACATTATTAGCCGAAATCTCTTTTGCAGTGATAGTTTCAGTAGTTTTTTCATCAAATTGAATTGCTTTTAAATTTTTAGATTTCTTTTCTCCGAATACTTCTTCAATGACAAATTCATTCCCATCAGCTTTAGCGTAATAGGCTTTGTATGCACTGAACATTATAGCTAATTCTTTTAGGGTTGATTGAAGAATTTTTGAGATATCTATACTTTCTCTGATTGTATTGGAAACCTTGTTTATGAGAGCAATTCGGATAGCTTGGCTTTGGGCTTTTTGTTTTACTTTTTGCAAATCTTTGTTTTCTTCGATTAATTTATTTATTGTGTTTTTTAATTTTTCATTTTCTTTGAATGAGTTATCAAGATTATTTTGTGCACTTACGTCACTAAAGAAAATTATTGTATAATTCCCTTTTTTTATTGCCTGCAAGTCGTAGTAAAAAATTTTATTTAATTCTGATTGATAAGAAATTCTAGCAAAAAAATCTTCTTTAGAATTGATTGCATGATAGATGGGAGAATAGATTTCGATATTTTCAGAATTAAGTGGGCAGATGTCAAAGCTTGTGTGATATGAAAATTTTTTGATATTTGCAAAATCAGAAAACCACCTTTTGAAAGTGTGGTTTCTGTAAACAACTTCTTGTTTGCTATTCACAATGATTACAGCATCCCTAAACTGTCTGAAAATATCAAATTTTTTCATATAAATATTATATTTCAATCTCTAAAAGTGGGCAATTTCTTTAATATATATCAATATGTTGTTGTGATTTTTTATGTAAAGCCGAAAAAAATAGGAGGGGTTATGAGCGGATTTAAAAAATTAGGAGAAAAAATAAAATATTACAGAGAAAAACGAGGACTTTCACAAAAAGAGTTAGCTAAAAGAACTTTTATGGCAGTATCCAAGCTTAATGAAATTGAAAATGGGACAATTGTATATCAGTTTTGGACTTTGCAAAAGATTGCAAAGGCTTTAGATGTTGATTTGCCTGAACTTTTAAATTTTGAATAAAAATAAAAACCGCCCTTTATAAAAAGAGCGGTTTTTAATTCTATATTGTGTATTGATTATACAGCTGCTAAAGATTTTGATCTTTCTAATTGTAAAGTGCAAGTTGTAACATCGCAAACACAAGATGGTCCAAAGTATTGGATAGCACCTGGGAATAAATATCTGTCATTCAATGCCCAGTCTTCTCTGTTTTCTTCTAATTGTTTGAATACAGGACCGTCTAGTCTAACTAGAGCTTTTTGAATAACAGGTTTCATTTCACCATGACGTTTTTCCATGTTCATCATCATTGTAAGAGGAACACCGCCTGCAACCCATTGATCAGCAGGTTGAGTTAAGTTTCTTACAGATGATAAGTAACCAGTTAGACCGAAATTGATTAAAGCAAATGCGTTAAATCCTAATGAATAGCAGTAATCAGCATCAAAGTTTGATGGGAATGCACATCTTCCTTCATAACCGAAGAAGTGAGATTGAGCATTAAATTTACCGATGTATTCACCTTGAGATTTTAATTCATCTAATCTTGTAGAAATCATTTCGATTAACAATTTTTCAGTTTCAATTTTAGAAACTTGAACGTTACCATGTGGGTCACGATCAGCTAATAATTGACCTTTGATTAATGCAGGTAATGAGTTGTAAACTTTTGCATTAGCAGGGTCAAGTCTGTTTTCTACGATATCAAATTTATCACGAATAGTTGTAGCATTTACGAAATCAGGATCATTTTCTAATGTAGCCATGATATCGTTTAAGTTTGAAATCATAGATTTCATTTCAGGAATGAATTCAATCAAACCTTCAGGAATAACTGCGATACCAAAGTTTTTACCCATGTCAGCACGTTTAACGATTATGTTGCACATATAGTTAATAATGCTTTCAAGTGACATTTTCTTTTCTTCAACTTCTTCAGAAATTAAAGTAATGTTAGGTTGAGTTTGTAAAGCAGCTTCCAATGCAACGTGAGAAGCACTTCTACCCATGATTTTTACAAAGTGCCAATATTTTTTAGCTGAATTAGCGTCACGTTCAATGTTTCCGATAAGTTCAGCATAAGTTTTTGTAGCTGTATCGAAACCGAAAGAAATTTCGATTTGGTCATTTTTCAAGTCGCCGTCGATTGTTTTAGGACATCCGATAACTTGAATACCTGTATTATTTTTTACAAACCATTCAGCTAAAAGTGCAGCGTTAGTGTTAGAATCATCTCCACCGATGATTACAACAGCAGAAATATTTAATTTTTTACAAACTTCTAAAGATTTTTGGAATTGTTCTTCAGTTTCAAGTTTAGTTCTGCCTGATCCGATAATATCAAATCCGCCTGTATTTCTATAAGCATCCATGAATTTGTCATCGAATTCAACATATTTTCCATCAATAATACCTGATGGGCCGCCTAAGAATCCGTATAATTTATTAGCAGAATTAGCTTGTTTTAAAGCGTCATATAAACCTGCGATTACGTTGTGTCCGCCAGGAGCTTGACCACCTGAAAGGATTACACCAACGTTTCTTACTTCTGAAGATTTAGCAGAAGAAGCTTTTTTGAATGTAACAACAGGTTTTCCATAAGTGTTTTTGAATAAATTTTGAATTTGTTCCTGATCTCTTACTGATTGAGTAGCGGAACCTTCAACCATTTCTAAACTGTTAATGCCGTTAGCAAGGCATTCAGGAAGTTTTGGTTGGTACTTTAATCTTTCGATTTGTAATGGTGAAAGTTTTTCCATATTTCTCTTACCTTTCTTAAGTAACACTGTTTACAATAATATATTACAATAAAAAATATATTTTACATAATAAATATTATTTTGTTCTTTTGTCATTCTGAGGGCTTATGCCCGAAAGAATCCAGCTTATGAGAAAATAAAGGCTGGATTGCTTCGGCTGTTGCCTCGCAATGACTACTTATTCAGTCATTCTGAACATTTTTCAGAATGTGTTTTTATGTATCCATAATATTTATTATGTAAAATGCATGTTTTTGTAATATAATATTTACAGCCAGATAAAGGGAGATTATAAAATGGGAAAGAATAGAATTGGAATTGATGTAGGTGGTACTAATGTTAAAATTGCTCTTGTTGATGACAAGGGAAGTATTATCTATTCAAATTCGGTGCCTACACGTGCAGAATTAGGCTATGAATATACAGTAAATAATATAAAACAAGCTATTCATGATTTGTTGACAGAAACTAAATTGTCTACAAAAGATATTGAAGGTATTGGATTTGGTTTCCCTGGTCAAGTTGATTACAAAGCAGGGATTGTAAGAAATGCTCCAAATATTCCGGGTTGGGTTGAAGTTCCTATTGCAAAATTAATTGAAGATGAATTCCATATTCCAACACGTGTTGATAATGATGTTAGATGTGCCGCTTTAGGTGAATTAAATTATGGTGCAGGCAAAGGTTGTGAAAATCTTATTTGTATCACAGTAGGTACAGGTATCGGATCAGGTTTGATTGTAAACGGAAAACTTGTACGCGGTGCATCAAATGCAGCAGGAGAAATCGGTCATATCAAATTAGAAATGAATGGCGGACCTCTTTGCGGTTGTGGTGATACAGGCTGTTTGGAAGCATTTGCTTCAGGACCTTCAATTGTTGCTATGGCAAATGAATATATTAAAGGCGGAAAATCTGCTAAATTCAGAGAAATGGCAAATGGTGGAGCAATTACTCCTTACATAGTTTGCGAAGCTGCAAAAGCAGGTGATCCTGTTGCTCAAAGAATTTTCACAATTATGGGTGAATATATCGGAATCGGTATGGCAAGTGTTGTAAACTTGCTTAACCCTGAAAGAATTATTGTAGGCGGTGGTGTTGCTGAAGCTGGAGATTTCTTAATGAATCCGCTTAAAGAAACATTATTGAAACGTGCAATGAAAGTTGCAGGTTCCGTTGTAGAAGTTGTACCGGCTCAACTTGGTAATAATGCAGGTGTGATAGGTGCAAGTCTTTTAATTGAATCATAAAAAAATTATGGCAGTATACTTTTTTTACGGTGAAGAAGATTATAATATTGAACAGGAAATCGGGAAATTAAAAAAAGGGCTCGATAAGAATTTTCTTGAAATGTCTTTCAAAACTTACGACAACCCTAAATTTCCCGATTTAATTTCAATACTCCGTTCTCAGCCTATGATGTTTGGCAAAATGCTTATTGTCATTAATTGCCTTGATTATTTTTCAAAATCTTTTGAAGACAAAGAAATAAAAGAAATTGAAAATGCACTAGAGGGTAATAGTGAAAATTTAGACATCGTTTTCGTAGCACAATTACCGAGAAATGAGGGGAAAAAACTCGACAGCCGTAAAAAGTTTTTTAAACTTCTGAAAAAATTTAATTCAATGGAATGTCCTTTAATTCCAACTTATAAAACAGCTGAATTGGAAAGCTGGATTATTAAACAAGGGAAGTCAAAGGGTATAAAATTTGAAAAAGATGCGCTTACTGCAATAATTGCCCAAATAGGAAATAATCTTCGTCAAATAGACGGAGAGCTTGATAAACTCAAACTTTTCGCATATCCAAATGATACAGTGACAGTTCCTATGGTGAGGGAAATTTGTATTTCCAATGAAGATTTGTTTGCATTTTCTGACTTTTTGATGGAAAACCAAAAAGACAGAGCACTTTTGGAGTATCGAAAATTACTTGATACTCGCTATCCTCTAGAGATTTTATCTACATTACAGACAATGCTAAGACGCTGGATAATTCTTAAAGCAAAGGCTCAAAGTGCTACGCCTATGGAATTGTCTAGAATGACAGGAATGCATGAATATGTAGTTAAATTGAATTTGCAAAAATTGAAAAAAACTAATCTTAAAGATTTAGTAAGATTAAAAGAAAACTTGACTGATGCTGAATATCGGATTAAGTCAGGTCTTGCCTTTGATGTTGAAAAAGAGGTGGAAAATGCACTCTTTAGATAAGATAAATTCTATCAGCTGGATTCTTTCGGGCATAAGCCCTCAGAATGACTAAATGTTTTGTCATTGCGAACGAATGTGAAGCAATCCAGCCAATTATATTATTAATAAAATTAAAAATATAAATTTAAACAAGGAAATCTCAAATGAATTTGAAAGAAGAATATCCGTTTTTGATGAAATATTTTAATAGTGGAATAAAAGCAGGGCAAAAAAATATTGCGCACTGTATTTTATTCTATGGTTCAGATATTCAAGCTCAGTATGATTTGGCACTTGAAATTGCAAGAATGTTAAATTGTACGGGTGATCATACTGAAAGTTGTCAGTGTTTGAATTGCAAATGGATTAGAGAAAATAATCACCCCGCAGTTTTGACAATCTCAAAAGTTGATAACAAACCAACTGATGATACATCAAAAACTGTTATTTCAATAGATCAGGCAAGAATGATTAAAAATGATTTGCTTGTAACTTCTGATTACCATAGAGTTTTAATTTTCTGTGATAAAGATAAAGAAGGAAACGTGCAAGGGTTAAATCAGCAGAATTTTCAATCAGATGCTGCAAATGCACTTTTGAAAACTTTTGAAGAACCGCCTTCAAATACTACATTTTTCTTTCTCACAAAAGATAAATCAGATGTGATTACAACTGTTGTATCAAGGGCACAATGTTTTTATGTCCCATCTATGAAAGATGAGGATAGAGATTATTCTTTAGTCAAAGATGCTATGGACGGATATTTGGAATTGGAACGTAATGAAGTTTTGGATTTCAACGACAAAATTCTTGATATTGCAAAAATGGTTGATCCTTTAGAAGTTTTTACTCAAATGCAAAATTACTTGGAAGCATTATTAAAATCAAATCTTGATAACATGGCTTTAAAAGTAAAATTGATTTCTGATATAAAAGCAGTTGAGACAGCAAAAAAAGAATATCGCTTGAATATTAATATCCAAACGATAATTGAAACGTTAAGTTTCAAATTGATATTATAATTAATTAATTAAGATTATATCAACTTTTTGCTTATAAGCTGGATTCTTTCGGGCAAAGCCCTCAGAATGACTGCAGAATTTGTCATTGCGAACGACTGTGAAGCAATCCAGCTATTTTCTAATTGATTTAATTATTTATTTTGTAATGGTTTTTTGAAAATTAATGTATTGATTTTTTTGTTATTTACAATACATTCAAATTCTTTAACGAGCGTAAAATTATTTTTTTGATAGTAGTCAAAATCACAAGTTGTATCAGTCCAAAGATAAATATTTTTTATTCCGTTATCAATTGCGGATTCTTTGAGTTTTGACAGAAGCATTTTCCCGCCGCCTTTTTTTCTGCTTATGAAAAGTCCCATCATCAAATCATCATTATTCATAACTTTTTTAACCTCTTTGCCTGTATTTTCCACGTAATCAAAGAGATTTAGTGCTATTTTTCTGTCTTTTTCACTGAATGATGATATTTTATTCTTATATTTATCTATTACTAAATTTTCATCTGTTTTTGATGAAGCAAAGATTAGCCCGCACAATCCGTCATCATCAAGTGCGAAGGAAAAATTTTTATTCAAATAGTAATATTCAAGTGTAAAATCATAAATGAGTTTTTGTAAATCAGCACTTTCATCAGCATACAAATTACCCCAGACTGTGTGGGTAATTTGTGATGCTTTTTCAATATCGCTATTTAAAAAATTTCTTACTATCATATGATAAATTTTCCGTTCTCATAAATCAGTTTATCATCTGCATATATTGCTGAATTATGTTTCATGTTTTTAATCATATCCCAGTGAAGTCCTGAAACGTTTTTCCCGCCTGTCTCAGGGTATGATGCTCCGACTGCCATATGGATTGAACCACCGATTTTTTCATCAAAAAGGATATTTCCGGTAACTTCTTGAATTTCATCATTAGTTCCGATTGCAATTTCTCCGATGCCTTTTGAACCTTCGTCCATGTTGAACATTGCTTCAAGGTAATCTTTTCCTGTATCGGCTTCAAATTTTACAATCTGTCCGTTTTCAATCCATAAATGAACTCCTGTTGCAGAGTTTCCTCGATAATTTTGAGGGAAATCAAAATAAATTTCGCCATTTATATCATTTTCTACAGGAGATGTAAATATTTCACCGTCAGGATAATTATTTATTCCTGAGCAGCTAATCCATTTTCTGCCTTCGACTCCGAACGTAATATCAGTTTTTTCGCCGACAATTCTTATTTTTTTGACATTATTTAGATAATTAGCTAATCTGGTTTGTTTTTCATCAAGTTCACGCAATTTTGCAACAGGATCGTCTAAGTTTAAGTAGCAGGAATTGAATAAAAATTCTGAATATTCATCAAAAGACATTTTAGCCTCTTGTGCCAATGCGTGTGTTGGTACATCTGCTACAACCCAGCTTGCTTCACCTTTAGCAGATCGTTCCATAAGAGTTTTTGATAATCCTTGAGATGCTTTTGAACGTCTTGAAAGTTTTGTTAAATCAGCACGAGCCATATTTTTTGTATTCATAGGAGCTCCGATTGAAATGAATTTATCAATAGTTTCATATTCCATTTTTACAATCGGGTCGATGAAATCAAGTTGTTCATCTGAAGCGTATTTAATAAAAATATCTGACATATCTTCAAAAGATGTTCTTACAATCGGGTGAGCACCTTTTTGAATTACTCTTTTATAAACAGCTTTTACCAAATCTTTTGCGTAAATGCTTGTTGCTCTTATTTGTACTAAATCGCCTTTTTGAACGTTAGTTGAGTAATCGACTAAAACTTCTGCATATTTTTCCCAAATTGTTTTTTGCATAATTTCTCCTATTTATATTAATTTAAAAAAGCATCATTATAATTTTATATCAAAAATATTTGAGATTTATAATGATGCTTTTTAGTTATTGTAGTATTCTGTTTATAGAAAATTTATTCATCTTGTAATGATTCATGCCCTGATTTGTGAGTTTTTAAAAGCACTCCTCGTTTAGATGTTTGAATGAATTCAATCATTTTTTCAATATATTCATTCATTGGAATTTCGGCTTTAATTTTTTCGATAGCTTGTGATGTGTTGTATTCTTCTGAAATTAATAATTTGAAAGCTTCATTTGTAGCAGTTCTTATTTCTTGAGGAACTCCGCGACGTTTCATAGCTATTACGTTTAATCCGCGTGGAACAGGTGGTCTGCCTTCGCCTTTTGAATATGGAAGAATATCTTGGCGTGAAGCAGAGAAACCGCTGATAATTGCCATATCACCTATTCTGATGTTTTGATGGAATACGCTCATTCCGCCTACGAATGCTCCAAAGCCGACATGAACGTGTCCGCCTAAAGTTACCAAGTTTGCTAAAATAACTTGGTCATCTAAAACACAGTTATGAGCAACGTGTGAGCCAACCATTAAAAGACATTTTTTACCGATTCTTGTAGTAAAATCACCGCAAGCTGCACCTCTGTGAACTGTTACGTTTTCTTTGATAATTGTACCGTCTCCGATTACAACTTTTGTAGCTTCGCCTTTGTACCCCAAATCTTGCGGTTCAGAGCCGATTGTTGCAAATGGTGAGATTGTACAATCATCGCCGATTTCTGCAAATTCAATATGAGCATTAGAAATTACTCTTGTTCTGTGTCCGATTGTAACGTTTTCACCTATTACTACGTATGGTCCGATAATTGCATCTTCTGCAATCACTGCTGATGGGTGAATAATTGCGGTTTTGTCTATCATCTTTTTACCCTCTTTATCAATTTTTGTGTTACTTGTTATTTTTTTAGTCAGAGGCTTTGCCTCCGTTTTTTACCCTCTCTTCTACTTAATGTTTCAATTATAGTACAAAGTTGAGGGAATGTCGTGGATTTTTATATTATTTTAATACGCCTATAAGCATATCTTTGTCTATCATCATTGGTTTTCCTTGACGTTTTTCGACAGTAATGTATGCATTATCAAGGTTTTTCTTAAATAGTGATATAAATTTATCCGCATTATCTAATTTTAAAAATAAAGTTAAAACAGAACGGTAAATGTCTTGAATTTCTACAGCATCAAATGTTCTTACTTTTCTTAGAAGTCCTTCTCCTTGTTCAAATAGTAGTTCTTTTATCAGATGTCTTGATAATTCTATGGTTTGTTGTGTTTCTGATGAAATATTAGGTTTTTTAGATATATTTTTCAGTTCTTTAGATATGTTCATTAGTGAAAGCATATAAGTATTTGCCATTACACTGCTTTGGTCAATATGAACTTGTTCTGAATAATCATCTATAAATTTTGGAGTATATTTGCTTAATTCTGCGCCGTTGCCTGAATCAAGTTCGTGTTTGTATTTATAAATTTTGAAATTAAAATCAAGATGATCTAAATTTAGATTTTTTTCTTTAGCCCATTGATAAAATTTTGTCTTAAAACCTTCAGGAGTGATGTCTATAAGATAAAATTTATCCATGGCTTCTTTTACTTTTTTCCATGCGAATTCCATATTTTTTGAGAAAGATTTTCTTGCCCATTCATTTGTTCCCCAGAATTGTTTTAGTAATTTAGATTGTTCTTTAGGCATATCTATAGGATTTCTTTCTGGGTCAAAAGATTTTATTCCTTTTGATTTCATAAATTTGCTCATTGCAGCTTTAATTCTGTCAGCACCAAAAATATTCCAAGCCTTGTTTAACACAAGGGTTAATTCTTCTGATTTTTCAGGATTTTGGCGGTAGAATTCTTTTTGTCTTTCAGACATATCATAAATTCTTTCAGGGTTTTGCTGGTAGAATTTTTTTAAGCCTTCTGAAATTTTTTGTCTATGTTCAGCAGATAGCGGACCTCGTTTAATATATACAGGTTCACCGTCTTGCATTTGTGCTTTTCTATCCAAAGCTGCCAAACGTTTTTCTGTCATTTCACGGGTTAGTCTTTCATTATATTCAGGATCTGAGAATTTTAGGACGTGTCCATAATCTCTGTTAGCTGTCGGAATTTGCAATTTGGTCATTGTGTAATATAAATCTTGACCGTCTGCATATTTTTTTAAGTCATTAAGAGAAAATCCTTCTCCCCAGTATAATTTAATTAACTGGACAGATAAATCTTCATCATTATCAAAAAATTCAAGTTCACCCTTTTGAAATTTGTCTATAAATGAACCTTTAGAAATTTTTGCATTGTCTGAAGAAATTACGTTTTTAAATTCTGGAAATTTCGCTTTTATTTCGTCTAGACTAAAACATTCTTTTAAATTTGCAAAATATTTTTTGTGAATAGAAATGAGTGTTTCTTTAGTCTTATTTCCTTCATCTAAAATCATTCCAGCCCATTCTCTTATGTTTGGTGGATAAATAGATGAGTTTTTTTGAGCAAGTTTGTCAAGTTGTTTTATAGTTTGCCATAAGTCCAAACTGTAACCGCCTGTGAATGCCAAAAATTGCATTGTTGAAGGAAGTTTTTCATATTGTTGGCTTTTAGTTTGTTGATTTTTAATTTGTGTATTTTGTGAATCTGTATCTATTTTTTTGTATTGCAAATTGTATGGGGTGATGTTGTATATTTTCATAATTTTTTCTCCTTTTCATAAAAAAATCCTAAAAATATTTTTTGCTATTGTGGCAAAAATTTTTTTGTTAATACTTTAGTTAGAATATGAAAATTCAGAATATTAAATTTAATTATGTTAATTTTGCATCCGTATCTAATAGTAAAGAACAAGATTTAAAATTAGAAAATACTGATAGTCAAAAAGAAAAAAAACAAAAAATTATTAAATATACTCTTGCTGCAACAGCTGCTGCTGCGATAGTTATTGGTGGTTTATATTATATAAGACGTCATGGCGGTAACGGTATAAAGAAAACAAATTTGACGGAAGATGTAATTCCTAATTCAAAAACTCCAAAGCCTGAATCCTCTGATATTAATGTAGATGGAATAAAAAAATCAAATGCAGATACAGTAGAAAATATTTCTAATAAAGAAGATTTACCAGAACAAGTTATAAAAAATGATGATAAAAATATTTCATCTGAAGATAATATTATTGAAGATATAGTTACAGAAAGACCAAAAACTAAAAAAAGTTCAAGAAAACGCCGTGCTAAAAAAAGTGAAAATAATGTAAATTTGTCTGAAATTCCTGATAGTAAAAAACCGTTTGTGTTGGATAAAAAATATTTTGATTTTTCAAAAATTGAAGGTAAGCGTTCTGATAAACTTGTACAGCAATTTGAAAATGGAAATTTGAAAAGAGAGTTTGTATCATATGATGGTTTCCACTTAAATTATTATTCTGAATTTGATAATAATGGAAATAGAATTATAGATGTTGAATTTAGAAATAATACTTCAATAAAATCGATTACAAAGTATGAAAATGGTCAGTTTTCAGAAATTTCTTTTTATGATAAAGACGGTATAACGCCAGTGAAAAAGTTTGATAATCAAGAAGAATATCTTCGATTTAGTTTAGATTTTGAATAAAAAAAAGACTTGAGAATTACTCAAGTCTTTTTTTATTTATTTCTTGTTGATTTTTATTTAAGAGCAAAAGTCATATCTGCTTCTACACATACTTTACCATCAACTTTTCCGATACCGTGAGCTTTGCAGATAGGGCCTTTAACTTTTGTAAGTTCGATTTCCATATCAAATCTGTCACCAGGTCTTACGATATTTTTAAATCTTACACCGTCTACGCCTGCATAAAGAGTTAATTTTCCTTTGAATTCAGGCATTGTCATTAATACAGGAGCTGAGCATTGAGCCATAGCTTCTAATTGCAATACACCAGGCATGATTGGGTTGTTAGGGAAGTGACCTTGGAAGAATTGTTCATTCATAGTCATATTTTTATACCCTTTTGCGTATTTACCAGGTACACATTCTGTGATTCTGTCTACTAGTAAGAATGGGTAACGGTGTGGAATCATTTCCATAATTTGCATTGTGTCAAATTGCAAAACTTCTTGTTTAGTTTCTTCTGTCATTTCTGTCTCCTTATTTACATTCTATTAATTTATCTTTTAATAATTTGGCAGTTTTGATATGTACTGCATGACCTGCTTCTTTAACTAAGATTTGGCATCTCAAATTTAGCGGATTTACACCTGTTAAATACAAATCACCGATTAAATCCAGAATTTTATGTTTAATAGGCTCATTTTCAGAACGTAGTTCTGATGTATATCCATCATCTTTAAGTCCTAATGTATTTTCTATTGTAACTCCTTGAGCAAAACCAAGCATTTGGAATTTTCTTAAATCTTTATAAAATCCGAAAGTTCTTGCTTCAATGATTTCTTGTTTATTTTTCGGGTTATATGCAACCCAGCGTCTTGTTAGATCTGGGTGATCATAATTTACTGCATAAGAAATATATAAATCATCTGCAGGTAATATTACAAGACTTGTTTTCCCATTCAAATAATATACAGGTTCTGTAACTGTATAATGTTTTGTTTTTTCAAATAAATGTTTTTCAATACCGGCTTTTTCAAAAAGTTCAACCCATTTTTTAGAACTTCCGTCAAGTGCCGGTACTTCCATTTCGTCCATACAAATATCAATGCTGTCTATTCCGCAAAAAGCTAAAGCAGCTGTCAAATGTTCTGTTAACATTGCTTTAGATTTTTTGTTTCCTAAAACAACACAATGATCTGTCGCTAATACATTATCAGCACAAGCTTCAAATGGTTCTGCACCATTGATGAAGTATCTGATTTTGCCTGTTTTTGACGGGAAAAAATTTACAGTGCAGGGCTTATTTTTCATAAGCCCGTTGCCTGTTATTGATGTCTCTTTAAGAATTGTGGTCATTATTGATATTATCCTCAAATTCTTTTAATAATGGTTCGTATTTTCTGAATTTTGCAAAGATTTCTTGAGCATCTTTTAATGTTTTAAGTTGTTTAATGAAATCTTTTCTTGGCATTGCAGGAATACCTACAACGATTGATTTTTCAGGGAATGATTTTGTAACACCAGCTTTTGCTGTGATAATTGTATCTGAACCGATTTCGATATGGTCTGCAAGACCTGCTTGACCTGCGATAACAACTCTATCACCGATTACACAGCTGCCTGCAATACCTACTTGAGATACGATTAAACAACCTTCACCGATTTTACAATTGTGACCAATCATTACAAGGTCATCAATTTTTGTATTATCACCAATAGTTGTATTTTCAATTGTACCTCTATCAATAGTTGTGTTAGCTCCGATTTCAACATTATTACCGATTACAACAGCACCGATTGAAGGAATTTTAAAGATAACATGTTTTGTGTTTGTTTCTTTGATTTCGCCATCTTTTCTTGCTTGTTCAATGTTGTCAGGATTTTCTGTTACAAAGCTGAAACCGTCAGCACCTAATGATACGCCGTGATGTAAAATTACATCGTCTCCGATTTGAACTCTGTCACCTACATTTACACCAGCGTGGAAAAAGCAGTTTTTACCGATTTTTACGCCGCCGCCAATATATGAATTAGCTGCAATTTTCGTATTATCACCAATTATAGCATCGTGTGATACAACTACATTAGGACCGATTTCTACATTTTCGCCTAATTTAGCTGTTGGATGTATAGTTGCTGTAGGATGAACTCCTTTATATACTTCCGGTGCAACATAGAAAAGATTTAACAATTTCATCATTGCAAGTCTTGGTCGTTCAACTTCGATAGTTGTAAGTCCGTCAATTTGAACTCCTAATGGTACTAATGCTGCTTTTGCTTTTGATTTTGCAAGGTTTGCAATTTCTTCTTCGCCCAAAGCTAGAGCAAGAGTATTTTCATCTGACAATAGCGGAGGTGCAATTTGTGAAATTTTTACGTCTTCCACCTTTGTTAACATACCACCTGTGATATGTGTGATTTCTTCTAATGTAAAGGTTTTCATATATTATCTCCTTTTTGTGTAATTTGTTTTTTGTCGTGAAGTTTTGCTGATGTATTCCATATTTTTAGTATGGTATCGTGCAAATCGTTCCATTGTGGATTGTCTTCTTTAATTAGACTTATTAAGTTTTCTTTAGAAAGATTTTTTAATTCATTTTCTCTGATTATTACTTGAGCAAGTTCGTCAAATTTTTCATAATATGCAAGTTTGTTTGTATTGTATTCATTTTCATAAATATCATTAGTTTTATTTTTGATTTCATGCATGTGCATTAATAAATTTGAAGTTGTTCCGATTATTAGATT
The DNA here is from genome assembly GCA_944325735.1 of Candidatus Gastranaerophilales bacterium. Taxonomy (GTDB): domain Bacteria; phylum Cyanobacteriota; class Vampirovibrionia; order Gastranaerophilales; family Gastranaerophilaceae; genus Stercorousia. Next base: position 182,975 of record CALVBI010000001.1, on the reverse strand, counting down.
TTGATTTGGCTCATCAAAGAGTATGTATAGATATTCACTCATAATATTTTAAGAAAATTATGCCTCCTTCATTTTTTCAATTGTTTTTGTAGTAGATTTGCCTGCTACAAAATCAATGAATTCAACTCTGGTACCGTTTTTTTTCATAATATCGGCTTCAGGGAGAGTTTCCATAGTATAATCTGCGCCTTTTGTGTAAACGTCAGGCTTCATTTCATCTAAAAGATTTCTAGGACTGTCTTCATCAAATAATACCACATAATCTACACATCTCAAAGCGCTTAATATTTCTGCACGATCCATTTCATTATTAATTGGACGAGATGGACCTTTTATACTTCTGACTGATTTATCAGAGTTTAATAAAACGATTAAGTAATCGCCAAAAGTTTTAGTTTTTTCCAAATATCTTACGTGGCCAACGTGCAAAATATCAAAGCAACCGTTTGTTGTAACAACAGTTTTTCCTGTATTATGAATTTTATCAATTAGTGCTCTTAAGTCTTCTCTTTTTATTAACATATCCCTGTTTCCTTACAATAATTGTATCAAAAACAGGGTAGAAAGTCGCATTCGTTTAACAAAAAGTAATATTATACGACTTTGTCAAGAATTTTACCGAATACATTTCCGATTACATAGCTTCCTTGTTTAATTTCAGGAGGTTTTTGGTCAAAATATCTTTTTATTTTTTCAGATTGAATGTCTTTAATAATATCATCAAAGCGTGTTGGAATTCTATCAATGTTTTTGGTTATTGAACTTGTAATTTTCATTTTCTTTTCTCCTATTTATATTGGTAAAGAATAATGAAAATAAAAATTGCTTTTTGGGTAAAGTTTTGTAAATAAAAAGTCCGTTTTATTAACGGACTTTTTATTTATGCGATTTGTAATGTTTGATCTAAATAGTCTGAAGTTAATCTAGGAATATCAACTTCTTTTTTTAATTTTTTTTCAAGTTTTTCAATTGTACTGTTTTTTGTTTCTTGACATTTTTTCTCTTCATTTTTTTGCATCATAGTAATCTCCATAATTTTTCCCTATTTTTAAAAACAAATTTGGAGTTCAAAAATTGTCAAGAATTTTAATTTTGTTAATGAATATTAAGCAAATGTAGAAAATTTTCTTTCATTTGAAACTTTGCTTTTAGGATTAACAAAGTCTTTTAAGGATTTAGGAATTTTTCTAAAAACTTTTGCAGTTTTGTTATCGTAATAACTTCCTGTACTTAATCTTTCTTTGATAAATTTGCCTGCATATTCATTAGTTGGGTTTTCGATTACTGTGGAAGCCCAACCTTTTGAAAGCGGGGTAATTGTTAATTTAGATATTTGCATTGTCTTTAATATAGCTCCATTTCTATGACTTTTTGACAAATTCTGACTGTATTTAATGCTGCACCAATTCTTAAGTTGTCAGCTACGCACCATAATGAAATACCGTTGTTGAAGGCTAGATTTTTTCTAATTCTGCCGACAAATACAGGGTCAACTCCTGAGGCATCACGAGTTGTAGGGTATTCAAAATTGTCAGGATTATCTATAACTTTTATTCCAAAAGAATTTTTTAATATTTCTCTCACTTCATCAGGAGAAATTTTATTTTCAAATTCAATATCAACAGCTTCTGAATGCCCGTTATACACAGGTACACGTGCAGCTGTACAAGAGATTGGTAATTCTTCCGGTAAGTGAAGAATTTTTTTAGTTTCTTTAACAACTTTCATTTCTTCCTTTGTGTAACCGTTGTCACAGAATACATCAATTTGAGGAATTACGTTGAAAGAAATTGGTTTTTTGAAACATTTATTTTCAAATTCTTCTCCTGCTAAAGTTGCTTTAGTATTTGCTGTAAGTTCATTAATTGCAGCAAGTCCTGCACCTGAGACAGCTTGATAAGTTGATACTATTAATCTTTTGATTTTAGCTTTTTCATGTAATGGTTTTAATACAAGCATTAATTGTGATGTTGAACAATTTGGATTTGCGATTATACCTTTATGTTTTTTCAAATCTTCATCGTTAACGTAAGCAATTACAAGCGGAACATCTTTTTCCATTCTAAAAGCACTTGAATTATCAATTAAAACTCCGCCTCGTTTAACGATTTCAGGGGCAAATTTTTGAGATGTAGAACCGCCGGCTGAAGCTAGTACGATATTTACACCATCAAAACTTTCAGGTTTAGCTTCTTCTACGGTGTAGGTTTTTCCTTGGAATTCTAATTTCGTTCCTGCAGATTTTGCACTTGATAAAAATTTAATCTCATTGAATTGAATTCCTAATTCATCAACTATTTTTGTAATTTCTCTGCCTACAACGCCAGTTGCGCCTAAAATTGCGATATTTGGTTTTCTCATATCTATGCTCCCTTTTTAGTGTGTAATAATTAGTTTATCAAAAAAATAGATATATTGTATAAGTATTACAAAACGTAAAAAAGCGGTTTAATTTAATAAACCGCTTAAAGTTTTTATAAAAATAAAATTACATAATATTGTCAAGTCCGTAGACAAAATCATTTTTATCTGCAACGTGTTTTACTGCAAGCAATACTCCTTGCATATAACATTTTCTGTCCATTGAATCGTGGCGGATTGTCATAATTTGACCTGATGAACCGAAAATTACTTCTTGTGATGCGATGTAACCAGGCATTCTTACAGAATGTATATGAATATTTGAATAAGAATTTCCGCCTCTAGCACCTTCTATTGTTTCTGTTTCAGGACAATTATTTTTTGTAAAATCATCTTTGACTTCTGCCATCATTGCAGCAGTTTTAATCGCAGTACCTGATGGCGCATCTTTCTTTTGGTTGTGGTGAAGCTCTATGATTTCTGCGTTATCAAAATATTTTGCAGCCTGACGAGCAAACATCATCATCAAAACTGCTCCTGTTGAAAAGTTTGGAGCAATTAGACAGCCTGTATTTTTTTCTTGTGAAAGTTTTTTCAAAAATTCGATTTCTTCATCTTTTAGACCTGTTGTGCCTATTACGATTTTTATTCCGTTATTCAGGCAGTATTTTGCATTTTCAAAAATTGATTTTGGTTGTGTGAAATCAACTAAGACATCTATATCTACAACTCGATTTGCATCTTCAATGTGGTGGTACATTTCATCGCTTGCAATATCTATTTTTGCGACCAATTCTGTATCAGGACAGTCAAGAACTGCTTGGCAGACTTCTTTTCCCATTTTACCCATTGCTCCGCATACAGCTACTTTTATCATAAATTTTCTCCTTATTTTTATTTAAACTTTAACATAAAAATGAGTTTTCTGTGCTAAGATTAAAATGTAACATTTAAGTAAGGAGAGATTATAATGGCAGACGCTAAAATTTTGGCTACTATTGAAAGAAGTGAAACTGAACAATTACAAATTTCTGTTAGTGAATACAAAGGAAGAAGCTATTTGAATATGAGAATATTCTATACAACTGATGATGGTGCTACTTGGCTTCCTACTAAAAAAGGTGTAACTTTTTCTCCTGATCAGCTTGATTTGTTAGAAGAAGCTATTCAAGAAGCTCGTAAAGAATTTATGGAAGAAGCGTAACGCTTCACCTGACACAGCTTACGATCTTGTATGGGGCGCTTTTACAGATTAATATAAAATTTATTATTATTTGTATTAGCGCTATGCAAGATTAATGCACTCGGGTAGATTTGTTCTAATTTATTGGGTATCTTAAGTATTGTCCCTCGCATCTGTTTTGCTTTTTAAGGAGGTTTTTTGAGCAAATACGCATCAGCACTTGTGAATATAAAAGGTTTGGGAGTTAAAACTTTTAGTTATTTAATTCCTGACGAAATGCAAGATAAAATTAAAATCGGGCAGGCTATACTTGTGCCTTTTGGAAGACAAGGGCTGATTAATGCTTTTTGTGTCGGTTTTTCTGATTATTTACCCGGGGATTTTAAGGTAAAAAAGATTAATAAAATTCTTGATGAGACTCCGCTTTTTTCGATTGAATATTTAAAACTTTTAGAGTGGGTTGCAAATTATTATTGCTGTGATTTAGTAACTGTTTTGAATGCTGCAATTCCTATGAAGTTAATTGAAAAAGCATCAAAAACAGAACAATTAATTGAATTTGTGAAATATGACGGTGCTACAAAAAGACAAATTCAAGTTTTGGAATTGCTTGAAAAATCAGGGAAAATGCCTCTTATTTTGTTTGAAAAATATGCAAAAACAACAAGAGCTACAATAAAAAAACTTGAACAACTCGGTTGTGTAAAACTTATACAAGAAGAATTATACAGAAATCCTCTTGATATTTTAAGGATTACTGAAAGAGAAGCGTTATTTGAACTTTCAGGAGATCAAAAAAAAGTTTATGAAGGAATTAAAAGGCTTATAGAGGGCAAGAGGACAGGAAGGCAAGAAGGCAGGCCTGTTTTGGATGAAGAAGAACAGAGAGCAAGAGGACAAGAAGACAAGCCTGTTTCAGATGAAGAAGAACAGAGGGCAAGAAGGCAAGAAGACAAGCTTGTTTCAGATGAAGAAGAACAGAGGGCAAGAGGACAAGAAGACAAGCTTGTTTCAGATAAAGAAGAACAGAGAATAATAGAGCAAGATGATGAGAAAGTTATTGAAAATAAATTTGTGCAAAGCACCGAAAATAGCTTGACCTCCTGTCATCCATCCCTCTGTTCTTCTTCACCTGAAATCCTTCTTCATGGGGTCACTGCATCAGGTAAGACCGAAGTTTATTTCAAACTTATAGATGATACGATTAAAGCAGGAAAAAATGTTTTATTTCTTGCTCCTGAAATTGCTCTTGCATCTCAGTTGACAAAACGTCTTGCAAAAAAATTTGGGACTGAAGATGTAGCGATATGGCACAGCAGTATATCTGACGGTGAAAGATATGATGTTTGGCAAAAACTTTATAAAGATGAAATTAAAATTTTAGCAGGAGCGAGATCTGCAGTTTTTGCTCCATTGAAAAATATCGGTTTGATAATTATTGATGAAGAACATGAAAGTGCTTATAAGCAAACTACTCCTGCTCCGCGTTATGATGCGAGAGTGGTAGCTAAAAAGTTGTCGGAATTTCATAATTGCCCACTGCTGTTAGGCTCTGCAACTCCTGATATTTCAACTTATTATAGAGCTGTTAATTCAGGTAATCTTTTTGAAATGAAAAAAAGATTTAATGATGCAAAAGTTCCGCCTGTGACAGTTATAAACATGCAAGATCATGGTAGAGCTGCTTATAAAAATGTAATTTCTATTCCTTTGCAGACAGAAATTAGAGAAACTCTTGAAAAAGGACAACAAGTAATTCTTTTGATAAACAGACGTGGTTTTTCGACTTTCACACAATGTCAGGCATGCGGACATGTAATTGAATGTCCGAATTGTGCAATTCCAATGATTTGGCATTCAAAAGATCAAATGCTTAAATGTCATTACTGTAATCATGCGGAATATTTCCCTGATGTATGCCCTGAATGTGGTTCTGATGCATTTAAAAATAGTGGTACAGGTACTCAAAAAATTGAACAATATATAAAAGATATTTTCCCAGAAAATAATGTTGAACGTATAGACAGTGATATTCTTGTTCGTAAAGGTGAACATATTAGACTTTTGGAAAAATTCCAACGGGGTGATATTGATATTTTAGTTGGAACGCAAATGATTGCAAAAGGTCTTGATAATCCAAATGTAACACTTGTAGGTGTAATCTCTGCTGATGCAAGTTTTAATTTGCCAGACTTTAGAGCATCAGAAAGAGGTTTCCAACTGCTTACTCAAGTCGCAGGACGTGCAGGACGTGGAGAATTTGCAGGAAAAGTTTTGTTCCAAACCTACAATCCTGATTTCTATGCACTAGAAAGTGCTAAATCTCAAAATTATGGAGAATTTTATGCAACAGAAATTGCGGCACGTGCAGAATTTGACTATCCTCCATTCAGCCAAATAATCAGACTGATTTTGAGTTCGCAGAATAATTTTAGAGCAGAAAAATCAGCTCAGGAAATTGCATTACGATTATGTACTGTGATTGAGAAATACGGGAGCGCAGCGACTGACAGAAGCATTGGAAATAATGAGATAGTTGGCGCAGGTGATGAAAAAGGAATTTCTGAACGTATTGAAGTCTTAGGCCCAAGTCCTTGTGTAATTGAAAGACTAAATGGTCAATATCGTTTTCAAATATTGATAAAAAATAAAATGAGCGCCAAAGGACACAAATTTATATCAAGTTTTTTGAATAAAATCATTATGCCAAAAGATATTAAATTAGCTATTGATGTCGATCCTTTGGATATTTTATAAATTATTTACAAGAATTAGTGCCGTTGTCTTTCATTTTTTGTGCACAGTGTAAATAATCCATGTTTCCATTTTTCATTATCCAATCGACTGCAGATGCAGGACAACCGTTGCCTGGACCACCATTGTATAAATTTACCGGATCCCAACTGTCACCACACCACATAGTCCCAGCTTTTTGTTTATCTGCATATAGACTTAAATGAAAAGCATTTTTATTTGCTATTAATTTTATAGGAGTTGTACTATTAGTTTCTGTTGCTTTAAAACCACTGGTTATAATATATATATTTTCAGGATCGTTATACCAGAAAATTGTTATACCGTCTGCAAGCGCTGTATAAAAAGCAGGACTTGATGATGTTATATTTCGCCCTGTAGAACCTATAATTTGGAAAACAATTTGGCAAGGTCTATCTCCACATGTTTTTATGTTATTAAAATATTTTGTAAAAAATTCATAGATGCAGTCTCCAGCACTACAATCCCACATATTTCTTGGTCCGCCATAATCAAATGATGCTTTTTGGTATGCTTGGTTGATTATACTATAAGCTTTTTTTACCTTAGTCATAGTTGCTTTTTCTTGGTAATTTAAAATTACAGAAGGTAGTGTCATTGCGGCAACTACTCCAATAATCCCAATAGTTATAAGAACCTCTGCTAGGGTAAATCCCTCTAACCCCTTACAATAAGCGACCTTCGCGGGGGGGGGGCAACCCTTAACGCTTTAAAATTAATCATTTTAGCCTCCTTTAATTATAAGTATAAACTATTTTAATGCATATTGCAACATAATTAATTCTTTTGTTTTTTCTCGGATTTCTTTATCTACTGCAAAGATTTCATCAATTGTCGGATTCTTTATAACTTTATGTTCATCGCACATTTTCTTTGTTATTTCGTATATGTTATAAAGTTTTATTTTTCCGTCAAGAAATGCAAATACTGCTTCTTCGTTCGCTGCATTCATACATACAGTTGCAGTTCCGCCTAGTTTACCCATTTCATAAGCAAGTTTAACTGTTGGGAATTTCTCATAATCAGGCTTTTCAAAATCTAATCTTGCAATATCTGCAAAACTGAAACTTTTTGATTTAATACCTTCAAAGCGTTCAGGATAAGTGATTGCATATTGGATTGGAATATGCATACTAGGCAAGCCAATTTGAGCAATAACACTACCATCAACATATTCGATTGCAGAATGTACAATGCTTTGTGGGTGTACAACAACATCTATTTTTTCATAATCAAAACCGAATAGGTGGTGTGCTTCAATTATTTCCAATCCCTTATTCATCAAAGTTGCACTATCTACGGTAATTTTTTTACCCATATTCCAACGTGGATGAGCAAGAGCTTGTTCAACTGTTGCATTTTTCATATCATCTATTGATTTATGCAAAAATGGTCCGCCTGAAGCTGTTATTATTAATTTATCAACTTGTGTAATATCTTTTATGCATTGATGAATTGCACAATGTTCGCTATCTACAGGGATTATATTTACCCCGTATTTTTTTGCTTCTTTCATTACAATATCACCTGCCATAACAAGTGTTTCTTTATTTGCAAGTGCAATATCAATACCGTTTTTAATAGCTGTTAATGTCGGGCGAAGTCCAATTTTCCCGGAGCAAGCAACCAAGATAATATCGTTTTCTTTATCAGAGCAAATTTTTTCAAGTCCTTCTTCTCCTTGATAAACTTTCGCATTATGAGATCCTGAAACAAGTTCAGGATGACAAGAAATTGAAATATATTTTGGTTTAAATTTTTCAGCTTGTTGTTTTAATAATTCTGTATTATGTCCGCCTGCAAGAGCTATAATTTCAAATTTATCTTGTAATTTTTCAATAACTTCTAATGCTTGAGTTCCGATTGAGCCTGTGGAACCGATTATACTTATTTTTCTCTTCTTATTTTCCATAGTTTTATTATATTATAAAAATATGGTATAATAACAATAAAGAAAATTTTAAGGAGGCATTTATGTATAGTAGTAATGTTGTAAAAATTCGGGGGGGGGGCAATTAATAGCTCAGGTAGAGCCTTTTGATAAAAACCTCCGACAAAATAATCCGGCAATTATCCGTGTTTTGAAACATGGTATTTTTTGTTGTGAAATTTTTGAAAGGAGGTTTTATGAAAGATATTAAAGCATTTACTTTGGCAGAAGTATTAATAACTTTAGGAGTAATAGGTATAATTGCTTCAATGACTTTACCATCTTTAGTAAATAATATACGAAATAATGTACTGCAAAACCAATTAAAAAAGACTTATTCTGAATTAAATCAAATAAGTAAATTATTTTATAATGATTATAATATGTCTATTCCAGAATTTACTGCAAATTGGAGTGGGTGGGACCAGTTTGTTACTCAAATCTTTCCAAAATATTTAAAAATGTATAATAAAATTAATGATTGGACTTATGGTGATAAAGATCCTGATACTGGTTTAAATACTGATACTATGCCATATAAATTATATGCTTTAGGGGGTAAAACTCCTGTTGCATCATATTGTGATTTATCAGGTTTTTATGTTGATGTAAATGGCAGATATTATTCAATTAATGATAGACCTACAAAAAGTACAGAAAATGGACCTACTATATGTGTAGATATAAATGGGGTTAAAAGACCTAATATGTATGGTAAAGATTTCTTTTTATTTGTATTTACTGTGGATGGATCTGTAATTCCTATGGGACAATATCATAAAAACAATTCTAATGATGAAGGAGGCATTAATCCTACTATTACTGGAAGTGATCGTTGTAAAGTAAATCAGTCTAATTATTATAGCCTTTCTTGTACTTATTATGCAATAGCTGATATAAGTCCTGATGGCAAAGGTACCTATTGGAAAGATTATTTAAAGAACAAATAAAAAAGCGGGATTTTAATTCCCGCTTTTTATTTTTTTATTTTTGTTCTTTTATAGAAGTACTTTCATTTACGTAATTTGTAACCTGTTTTAATGCCGGTTTCATTGCGTTGACTGTAGAGTTTCCGCCTAAGCAACCGCCTGTGCAAGCCATAACTTCAATTAAGTTACCTAAATCGCACATACCGTTTTTAGCATATTTTTTCAAATCTCTTACAGTTTGTTTTGTTAATCCGTCAATAATTACAGGGTGTGCAGGAATTTCTTCAGGTAACAATGTTTGAACTGCTTTTGCAACTCCGCCTGTTACACAATAATTTCTGCTTTCTGCAGATGCTTCTGTTTTAAATTCACTTTCTCCGCATTCTGCAACTTGTATTCCTAAAGCAATCATCCAAGCGCCGATTTCTTCGTAATTTAGAACGTAATCTACGTTTGAATTATTTAGAGCTTCACGTTTTTTAGCAACGCAAGGGCTGAAAAATACTGTAACAGCATCTGGATTTTCTTGTTTTACGATTTCTGCTGTATAGTACATTGGAGTTTTTGTGTCTGATCTGAAAGGTTTCATATCAGGAATATGTTTATCAACAAGCTCATTGTAACCTGCACAACAAGATGTTGTCATAAATTCTGCACCTTTTTCCAATCTTTCTACAAATTCAGCTGCTTCATTTTTTGTTGTTACATCTGCACCTTGTGCTACTTCATAAACATCTGTAAAGCCAAGTTTCATAATAGCTTCTTTTAGTTGTTTTGGGGTGCAAGGTAATTGGCCAAACATTGCGGGTGCTACCATTGCAATTACTTTTTTACCTGCTTTTATATTTTTTAATACATCAATAATTTGGCTTTTTTCATGTACAGCCCCGAATGGACAAGCTGATGCACATTTCCCGCAAGAAATACATTTTTCAAAATCAATTCTTGCATGACCGTCTTCATCTTTTGCAATTGCACCTACAGGGCAAGCGCTTTCGCAAGGTACGATGATTTTTTGAATTGCTTGATATGGGCAAACTTGAGCACACATTCCGCAATTTTTACATTTAGCAGGGTCAATTACTGATTTGCCGTTTTGAATTGAGATAGCTCCGAATTTACAAGTATTTACGCAAGGTCTAGCTACGCAACCTTGACATAGGTCTGTTACATAAATTCTTGAAGGTACACAACCTTTGCAAGCAGTTGTTAAAACTGTTAGCGGTTTGTCTTCCGGAGTTTCTCTTTTTTCAGCTTTTTCAGCTAATTCTGATAATAAAGTGCTGTCATCTGTTTCTTCGATAGAAAATCCTAATCCTGCAATTGCTCTGTCTCTTAGGATTGCTCTTTCTTTAAAAATACAGCATCTATATGGTACTTCACTACCTTTTGGACGCATATCATAAGGGATTAATCTTGTGTTTTCTTCAAAATTATCGCTTAAGTATGCTTTTATTAGTCTTACCAAAATTTCTCTTTTTAAATGTGATGTTTGTTTTGGAGTACTGGTATTCATTGCCATTTTTTCTACACCTCTTTGCTATTCCACATAATTTTATTATGGCATGAACATGAAATTTTTCAAAGTTTATCTGTAAATATTAATTATAAGATAATAAAATAAAAGTCTTATTAATCTTGCAAAATATTGGGTAAGATTTTATAATAAAGTAAAGAAGGATAGCAAAGAAAGGAGCAATAGGATGTTTAGTACAAAATTCGGGGGGGGGGCGTTTTAGAGCTCTTTTCTCAAGTACTTAAGGATTATTTCAAAAACTCAATATGTTGTGATAGTAGCATAAAATATGACTACAAAAATAAAAAAGCATTTACTTTGGCAGAAGTTTTAATTACTTTAGGTATAATAGGTGTTGTTGCTGCATTAACTCTTCCTAGTCTTATTAATAAATATCAAAATCATGTATATTTATCGAGTTTGAAAAAAAATTATTCAACTCTTCAAAATGCTCATTTGAGAGTTTCTGATGAAAATGGTGAGCCTAAAGATTGGGTCTTGTATCATTATACTATGGGTAATCAAGATAATATAAAAAATGTCCAAATAGCTGAATCTTATGCTCGTTACATGGTGGGTAGATATTGTGGACATACTGGATCTAAAGGAGTTCCTGATTGTATTAATTTGAATCCTTCAACTGATTTTAAGGTTCTTAATGGGCAAAATGCAAAAGAAAATGTTTGGTATGGGATTTATGGAGTTTATCATTATACGTATCAATATAATTTAAGTTCAGGAGCTACTCTTGCTTTATTATTTGCTTCCAATCCTAGTGGAGGTATTTATTATCCGCTAATACATAAAAAAATTAGAATACTTTATATTTTAGATGTTAATGGTAATAATAAACCTAATCAAATAGGGCGTGATATTTACTATTTTATGTTAAATAATGACCAGAATAGTATTGTACCATATTATGATGGTGAATCAGATTGTAAAAAAGATGGTTTTGGGTATTCTTGTGCCTATGATGTTATTGGGAATGGATGGAATTTCCCAAAAGATTATCCATATTAAAAAAAGAGGTCTATGACCTCTTTTTTTTTATTTTATCTATTTATTTAATTTTTCGTCGATAGCTTTTAAAACTTTTTCAACAGTTGCTTCTTTGATTACATCATCGTCAACTTTTACATAAGGAGCTTTTGAAAATTCCCAATCAATTGAGCAAAGTCCAAGGCAAGGTACGCCTGATACTTCTACTTTGTCACCGTATTTTGCTGGAACTGTTTCAATTAATTCTTGCAAATTTGATGAACCCATTACAAAACATGTTGTCCCTAAACATACTTTAACACTAATTTTTTTGTCCATTTTTTTATCCTCTCTATTAACTTTGATTTTACTTGTGCAATTTACATATATTGAATATTTACTTTTTTAAAGTATTTATCTTGCAGCACATTTGCCATTTTTTTAATGATGTTCTTTCTGATTTCTATTTCTATTGGTAATGCAGGATCATAATGTGCTTGGTTCAGTTTTGCACCTACCATAAATGTTATGCAATCACTATCTAATAAGAATTTTACCAACTTTCCTGCTGCATTGTCAATATCTGGGGTATTTGCTTCAAGATATTCTAAGGTTTTTGTAAGAGTTAAAATTCCTTCAGTTACTAAATCTACTCCGTCCATATATGAACATGCAGGAAGTTTTCCTATACTTATTGTTGTATCCATTGTGATTGGTCTGTTTAGTTCTCTTGAAATCAGATTTGCTGTTGTACCACCAGCTATTGCTTTTTTGCCTTTGAATTTATCAAATATTTTTGCATATTCAGCGTCTTTTTCTTGATGATAAGGTGGGCCTGTAAAAACTAGTGCTTCTCTTGGTTCTCTGAAATATAATACACAAGCTGATATATCATCTTTTGGTAATCTGTCTGTTTCAATATTACGAGCTTGATTTACTATGTAATGAGATAGTTCTGTGCTTGAAATATTTGGATTATTTTCTAATTTTTCTTGTAAAATATTAATTAATCCGTCTCTTCTTAGCCCTAGTTTTAGTCTACCTCCACCTAATCCTGCTTGGGTGACTCCATCTGAGCAAAAAATTAATCTATCTCCTAATTTTAAGTTGATTTTATATACTTTTAAACATCTATTTTTAAAAGTTTTTGATGGAATTGAAGTAAATTCTGCTCTTAATATTTCATTATCTCTGATCCATATAAATTCTGGGTTTCCTTCTTCAACAATTTTTGCATTACCATCATCATCGACTTCTATTGCAGAAAAAGTTGAATAGCTTATTTTTCTTACCTGACAGACAGGGAGTGAATTCATAATAATTTCAGCGGCTTTGCTAATAGGTATTTGGTCGCCTTCAATAAATTTTAATAGCATTGTAGCTGTCATGCAGGATAATATATTGGCTTTAATTCCGCTTCCGAGTCCGTCTGATAGGACAGCAATTAATTTTGCTTCATCGGGATATCTTTTGGAAATAAAATAATCCCCATAAGCATTTTGGTTATATTTTTTTATTTGACTGCAGTCGATATCTATGAACACTAATTATTACCCTCGTTATCATTATTATCATCATAATCTTCAGCAATAGAGCTTAAGAGAGTTTCTGTTTCAACCATATGTTCACCTAACAGGCAGGCAATTTCTTGTACGATTGAAATATTTTTTGATATAACTTCGTGGGCTTTTTGCGAAATTTTTTCTCTGTTTGTTTCAGAAGATGTTACATCTGTGATTACAGCTCCGACAATTTCATTTTCTTCAATTGTAAAAGCTGAAATGTCATATAATTTATTTTTAACGTGGTAGCGTTCTTTGTGGATATCTTTTCCTGTTTTTAGAATTGTTTTGAATATGTCTGCAAAATCTACAATTCTATCAATTGCAGCACCTGCAAGTCCGTCAGGTCTAGCTTTAAAGACATCATACATTTCTCCTGTAAACATTTTCATAAAACTGTCATTGGCTTCAAGAATATTCATATTATTGTCAACCATTACGACAGCTGCAGGCATACATCTAATCATTGCAGCAGCTTTTCTTACGGCAATTTTTCTCATGTAAGAAACGCACATTGATGGTTCTGCATCTCCATCAAGTAAGGCTTTTGCAAGATCTCTACAGGTTGCATATCCGCATCCGCCACAGTTTAATTCATCGTCTACTGTGTGTTTACCTATTCTTTTTAATGTTTTTAATATATCTTCTAATGGATATTCCTTTGTTACAACTTTGCATTGTTTCATATCGTAATCAACAATTGTTGTTGCTTTTTTAGGGATATATTCTCTGTTTTTTACTTTAGATAAAACATCTGATACGATAGATAAACTTGCCTTGTTGGTTGAAATACAAGGTCCGCCAATGCAACCGCCTTCGCATGCAAGAGCTTCTACAAAAATTGTTTTATCAATTTTGTCAGGGTTAAGATTATTTAAAGCTCTTTCAAAAGCGTGTAATCCGCAGACATCTATTAGTTGAATTCCGTCTTTTACACCAATTCTTTTTAAGGTTTCGTTCATACCGCCGTCAATTGGGTATAATGCTCCTTCAAAGGCTGTGTATGGTACAAATTTATTATCTTCACTTGAGATAATACCTGCCACATCAAGACCTTCATCGTGAATCCATATTTTTAATTCTTCAAATGTTAATGCAACATCAATTAAATCAGTGTATGAAACTTCATTTTTTTTGCCTATACAAGGTCCAATAAAGACTATTGAAATGTCATCTCCATATTTTTCTCTTAAAATTTTTGCATGGGTCATTGCAGGAGAACCGATTGGAGTTATACATTTTAAAAATTCCGGACGGTAATGCTTGATGTAATCGACAATTACAGGGCAGGCACTTGATATAAAAAGTCCTCGTTCTGCACTATTTAAAATTTCTGCTGTTTTTATTGAAACTTCTTGAGCTCCAAGAGCGGTTTCTGATACATCAGAAAAACCTAATGATTTTAAAATCGCAATCATTTTTTTAGGAGAATGTTCAAATACTCCGCTCCAAGAAGGGGCTAGAGATACAAAAACTTTTTTCTGAGCAAGAATTAAATTTTTTGCTTTTGCTATGTCGCTTCTTACCCTTTTTGCGTTTGAAGGACAAGCTTTTACGCAATTCCCGCAAGCAATACATTTATCAGGGATTACTGATGCGTGTCCGTTTTCAATTTTAATTGCTTTTACAGGACATTCTCTAATACATTTATAGCAGTCATGACATTCGTTAATCAATGTGTAGACGGGATAATGACTATCCATTTTTATTCTCCATTATTAAGATGCGTATTATTTTTTATTAACTAATTTAGTTAAAATTTCTTCAAGTTTTTCTTCATTAACGCTGTTGTATTCAACTCCGTTAATGGTAACATTAGGACCTGATGCACATTTATTTTCGCATCTTGCTCCTGCAAGATCTATTTCAGCTTCTAAATCATGAGTTTTTATAAAAGCTTCAATAAACGCAAGATTTTGTTGATTCCCGCGAGCAAAACACGAACTTCCCATACATACAGTTATTTTTATCTTTGACATTATATAAACTTCCTCGTATATATTAATTTTACCGTATTTACGCTTATAAATCAAGTATTTTTGAATAGATTGTATTAATATTTTTCAAAAATTCTTCTTTGTTGAAAATTTCATCTATTTCAACAGGTGTAAGCAATTTTGTGACGTCTTCATCATTTAGAAGATTTACCCTGAAATCGCCATCATTTTCAAATGCATCAAGGGCATTTCTTTGGACTAATCTGTATGCGTTTTCTCTTGTCAGACCTTTTTCTACAAGTTTTAGTAATACTTTTTGTGAAAATACTATACCGC
Source organism: Candidatus Gastranaerophilales bacterium (assembly GCA_944325735.1). Lineage (GTDB taxonomy): Bacteria > Cyanobacteriota > Vampirovibrionia > Gastranaerophilales > Gastranaerophilaceae > Stercorousia. Next base: position 167,465 of record CALVBI010000001.1, on the reverse strand, counting down.
CAAATTTGTCGGTGTTTTTAAGCATATTTTTTTCGTGTACTACTAAATTTTTAACAATTCCGTTAAATCTTGAAAGCATAAAATCTACAAGAGTTAAACTGTCAGGGAAAATAATTCTTTCTGCAGAACTGTGTGAAATATCTCTCTCATGCCATAGCGGAATATTTTCTAGTGCAACTATTGAATTTGCTCGCACAACTCTTGCAAGTCCGCATAAGTTTTCTGATAAAACAGGGTTTTTCTTATGAGGCATAGCAGAAGAACCTTTTTGATTTTTCCCAAATCCTTCTTCAACTTCCAAAACTTCTGTGCGTTGCAAGTGTCTAATCTCTGTTGCGAATTGTTCAATTACACTTGCAATTAGGGCTAAAGATTGAATAAAGTATGCGTGGTAATCTCTTGCAATAATTTGTGTTGAAATTCTTGCAGGTCTTAGGCCGAGATTTTTGCAAGTAATTTGTTCAATTTCAGGAGGAATATTACTGTATGTCCCGACAGGTCCTGAAATTTGTCCAACTCTGATTTCATCAAGTGCGTGGATAAAATTAGCTCTTTGACGTTCTAAAATATCAATCCAGTTGCAGATTTTAACTCCAAATGTCATTACCTCTGCATGAATTCCATGAGAACGTCCTATGCAAATTGTATTTTTGTGTTTGTTTGCTAAATCTTTTAATGATTGAATTGTTTCATCTAGGTCTTTTAGAATAATTTTCCCACTGTCTTGAATTTGCAGAGCAAAAGCTGTATCAATTACATCAGAACTGGTCATTCCTACATGCATATATTTTGCTAGATCGCCTAAGCTTTCATTTACGCAGGTTAAAAATGCGATAACATCATGTTTTACTTCAGCTTCAATTTCATCAATTCTTTTTAAATCAAATTTAGCTTTCTGTTTTAATTCTTGAATGTCTTCTTTAGGAAATGTTCCGAACTCTGCATATGCTTCTGCAACGGCAATTTCTACATCTAAATAATATTGAAACTTAGACTGTAAGTCCCATATATCTGCAATTTCTTTACGTGAATATCTTTCAATCATAATTTTATTTTAGCATAAAATTACATAATAAATATGATTTTATTCTTTTGTCATTCTGAGGGCTTATGCCCGAAAGAATCCAGCTTATGAAAAAATAAAAGCTGGATTGCTTCGGCTGTTGCCTCGCAATGACTAATTATTATCTATAATATTTGTTATGTAATAAAACTTAATATAAAAAGCAATTATTTTGGGAATAAATACTTTATATATATAGAGTATAAGAGATTGAGGATTATTATGGTTGATGCAATTAGCTATGTTTCAAAGGAACAATTTGAAAAAAGTCCTGAATTAAAAGCAAAATACGGCTCTTATGAGAAATTTCAATTGGCTCAATTGAAATCACAATCAATTCATACTTTTGCTCAAAACAATCCAAAATATTCATATAATCCGTCAGAAGCATTTTATAATATGCGAATGGAAGCATATGACAAACATCAGGCTCAATCTGAAGCTTTGATTGCAAATTATAAACAATTGGAAGCTGAATATGAGGCTTTATTAAAGCAGCAAAACTCTATTAATAACAGCTTAATGTCTAAATACCAAGTTTCAAATAAAGGTGATTTATTGACATCTATGTCAGATAAAAATTCTTTGTATGACCAAGGTTTGTATAATAAAACTTCTAGTTCTGTAAATGAGGCTTATTCAAAATTTATTGCAGCGTTACAAACTGCAAATTATCAAACTCATAGAATAGTTTAAAAACCTTAACATATTTGAGATTTCATGCTTGCATTTTTTCCTTTATATATTATCATGCAACTTGTAGAGTGCTTACGCCAATAATCACTCAACAAGAAAAGGAAATTAAAATGAACTTAAAAAACAAACAAGAAATTATCAAAAAATACGGTAAAAACGAAAAAGATTCTGGTTCTACAGCAGTTCAAGTTGCTTTAATGAGCCAAAAAATTTCTGAACTTACTGAACACCTTAAATCTAATCAAAAAGATTTCGCTACAAAAAGAGGTCTTTTGATGATGGTAGGTAAAAGAAAAAGATTACTTTCTTATTTGAAATCTCAAAATCTTGATGAATACAGAGAATTAATCAAGAAATTGGGTATCAGAGGTTAATTTTTTAACCGATGGTAAAAGTTTTAAAGGCTGTCTTTTGACGGCCTTTTTTAATATAATTTTTTAAATTACTTTGTAGAGGGTGAGTTGATGAAAACATTAAAATCAATGCGTTTGCAAATAGGAGTTTTTGGAAAAACTAATGTCGGAAAATCTTCTTTTTTAAACCGAGTAACAAATCAAGAAATTTCGATTGTATCAGATGTTGCAGGAACAACTACTGATGTTGTTGAAAAATCTATGGAGCTTTTACCTGTAGGGCCTGTAACTTTTTTAGATACAGCAGGATTAGATGATGAGTCTGAATTAGGTGAAAAACGTGTTGAAAAAACGATGAAAGTTATTAACCGCATAGATGTTGCAATTATCGTATGTGATTTTAACGGGATTGATGATTATGAGAAAGAACTTATTAAAAAGTTCGAAGAACTTAAAATTCCATATCTGATTGTTGAAAATAAGTGCGATATTAAAAAAGTTGAGCTTTCCGGTTATGATAATGTTTTATACACATCTGTAAAAGATGATGAAGCTCTTGTATTTAAGTTTAAGGAAGCACTTGTAAAATTGCTGCCTGAAGATTTTGTAAATTCTCCGAAGATTGCGGGTGATTTAGTTCCTCCTCAAAGTACGGTAATTCTTGTAATTCCGATTGATAAAGAGGCTCCTAAAGGCAGAATTATTTTGCCTCAAGTACAGACAATAAGAGATTTATTAGACAGCAATTGTATGCCTTATGTGGTTAAGGAAACAGAATTGAAACAAGCTATTGAGAATTTGAAAACTCCTCCTGCGTTAGTAATTACTGACAGTCAGGCTTTCAAAAAAGTTTCTGAAATTGTGCCTCAAAATATTCCTCTTACTTCTTTTTCAATACTTTTTGCGAGATTGAAAGGGGATTTAGATGAATTTACAAAAGGTGCTGAAGCGATTGAAAATTTAAAAGATGGCGATATGGTCTTAATTTTAGAGAGTTGCACACACCATGCAATAGAAGATGATATTGGCAGAGTAAAAATCCCAAATCTTTTAAGAAAAAGAACCGGTAAAAATTTAGTTATTCATAATTATGCAGGACATGATTTTCCAGATGTAAAGGATTACAAGCTCATAATTCATTGTGGAGCTTGTATGACAAACAGACGAGAAGTGCTATCTCGTATTTTGATTGCTAATAAATCAGGCGTACCTATTACAAATTATGGTGTTGCTATATCTTATTGTCTTGGAATTTTGCCAAGAGCTGTTAAGATTTTTTCATGAAAGAACGTTTGTAATAATTAAGAGTATTCATAAACCAAACAGCTAAATTTTTAGGGTTTTCATCAGGATTCATATAAAAACCTTGAATTTTATCTGTCCCTTCAAGTTGCATATAAACATTTTCACGTTCCATTCTGTCTGATGTTTTTTTGAATTTGCTTTTTTCATTAATAAAAAATTCATCATAAGTACCGTTTTTTACGTAATTTGCTTTTGATGGATGCAGAGCTCCTATTGTAAGATTTTTGTTTTCAGGAGAATGACTGACATATTCCCTAATTAAATTTACGGCTTTCTTTAAATTATCTTGTTGATTTTTGAAATGGAAACTGTCAATATATTTCCCTAAGCTTGGTGCTTCTGTTAATCTCATTTGAAAGTTTTGATTATAATTATTTCCGTTTTGCGGATTAAAAGTAATTCTCATAAATTAATACCCCTCTAACACTTTTTTACAATCATATACTAATCATAGTTAATGTAAACCGCAATTGCCTATAATATTAATAAAATGTTACATTTGTAGTAGATTTATTTACTCTAAAAAAATGATAAAAAATTTTATGTTTGGTTTTAATATATTTGTATGTATGATTATATGCTCGAAAATGAAGATAAAGAATTAAAAAAAGTCGGCCTTGAACTGATGTTTATGACTCCTGAAAAAGGTGCCAGTGAAAATTGGGTGACAGCAGTCGAGCTTGCAAAAATGGTTGAATTACCTGTAGATACAGTTAAAAAGAAATTGGTAATACTACGTGATGCAGGTATTGTAAGAGTAAAAGGTATAAATCCTAAATATTGGAAATTTGATGATTACAGTTTTCAAAGGATGGATGAAAATGATGATGTGTATAAATTGCTTTGCAGTTTTGACGATGTAGATTTTGACAGGTATTTTAGTTATTAAATTATATTGATAGAATAATCAATTTTTCTTTAAATTATTTATAATTATATTTTATTTACCGATGCAGAAATGGTCAAAGATGTTATTTAAAATATCGTCAGTAATTACTTCTCCTGTAATTTCATCTAAAAATAACAATGCTGATTTTAAGTCAATTGAAATTAAGTCTTGAAGTTCGTGAATTTTTGCAGCCTCAAGTGCCTGAGTAAGACTTTCTTTGCATTTCACAAGGCAATCTTGTTGACGATTATTTGTGATGAATTCTGTGTCTTCTAAAGAGAAATTGTATGATGCTTCTTTAATTTTGTTTTTAAGCTCATCAAGTCCTTCTTTTGTTTCTGTTGAAAGATAAAAAATTCCTTCTTTTCTTTCTTTGATTAAGTCACATTTGTTTGCAATAACTATATGATTTTTGTCTTTTATCAAATCTAAAATGGCTTTATCTTCATCATCCATTCCTTTAGAAACGTCGTATAAAAATATTACCAAATCAGCTTCATCTGCAGATTGTTTTGAGTATTCAATCCCGATTTCTTCAACTTTGTCTACTTCATCATTATCTCTTATACCTGCAGTATCAATTAAAGTAATTGCAACATCCCAATCAAGAGTTTCTTTCAAAACATCACGAGTTGTACCTGCAATATCTGTAACGATTGCACGTTCTACGTTCAGTAATGTATTAAATAATGATGATTTCCCGACATTCGGTTTGCCGACAATTGCAATTTTTATGCCCTGACGCATTATGTTAGACGAATTTGCAGAAGCAAGGATTGAATTTATTTTAGCAAGTGCTTTTTCAAATTCAGAAATTATATAATCATATTCAGGTTCTGCAACATCTTCAGGAAAATCAATCCCTGCAACGATTTTCGAAAGAACATCAAATATATCTTTTCTTATTTCTTTTATTTTTGTGCTTAAGACACCTGATAAATTTTTGGCTGACTGTTTTGCAAAATCTCTTGTTTTAGCATGGATTAAATCTGCTACTGCTTCAGCTTGAGATAAATCCATTTTTTTATTCAAAAATGCACGTTTTGTATATTCGCCACGTTCAGCCATACGTGCTCCGTTTTTCAAAACAACATCAAGAATATTTCTTACAACATTAATACCGCCATGGCAATGAATTTCAATGACATCTTCTCCTGTGTAACTGTGAGGATTTTTGAAAGGTAGAAGTAATACTTCATCAATTTTTTTATCACCATCTAAAATCCAGCCATGAGAAATTTTACCAGCTTCAAGATTATGTTTTGAATATATTTTATCAATAATTTCAAAACTTTTATCTCCGGAAATTCTGATTACTCCAACGCCACCTGTACCGATTGGAGTTGCGATAGCTGCTATTGTATCAAATTCTTGTAAAATGTTCATATTGAAATTATACATCAAAAAAACGGGTATTAATTCAATACCCGTTTTAAAGTTTTTACTTATACATATTTTTTTGAAATTTGTAATGCTGCAGATGCTGCCATACCATACGGTCCAAGAGAACTTAATATGCCTGATGCTAGGTTAGCATAGTTGCTGTATGTATTGCTTGATGATGCTTGATTTGCAGCATATGATTGAGCGTTGTAGCTGTTGCCTGATGAGCTGTTTTGTTGTGATGCTCCGATGTAATTTAGAATATTTGAATTCATCTGATTTTGTACATCTTGTAAAAATCCAAGATATGTGTATCTTTGAGCTAATTCATTACTTATTAGTTCATCTTGTTTTGCCAAAACATCTTGTGCTAGGTTATTGATTGATTCTGCTCTGTTTTCTTCAATTGAATTTAAATTATCCATAAATACTGAATTGTCTAAATTGCCGAAACGAGATGCTACATCAGTTTTTAAATCATCTAACATTGGTTCATAGATATTGTTAATGATTTTTTGTCCTTTAAGGGTGTAGGCATCAAGTTGTGATTGAAGATTTTGTTTTGTATCTTCATCAAAAACGTTTACTTTTGATAGAGAATCTGCAAATGATTTTTGAGCGTATTCATAAGCTCTTCTTTCATCTTCTGACATGTTATAATTTGTGTATATAGTATTCCCTTTTTTATAAGTATTAGCTTTATCAGAACCATTTATAGTTATTGTCCCGGCTGAGTATGAAGGGTATTTTGAAGATTTTCCCATTTTTGTTCCTTTCCGAACAAAAATTTAATGAATTTTTAAGGCGTTGATATAATATTATACCACGTGTGTCGAAAATCTGTAAAGAAAGTTTTGTTTGAGATATAATTTAGTTATGGAAAATTTAGATAGAATAAACGGATTAATAAACGAAAAAAAATACGAAGATGCGAAAAAAGAATTGATTGGTATAATCAATGATGAAGAAAAAGATGTAGAAGCTTTAAAGTTGTTGGGTTTATGTCATATTAATCTTAATGAGTTTAAAGAAGGACAAGCTGTTTTTGAAACAGTTGTTAAATATAAAGATGATGCGACAAGTTGGTTTTATTTAGCAAGTTGTTATGATAATCAAGATGATTTTTTGCATGCAATTTCTGCTTATGAAGAAGTTATTAGGATGAGAAGCAGTTATGTTGATGCATATAAAAATTTAGCTGTTGTTTATGTAAAAAATAAAGAGCCTCAAAAAGCTGTAGATACAGTTATTAAAGCTTTAGATTATGTGGACGATGATTATACAATTTATTATATTGCAGGTACTGCATATATGGCTTTGAAAAATTTTGATGAAGCTGTTGAATATTTGGAAAAAGCTTTAAAATTAAATCCAAATCATTCTCAGTTATATAACAATTTGGGAACTTGTTATGTAACTGTCGGAAATCTTGATAAGGCTTATGAAAACTTTTTAAAAGCAAGCGAATTAGATCCAAATAATTCAATCACATATTTTAATATTGCATCAATTTTGCAATTGCAAAATAAACATAAAGAAGCTTGTGAATTTTTTAGAAAAGCTTATGCGATTGAAGCTCAAGATAATTATTTAGTAGCCCTTGCATTGTCTGAGGTTAAATCAGCTCAATTTGACGAGGCTATAAAACATTATAAAATGCTTGTTACGCATAATCCTGAAAAAACTAATTTTAAATATAATCTTGCTTGCTGCTATGATGCTATCGGAGATTATTCAAGTGCTATCGGTATACTTGCTCATCTTGTATTGCAAAATCCAAAATCTGTGTCAATGTTGAGAAAACTTGCAAGTATTTATGTGAAAATTCATCAGTTTGCGAATGCAAAAGCTCTGTATGAAAAAATTCTTATTCAAGGTAATGTTTCTTTTGAAATTTATTATGAATTTGCTCATATTTGCGTAAAAACTGATGATATGGACAAAGCTGAAAAGATTTTGAAAAAAGTAATTGATCTTAATCCTGAATTTGCACCTGCACATAAAGATTTAGGTGTATTGTATTTGAGCAAAAGATTGTTTGATTACGCCGAAGATGAATTTAATCAAGCTTTAAAATTAGCTCCTGAAGATTTTGATATTCTTTTTGAATATGCAAACTATCTTCATGCAACAACTAATTTTGAAAAAGCTGATGAGTTTTATCAAAAGGCTCTTGAAGTAGATTCTCATAATGCTGATGCTCTTGGTTTTTCAGCTTTAAATAAAATTCATTTAAAAGATTTTGATAAAGCATATGAGCAAATTGAACATGCATTAGAACACCAAGCAAATAACGGGTTTATGCATTTTATTGCAGGAAAAATAAGATTTATGCAAGAAAAATATGAAGACGCAAAAATGTTTTTTGTAAAATCATATGAACTTGGAAAAACTCATGATTGTGAAAATATGTTAGGTCTATGTTATTTCGAATTAGGTAATTATGAACAGGCTAATAATATTTTCAAACATTTACTTGAGGAAAATCCGTTGAATGTAAATCTTTTATTGAGTAGTGCAAGATGTTATGAAAAATTGAATGATAAAGATTCTGCACTTGCTACTTTGGATAAAATAGTAGATGCATTCCCTGAATGTGAAGAAGCTCAAGAGATGATTAGAGAAATTTCTTAATATTAATAAATGTAAAGATGTTTTATATTTATTTATAAGTAGTTGCAAAAATTTTTATCTGTTTGTTTTTATATAGATATAGGGAAAAACTGAAAGGGCATTATGTCTATTGATAAAATTGTATTTAGGGGCATTGAAACATCAACACAAGTTAAACAAGAGATAAAAAAAGAAGAAACTGAAAAAACTATAGATACTGTGGATGAAGAAAAATCTAATGCTGCGAAATATATGATAGGAGCGACAGCATTAGCTGCTGTTATAGGACTTGGAATTGCAGGTCGTAGAGGTCATCTTGGTGAAGGTATTCAAAAATTACTCGGCGGCGCTAAAAAATCTGCAGATGATATAGCAGAAGCAAGTGAGAAAAACGGAGGAGAAATTTTAGACGATATTTCGTCTAAAGCAAAAGATACTCCTGATGTTGTTAAACCTAAATCAGGTGAAGAAATAGGCGAAGAAGTTTTGCCTAAAGCAAAAGATACACCTGATGCTCCTACTAAATTTACAAACCCTGACGGAACATTAAAAAATGGACCAGAAACTGTTGATATATTAAAAGATGGTAAAAAAACTGGTATAGAAATAAAAGAGTTTAAAGATGGCGACTTATTCTCAACTACTGTCAAATCATTTGATGAAGTTGGAAATATAACCAAAATTGAAGAAAAGTTTGCTGACGGTAAGACAACTCTATTAGAAAAAGGTGAATTTTACACAAAATCAGAACCTAGTGCAGAAGTAAAACCTGCTTGGTTCTATGAGGAAAAATTGCCTGATGGACAAGTGAAAAAAAATGCGTCTAGTATTTGAAAAAGATGGTAGTTATACTACTAGTTCTATGAAAATGAGTCCGGAAGAAAAAAATATTGTTCGAGCAAAACTCAAAGATATTGGTGTTGTTTTAAGAAAAACTGATGAGCCAATTCCTATGCTTAAAGGTATTGATTTGATTAATGCTAACTTTGCAGCAATGGAAGGTAAGTCAGGAAAGGAAATGAATAAATTATTACTTTCTACCAAAAAAGAGATAATGCATCTTGAAATACCAGAACAAAAAACAGAATCATTTTCTAAATTATTAGAAAGTATAAAAAAATATGCAAAACCGGATGACTGTGATTATGTATTTAATCTTGAGTTTGAAAAAGGATACAATACTGCTTATGCAAAAGAACTGATAGGATTTGCGCAAAGCAATCCTGAATTTGAACAAAAAATAATTCGTGGTTTGCTTGATTCTAATTGCGGTAATAATGTTGAAGAAATGACAGCTATAAGAGAAATGCTTTTTGAAAGAGGAATGAAACCAAAAGGTATTATCGAAGGACGTGGTTTAGTAGAAACTGATTGGGGTTGTACGTCAGATCATTTCCCAAGTGGTAGATGGTTAGGTTTTTATAAAGATAAAAATTTACCACAATATAAATATTCAAATTTTAGATATGATATGTCAATGGGTGTAGCACCTAGACGTGCAGAAGAACTTATCCAAGAAATTACAGAGAACGCTGAAGCTTATGAAAAAGGTCTTGGTAAAAAAGTCGATTCTCTCATAAGCATTATTAAAAGTAATACAATAAAAGACCCTAAATAATACTTATAAGATTTTCATTTAATCTTGATAAAATTTCTAAAGTATTTTCAAGTGGATATCTTGTAATATTATTTATATCTTCTTCAAAATTATTAGGAAGTTTTTGGCAATTTTGTTTTGCATATTGGATAAGTCGTTTTTCTCCAGGGTGCAAAACTTTATTTGCTGCAAAAAGTATATCAAAATAACTTGCCAAAAATGCTGAAATTCTATGATTTAGACTTACATAATCTTTGCGGTTAATAGCTTTTTCTACTTGTTCATAAAATGATGCAGAAATTTTATTTTTCAACAATGGTAAATTGTTATTAATTATATTTTTTGCTAATTCGTCTGGGTAATTTGTACAAACTTTTGTTTGCAAATTTTTATACCAATTTTCTGGATCATAAAGGATTATAGAATTTTTTAAATTAAATACAAAGCAGGTTGAATAACCTACGCAAGGATAATGTTTAGTCCAAGTATTTGCAATGGAATTTTCCATCCATTCTCGAGTTCTATACATTAAATCAATTTGGATATTTGTGTTTTTTATAAACCATTCATCTCCAGGGCCAAAAAAGCAGTTATTGATTTCATATTTGTTTGAAAATTTTTTTGCTATATTTTCTCGTTTTTGAATATCTATTTCAGTATCAGAATATACATATATATCATAGTCTGAAGTTTTATCAGATGAGTTTGCTGCTCTTGAGCCTGCTAATGAAATTGCTTTTACATTTTCAATTTGTTGAAATTCATTTATTATGTTTTGTATATTATCCATAGTTTGAGTTTATTACAAGCAGACCAAAAAACCAACATTCGATGACTGTTGGTTTTTTAGTATTGAAAAATTTTTAATATCCCTGAAAATCCTAATAAGACTAAATTAAACCTAATACTTTTTTGTACCAAGAGAATGTTTCAATTTCAAGACCGTTGAATGTTGTTTTTAAGCATTGATTTTTTAAATAGTTTTCAAATTCGTCGTTAAATTTAGATTTAATCCTTTTTTCCTTTGTTGTTTTAGATGCTAACACTGTCATAGACCTACTCCTTTTAGTTTGCAATTAGTGACCCCATATATAATTCATGTACAAATTATAACATATGTTGACTTACTTTTCTAGTGGCTGAAATTGTAGCTGATGGCGAAATTGAATGATAACGCCAAAAAATAACTGTAAATTTTTGTAAATATTTTTAGATGCAGTATCGACATACTAATAGTAATTGTAGTAAAGAAATTTTTCAATTGCCTGATAGTATAATCTTTTAATTTTTGTTTATGTTAGTATTTATCTATGATTTTAATCGGTGAAAATATTCATGTTATTTCAAAAATTGTTAGGGAAGCACTTATCAAACGTGATGAAAATTTTGTTTTAGACTTAATTAACTCTCAGAACAAAATGGATTATATTGATTTGAATGTTGGACCTGCAAAATCTGATTTAGTAGAAGTTCTTCCTTGGCTTGCAAAAATTATTCAAAATAATAGTGAGTGTGGAATTTCTTTTGATACTACAAATTCAGAAGAAATGAAAAAAGGTCTTGAGGTATTTAAAGGAAAAACTTTTATAAATAGTATTTCTTTAGATGATGAACGTATTGAAAAAGTTGGCGGATTAGCTGTTGAATATGGTAGTAATCTTATAGCCTTGACGCTTTCTAAAGAAAATGGAATTCCTAAAGATGCTGATGGGCGTTTAGAGATTGCATTTAGTATTTATGAACAATGCTTGGAAAAAGGTATTAATAACGAAAAATTATTTTTTGATCCTTTGATATTACCGATTTGTGTTGATCAATCTCAAGGGATTGAGGCTATAAATACTATCAAAATGATTAAAGAAAGTTTTGATCCTCCTGTAAAAACTGTAATTGGGTTATCTAATATTTCAAACGGGTGCCCTAAGGATTTAAGACCTTTGATAAATAGGGTATATGCATCGTTAGCTTTTGGTGCAGGACTTGATGCTGCAATAATTGATGCAAAAGATGATGAATTAATAAGAATTTTAAAAATGCTTGAAATGAATTCTCCAAAATCTCAATTGGATAAATTGTATATTAATCTTTCGGATATGATATCAAATTTTGGAGAGCTTGATGATGTTGAATTTGATAAAAATGATTTAGAACAGCTAAAAGTTATTAAAACTGCAAGAATATTACTCAATAATGAAATATATTCTCATAGTTTTACACAAATATAATTTTTTGATATAATATCAATATAACAAAAAAGATTAGGAGAGTGGCACTATAAATAAGAAGTTATTAGTTTCGGCATTATTAGTTTTTATGTTTTCAGGTACTCAAGGCTTTTCTATGGTACCTGAGGCAAATTCTCTATACCAACAGGCATGTTCTGCAGAGTATAAAGAAGATTATGCAACAGCTGTAAGCAAATTACAGCAGGCTTTAAATATTTCTGCAAACGATGTAATGATATACACAAAACTCGCAGGTGTATATAGTGAGATGGGTGAATATGAAAAAGCTTTGGCAACTTATGCAAAAGTAGCTGAATTAAAGCCGACTGACGGATATATTTATATTAGTATAGGCAGTATTTATGAAAATCAAGGTAAATATCTTGAAGCTTTGAATGCCTATAACAAAGTTATGGAAATGTGCCCTGAATATCTTTATAATTATTTAAATATTGCAAATGTCCAATATCAATTAAGAGATTATAAATCAGCAATAGAAAATTACAATAAATTTTTATCTACATATTCTCAGCACTGGGAAGCAAGAGAAAATCTTGCAGCATCATATATAAGTGATGGAAGTTATCAAAATGCTGTAAATGAATATGAAAATTTATATTCTAGAAATCCTTCAGGATTTAATGATTTTTATAACTATGGGCTAGCATTATATGAAGTTAAAAATTACCAAAAAGCATCTGAATTTTTAGAAAAAGCTGTTGATGCTGATCCTGAAAATACATCTGCTCATATTAATTTGGCTATGTCATATCAAGAATTAGGGAAAAATGACCTAGCATTAAAACAATATGATATTGTATTCAGACAACAGCCGTCTTTGCATTCTATCAGATTTGACTATGGTAATCTTTTGGCTGATATGGGACAAGATGAAGCTGCTATTGAAAATTACAAAATTTATATAGCAAATTACCCAAATGATCCTAGAGCTTACCAAAATATTGGTGTTGTCTATAAAAGACTTAATAAATTAGATGATACAATTGCAAATTATGAAAAAGCTCTTGAGTTGCAAAAGGATAAAAAAGATGTTGATTTAGAAGCTGATTTGGCTAAATGTTATCATTTGAAAAAAGATTATCCAAATGCTTTAAAACATTATGATGCTGTGCTTTTAGTAAAAAAAGATGATTATAACTTGAAATACAATAAGGCATTAGTATTGCATGCAATGAATAATTATAATGATGCAATAACTATTTATACAGAACTTTTGACAACAAAAGATGATGCAAATATTCAAAAAAATCTAACATCTGCTCTTGTTGCGTTAGGTGATGAATATTTACAGGCGCATAATTATTCTTTAGCGACTGAAACTTTTGAAAGAGCTATTGAAAGAGGCACTAAAGATAGTTACGCATATTATGGACTTGCAAAATCATATAGAGCTTGTGGAATTAACGATAAAGCGTCAGAATATTATGAAAAAGCAATCTCAATGTCGCCTGAAAAAATTCAATATAGTAATGAGTATGCTGAATTTATATCAATGACTCAAAAAGCAACTGATATAAAATCTACAGATGTTCCAAATTCAACAGCAGGTAAAAATACAGCGGATATAAAAGAAATATCATTATCAATGGATAGTGCAAAAGCTGGTGAAGTTGCAGATAGTGAACAAAATAAAAATTTGATTGCAATTGGTGATGAAAATTATAAAAAGAAAAATTATGATGTCGCAATACATAATTACCAAGATGCATTGAAAATTAATCCATCTGATGATGTGACTTTACTAAAAATAGGTAATATCTATAAATTAAAAAATGATAATAAAAATGCGCTTAATTTTTATAAAAAATCTATTATAGTAAATCCTAATTATGCTGATGGTTGGTTTAACTTGGGATTAGTTTATGCAAATGAAAAAAATAATAACAAAGCAAAAGAATGTTTCCACAGAGTAACAACTCTAAATCCAAATTACAGCTATGCATATTATGCTTTAGGACTTGCTTATGAACAGGATAATAATAAGAAAGAAGCGTTGAATAATTATAAAATCTTCTTAACTCAAACTAAAGATGAAGATTTAGCTAATGTTGTTCAACAAAAAATTAAAAATCTGGAAAAATGAAAAAATTAATATTATCTTGTCTAGCGTTATTTTTGATATTTACAACAACAGCCTGTGTAAAGGATAGAGCTTCTATTCTTTTTAATAAATATCCGATTACAGAAAAAAATATCTATGATTCTTCAACGGTTTTTCAAAGAGGTTCAAGAATTTATTATTTAATTCTTATGCCTAAAAAAGTTGAATCAAGATATCTTTATATTCAAATAATAAAAAAAGATAATAAATATGGTCAATTTGGATATAATCTAATTCAGACAAGAAATATTCGATTAAAAGATGAAGAAGTAAACTACTTTACAGATTATTTTGTCTTGAATGAAGATGGATATTATTTTATGCGTGTGTATTCAAAAGACAATCCGCATAAGATTTTTGCATCTGCAGAATTCTATGTTGCAAAATAATTTGAGTTATATTATACTTTTTCAAAAATCAGGGGAAGATGAATGGATTTTAAACAATCAATAATAATCAGCTGTATTCTTGTATTAGGAGTTATCGGTGCATTTGTCGGATATTCAATGTATCAGGAAAATATTCAAATGCATAAAAATTATATTGCAGCTCAAGATGCTTTCCGAAATGCTAATTTGCAGGAAGCTGAAAAATTACTTGAGGGTAAACCTCCTCGTGATATTGCAAAAGATTTTTATATTTTAAAATATAATGTTCAAATGAACACAAATGAATTATATCAGGCTGAGCAAACTTGTATGAAACTTTTAAAATTAAATCCACAAGATGCTTTTAGCAATTATTTATTAAGTCTTGTATATTACAATTTGGGTGATAGAGATAATACTGAATTGTATTTGAAAAATGCTGTAAAGTATTCTCCTGATAACGTTGATTATAAAATTTCTCTTGCCAATTTTTATGCAAATATTGGGAAAGATGATGAAGCTATAAGTTTGTTTTTAGAATTGAAAGATTTAATCCCAGGCTATGAAATAGCTTGGGCAACTATTGCTTCAATTTATGAAAATAAAGGTGATTATAATAACGCTTTAAAATACAGAAAAGAAGCTGCGGAAAAATTTAGCAATAACTCTTATGATCTGTATATGCTTGCATCTTTGTATCAAAAAATCGGAAAAAAAGATTTAGCTGTTGAATATTATGCAAAAACTGCAAAACTTGATATAAATGGTGCGACTGATGCAAAATCTAAGTATTTTGAAATTACAGGAAAACCTTATCATTCATCATCTCAATTCAAAAGTGAGAGTATTCCGTTTAAAAATTTAAACGGATTAATGCTTGTAAATGTTTTAGTTAATGGTTATCCCGCAAAATTTATAATTGATACAGGTGCAACATCATCTGTTGTATATGGGAATTTTATAAAAAGCAGACATATTCCTGTAAAAACTAACATTTTTGGGATTTCTCAATCTGCAAACGGAACAAAAACGGTTACTCCTATTGCTAATTTGAATATAAAATTAGGCAGTTCTGAATTTAAAGATTTGAAAACATTTATTATGCCTACTGAAAATAAAGCTTTTGATGGCATAATAGGGAATGATATTTTAGAAAAAACTGATTATTATGTAGATAGACAACGACAAGTAATTACAATAAAAAGTGTGAATTAAATTTTATAATTCCATAAAAAAATAGTGTCTTTATAAGACACTATTTTTTTTATTTATTTTTTATTAATTTTATTATTCTTCTGAATTGTTGTTATCTAACAGGCTTGTTTGAGCAACATTATTTTGAGCTTCTTCAGCGTCCATAGCTGCTACATCTTTTTTAACCTGTTCATCTTCATCAGGGTTTAAGATTTTATTAACAGATACAACTGTATCATTTTCTGTTAAGTTTTGAGCTCTTACGCCTGTTGCTGGACGTCCCTGACGAGAAATTGATCCGGCATTCAATCTTGTTACAACGCCGTTTGCAGTTACCATCATAATATCATCAGATTCTTTTACGATAGTCAATGCAACAAGTTTTGATGAAGTTGATTTGAATTTAGTTGCGATAAGACCTATTCCGCCTCTATTTTGACTTCTAAATTCTGATAATTTTGTACGTTTACCGAAACCGTCAGATGTAACTACAAGTAAATCCGCATCGTAATCACGAGGAACGATGTCGCAACCTACGATTTCATCGCCTGTGCGTAATTTCATAGAAGTAACACCTCTTGCACTTCTGCCTAATGGTCTTAAATCTTCAATTGGGAAGCGAATAGCCATACCGCAAGATGTACCGATAATGATTTCATCTCTTGCAGTTGCTAATTTTACCCAATTCAATTCATCATTTTCTTCTAGTCCGATAGCGATAATACCGTTTCTTCTAATGTTTACAAAGTTATCTAATTCGATACGTTTGATATAACCTTTTTTAGTAAGCATTATCAAGTTCAATTCATGAGAGAATTGACTTACTGGTACAACTGCTGTAATTCTTTCATCTTGATCAATTGGAAGCACGTTTACGATAGGCAATCCTTTTGCTTGACGTCCGCCTTCTGGGAAGTCATAGACATTCAAGCTGTAAACTGTTCCTTTAGATGAGAAGAACAATACTTTATCATGCATCATTGCTGTGAAGAAATGTTGAATGTCATCATCTTCTTTTGTTTTAATACCTGATTTGCCGCGAGTTGCACGATTTTGTCTTTCAAATGTATCTAAAGAAATACGTTTCAAATATCCTTGGTGAGTAATAAATACTGCCATAGGAGTATTTGGAGTTAAATCTTCGATTGTAACTTCACCTTGTTCAGGTAAGATTTGAGTTTTTCTGTCATCGCCGTATTTTTCTTTATCTTCTAAAAGTTCTTCTTTGATAATATTAAGAATTTTTTGACGGCTTGCAAGAATATCTTCATATTCAGCAATTTTCTTAACTAATTCATCATATTCAGCTTTAACTTTGTCTTGTTCTAATCCTGTCAATCTTCTTAATTGCATTTCTAAAATTGCGTTAGATTGATCAACGTCAAGACCAAATCTGCTCATCAAACCTACTCTAGCATCATCGGTTGTTTTTGATTTTTTGATAAGTTCAATTACTTCATCAATAGAACCTAGTGCAATAATCAAACCTGCCAAAATGTGAGCTCTGATTTTAGCTTTTTTCAAGAAGAAAATAGTTCTTCTTGTAACGATTTCAACTCTGTGTTCTACGAATTCTGATAATACTTCGTATAAATTCATCAATCTAGGTTGTTTGCCACATAATGCAAGCATATTAACCCCGAAAGTTGTAGCAAGTTGAGTATATTTGAATAAATTATTTTTAACAACATCAGGTTTCGCATCACGTTTAAGTTCAATTACGATACGCATACCTTCTCTGTCAGATTCATCACGAATATCTGAAATACCTGTAATTCTTTGATCTTTAACAAGTTCGGCTATTTTTTCGATTAAAACAGCTTTGTTTACCTGATAAGGAATTTCTGTAACAACAATAGCAGTTCTAGCTTGACGTCCGCCGCCACCTGCAATTTCTTCAAAGTTAGCAACTGCCTGCATTTTGATAGAGCCTCTGCCTGTTTCATAAGCCTGTTTAATGTCGCTTAAACCTATAATTGTTGCAGCTGTTGGGAAATCAGGCCCTTTAACATATTCCATAAGTTCAGATACGGTAATGTTAGGGTTATCAATCAAAGCGATTGTTCCGTCAACGATTTCAGAAAGGTTATGAGGCGGAATATTTGTCGCCATACCAACTGCAATCCCTGAACAGCCGTTTAATAAAAGCATTGGAAGTCTAACAGGTAATACAGAAGGTTCTTGTAATGAACCATCGAAGTTAGGTTCAAATTCAACTGTTTCACAATCAATATCCGCAAGCATTGATTGCGTAATTTTATGCATTCTAGCCTCTGTATAACGCATTGCAGCTGCACCGTCACCGTCAACTGAACCGAAGTTTCCATGACCGTCTACAGTTAGGTAACGAGTAGAGAAATCTTGCGCCATACGAACTAATGCTTCATATACAGCAGTATCACCGTGAGGGTGGTATTTACCTAAAACTTCACCAACAATACGTGCACATTTCTTAAATGGTTTGTCAGGAGTCATTCCAAGTTCGTTCATTGCATATAAAATACGTCTGTGAACAGGTTTTAGACCGTCACGAACATCCGGTAATGCACGACCTACGATTACACTCATTGCATAATCGATATATGAACGTTTCATTTCTTCTCTAATATTTACAGGAACAATTTTTCCATCCGCGAACATATTTTGTTGGTTACTCATTATTTCTCCCTCAAATCAATTTTATATATAGTGATATTGTATCACAAATATAATCTGTGTGCGAATTTAAAATTATTCTTTACATAGAGTAACTATTTAAGTTCTAATCAACTTTATATTTTGGAGCTTCTTTGGTTACAAGTTCCATGTATTTTTTGTTATTTTTTTCAGCAAAATCTATAGCTTTTTTTCGAGCTTCTTCTTGTCCGCCAAGTTCTGACGAGTAAAATCGTTTTGCATAAGAAAATCTGTCTAGTCCTTTTCCTTTTGATGTTTGGTAGACTGCTGTGTTGTATTCGTAGTATTCTTTATTTTCAGGGAAAGTTAAATATCCGACTATTGAAACATCTGGATATACTAAAACTGATGCACCCTTTGTTTTTTCTTGAATTTCATGAGCATATTGTGCGGCAGCATCTGTCGGGTTTGTTAAATCAGGGAAATTTGTGATTTGGATTTTGGTGTGCCAATTTCCGATATTTTCATCTTTTAAAAGGTAGTCATAGTTTTTTGTTTCACTGTCAGGGTTTGACAGGTAGTATGTATCTTTATCAAATTTAATTTTATTTTCCATAGCGTAAGATATTCCTTGGGTTAAAAGCAGTAAGTTAAACAAAATAAAAAAAGTTTTAAATTTATTTTTCATAAAAAAATCCTCATTACAAAAATAATTATCTTTTTATATAAATAAAAATCTATTCCCCACTTTGTTAATATCAGAATTTTGATGTATAATAATTTTAAATAAGATACTTAAATCTATATAAAAGGGAGCTAGTGTAAGTTAGGATAAAATAAATTTTTATCGGAAAGGTTATAAAAATGCCGTTTGAATTTGAACCGCAAAAGATTAAGGATGTAATTTTAGTTAAGCCAAAAGTTTTTGGTGATAATCGTGGATTTTTTATGGAAAGTTATAAAAAATCTGATTTTTATGCAAATGGTATAGATGTAGAATTCAATCAGGATAATCATTCCAAATCAACAGCCCATGTTTTAAGAGGTTTGCATTATCAAGCGAAACCTTATGGTCAGGCAAAACTTGTAAGATGTGGTCGTGGTAGGATTTATGATGTTGCAGTAGATATAAGGCCTGAATCAGAAACTTTTGGTCAGTATGTAAAAGTTGAGTTGTCAGAAGAAAACAAACATATGTTATTTATTCCAGAAGGATTTGCTCATGGTTTTGTTGTGTTATCTGATGAAGCAGAGCTTTTATACAAAGCAAGCGGAGAATATGCTCCTCAAGCTGACAGGGGTGTTTTGTGGTGCGACAAAGATATAAATATTGATTGGGATATAGATTTTGACCCTATTTTATCTGAAAAAGACAAGAATCAAAAATCTCTTAAAGAGATTTTGGGCAGTCTGGCAGAGGGCAAGATGTCAGGAGGTCAAGCTCTTTAATGTATAGAAAGTTAGAAATCTGGCGTGATAGTATTGATTTATTAAAAGATGTGTATGCTTTAGCTGATAAGTTGCCAAAATCGGAAGAATACAACTTAAAAAGTCAGCTAAAACGTGCAATGGTGTCAGTTCCTCTAAATATTGCAGAGGGGAAATGTCGTGCTTCATCAAAAGATTTTTCTCATTTTCTAAATATTGCTGCTGCATCTATGGATGAAGTGGATGTCGTATTAACAATTTGCGAAGAATTAGGCTTTTTGCAAAATTTAGCAAATATACATGAAAAAAATAAAGTATTAACAAAAAGAATCAATGCGTTAAGAAGAAAGTTGTCGGAGGAAAATGATGAGTAATTTTTATGAAAATAGCTTGTCTTCTTGTCTTCCTGACTTCTGTTCTTCTCAATATAAGGAGAAATTAGAATAATGTCAAAAATACTTGTAACTGGTGGTGCCGGTTTTATTGGAAGTTGTTTTGTAAGACATATGTTAAAAAATCATCCTGATTATAAAATAATAAATCTTGATGCTTTAACATATGCCGGCAATATTGAAAATCTTGATGATGTAAAAGATAATCCTAATTATACATTTGTTCATGGAAATATTTGTGATAAAAAACTTGTACCAGAATTGGTGGAACAAGTTGATGCGGTTGTTAATTTTGCGGCAGAATCTCATGTGGATCGTTCAATTACAGGGCCTGAAATTTTTATTGAAACTAACGTAAAAGGTACATTAAATTTATTACAGGCTGCACGTCAATTTAAGACTCAAAGATATTTACAGGTATCTACAGATGAGGTGTATGGAACTTTAGGTAAAACAGGTTATTTTACAGAAACTACACCACTTGCTCCTAATAGCCCTTATTCAGCTTCAAAGGCTTCTGCTGATATGCTTGTAAGAGCTTATCATGAAACTTATAATATGCCGGTGTTGACAACAAGATGTTCTAATAATTACGGCCCTTATCAGTATCCGGAAAAACTTATTCCTTTCTTTATTTCTCAACTTTTGAAAGGCGAAAAAGTCCCTGTATATGGTGACGGTATGAATGTTCGTGACTGGTTATATGTATATGATCATTGTGCTGCAATCGATACAGTATTGCATAAAGGCCGAGTTGGGGAAGTATACAACATTGGCGGACACAATGAAAAAACTAACATGGAGATTACTCATCTTATCTTAGATGCTATGGGCAAAGATGAATCTTCAATTAAATATGTAGAAGACAGATTAGGTCATGATAAACGTTACGCAATTTGTAATGATAAAATTCAGTCAGAACTTGGCTGGAAGCCTTCATTAACTTTTGAGGAAGGTATTAAAATTACTATTGATTGGTATTTGAAAAATCAAGATTGGATGGCTAACATTGATGCTAAGATGCAAAGATGTAAAGAGGCAAAGTCTGTTTCATAGGTGCTATAATGTATAAGGAATTAAAAGTTTGGCAAAAAGCAATGGATTTAGTTCCTGAAATTTATAAAATTTGTGATACATCTATGCTTCTTAGCATCTTTGCAGCTTAAAAAAGAGAGGAATTAGTATAATGAAAGTATTGGTAACAGGTGCAAAAGGAATGTTAGGGCAGGATTTATGTCCGATATTTGAAGATGCCGGAGCTTTTGTAATAGAAACTGATGTAGATACATTAGATATTACAAATGCAGAGCAGGTAAAGCAGGTATTAACTGATATTAGACCTGATTTAGTTGTTCACTGCGCAGCTTATACAAATGTTGATAAAGCTGAAGAAGATTTGAAAACTGCTGAGCTCATTAATGTAACTGGAACTGAAAATATTGCAGAGGCTTGCGGGAAACTAGGAATTACTCTTGTATATATTTCAACAGATTATGTATTTGACGGAACAAAAAATGAACCTTACAAACCAGATGATAGACCAAATCCGATAAATAACTATGGTGCTACAAAATACGAGGGTGAAGAAGCAGTAAGAAGTCTTTGTGAAAAATATTATATAGCTCGCACTTCTTGGCTTTACGGTCATCATGGAAAGAATTTTGTTGAAACAATGATAGGTCTTGCTGACAGAGAAGAAGTTAATGTCGTTGACGATCAGATGGGTTGTCCTACTTGGACTGTTGAATTGGCAAATGGTATTTTGAAACTTCTTTCAAAACCTTATGGAACTTACCATGTATGCGGTTCAGGCTCGACTACCTGGTATGGTTTTGCAAAAGAAATTTTTGCTCAAGCAGGACTGGAAGTTAATTTGAAACCTTGTACGACTGATAAATTTCCACGTCCGGCTAAGCGTCCTGCATATAGCGTTATGGATAATGATAAAATTTGCAGAAACTGGCAAGCCGCACTAAAAGATTATATTGAATTAAGAAATGTGGAAAATTAGTTTTTATATACTTATGTTGAAAATCTTTTGAATTTCAAGTAGAATACTTAAAAAACGAGGTATTTATGAAAGGTATTGTATTAGCAGGCGGTGCAGGCACAAGATTACATCCAAGTACAATTGCTGTATCAAAACAGTTATTGCCGATTTATGATAAACCAATGATTTATCATCCGATTTCGGTTTTAATGCTTGCAGGTATTAAAGATATTCTGATTATTTCAACACCTGTTGATTTACCTAATTTTAAAAGACTTTTAGGTGACGGCAGTCAATTCGGAGTCAAATTTTCATACAAAGAACAGCCATCTCCTGATGGACTTGCTCAAGCTTTTATCCTTGGAGAAGAATTTATTGGAGATGATTGTGTCGCTTTGATTTTGGGTGATAATATTTTTTATGGAGGTGGATTTTCAGGAAAATTAAAAAGAGTTGTATCTGATATTACAAATAATGGCGGCGCAACAGTGTTTGGGTATCCGGTGAAAGATCCTCAAAGATTTGGAGTTGTTGAATTTGATAGAGATGGTAAGGTTATATCTATTGAAGAAAAACCACAAAATCCAAAGTCTTATTACGCAGTGACAGGTCTTTATTTCTATGATAATAAAGTTGTAGAGTATGCAAAAAATTTATCTCCTTCCGCTCGTGGCGAATTAGAAATCACTGATTTGAACAAGATTTATCTTCAAAACGGTAATTTGAATGTGGAATTATTGGGACGCGGTTTTGCATGGCTTGATACAGGAACTCATCATTCACTTTTGCAAGCCAGTCAATTTGTTCAAACCGTTGAAGAAAATCAGGGTATAAAGATTGCCTGCCTTGAGGAAGTTGCATATAGAATGGGCTTTGTAACAAAAGAAGACTTGCAAAAAACAATAGAAAAATATAATAACAACGAATATTTTAATTATGTCAGAAATATGCTTAATAAGTTGTAAGTTTTTTAATTTTCACATATAATTGCATTATAGTCTAGGGTAATGTGCAAGGTGAAAGTGAGAGCAATAATTATTACAGCTGTTGAAAGTTTCACTAAAGCATGCTGGGGAGGGTAAAACATGAATTTAGAACATATAAAAAAAGTTGATCCGTTAGTAGCAGAACAGATTGAAAAAGAGTTTGAAAGACAACAAAACACTATTGAGTTAATTGCAAGTGAAAATATTACATCAGAAGCTGTAATGGAAGCTTGTGGTAGTGTTTTGACAAATAAATACGCAGAGGGCAAACCTCATAAACGTTTTTATAACGGTTGTGATAATGTCGATGTGATAGAAGAAACAGCACAAAAAAGAGCATGCGAACTTTTCCATATGGATCATGCAAATGTTCAGCCTCACAGTGGTGCACAAGCAAATATGGCTGTATTTATGGCTGTATTAAAACCTGGTGATAAAGTATTAGGAATGGATTTGTCAAATGGTGGTCACTTATCTCATGGATCTCCTGTTAATTTCTCAGGTCTTTATTTTGATGTAAAAAGCTACGGAGTAGATGAGAACGGTAATATAGATTATGATAATGTCCGTAAAATGGCTCATGAACACATGCCTAAATTAATTATTTGCGGTGCAAGTAATTATTCAAAAATTATAGATTTCAAAAAGTTTAGAGAAATTGCAGATGAGGTTGGTGCATATTTACTGGCTGATATTGCTCATATTGCAGGTTTGGTAGCTGCAGGACTTCATCCGTCACCTGCAGGTTATGCTCATTTTGTAACTACAACTACTCATAAATCTTTGAGAGGTCCAAGAGGCGGAATTACTATGTGTGATGAAGAATTTGCTCAAATTATTGACAAAGCTGTATTCCCAGGATTACAAGGCGGACCTTTAGAACATATTATTGCTGGTAAAGCTGTTGCTTTATTAGAGGCTTCTAAACCTGAATTTAAAACTTATGCAGAACAGATTTTGAAAAATGCTAAAGCTCTAGCACAAGGTCTTATGGATGAAGGTATGGATATTGTAGGCGGTATGACTGAAAATCATTTGATGACTCTGGATTTGAGAAAGACCGGTAAAACAGGAAAAGATATGGCAAATGTCTTAGAACGAGTTGGAATTACAGCTAATAAAAATACAGTACCTAATGACCCTCAAAGTCCTTTTGTTACAAGCGGAATTAGATTAGGTGTTCCTGCTGTGACAACAAGAGGGTTTAAAGAAGAAGATATGATTGAAGTTGCAAAAATTATTGCATCTGCAATATTTTCGTCAGATAATGAATTGGGCTTACAAAATTTAAGAGAACGTTCTTTAAAACTTTGTAAGAAATACCCAATATACAAATAAATTAAAAGGGATAATTTATGTTAATCAAATTAACACATGCACATGTAATCGGAACAGTAATAGCTTATTTAATCGGAGTATGTTTGGTGCCTTTGGTAATAAGTTTTTCTAAAAAAGAAGGACTTGTAGATGTTCCAAATGAAAGAAAAATCCATACAAAACCGATATCGCGTATAGGCGGTGTTGCAATTTGGGCAAGTACAATGTTGACGTTTTTATGTCTTGTGTTTATGAGTTATTACCCTTATGGAAGTTTGCTTTCTGGAATTTTACTAGGCGGTTCTTTAATGTTTTTATTAGGACTTGTTGATGATATTTACAATCTTGATGCAAAATTCAAATTATTTTTGCAAATTTCTATAGCTACATTAGTTTATTTATTGGGCGTACAAATCAATAATGTACCGTTTATCGGGCATTTAGGAATATTTTCATATCCTATAACTTTGTTATGGATTGTTGGTATTTCTAATGCTTTGAATTTTATTGATGGTGTAGATGGCCTTGCAGGATCAGTAGTTACTGTAAATGCTGTAACTTTAGCTATTATTGCAGTTGCAATGACTCCTCCAAGCCCTATAAGTGCTTTAATTGGTTTTATTTTAGCAGGTTCTATGTTAGCGTTTTTAACATATAATTTTAATCCTGCAAAAATCTTTATGGGTGACAGCGGGGCACTATTTTCAGGGTTTCTACTTGCTACAATATCAATAACTGGTGTAATGAAAGCTGCTACTCTAGCTATATTATTACCATTTTTAGTATTAGCTGTACCTATTATGGATATTACATTTTCTTCTTTAAGAAGAATTGCAAAAGGGAAATCCCCATTTGTAGCCGATGCTGAACATATTCATCATAAATTATTGCACGCAGGTTTTTCTCAAAAGAAAACTGTAATGATTTTGACATCAGTAGCAATTATTGCAGGAGCTTTAGCATCATTGTTTATGGGTTCAGCAACAATAAAACATTATTTTATTTACATTGTTGCTATAGTTATTGTTATGTTGTTACTAAACTTTATTAAAGCCTTGACAAAAAAATAATTATGTGTTATCATCCCATGTGGATTTAATTACTCAGTTTTGAGCGATGTCGTTTTCACGGGATAAGAGTTCAAAATATTTAAGTGTAAATCTGCCATATATGTATTCTGAAAGTTGAATTTATAAATTCAACGGTAAAGGGAATACTAGTTACGTGTATTAGTTAAGTAAAGGTTTATTAGCTATGACAGTAAGTGCAGTAGGACAACATGATAATTCAAGATTGAATACGATTATTAAATCAACAGCAGTAGGAATGGCAGGCGGATACGCTCTAAAATATTTGTATCCGGTACAAAAACAAGAAGATAATATTAGCCGTCGTTCAATGCTAAATTATTGCCGTAAAGTTACAAATAGGGCAAAAGCTGATGATTTTAGAGGTAATGGTGTAAAATCAAAAGCTCAAGATTTATTTATTAAAATGATAGATTCCAATGACAAAGATGCTTTTACAAGTAAAAGTATTGCCAAAAGAGTTAAAGCTCTTGGCGGCGAAGAATCATTAGCAGGTAAGGAATTCAGAGGTATTATTAGAACAGTTAATGAAACATCTAAAAATTTAACAAGACGTTTTATGACTGCATACCACGTAATGTTAAAAATTAAAAGACCGGCAATCCCATTTTTAGTTGCAGGTGCAGGTGTCGGTTTCTTAACAGGTTTTGCACACAATGTCATGAAAACTGACTTTGATGCGTAAATTTTATATTTTTTCACCAAAAAAATATAGGCTGAATTTTTATAATTCAGCCATTTTTTTTGTGCTACGCACGTAGAGATTTCTATTTTGTAATAATTTAATAACATCTTATGTTATTAAATTATTTCTCCTTGTAAGTACCAGGTTTTTGCACCTGTAATTTTTACGTTTACAAATTCTCCTGTTAAGTCTTTATCACAAGGAATATGAACAGTTTTGAAGTTTCTTGTTTTGCCTGTGTTTATTTTTTTGCCTTTATGTTCATAAAAACTTTCGACTAAGACTTCCATTTCTCTGCCTACGTATTTAAGGTTTGATTTAAGGCAGTTTTCTTGAATTTTTTTATTTAAACGTTGAAATCTTTCATCTTTGATATCTTCAGGAATAAACTTATCTGTCCATTTTGCAGCGACTGTTTTTTCTCTTGGAGAATATGCTGCTACATTGCAGTAATCAAGTTCAAATTCATCTATTGCAGTAAGAGTTTCTTCAAATTGTTCTTCTGTTTCTCCTGGGAAACCTGCAATGAAGTCGCTTGTGATTGTAACATCAGGGACCATTTTGCGAACTTTTTCAACAATTTTTGCATAAGTTTCTCTGTCATAGCGTCTGTTCATTGCTTTGAGTACAGGAGAACTTCCTGATTGCATTGGAATATGGAAGTATTCACATACTTTATCTAATTCTACCGCTGTTTCAATAAGTTCGTCTGTAATATCTGTCGGATAAGATGTTACAAAGCGAATTCTGAATTTTCCTTCGATTTTATTTAAATCTCTTAAAAGGTTTGCAAGTCTGTAATTTGCAAGATCTTCTCTTTCTTGTTGTTTTGTTGGGAAATCTTTGCCATAGCTGTCAACGTTTTGACCTAATAATGTAATTTCTTTAAAACCTGCATTAAGAGCGTCTTTTACTTCTTTGATAATGGTTTCTGGAAGTCTTGAACGTTCTCTGCCTCTTGTGTAAGGTACAATACAGTATGTACAGAAATTGTTACAGCCTTCTGTTATGTTAATCCATGCATTTGTAGATTTTACACGATTGATTGGGAAGCCTTCTTCATTGATTGTCGGCATGTTTGTTTCTTCACACGCACAAACTTTTTCTCCTTCATTAACTCTTTTTATAATATCAGGTAATGAATAAATTTGATGAGTACCGAGTACAAAATCAACATATGGTGCTCTTGAAAAAACTTTTCTTCCCTTTTGTTGAGCAACACATCCGCATATTCCAATTTTCAAATCGGGTCTGTCTTGTTTCCATTTTCCCCATACACCTAATTGGCTGAATGCTTTATCTTCACTCAATTGTCTGATTGAACATGTATTTACCATTACAAGATCAGCATCTTGTGGTTCTTTTGTTTCTTCATAGTCAAAATGAGATAGTATACCAAGCATTCTTTCGGTATCTGATTTATTCATTTGACATCCCATTGTTTCTATATAAACTTTTTTCATTTTTAATCCCTGCTATTTATACCTTTACTGTTAAAATTATAATACAAAAATACTTAATATACTTGACTTTTGCCATATAAAATATTATGTTGAAAATATACGGTTGAAAGGTGTTTATTATATGGGATTAAGCAGAAAAAATGTGTTAATGCTGCTTCATGAACGTACAGAAAAGTATGCTGATAAAGTTGCATTAGGTATGAAGACTCAATACGGCTGGAAGGAATTCACTTATCGCGGGGTTGGACTTTTATCGAGGAAGTTAGCGCATTATTTAATGACTGAGTTAAAAGTAAAAAAGGGTGACAGACTTGCGATATTATCAGAATCTAAACCTGAATATGGGGCTTGTGTTTTTGCATCGGTAATTTCAGGGATGATTACTGTGCCATTAGATGTGAAGCTCACAAAATATGAATTGAAGTCAATTTTGTCAGATTGTGAGCCTAGTGTAATTCTTGTTTCTAAGGCTCATTTAGAGATGGCAAAATTTTTGAAAGAAGAAATTCCATCACTTAAAGAAATTCTATTAGTTGATGAGCCATCTTATAATATTGATACTAAAAGTATTTATCAATTAGCGGATAATTATGATTACAAATGGAGTTTTAGAAGCTCTAAATCGACGGCATTTATAATTTATACATCAGGGACAACAGGAGCCCCAAAAGGTGTTGAAATTTCTTTTGAAAATATGTTGGCACAGTTAGATGATTTAAAATATGCACTTGATAAAATTTTGCCATATGAACATGTAAATATTTTATCAATTTTACCAATGAATCATCTTTTTGAAATGACTGTCGGTTTTTCAACTTTTTTAAATTTTGGATTTTCAGTTTATTACACTCCGAGTCTAAAACCTAAAGATGTTTTAAGTATTATGCGAGAAAAACAGGTTGAATTCATGATTGTTGTTCCTGCATTTTTGAAACTTTTGAAAATGGGAATAGAATCAGAATTAAATAATGCTCCGAAATATGTAAAAATAGGTTTTGAATTGTTGTTTAAACTTGCAAAATTTGTACCGTCTTACAGATTAAAAAAATTGATGTTTAAGAAAATTCATGAAAAATTTGGCGGACATTTTTCAGGTTGTATATCAGGTGGTGCACCGTTAGATATTTCTGTAGGAGAATTTTTTGAAAGAATAGGTATAAAAGTTTATCAAGGTTACGGTTTATCTGAAGCAAGCCCTGTTGTATCAGTAAATGTTGATAGGCGAGGAGATATTGCATCTGTAGGCAGACCTTTGAAGAGTTTGGAAGCAAAAATTGATGAAGAAACAAATGAATTGATGCTAAAAGGCCCATCTGTAATGAAGGGTTATCATAACCAGCCTGAAATGACATCAGAAGTTATAGATGAAAATGGCTGGCTGCATACAGGTGATATTGCAAAAATAAGTAAGGAAGGACATATTTATATCACAGGCAGAATTAAAAATATGATTGTATTGTCAGGCGGTAAAAAAGTATTTCCTGAGGAAGTGGAAGCAGTGTTAGAAAAAAGTCCTTATTTTTCTGAGGTCTGCGTACTGGGAACTTCAAGAACTTTTGGAGTAAAAGACGGTACAGAGGAGATTACGGCTGTAATTGTTCCTGATTCTGATATTTATGAGAAATATGAATGGGATACAGTTGATAAACTTATTAAAAATGAAGTTAAAAAATTATCTTTGCGGTTGACAGCATACAAACGTCCTATTAATATAATAGTAAGAAAAGATCCTCTGCCGAGGACTACTACAAGAAAAGTTAAACGTAAAGAAGTAAAAGAATTTGTAAACGCCTAATTTGGAGATATCATGAAACAAAAATTATTGTTAATTCTAGGATTACTTGTTATTTTTACAGCAGTTCCAGTTAAATCTGAAGATGATGTGGAAGCGCTTGATAACACAACTCCTTTGCCTGTTGAAGAAGTTAAGCTTCCGGAAAAATCTTCAGAAGTAGTTAAGCCTCTTGTATTACCGCCAAAATGGACTGATTTTTGTGAAACAGGTTATGAAAATGCTGTCTATACAAGTCGTGATGATATTTTTAATGTGTTTACATTTGTCAAAGCTGAACGTGTTAAAAAGAATTATTGGGCAGAAAGAAGAGCTAGTTTTGAAAGTTATTTAAAAAGTTGTAATGCTTTGGCTGATGATGTTTCAAAGTCTGCTTGTTATTCTGAATTGAGAAAATCAGAAGAACAAAAAAATGACTTGTATAAGTTGAAAAGAAAACAACTTCTTTATGAAAATAATATTGAATTAAACAGAAGATAATTTTATTAAAAATATTTTAAAGTAAATAAAAAGCGAATTAAAAAAAGAGGTGATTTATAATCACCTCTTTTTAAGATTATGACATCAATTAGTTATGAAAAATATCTTTTCAAAAGACCGTCAAAACCTTTACCATGACGAGCTTCGTCTTTAGCCATTTCATGAACTGTATCATGAATTGCATCATAGCCTAATTGTTTAGCACGAGCAGCGATAGCTAATTTACCTTCGCAAGCACCGTGTTCAGCTTCTGCACGTAATTCAAGGTTTTTCTTTGTAGAATCTGTAACTACTTCGCCTAATAATTCAGCGAATTTTGCAGCGTGTTCAGCTTCTTCAAAAGCGTATCTTTTGTAAGCTTCTGCAACTTCAGGATAGCCTTCTCTTTCAGCAACTCTAGCCATTGCAAGATACATACCAACTTCTGTACATTCTCCTGCAAAGTGAGCTCTTAAGCCTTCCATAACTTCTTTATCTTCAACTTTTCCATCGCCTACTTTGTGTTCGCAAGCGTATACTTTACCTTCAGCTGTATTTATTTCTTTGAATGTAGTTGCTCCGCATAATGGGCATCTTTCAGGAGCTTTGTCTGCTTCTGTTGACCAACCACATACTGTACATACAAATTTAGCCATTTTTACCACCTTTCTTAATACAAAAAATTTAGCCTCTTTTTACATGTTTTATCATACACCATAATTTTAAATTTGTAAAGTAGGAATTATTATCATTTTTTCTGAAAAATATTTATACATAAGAAAAAGACCTCTTTTATTTTAGAGGTCAAGGTTGGTTATTTTGGTTATGTTATAGTTATTATAATGTTTTCGGCTTTTACATTTTTTATAATTCTCCTGAAGATTTAGATTTGCCATTAGTTAATTAAAAGTTTACAAAACTTTATGTTATGATGTTTGTATGTTCGAAAAGTTAAAAAAATTCTTTTTATCAAAAATTCTTAAAAGGAAATATTATAGGACAGGAAAATGTAAGGCATGCGGGAAATGCTGTACTCAAATTTACGTAAAGCATTACAAGCATGTCGTTCAAGATGAAAAAGAATTTGAAAAACTTCAATATTTGCATCGGTTTTACTCATATTTAAAAGTTATTGGAAAAGATGATATTGGTCTAATTTTTGAATGCCAAAATCTTGATCCGGAAACTCATAAGTGCAGAATTCACAAAACTCGTCCTGGGATATGTAGAAGATACCCGCAAGAGGAATTATTTTCTATGGGAGGAGCTTTATCTGACGATTGCGGGTATAAGATGGAACCGATTATACCTTTTAGTGAGGTTTTAGAAAAAGTAGCGAAAAAATCAAAAGGATTATTACGCTCCTAAAAGTTCAGTGTTGTTTAGTTCAACTATGTCAAAGTATTTTTCTAAATCTTCTTGCACAGGTTTTTTTGTTTTTGGATTGTAATTTAAAATTTTGTCTAGTGTAATATCGAGTCTATCTTTTGCAGTGTGTAAAATAATTTTATCTTCACCGCTTTTACTTCCTGCAAGTATTGATGTGTCAATATCAGGTCGGTCACATATAAGATCTGCAATTTTGTTTACGGCTTCTATTGTTTTATTGCCGTTAGGACTCTCAATTTTTTCTCCGCCTATAATCCAGGCTGTTAATTTCCCTTTTGACATTGCTTTTAATTCATCTATTTTTTGTGCAATTTCTTCGATTACTTGTTCGATTCTTCCGTTAATCGGAACATGTTTCATAATACCGTCTTTGTCATTTCTTACAATTACTGCAAGATTTTGAGCATCTACAACAGATGTAAAGATTTTCCCGTTTGTTAATTTACTTTTATTATTCGTATATAGATGTCTATATGCGTTTGATGTTGTAACTCTTGCTTTGTCATATGCTTTAGGATTTAGAATAAGACATGTGTGACCTTGAAAACTGATATTATCCATAATGTAACTCCTTACATCAAAGTTAAAAATTGGACAAAAAATTTTTTGCTACTTTCAGGCAATGAAAAATATCACATTATCGTTTAAGCTAAAAATGTAGAATATTTCGAAAGGCTGGTAAATATGAAAAAATATATATTATTAATAACTTTAATTGCTATCTCATTACCTGTTTTTGCTGTTTGCAGTATAACGGGCGGAGCATGTAGTGCTACATCAAATTGGGATTCAAAACCTTTGCAACAAAAGTATGTCCCAAATAATCTTAATGACATACAAAGGGCTGATGCATTTCAACCAAAATATATCACTCCTTATTATGATGCATTGATTAATACTGAACCTGCTGCTCCTGTTCAGACTCCGACTAATGATTACAATTCAAATTGTCAATTTGGAGTTTGTCTGCCGAGTGTAGAACCCGGTGGAAATGTTTTGGAATAGCTGGATGAAAGGCGGGCTGGTCATCCGTCTTTTTTGTTTGTGGGAAATATTAATTTTTTGTTTATTTTTTAAGGAATTATAAAAAACGATGTTATAACATAAATATAATTAAAAGGATGTAATTATTAGTAAAGGAGATAATTAATTATGGCAAAGACAATTGGTATTGACTTGGGTACAACAAACTCAGTTGTAGCAGTCATGGAAGGTGGTAAACCTACAGTTATTGCCAACGCTGAAGGTTCTCGTACAACTCCTTCAATTGTTGGTTTTTCTAAAACAGGAGAAAAATTAGTAGGTCAGTTAGCTAAACGTCAAGCTATTTTGAACCCGGATAAAACAATTGCTTCTATTAAAAGACATATGGGCGATGATTACAAAGTAAATATTGATGGAAAAGATTACACTCCTCAAGAAATTTCAGCTATGATTTTGAGAAAATTAGCTGATGATGCCAGTGCATATCTTGGAGAAAAAGTTACTTCTGCTGTAATCACAGTTCCAGCTTACTTCAACGATGCTCAAAGACAAGCTACTAAAGATGCAGGTAAAATTGCAGGTTTAGATGTTTTGCGTATTGTAAACGAACCTACAGCTGCTGCTTTGGCTTACGGTCTTGAAAAAGAAAAAGCTGAAAAAGTTTTAGTATTCGACTTAGGTGGTGGTACATTCGATGTATCTATCCTTGAAATTGGCGACGGTGTTCACGAAGTTCTTTCAACATCAGGTGATACTCACTTAGGTGGTGATGATTTTGACCAAAAAATCATGGATTGGATTTGTGAAGAATTCAAAAAACAAGAAGGTATTGATCTTAAAGGTGACAAACAAGCTATGCAGCGTGTTAAAGAAGCTGCAGAAAAAGCTAAATGTGAATTGTCATCAGTTATGGAAACAAATATTAGCTTACCTTTCATCACAGCTGATGCTAACGGTCCAAAACACTTAGACTTGAACTTAACAAGAGCTAAATTTGAAGACTTAAGCAGAGATTTATTAAACAGATGTAAAACTCCTGTTGAAAATGCTTTGAAAGATGCAGGTATTTCAAAATCTGATATCAATGAAGTTGTATTAGTTGGTGGTTCAACTCGTATCCCAGCAGTTCAACAATTGGTAAAAGAATACACAGGTAAAGAACCTAACCAATCTGTAAACCCTGATGAAGTTGTTGCTGTTGGTGCAGCAGTTCAGGCAGGTGTACTAGCAGGTGAAGTTAAAGATATCGTTTTATTAGACGTTACTCCTTTAACTTTAGGTATTGAAACTTTAGGTGGTGTAATGACCCCTCTAGTTCCAAGAAACACTACAATCCCTGTTTCTAAATCTCAAGTATTCTCAACTGCTGAAAACAACCAAACAGCTGTAGATATTCACGTATTGCAAGGTGAAAGACCAATGGCTAAAGATAACAAATCTTTAGGTATGTTCAGACTTGACGGTATCCCACCAGCAATGAGAGGATTGCCTCAAATCGAAGTTACATTCGATATTGATGCTAACGGTATTGTAAACGTTTCAGCTAAAGATAAAGCTACAAATAAAGAACAAAAAATTACAATCACAAATTCTTCTAACCTTTCAGAAGCTGATATTGACAAAATGGTTAAAGAAGCTGAAGCTAACGCTGCTGAAGATAAGAAGAAAAAAGAAGAAGCTGAAATTAAAAACAATGCTACAAGTTTAATCGGTTCTGCTGACAGAATTGTAAAAGATTTCGAAGGTAAAATTGATTCAGCTGACAAAGCTAAATTAGATGAACAAAAAGCAGCTCTTCAAAAAGCTTTAGATGAAAACAAACCAACTGATGAATTGAAAAAATTGTCAGAAGAATTACAACAAACAATGTTTAGTATTTCACAAAAAGCTTATGAAGCAGTTCAAAAAGAAGAACAATCTACTGCAAATTCTGAAAATGCATCTTCAACAACAGAAGATAAAAAAGACGATGATGTAATAGATGCTGAATATACTAAAGAATAATGACAAAGTCATAATCTTTTAAAAACGACCTCTTATTAAAGAGGTCGTTTTTGTTATTAGTAAATTTTATTAATGTAACAAAATGTAAATATTAATTTAAAATGGTCTGAAACTCCCTTATACTCCCTCATAGGATAGGATAGGATAGGATAGGATAGGATGCGATGCCACGATAGCAATTTTTTCCACTTTTTTGTTTTTATAAAAATATAGAAGCAAAGAAAGGATGGTTATTATTATGGGGATTACAGTTAAAGATTTATTTCAATATGATCCAAATTTTGATCCGGCGAAGATTCGTCGTTTAACAGGAAAATCAAATTATAAAAAAACAGATTCTGTTGATTTATCTAGATTAGCAGCTTTAAATGATAAAGATTTATCAATTTTTGCAGCTAAAAAGGATAGTGGTTTAATCAATTATATAAAAGATGATAATATACGTGCACAAGTTGCAGATGCATCTCATGTTAAAAATGTCAAAAATGAAAAAACAAATAAAAATGAACAAAATAATCATAATGCAGGGGCTATTCCTATGGACAAAAGTATTTTTGATATAAAAGAAAAAGAAGCCGGTATAGGAGATAATTTTTGATAAAAAATATTCAACAAAATAACAATATTGCTAAACAAGATTATGATAATGCTCAAGCATATTTAAAAAATCAGATTAAACAACCTAAAAATTTAGCTGATTTGAAGTGCAATGCAAATATAAAATTGCGTCAGGTACAACTTGCAAGAAATCAAGGCGATATAGAAAAAGCTGCGATACTTGCATATGAGTATCAACAAATTATTCAAGATATAAATAATTATCATAAATAAAAAAGACGACCTTTTAAAGATCGTCTTTTTTATTATATCTTGTTTAATTTGAGTTATATATTAGCTAATTGTAAATAGTAATCGTTAGCTCTTTCAAATTTGTGAGCTGCATTGAATAATCTGCTTTCTTGTAATTGAGGAGCTAAGATTTGCAGCCCGATTGGCATACCGTCTTTATCAAATCCTGCTGGAACGCTCATTCCAGGAATACCTGCTAAGTTTGCAGAAATTGTTGCAATATCTGTCAAGTACATTGCCAAAGGATCTGATGCTTTAGCTCCAAGTTCAAATGCTGTATTTGGACAAGTTGGAGATATTAAAATATCTGCTTTTTTGAATGCTTCTACAAAGTCTTGAGTTACTAATGCTCTCATTTGTTGAGCTTTTTTGTAGTATGCATCATAGTATCCTGATGATAATGCGTAAGTTCCAAGCATTATACGACGTTTAACTTCTGGACCGAATCCTTCTGCACGAGTTTTTGTGTACATTTCTAATAAGTTTTTAGCATCAGGTGTTCTGTAACCGTATTTTACACCATCGAAACGTGCTAAGTTTGATGAACATTCAGCTGTTGCTAAGATATAGTAAATACCTATTGAATGTTTCAAATTTGGTAATGAAATTTCAACAATTTCTGCTCCTAGTTTTTTGTAATCTTCAATAGCTCTTTCCATAGCTTTTGCAACATCTTCAGACAAGCCTTCTGTCATAAGTTCTTTTATTACACCGACTTTCATCCCTTTGATGTCGTTGTTTAAGTTAGCTGCGTAATGTTCAACAGGCAAGTCTAAAGAAGTAGAATCTTTAGGGTCATGACCTGAAATAACTTCAAGCAAATTAGCAGCGTCTTCAACGGTTCTTGCAAAAGGTCCGATTTGGTCTAAAGAAGATGCAAATGCGATTAGACCGTATCTTGAAACACGTCCATATGTCGGTTTCATACCTACGATACCGCAGAATGATGCAGGTAATCTGATTGATCCGCCTGTGTCTGAACCTAGTGCTAAAGTTGCTTCACAAGATGCAACAGATGCTGCTGAGCCGCCTGATGAACCGCCAGGAACTTTATTCAAATTCCAAGGGTTATGTACTTTTTTGAATGCTGAGTTTTCATTTGAAGAACCCATTGCAAATTCATCTAAGTTAGCTTTACCAACGATTGGTACTAAGTTTGTTAATAATTTTTCAGTAACTGTAGCGTTGAAAGGTGATACAAAGTTTTCCAAAATTTTTGAAGAAGCTGTTGTTTTTGAACCTTTCAAATTCATATTATCTTTTAATGCTAGAGGAACACCTGCAAGAAGAGGTAATTCTTCTCCTTTTGCAATTTTTTCGTCAACTTTTTTAGCTGTATCAAGTGCAATTTCTTTTGTTAAAGAATTGAAAGCACCAAGTTTTTCATCAAGGTTATTAATTCTTTCAAAAGCTGCATTTGTCAATTCTACAGCAGAAATTTCTTTATTTTTAAGAGCTTTTGATTGCTCTGTAGCTGATTTTTTTAGAAGCTCGTTCATACTTTCTCCTTAGTTATGATGTGACTTTGTCTGAAATGTCAGACTGAAAGTGTCTATGAAAAAATTTTATGACAAAAATAACTGTTTAGCAAGTTTTATAGACTTTGCATTTTTTTGTTTATTTGAGAATGAATTCTGTTTGCTCGATAGAGATAGTTTGTTAGTTTTTCATAATTTGCTTTTGTTTCGCCATAAGGTACTTTCATTGCAATTAGTTCATCAACGTTTTCATTAATGCTTGTTAATGTATCTAATGAATCGCTTAAGTCTAAAATTGATTGAACTTTTTTAGACATTTTTGCGATAATATTTCTTGATACAAAACGTGCAAGTCGATGTATTGGGGAAAGTTTTGGTTTGCTTTTTTTAGATGTGATTACGTCTGTAATTTTCTCTGCCACATTTCTTTTAGAATATTGTTCTTTCAAGTCTGCAAGTTCGTTTTCTATTTGTTTGGCTTGAATTTTTAAATCCATTACATCTAGAAGTTTTCCAAGAAGTTCTGCACCTTTTATTTTGTTATTTAAGTTTTCAAGTGCTTCTTCTTTTTCAGCAATAAGACATTCCAACTTTAAAGTTTTATCGTCTAAATCTTTAAACGAATTGTCATTTAAAATATTCAAATCATAGTCATTTAATCTTTTGTTTGAAAATAAATTGTTGTTCATGTCTTTAATTTTATGTGTTGGGTTGAGCGGCTACGCTCCTATTCGATTGTGTATACTTTTTTGTAATAAAGTATTGTACCTATTATTGTAAGTACAATGTTTGGCATCCAAGCTGCCAAGAATGGCTGCAATGTACCTGCTTCACCGAAAGATATAGAAAGTGCTCTTATCAGATAGTAAGCAAAAATGATTAAAATACTGAATAAAAATCCTCTGTTATATCTTACTCTAGGTGGTGTGATTGCAAGCGGTACGCCGATTAGTACAAGTGCGATTGTTGTCAATGGTAATGCAAGTTTGTCATATAGTTCAATATGTATTGCGTTTCTTTGTTTTTCATCTATATGATTATGTCTTATATAGTCAATTAATTTTGTGAAATTCATTTCTTTTGCAACATTTTTATTTAATTCTTTTGACATATCAAGACCAAATTTTACAACTGAACTGTCGAATAATGTTGTATTCAAAATTTGTCCATCATCGTCTACAGTATATACTGCTCCCTTTTCAAATTCCCAACCTTCAGGAGATGTCTTACCTTCATCTGCTTGTAGAACTTGGATAGTGCCATCTTTTGCAGTATCAAGAACTGTAATATTATGTAGAGTTTTATTTTCGCAGTATCCTACGTAAAATAAACGTTTAATACTTCCGCCATCGTTTAATTCTTTAAATACAAAATTTTGTTTTCCTTCAGGAATATTTTTTTGACCTAAAGACCATAAAGCTAAGTCTTTTGATTGTTTAGTCATTACAGGTACAACAGTTTCGTTGATTACAAAACTGCAAATTGACATCAAAAGTGCAAAAATAAAAATAGGTTTTGCAATTCTGTTTAAGCCTATTCCGCAAGCTCTCATGACAGTAATTTCTGATTTCAAACTAAGTCCGTTCAAAGTCATTACAGTAGCTAATAAAACTCCCATAGGTATTGTCATTACGATTACTTGAGGAAGGTTTAAGATAATCATCATCAAAGCTACATTAAACGGAATTCCGAATAATGAAATTTGCTTGATTAAAGTAATAAATGTATCAGAGGCAAAAATAATTGATGTGAATACACATACGCCCATGATAAACATTTCAATTATCTGTCTTAGAATATATTTATCTAACAGTGTAATTTTTCCAGAAAAATCTTTTTCTATTTCTTGTACTTCTGCTACCATATAAATAATAATAATTGAAAAATTTTTATTAATCAAATATTGTAAATATTTTCGTGATAAAAAAGCTCCTTATTTTAAAGGAGCTTTTTTAGTTATTTGTTAAAATCTAAAAGAATTTTTAATGTATCTTTTTCTTTGTTTTTTTCAAAAGCTTCAATTGCATCATCGGCTTTGTATCTGCCTGAAATCATTGGTGAAAAATCTATTTTTTCTGATTTCAAAAGTCTTAATGCTGCTGGGAATTGTCCGCATCTTGAACCTAGTACAGTAATTTCATCAATTACAATTGGTGCAAGATTAAATTCCTTAGATGCTGCTACTGTACTTTTTAAAACAAGTACTCCGCGAGGTTTTGTAAGCGCTAGTGCTGTTTCAAAACCTGAAATTGAGCCTGTTGCTTCAACAACTACATCATAAGTTTTTTCAACTTTCAAATCATTTAAAAGTTTTGTCTGAACTCCTTGAGCACGAGCAATATCAAGTTTGTTTTGGTGTTTGCCGACAAGAGTTACATCTATATTTTGTGCATTAAGTGTTAATGCTGTAATCAATCCCAATTTGCCATCGCCTAATACAATTACTTTTTCAAAAGGTTTGATGTGTAATTGTTCTGTAATTTCACAAGCTGCAGCTAAAGGTTCTACAAATACGGCCTGTTCATCTGTAACGTTATCAGGAACTTCAAAAAGAACTTCTAAAGGCATTGTAAAATATTCTGCAAATACTCCGTCTTTTCTCCAAATTCCTAAAGTATGACGGTCAGGACAATGACGATATAATTTTTCTGCACAATATGGACAATCAGGTTTTTTGCAGCCATAGCTGATTTCTGCTACGACTCTTTTGCCTAAAAGTGATTGGTCTTCGTCATTAATTTCTTCTACAACTCCGACTGCTTCATGACCTAAAATCCCTTTGTAGCCCATATAGCCTTTTGTAATTTCGTAATCTGTATTGCAAATTCCTGCTAGAGTTACACGAACAAGAGCTTCTCCCTTTTGAGGAATTGGTTTTTTATAATCGTTTACTAATTTTAATCCTTCATCAAATACTACTGCTTTCATTTTTTCTCCATTTTATTTATGAATATTCATAATTCCGTTTTTATCGAATAGTCATTCTGAGGGCTTTGCCCGAAAGAATCTAGCTTTTTAATTTTTATATATGTTGGCAATGATTTTATATTACTAACCTTCTGCAACAACTGTTGCTATTAATTCTCCATAGCTGTTCATAGAGCCGTCTGTTTCTTCAACAATATAATTGTAGCCATCTTTTCCTTCAATTGCTTTTTCTGCTTTTTGTAATGCTTCATCATAGTCTTTTGTTTCTGCAACTAATGTTTTTGAAAATTCAGAACGATTTTTAATTGTATAAATGTGGTACATAATTTCCCCTTTCTTAGTTATTTTTTTTGAAATCAGCTTGTCTTCTTGCCTTCTGTTAGCTGAATAGCCGAAAAAACTTCTATTCCTCTTTATTATCTATTTTTTCTCTTAATTCTTGTACTTCATATTTTAGTCTGTTCAATTCGCATTTTACAGGGTCAGGAATTCTGTTGTGCATCAAAACTCCATTTTTGTCTTTAATTTTTCTATGAACAATTCTTCCTGGTATGCCAACTACTGTTGAATATTCTGGAACATCGTCTACTACAACAGAGCCTGCTCCTACTCGAACATAATCGCCAAGTGTTATATTCCCTAATACTTTTGCACCTGCTCCGACAATTACACCATGGCCTAATGTTGGGTGGCGTTTGCCATGTTCTTTACCTGTTCCGCCTAATGTTACTTGCTGGTAAATAAGAACATCATCACCAATTTCCGTTGTGGCTCCTATTACGACTCCTTCACCGTGGTCTATGAAAAATCTTCTGCCAATTTTTGCTGCAGGGTGAATTTCAATTCCTGTAATAATTCTTGTGATATAAGATATTATTCTTGGGATTAACGGAATATGCCATTTATATAGCCTATGAGCAAATCGATAAGCTATAAGTGCGTGAAGTCCCGGGTAACATAGTATAACTTCAAGTAAATTTTCTGCGGCAGGATCTTTGTCGTAGATTACCTGAATATCTTCTTTTACTTTTGTTATTCCTCGTTTTAGTATTTTAAACATTTTTTATTCTCACATATTTCGTAAACATATTTTCAAAATTGGAGTTAGAGATTATATCAATTTTGCAAATTTACGTTTACCTGCTTGCAATATTACGCTTTCATTAAAGTTGAATGTATAAGCCATATCGGTAATTTTTTCACCGTCTACTTTTACACCGCCACCTTGAATTAAACGTTTTGCTTCGCCTTTGCTTGCTGTGAATTTAAGTTCTACAAGAACATCTAAAATGCCTTTTCCGTTCATTCCTGAAACTTCTTCAATATCATCAGGAATACCTTTGTTTGATACAACGTTGATAAATGCATCTTGTCCGCGTTTAGCACCGTCTTCTCCGTGGTATTCTTTTGTTATTGTGTATGCAAGTTTCATTTTAATGTCACGAGGATTTACTGAACCTTCTGCAATTTGTTTATCAATTGTTTCTAATTCTTCTTTTGTTGCATCAGTCAATAAACTAAAGTATCTTGAGATCATATTATCAGGGATACTCATTAGTTTTCCGAACATGTCTACTTCGCTATCTGTTAGTGAGATACAGTGTTCAGGATATGTTTTTGACATTTTAACAACACCGTCTGTACCTTCTAAAAGAGGTAATAGCATAACTAATTGAGGATATTTTTTTCCGTATGCGGCTTGAATATCTCTGCCTAAAAGTGTGTTAAATCTTTGGTCAGTTCCGCCAAGTTCAATATCAGAATCAACTTCAACAGAATCATATGCTTGCATTAATGGATAGAAAAATTCGTGGATTGAAATTGGACGTCCATCTGCATATCTTTTTGCAAAGTCATCTCTTGTCATCATTTGAGCAACTGTTACTTGTGCTGATAATTTTAACAAGTCAGTAAAACTCATTTTATGAAGCCAATCAGCATTATTTACAACTTCAGCATCACTTACATCTAATACTTTTGACATTTGATCGAAATAAGATTTTGCGTTTTCTTCAACTTGTTCTTTTGTCAAAGCAGGACGAGTTTCGGATTTGCCTGAAGGATCTCCTACCATTGCTGTTGCTCCGCCTACAATCAAAACAATTTTATGACCAAGACTTTGGAATTCTCTTAATTTTCTCATTACAACAGTATGACCAAGGTGTAGGTCAGGTCTTGTAGGATCCATCCCTAATTTTACTCTCAAAGGAGTGTTTGTATCGTGTGAATGTTGTAATTTGATTGCTAATTCTTCAATTCCGCCAGGTAAAACTTCAGCATTTCTTGTTAAATGTTTTGCTTGTTCAATAAATTCTTTTCTTATTTCAACCATTTTTTTCTCCAATTATTATTAATTTCTGTAAAATAATTATATCACACGCAAAAAAAAATTTTTACGGTTTTTCCTTTGGATATGGATAAAGTAAGTAATATAAATTTTACTGGCATAAGTAATATTGCAGGTGTAGGGTTTTCAAGAAAAGAGAATACAATATCAAGAAGTCTTTCAATGGTATTGAAAGATGATTATAATGGGCAGGATTTTTCTAATTTTAAAAATGTATTGAAGAGAATTTCAAATAATTCAGATGAATTTAAAAATTCAATATCTCCTGATGTTTTAAATATTGAATGTATTTCGGATGAATTTAATAATAAGAATTCTGCTTTATATGTTAATGGTAAATTGCTCGATGTGAATGATGATAATTTACCTATGTTTTCATACATTGCAAAATTGTCTAAACGTATTGTTGGAATGAATTATAAAAATATGATTGTTAATAATGATTATAAAAAATATATGGCTGATAATACTTTAATTTATGGGGTTTCATTCAAGAAGAATTTACCTAATACTCTTAATAAAGAAGAAGTATTAGATTCTGTTTTTTCCCCTGCAAATTCTAAAAGTTTTGCGCAGTATGTAAATGATTTTGTACAAGGTTTAATGAACATGTATTTTGGAGTTTAATAAAAATGGATAAAATTTCTTTTACTGGTATAAAAAATGTGAGTCATTTCGCTGAAAGATTTAAAAGTTGTGAGGATTTTTTTACTGAAGAAAGTTGGTTAAACGCTGAACTCACCGGTAAAGATTTACACAGATTTCAACGAGCAATGAAAAGAAGTAATTTGGATAAAAAAGATTATATAAATCCTCTCAAAGATAATTTTTTGAATGTTAATACATATTCAATGCCTGATGAAGCTGCTATTGCGGTAAATAATAATCTTCTTGAAGTAAATGATGAAACATTACCTATGTTTACTGAACTTGCAAGAATTACTAGAAAAATATTCAATAAAAAAGATTCAAAATTTGTGTGTGATGATAAGTATTTGAATTCTGATTATTTTAATAAATCTCTTTTTATAGATAAAGAAATAGATGATTTAACATCTACAGAATTTCATATGCCTGAGAATGCAAAAAATGGTGCTAAAAAAATAAATAATGTTATTCAACGGATTATGGAAAGGTATTTTCAAGAATAAAAAAAGACCGGTTTTAACCGGTCTTTTTTTATTTTGTAATTTCCGCTAATTCTTTTCTTAATTCTGTAACTTGAGAATTATAATATTCAAGCCAAGTTGTGTTTTCATCTTTTAATGAAGGTTCTGCAATAGCTCTAATTCTTTTTTTGTCCAATTCATCTAATTGTGATAGGATTTCATTTTCTCTTATCGCATTTTGAATTTTTAAT
The DNA here is from genome assembly GCA_944325735.1 of Candidatus Gastranaerophilales bacterium. GTDB lineage: Bacteria > Cyanobacteriota > Vampirovibrionia > Gastranaerophilales > Gastranaerophilaceae > Stercorousia. The sequence continues at coordinate 124,102 of CALVBI010000001.1, read as the reverse complement.
TGTTTAGTATTAGCTTCTTCATTTGATAATTTAATCCATTTGTCGTTTTCATATGAATATTCTTTTTCATCTATGGCGATTACATTATTTTCAAATGGAATTATAATTTTCCCAAGAGCTTGTTCTTTTAATAATTCATTCCAATATTCATCTGTGATTTCTATAGAATTGTCAAATTTTTCTAAATAAAATCCGTAATCTTTATTATTTTTAGTTCCGTAATATTTCATTATATCTCCTTTTAAACTAGTATCCAATTACAATCCAATTCATACTTTGAAATAATCCGCTACTACCTACTTCTAATCCGGTAAGAGAATATCGAGTGAATCCTGTATCACTTCTTTCAGCAGTTGGATTGTAACCTGTTTTACTAAAAATTGGGCAAACAAAAGTTTCGTAAGCAATAGGATATGTTACACTTGAACTGGTTGCTCCACCCCATTGTATAATTAATCCGTTAGATAATTTAAGATAGCCTAAATTTTCTTTTTTTATAATCCCACAATTTGAGAGCCAATCTGACCAAGTATTATCAGAAAAATTTCTATTAAAAATTTCTGAATTTTCTTCTTCACAAAACCATATTTGTTTAATTGTTGATTTTTCATCGCCGGTTACTAAAAGCATTCCAGCTTCACCTTTTGGGATATTTTTAGGTTTATAAGTAGCAGAAAATATATAAGTCCCTTTTGTTTTGTAATCATTTAAATCTGTATCAGATTCAGTTACTGTATGTTCATTTATTAGTTCTGTTTTATCAGCTTTAGTATTCAGGATTTCCTTAATATCTTCTATATCACTAGATGCAGATGCTTTGTTAGCATCAATTACATCTGCAAGAGCAATGAAATTCGCATTCACTTCTCCTGCTTTGGCTTTTGTGCCAGGGATGAAAGAATAAGGTATCATTGAATTAGTCATAAATTTCCTTTCTGACTAATTTAATGAAAAATGTATTTTAAAAAGGCGTTTGAATAATTAATTATACCACGTGATTGCAAAATTCGTCAATGTTGTGCTAAAATTTTTTTATGGCAATTGGTGTTGATATTGAAGATATAGAAAGATTTAAGGGAAAATCTGAGGATTTTTTAAATCGAGTATTTACTGCTTTGGAATTAGAATATTGTTTTAAATATTCTAAACCTGAAAGTCATTTAGCTGCTCGTTTTTGTGCGAAAGAAGCTGTTGTAAAAGCTCTTACTGCATTAGATGTTGAAAATGTTTCATACAAAGATATTGAAGTTTTTCATAATGAAAAACATTGTCCGCAAATTCGTATTTTAAAACAAATTGATAAAAATATTATTTTTCAATTAAGTTTATCTCATGACAGAACAAAAGCGATTGCTTTTGTTACTGCTCAAGAACAATAGCTTTGCTTTTTTTGTATGATCCGAAAAATCTTATATATGTAGTTTTTTCTTTAATTTGTTTTATAGTTTCCATAATTTTAGGGTTATGGATGTGTCCATCAAAATTTACTATAAAAATATATTCACCGAATTTATTTTTAGAAGGTCTTGATGCAATGTAAGAAAGATTTATGTTATTTTGCATAAAAATTTCTAATACATTTAACAAAGCACCAGGTTTGTTTTCTGTAGAAAAAGCCATAGAGGTTTTATCATTGCCTGTTTCTTCAGTTTCAAAATCCCCAATTAAAATAAATCTTGTTTGATTACTTTTATCATCATTTATATTTTCTTTTAAAACGTTTAAATTATAAGTTTCAGCAGTTTTTTTGCTTCCGATAGCACCATATGTAAGATTATAGTTTTGAAGGCTTCTTGCAGCTTCTGCAGTGCTTGGTGCTTCTATAATATTTACATTAAAAGGCATTTCGTTATGTATAAAATCTTGACATTGAGCAAGAGCTTGCGGATGAGATATTACTCCTGTAATTGATGAAAATTCTGTAGTTCTTGCTAAAAGACAATGGTGTATAGGCATAAAATGCTCATCAAGAATTCTAATATTAGGATTTTTTGTAGTCATAAGGTTGTCTAATGATTCTCTTACAGTTCCCTCAATTGAATTTTCTACTGCAAGAACTCCTAATGAATCTGGTGTATCATCTACATATTCAACAACTTGTCTGATTGTTTGAAGTGGAGTTGGGTATGCACTAATGTTAAATTTTTTACAAAAATGATCTTTTGCCATTTCGGTGAATGATGCTTGTGGTCCAAGATATGCTATTGTTTTTACAGTTTCTAAATTTAACATTTGCGATTACTCCTTATTTTTAATATGATTATAACAGAATAAAATATTGAGGCAAGATAAATGAGTGAAATTAAATTTGGAACAGATGGCTGGAGAGCTGTTGTAGGAAAAGATTTTAATGAAGAAAATGTAAGAACTGTTACAAAAGCTATTGGGAAATATGTCTTTGACAATTTCGGATTGGATAAAAAAATCATAGTAGGTTATGATCCGAGAAATATGGCTTTTGAATTCGCATCACAGACAGCTAATCAATTGAGTGAGTATGGTTTTGAAGTTTTGTTATCAGACAAAATTATTCCAACTCCGGTATTGGCGTATAATGCGAAACATTTGAATGCATGTGCAGTTATGTTCACAGCCTCTCATAATCCGCCTGAATATTTAGGGATAAAATTTATTCCTGATTATGCAGGACCTGCGACATCTGATATTACTGATGAGCTTGTATATAATTTAAGTTTGCCTTTTAAATCTCAAGGAGTGGGTAAGGTTAGAAATTATAATTTTTCTCCAGATTATTTTGCTCATATTGAAAAAATTATTGATTTTGAAAAGATTAAAAATTTTGATAAAAATATTATTTTTGATGGGCTTTACGCTGCAAGTATAGGGTATTTTGACAAATTATTAGATAATCATGGAATTAAATATGATAGTTTACATATGTTCCATGATGTGAATTTTGGCGGTGGAATGCCTGAGCCGAAGCCTAAATATTTAAAAGAATTAATTGAAAAAGTAAAATTAACTCCTAATTCTGTTGGATTTGCAAATGATGGAGATTCCGACAGATTTGGCGTGATTAATGAAAATGGTGAATATGTATCTCCAAATGAGATTATTGCAATTTTATTGATGCATTTAAGAAAACATAAAAACTATTCAGGATCACTTGTAAAAACTGTAGGGGCAAGTCTTTTATTAAATAAAGTCGCAGAAAAGTTAGGTGTTGAAGTTATTGAAACTGCTGTAGGGTTCAAGCATGTTGGTGAAGCAATGAGAAAATATAACCCTATTATCGGCGGAGAAGAATCAGGTGGTTTGAGTATTAAAGGACATATTCCTGAAAAAGACGGTATCCTTGCAAATTTACTTATTTTAGAAGCTATGGCTTATGAAAATAAATCTTTAGTTGATTTGCAAAAAGAATTATATGATTTTGTCGGCTGTAAATTCTATAATGATAGAATTGATAAACGTCTCGATAATGTTGATGAAATTAAGCCAATATTGGAAGAATACAAAAATAAAACTAAAATTGGAGATTTTCAGGTTAAAAACATTGATACAAAAGACGGTGTAAAATTGTATTTTACAGACAATGCAAGTTGGATACTTATTCGTCCAAGCGGTACAGAGCCTCTTTTAAGAATTTATTTTGAAAGTGACAGCAAAGATAAATTAGTATCTATGGCCTCTGTAATAAATGTTTCTGCATAAAGTATCTAAAAATCCAGCCAATGAATTAAGACGACTATTTGTTATTTTTGAACAAAATTCTTCTTGTTGTGCTTCTTTCAAAAATTGTTCAATATCAATGTCATTATTGGTATTGAGATTTATTGGTTGGACTTTTTCTTTTTTCTTAAAATGAGTTCTGACTCTTTCAAATTCTCCATAATCAAGAAAAATTCCACCGCATTTGTAACAGGTGTCTATTTCAATTCCAAAAGCGAATGTTTTAGCCATAGGAGTTCCACAAACAGGACAAATTCTTGTTTGTTTTGGATCTACCGGCATAAAATTTTTATTTTCAAGTAATGATGTTATGTCAGTCAAGTTTGCATCAGCAGAAGAAAATTCTTGGATTTCTTTGTTATCAAAATAAATCCCGCCACAGCCTTGAGAACATACATCAATATTAATTCCTTTATTAGGAATAAAGACTTTTTGCATTTCACTCCCACAAGCAGGGCATTTCATATCTTGTTGAGAATCTGTCATTTTTATCTTCCTATGAATAATTTATCAATAAATTTTAAAAATTTTGAACGATTTGCAAGATGCATATTATGTTCAAGTTCAAGTTTGTCAATTTCTTTTCCGAATTGAGCATAAGCAGATGCTAAAAAATCTTGTCTTCTATCTTCTTCTGTAGGGTATTGCTCACGCATTTTTGTTAATTCTCCGTGATCAAAAAATTTGGATCCGCAGTTATAACATTCATCAATAGTTATTTCGTTTTTTATGCTAACGGAATTTTTAACCATTTTATTTCCACATACAGGGCAAATTCTAGTTTGAGATTCATCTGTTTTGTTAAAATTTTTTCCTTCAACTGCTTTTTCAATTTCTTCTATATTTTCATTTTGTTCATCAAAATGTTTTAATTCTTGTCCGTCAAAGAAAATTCCTCCACAGCCGTCTAGACATATATCAATCATAGTTCCGCTTTCGCTCATTGGAACTTTGTGCATTACTTTTCCGCATGCGGGGCATTCTATTTGTTCTATTGTATCACTCATATAAAGCTCCTTTGTTTTATTTGAGTTAATTTTAGCATTCGTTTTATATACTGTCAATAAAAAACCTCCTTTTTAAGGAGGTTTTTATTTTTTATTTTGTTTCTGCATTTTCTGATAATGTTTTCAGTATTGTATAAGATGCATCCCAGCCGTTTAAGCCGCCTGTTGCTTTGTATTTAGCAATTTGTTGAGCTCTTTCTTTTTTTAATTTAGCTTGTTCTTTTTTGAATTTTTCTAATTTCTTTTTATCTGCATTACGTTCGTCAATTGTAGGTTGAATATATGCAAGGAAATTTTTGTATTCTTGACAGTTGTATCCTGCTTTTACTTTTGAAGGATAGTTGTATGCAAGATAATCATAGATATACATTGTTCTTTTAAAGTTGTTTGGTTGACTTTTTAATAGATCCATTGTAGAACCAGGCATTTTGCCTAATACAACAATCATTGCAAGTGGGTTATATCCTGCTTGAATCATTAAATCAACACCTGTAATATCTGCATTCATTTGGTCTTTTTCTGACATATTATTAAGAGTTAATTCATTTGCTGCTAATGCTGTTGTCTCTAAAGATGTATCAATGAAACTTCCAGCAATTGCTGAAGTTAGGTTTGAAACTAATTTTTTCTTAGAAGCATTTGCATTAATTAAAGCTCCTACTTCTTGAGCTATTACTGCAGCAACTTCATTGTCGTTACCTGTGTAACTTAAATTTGTTTTGTTAATGTACAATTCATTGTTAGCATTAGAAGTGCTGTTTGCAACTTCTGTTTCTGTAACTACAAATTTAGTGTTTGAAGGCAAGCTGTTTTTTGATAAAACTTGTTTGCCTATTGTAGGTACTCGATCTACAGCACTCCAAGTAGCTGCAAATGATGGTACAGCAAGTGATGCTGCTAAAAATAGTGATAATAAAATCTTTTTCATTTTACCCCCTTTGTTTTGAGATTATAAGATTTTTAGTCGATAAATCTGAATTTTATTAGTGCGATTATAGCATGAATTCCGTCTTTCCAAGTTATTTTTTTGCCTTCTGCAAATTCTCTTCCATAATATGAGACAGGAAGTTCATATAACCTTGCGCCTCTTTTTAAGACTTTAGCTGTAATTTCAGGTTCAAAATCAAATCTGTTTGATTTAATTTCAATTCCTTTTATAAAATCAGCTTTAAATGCTTTGTAACAAGTTTCCATATCAGTCAAAGTTGAACCATATAGGATATTTGTAAGCAATGAAAGGAATTTATTGCCAAGCAAATGGTGGAACATGAATGATCTTGAAGGCTTTCCGCCAGATAGTCTTGAACCGTAGCAAACATCTGCTTTGCCATCTAAAATTAATTGGATTAACGGTTCATAGTCAACAGGATCGTATTCTAAATCAGCATCTTGAATAACTATAATATCTCCGGTTGCTTCTTTAAAACCTGTTCTAAGAGCAGCACCTTTACCTTGATTATATTCGTGGTACAGAACTTTGTATGGGTATTTTGAATATAGATCTTTTGTTCCGTCTGTAGAATAATCATCTATTAAAATAATTTCTTTTTGTAAGCCGCAAAAATTTGCTTTTTCTACTTTTTCTAAAATTTTATCCAAAGTGTTAACTTCGTTATATACAGGGATTAATATTGTAATCTTTTCCATACAAGCTCCGTTTAATAAAAAAATTTGTAATATTCTCAAAAATATTGTACAATAAAAACATACAGTTGTAAAAAAGTTTTATATGGATTGAGAAAACAAAAAATGGTTAAGTGTGACTTGAATAGTATTAAAAAAGGTTTGATGCAGTTAGAAGATAAAGATTATGAAAATGCAATCGATTTATTTTCTAAGATAGAAAAATCTGCAAATAAAAGTAATGCTGTGGATAAAATTTCTATAGCACTTAGTCTTTTAGGTTTGTCCAAGTATTTACTTGATAAAAATAATTATAATGAATCTTTAAAATCTCTTCATGATGCTAAATATATGGCAGAATATTCGAAAAGTAGTACCGCAAAAATTGTTTATGAATATGCTCAAGGTACAATTTGTTTTGGTGAAGGGATGAAAGATGTCGCATTAATCCATTTTGAGAATGCTAAAAATATTTCTATTGATCATGGAGATGAATTATCTATTATAGGTTACGTATTAACTAGAATTAAACAAATTAGAAATGGACTAGATTTTACATTACCTATAAAAAGTGACCCATTGGTATCACTTGTAAAAATTGGTCGTTCAATCACTGCAGTAACTGATATAAATGTTTTGTTAAAAGTTATTGCAGAAGAAACAAAAATTGCTATTCAAGCTGACAGATGTACAGTTTTTATGTACGACAAAGAAAAAAATGAACTTTGGAGTAAAGTCGCTTTAGGAATGGATAGTCAGGAAATAAGATTTCCAGCAGATAGAGGTTTAGCAGGTTATGTTGTAAAGACAGGTGAGCCTTTAAATATTCCTGATGCTTATAATGATTCAAGATTTAATCCGGATATTGATAAAGAAACCGGTTATCGTACGAAAACTATTTTGTGTATGCCGATAAAAAATAACAATCAGGAAATTATCGGTGCTTTTCAAGTTTTGAATAAATTAAATGGAGTCTTTACTAAAGGCGATGAAGATTTACTAGCTGCAATAGGAGGTAGTGCTTCTATTGCTTTAGAAAATGCGCAATTATTCGAACAGCAAAAAGAATTATACAAAGAACAAAAAGAACTGTTTGAAAGCTTTATTGATACATTAGCAACCTCAATCGATGCCAGAGATAAAATTACAGCCGGTCATTCAAGCAGAGTTAAACTGTATTCAATGCTACTTGTTGATGAATTAGGTTGTGATGGAAAATTCAAAGAATTAGTAGAAAAAGCGGCTATATTGCATGATATAGGTAAAATTGGTATCCGTGATTCTGTTTTGCAAAAAGAAGGTAAACTTACAGATGATGAATATAAACATATTCAGGAACATGTAAGAATTACTCATGATATTTTGGAAAAAATCCATATGTCACAAGATTTCAAAACAATTACGGAAATTGCTTGCTCTCACCATGAAAAATATGACGGTTCAGGCTATTATAGACATTTAAGCGGTGAAAATATCCCTTATGGTGGAAGGATTTTAGCTGTTGCAGATGTATTTGATGCAATTACATCAAAACGTCACTATCGTGATAAAATGCCTATTCAAAATGTTATTGATATTTTATTATCAGGAAAAGATAAACATTTTGATGGAAATTTAGTTGATACATTTTTAAAGATATCTGTTGATAAAATTATCAGAGTATTTTTAACAGAAAATCATAATTGTTTCAAAGATGAAGATTGCGAACTGTTAAGCCATTATAATTTACTTAATATAAGAGATTTTATAGTAGGTGAAAATGTTACAGATGAGCAAAGACATGTAGCAGACTTGTTTAATTTTTATTATTCAGGGAATATAAATAAAAGAGAGGGTTGTTAATTTTTTATGCAAAAATTATTATATTTACTTGCTATAATTGCATTTACCACAACTTGTGCTTTTGCACAAGAGGGGTATGATGCTATTCAGCCTGCAAATCCTCTTTCACCTCAGGAAATGCCTGTAAATACAATAGCTTTGCCTATAAAAAAAGCCACTCTTACTCATAATAGTGTGCATAACCAATATGTAATTGCATTTGACAGATTTATGCAAAGTAATGTCAAGTCTGCATATATGGATTTTAAAATCCTTATTGAAACAATGGATAAAAATGATTATGCCTATATGAAAATGGCTGAAAACATGGCAGATATTGGCTTTTTTAATTTGTCAAATCTTGCAGCATCAAAAATTGATGACAAAGAATTATCAGACTTTTTAGTTGGGGATATTAATGTGTATTATTTCCCGACAAAAAAATTAAAAGTTGATGATGAAATATATTTGGGAGAAGTTTTTTCTAATATAATCTATAATGATCAAAGTAGAGAAGCTACTGCTGAGCTTGTTAAAAATACAACGTTATTGGCTCAATCCGATTATGCTAATTATATTGCAGCTTTAGGTTATTTAAAGTCAAATGATATTATAAATGCAAATACATATATCGATAATGCAATTAAAATGAATGCTCAAAACTTGAATTACAAAAAGTTAAAAGCTGAAATTTTATCGCAAGGAAAAAAGCCTAAAAATGCTTTAAAAATGATTGAATATATCAGATCTCAAAAGTTATATTCTACTGATTTTATAAGAAAAGTTAATTCATTAGAGCAATATGTGCTTTATAAATCAGAAAAAGATTATTCTAAAAAAATGTACCATTTAGGATATTATTATTACTATGAGAAAGAACTTGCAAAATCAATCAGAACTTTACAGAGCGCTTTAACAAATAAAAAGAAAAATAATAAAGATGTCTATGCATTAATGTCAAGAGTATATTTTGATATGAAAGATTATGAAAAAGCTCAAGATACTGCAATGAAAGCTCACAAATTAGATAGTAATAATTATCTATCTCTATCTGTTTTAGGTGATTTGAGTTATAGAAATAAAGATTATAAAGAAGCTTTGAAGTATTACAAAGATGCAGAATCTAATAATAAAACATCTTCAATGTATTCTGTAAAAGTTGCTCAAACATATGAAAAATTAGGTAAAGAGAAAAAAGCAGTAGAAATCTATGAGAGAATTTTAAGAACATATTCAGACTGCTATCTTGCATATTATAAAATAGCTCTCACTGATAAATCAAAAGAAATAGCATATCTTAAAAAAGCAATAGCTATAAATGCTGATTTTAAAGATGCTTGGATAGATTTAGGGCGTGTATCAATTGAACGTCAAAATTATTTGGAAGCAAAGAATTACTTGGGTGTAGCAAATTATATTGACGAAAAAGATTTTAGATATTATTATTATCAAGGATTGATTGCAAAAAATCAGGGAATGAAACAAATAGCAGAAAAATATTTTAAAAAGTCGTTATTATTAAATCCTGATTATGTACCGGCAAAAGAGGAATTAAATATATGAAACAAAACATTCTAATAGTAGAAGATCACGAATTGACAAGATTTGGGCTAAAAACAACTTTTGAAGGTGTTGATTTTATCGAAAATATTTATGAAGCAGATTCTGCAGAAAATGCAATTCAATTATTTAATGATAACCAAATTGATTTAATAATTATGGATTTAGGCTTGCCTAATATGAATGGTATTGAAGCTACAAAACAAATTCGTTCTTCAAATAAAGATGTAAAAATCATTATATTAACTTCTCATAATGATGAAAAAGAAGTTTTGAACAGCTTGAAAGCCGGAGCAAATGCATATTGCTCAAAAGAAATTAATCCCAAAAGACTTGTGGAAGTTGTTCGTTCAGTTGCAGATGGTGCTGCTTGGTTTGATCCTAGTATTGCGCATATTGTATTGAAAGCAACAACAAATTCTCCGTCTTTTGATAACGACAATAATAGAAAAGATTACGATTTAACCTCTCGTGAAGCTCAAATTTTAAAACTTATGACAGAGGGATATAGCAATATGGAAATTGCACAAATTCTTGTGATAAGTATAAATACTACAAAAGCTCACGTTGCAAATATTTTGCAAAAGTTAGAAGTTGATGACAGATTACAAGCTGCATTAAAAGCCCTAAAACACAATATTGTATAGATAAAAATAAAAGGATTATAACAAATGTCAGAATTGACACAAGTTCTTTTGGTTGATGACAATTCCAAATACTTAAAAGATGCTCTGCCTTTTTACGGATATGAAGTAACAGTGGCGCTTGATGGAGTTCAGGCATTGAAAGAACTTGCAAATGACAGTAACAAATTTGACATTGTACTTCTTGATGTTATGATGCCTAATATGAACGGATGGGATACTTTAAAAGCTATCCGTAAAAATGAAAAAACAAAACATTTACCTGTAATAATGCTTACAGCTGTTAATGAAGACCAGAAAATGGTTACAGGCTTAAAAATCGGTGCTGACGATTATATTGTGAAGCCTTTTGTTCTTCCAAATCTTTTAGCAAGAATGGAAGCAGTGCTAAGACGTTCTGTTCGTCAAAAAGAAATATCTCAAGATGTTATTCAATCACAAGTCCCTATTGATCTTTTAACTTCAAAAGAAAAAGAAGTGTTACAAATGGTCGCAAAAGGGGAAAGTAATAAACAGATTGCAGATAAAATGTTTGTGAAAGAAGTTACAGTGAAAACTCATTTAAACAGTATATTTAAAAAACTAAAGGTAGCTAACAGAACTCAAGCAGTATTGCTTGCTATGCAAGCTGATCTTGTAAAAAATTAACACATAAATTATATAAGGAGATAAAATGATAGATTATACAAAAGAAGAATTAGTAGAATTGTTAAGAAAGAACCCCGAGAAATTTAATGAGTGGAAAGCGGAGCAAGATGAGGTAGATCTTTCTGAAGTTGATTTTTCAAATATTAACCTTTCAGAAATTGATTTTTCTGACGTTGATTTGAATTCAAGTTCTTTTGCAGATTGCAGTCTTTCTTTTGTAAACTTTAGCAATACAGATTTAACATCAGTTGACTTTACTCGTGCAAGAGTTTTGGAATGCGATTTTACTGATGCGTTATTAACAGGTGCAGATTGCAGCTATGCAGAAATGACATATTGTAATTTTTCTGATGCTGATATGGCAGGATGTATTTTGTCAGAAACTGATTTATCAAATTCAGATTTAACATCATCTGTAAATCTTCATGCAAGCCGTTATGATGAAGATACTATATGGCCTGATGATGACATGTTGCCAGAAGATTTTGACGTAACAAGTCATAGAGATTTGTCAGCATTGCAAGATGATGAAGAAGAAACAGTTTCTTCTGATTGGTAATTTATAAAAATTTAAATTATTGAAAATGTTAAAATGGTCTGTTATAATTTATTTATAACAGACCATTTGTTTTATAAGAAAGGAGTAGTTTATGATTGGATTAAGAATATTCGGGGGGGGGGCAATTTAGAGCTTACTCCACAAGGCTTTTGCGGTGTCGAAAACTTAAATAAAAAATGCTATATTAGTGATATTAAACATCATAAATATGGCTTTACTCTAGCAGAAGTATTAATAACATTAGGTATAATTGGTGTTGTTGTTGCAATGACAATGCCGACATTAATAGCTCGTCATAATGAAAAAGTATGGACAACATCTTATTTACGTGTGTATTCAATTTTGGATAATGCGTATAGACGTGTTCAAGAAGAATATGGTACGTTTGAAAATTGGTCAGGTGCGACTATTACTATAAATTCAGGAGATGGTAAACCTGATTCAACTTTATCCGAAAGAAAAAATTTATATGAATATATGATAAAACCATATGTTGAGGTAAATCAAGCTTATCTTCCTGAAAATGATAATTGGGATAATACTCGAAAATATAATTGCTGGCCAGAAAAGTCTTATTATTTAGATAAAACTCCATATAGCTCTAATTCTAATGGAACATATAGAGCACGCCCAGCAGTAAGTTTAAAATCTGGAGAATGTATTGTGTTAGCTCATTTTTTGGGCGATTTTATGGTAGATATAAATTCTAAAAAAGGTCCAAATACGTTAGGTAAAGACCAATTTGCATTTTCTTTTGATGCTGTCAAAAAAGAACGTATAAAACCTGGATATTATCAACGTTGGTGGACTGATACTGCAAATTATTGTGATGTTAAAGATTCTCATGGTTGGCATGCTGGATCTTCTTGCGGATTTTGGATAGTGAGATATCATAATATGGACTATTTACACCTGCCATTTGATGAAGTAAAAAAAAGATGGCGTGGTGGTGTCTGGTAACTTGACTAAGCCTTTTTAGCACGTAAAATATTTCTTGTATATAACCGAAGGGAGTATAGAAAATGTTGGATCGTATACAAGTTACACATGAAGTAGAACAAATGTGCTGCGTCAAAAGAGGCGTAAAAGGCGAACCTGCTCCAATTCCTCAAGAAGGAGATTGGACAAAAGTTAAAGAAATTAAAGAAATTTCTGGTTTAACACACGGTTGCGGATGCTGTGCACCACAACAAGGTACTTGTAAATTAACTCTTAATGTTAAAGACGGTATCATTCAAGAAGCTTTAGTTGAAACTTTAGGCTGCTCAGGTATGACTCACTCTGCTGCTATGGCTGGTGAAATCCTTCCTGGTAAAACTATTTTGGAAGCTCTTAACACAGACTTAGTTTGTGATGCTATCAACGTTGCTATGAGAGAATTATTCTTACAAATCGTTTATGGTAGAACTCAAACTGCTTTCTCTGATAACGGTCTTCCTGTAGGTGCTGGTCTTGAAGATTTAGGAAAAGGCTTACGTTCTCAAGTAGGTACTATTTTCTCAACTAAACAAAAAGGACCTAGATACTTAGAAGTTGCTGAAGGATACGTTTTAGAATTAGGCTTAGACAAAAACGATGAAATCATCGGCTATAAATTTGTTAACTTGGGTAAATTTATGGAAGCTGTTAAAAAAGGTGTTGATCCTAAAGAAGCTTTAGAAAAATTTACAGGAACATATGGCAGATTTGCTGATGCTGTTAAGAAAATCGACCCAAGAGTTGAATAGTCGTTTTTATATTTGTAGGCAAAGCAATTTAGCTTATTAATAAAGCCTGAAATAATTTCAGAATAAGTATTAAAATAATTAAGAGGAAAATAAAATGACAGTAAAATTTGAAGGACAAGACAGACGTCAAGCAAAATTGAATAAAGTTCTTCCAGAATATGGCTTCAAATCTTTAGAAGAAGCTCGTGAACTTTGTTTATCAAACGGTATTGACGTTGATGCTATCGTTAAAGGTATTCAGCCTATCGCTTTTGAAAATGCTGTATGGGCTTATACATTAGGTGCAGCTATTGCTATTAAAAAAGGCGCTAAAGATGCTGCTGAAGCTGCTAGTTTAATCGGTGAAGGCTTACAAGCTTTTTGTGTACCAGGATCAGTTGGTGACACTAGAAAAGTTGGTTTAGGTCATGGTAACTTAGCTGCTATGTTATTAAGAGAAGAAACTCAATGTTTCTGTTTCTTAGCAGGTCACGAATCTTTTGCAGCTGCTGAAGGTGCAATTGGTATTGCTAGAAACGCTAACAAAGTTAGAAAAAATCCTTTAAGAGTTATCTTAAACGGTTTAGGAAAAGATGCTGCTTATGTAATCTCAAGAATTAACGGTTTCACATCTGTAGAAACTAAATATGATTACAAAACTGGCGAATTAAAAATCGTTAAAGAACAAGCATTCTCTGACGGTGAAAGAGCTAAAGTAAAATGCTATGGTGCAGATGATGTATCTGAAGGTGTTGCAATTATGATTCACGAAGGTGTTGATGTATCAATCACTGGTAACTCAACTAACCCAACTCGTTTCCAACACCCAGTAGCTGGTACTTACAAAAAATGGTGCTATGAAAATGATAGAAAATACTTCTCAGTAGCATCTGGTGGTGGTACTGGTAGAACATTACACCCAGATAACGTTGCAGCTGGTCCTGCTTCTTATGGTATGACTGATACTATGGGTAGAATGCACGGTGATGCTCAATTCGCAGGTTCTTCATCTGTTCCAGCTCACGTTGAAATGATGGGTATCATTGGTATGGGTAACAACCCAATGGTAGGTGCTACTGTTGCAGTTGCAGTTGCTGTTGATGGTGCTCTTCGCAAATAATTATTTGCTTTATTAAACATAAAAAGTCATCTAAATTATTTTAGATGACTTTTTTTATTATTTAAGTTTTTATTTTAGGATATTTTTATATTGTTCATAATACAAAATGTCGAAAGTGCTTTTTGAGATTTTTTCAAATCAGAATTTACAGAAGCATTTTTAGTTTGTTTAATTAATTCTTCTGCTGATTCATACATTTTTTGTGCACCTTGAAGATAATCATTTTGTTCAGGAGATTTGATTAGCCCCAGTTCTTGGAAATATTTACCGTATAGTATATATAATCTTGATAGTAGATCATTTAAATTAAATTGTTTTGCAATCGAAATTGCACTTTCTATATTTAATTTTGCTGTTTCAAAATCAGAAGTTGTAATAGCACATTTTGCTATTACCATTTTTAAAAGAATTTTAAAGAAATAGTTATCAATTTTTGGATTTTGTGCTACTTCAAGAGCTTGTTCTGCTATTTCTCGTGCATTTTCAGGACCTTCTGTAACTAATGTAGTGTCAGCTATTAAATACCAAGTTAAAAGTGCTCCAAGAGCCATTTTTTCTTTTGCAAAATAAGCAATTTGGTCGTTATATATTTCCATTGCTTGTTTAGAGTTATCATTGTCTTTAAATACTTTACCAAGTAATGTTTTTAGAATATTTTTTGTAAAGTTGTCGCCATTGTTATTTGCAAATGTAACTATTTGGAACATGTCTTCCTGAATTCCATCATATTTTTTCCTAAAGAAATTATTTATGATATTTATAAAATTCCATCTTAAAATTGTTTCATTATCCATTATATTTTCACGATAAGATTTTAAGACTTCCTCAAGCATTTGTTCTGAAGCTTTGAAATTTCCTTTCATTGTGTTAGCAAAAGCAAGAGTTAGTTTACATTTGCATATGAACAATTCGTCTTGAATTTGATTTCTGTCTATTATGTCGAATAAAATCGTTAAAATTTCAAAAGATCTGTCATTCCCTTGTATAACTAATGCGTTGGCAAGTGTTAAATATGTCTTTAGCCAAGTTTCATACATGAATTGTAATTGGGGATCTTTTGGATCATGTTTTTTATTAAAATATTGATCGAGTACAGGCATTATTTCAGTATCAATCATATTTATGATTTGACCGCTGTTTCCGATATTTAATAATGCATTTAATTTTGTTGTTTTAAGAAGTGCTGTATCGAGTATATTTTCTGGTTTAACTTTTTTGAGAACAGAATCTACACATTCAACTTCTCCAAAATAATTTCCTGTTTTTCTGCAACAAGATGCAAGATAAGCTAATAATTCAATTTCTTTTGGACTGTTGCCTACAGCTTCAGCATTAGAGATTGCATCAGGCAAGTACTCGATTGCTTCCATTGGGTTTGAATTTGCCAGTAATTTGCCTAATCGTTCTGAAATATTATATCGAATTTTTAGAGTTTGAGTTTCATCAAATTCATTTATTAATGCCATAGATTGCTTTTGGGATATTGCATATAGATTTAAATCACCTATATATGATGCATATCTTGTGTTTTTTGTCCAAATATCAAGTGCTAGTTCTGGTTGTTTTAAGTTTTGTGCAATAATTCCTAAAATAGCATGAGAATTTAGTGTAAAACCTGTTAAATGTGTGAATATTTTTTTGTTAATTTCTTTGTAGTTTTCATCATTTTTAGCTGTTTTTATGATTGTTTCCCATAAAGATAATGAGCTGAATTCACAATATATTTCATTAATAGGAGTTATGTAATCCATTTTTTTTAGGTATATCATAACATCTCTAAAAGTTTTGTCGTTTACTTCAAAAATTTCTTTGACAAGATTCATATTAATCTTATCTCCGATAATTGCAGAACCAAGTAAAATATTATATGCAATAGGATTGATATGTGCTAATAGTGCAAGTCTGAATTCAAGTAATCCTGAAAAAGTTGTAGCAATTTCAAACTGTTGGTCACTGAGTTGGCAATCAAAACATAAGTCTAATGCATGATTGATATAAGAAGGGTTACCCTTACTTATTTTGTAAATATCTTGTAATTCAAATTTATTTAATTGAGGGAAACCTTCTATTTTTTTTACTTTTTGGTCTAAAAGTGTATTAATTTGTTTAAATTCAATTGGAGCAATTCCGACATCTAAATATATATTTTCATTTTGTTTTGATGGAAAATAGAAATATCCTTTTGCCGGTTTTGGTTCATTGTATATGAGCAGGAATTTTAAGTCATTCCATACATTATCTTTTTTTATGTAACGACTGATAAATTCGTATGAAAATCCGTCTATAAATTCAAAGTTATCAATTACTATTATGAATTTATTATTTTCTATGATTTTATCAAATATTTTATTTAAAAAGTTAAAAGTTTTATTTTTAGCTGCAACTATATCCTCAAAAGTGCCTTCATTATGAGGGTATAAGAAATTTATAAGATCAAATATTTCATTATTATTTAGTTGTGGAAATTCATTTTTGAAATATTTAGATGCATCTTTTTTAAATTGCAAATTATTTAAACAAAAATTAGGCAATTTGAAAATATTTAACAAAATATCTTGAATTAACCCTGCTGGAGTTAGTTGGGTGATAGGTGTACATTTCCCATAAAGCCAAGAAAAATTTTTAGGCTTTAATTCGTGCATAATAGCTTTTAGTACAAGGGTTTTACCAATCCCCTTTTCTCCGCTTAATGATAGAATTTTTTTATCATATGAAAGTATGCCTTTTATTAATATATTTTTGGCACTTTGTTGAGATATCAGATTTGCGGGATATTCTAACTTAATTTCTTTTTCTTCAATTATAGGAGTTGGTTTTTTGAATGTGTAACCGCATTTTCTGCATTTTGTCGCATTTGGAAGATTTACGCTATTACAATTAGGACATTTTTTTAATATTTCTGTTCCGCAATTTTTGCATGTAAAATCAAATATTGAATTTACTGTATTACAATTTTTACAAATTAATCCTGTACGAGCTTGGCAATATGGACATTTAAGCGCATTATCAGGAATTGTTTTTTTGCATATTGGACATTTCATTATTTCAAAATCCTAATTAAAAGCTTGTTTTACTTTTTCCATAAGCTTAAATAATCTTTTTGAAACTTCTGATTGAGATAAATTTAATTCTTCTGCAATTTCTTTTTGAGTCATTCCTTTTTCATATCTTAAATCATAAAGTTTTAAGTAATTTTTGTCAGGAGAATTTGTATCAATTTCATATACTGTATCTACAATCTTTTGTAAAATTTCTTTTTTTATTGCTAAATCTTCCGGAGTGTCTTGGATATCTACAGGTTCATATGTTACTTCAATTTTAGAATAATCTAATGAATCCTGTTTTGCAACAGTTTCAATAGGTGCTTCTTTTGTAGACATATAACCGCTTCTGGTTCTTCTTAATCGACCTTCACTTTTTAAGACATTTAAAATAGAAGTTGTTGCAATTTTTTTAAGATAAGCTTCTAATGTAACATCAGAACTTACTGTTTTAACGATTAAAAAAGAACGTTTACAGGTTTCATTAAAAAAGTCATCAAACAAATCTTCGTTGTTTGCGAATTTTTTATCACTTTTTATAATTTTTTCTATTAAATCTATTTTATCTTGAGCTAATTCCACTACTAGGTTTCCTTGTTCTTACCACATTATAGCATAATTAAAAGTATATGATAAGACTCAAATTGAAATCTGGGGTCTTAATCTCGTCTACAGGCGGTTTTACGACATTTAAAGTATCTTTAACAGATTGTAACACAATGTTATCAATTTCTGTTG
Source organism: Candidatus Gastranaerophilales bacterium (assembly GCA_944325735.1). Lineage (GTDB taxonomy): Bacteria > Cyanobacteriota > Vampirovibrionia > Gastranaerophilales > Gastranaerophilaceae > Stercorousia. The sequence continues at coordinate 105,942 of CALVBI010000001.1, read as the reverse complement.
AACCACTGCTTGATAAGACTTTTGCATCTTGTACACTACCATTTTTACTTAATTTTACATTTACTTTTACTTGGTTTGTGTATGCATATTCTTTTGCCAATAATAAGTCTGCTGACAATGATAATTTTATACTTTTCCCTGCAGTTCTTAGATAATTTTGGAATTTACTGCTGTAAGATAGATTGCTTGGGACATCCCAGACTAATTTATTGACACTAATATATGATTCCGCAGATTGTTTTGGTTTAGTTGGAGTGTTTTTTAATTCTGATATTGGTTGTGTTTTTTGGATATTTTTAGTTTCATTTTTATTAATTTCTGGTGCATTTGTCGCAAGAATATTTTCTGTACTTTCATCTGTTTGACTATTTGTATTTTCTGGGGTTATGGCATTTTTAGCAGATTCTGTTTTGATAGGTTCAATATCTGCAGTGGTATCATTTTTAGGTTTAAATACCATAACTGCAGATGCTGCAGCAATTACTGTGACAAGTGCAGCTGCAACAAGAATTAATTTTTTGTTTTGGGTTTTACTTTTATTATTTAATAATGCAGCACCTGGAATTTGAGGTTGTTCTGGTTCTTGATTATAGTTTTGATTTATTTCATCTAATTCTACATCTGATGTTGGGTCTGTATCATTAAATAAAACACCAATATTATCTTCTTCTGATGCATTATTTTCTTCTTCAAAATTAGTGTCTGAACTATCATCGAAGTTTAGTAAATCATCAATTGAGGTATTTTCAATATTATTGTTTAATAATTCATTATTTGGGTCAAATTCGTTATCTGTAATTAGCCCAGAATTTGCATCTTCAGATATGTGGTCTGTTGTATCTATAGAGCTATTTAGAGTATCATCTATAGTTGCTAATTCTGAAATATCTTGAATATCTTCAAATTCTGTGTTATTTCCCAGTGATTCAATATCGTTGCTTATATCTTGTTGTGAAATTGTGTTATTTTGAGTTTCTTCTACTACTGGCTGAGAATTTAAAATATCATCAATTTGTGATAATAAATCATTTGATGAAATATCTTCATTGTTTTGAGGGATATTTTCATCTATGCCTAAATCTTCAATTGAAATGTCATCAAGATTGTCGGCTGATAAATTTTCCATAAGGTTTTTGCCAAAACTATCGTTGTTATGAGCTTCTGTATTTTCGATAGGGTCTTCTACTATTTCTGGTTCAATTGTTGATTCAAGAGGTTCTGAATCTATATTAGAAAGTTCATCAAAATTGATATCATCCTCAATACCGTTGTCTGAATTTAAATTTTCTACAAAATTATCAGTAGTATTGTTTAAATTTAAATTGTCTGGTTCGTTTATATTTTCTAGTAAATTGGTGTTTTCAGAAGATTCAGTGTCCAAAGACATAGTATCATCCATAAAATCACTCATATCAATATTATCTTCATTTTGGTTTTGTATATTATCTACAATTTCATTTTCATTAGAATCTAGTTGAATGTCATCAAATGAAATTGTAGAATTATTTAAATTATCTTCAATATTATTATTTAAATTGTTATTAGGTTCTTCGATATTGTCAAAAGATATAGTATTGTCAATATCTTGATCATTAATATCTGTGATATTTTCTATACTTGAAGTGTCAATATTATCAAAAGATAGTGTATCATTTTCTATATTTATATCAAGAGGTTGGGCTAATTTTTCATTATTCTCGTTAATATTGATATCATCAAGGGATATTGTATTCTCAATAGCTTCAGAATCAATATTGTTCATGTTTTCAATAGCAGAAGTATCTATATTATCTAAAGACAATGTTTCTGCTTCAAAATTATTTTCTTCAGTTTTCATTATATTTGAAGTATCTATATCGTCTAAAGATATTTTTTCTTCATCCATATTAAATGGCAGTGGCTCTTCAAGAATATTATTGGTTTCTATGTCATCAAATGATATTTTATTTTCAATTTTATCAATATAATCAGTGTTTTCTGTTTTTTCCGGAAGTTTAACATCTTCTAAAGAGATTGTTTCTTCTTTAATATTTTCATCAAGGTTTTGTATATTATCAATTGCGGATGTATCAATATTGTCAAAAGAAATTGGATTTATTTCTTTTGGTGCATCTGTTATGAGATCTTTAGCAATTTCAACTCCTGAATCTATGATATTAAGAGCAGTATCAGTAATATTTAACGCAGTATCAGCAGTTTCTGCAACATTTAATATTTCTCCAGCTGCAGCAGCTGTTGCTCCAGCGGCAATTCCTCCAGCAATTGCTCCTCCAATGTCTTCTAGTGGTTTCAAGTCCGGAGTAGTAGTATCATTATTTATATTATCTTCAATAGTTATATTTTCAATATTATCAATAGGTTCAAGGTTTATTTCTGAAAATTCATTGATTGGAACCAAATCTTCGTTATTTATTTCTGATGTGCTAGAAGAATTTTCTATTTCATTTGGTTCGTTTGCAATTTCTTCAATATTGGCAGTATTCATATTGTCTAATTCATCAGTTAATGATATATCTTTAGTTTCTTGTACTGATGATAGATCTACGATCTCTTTTCTCTCAATTTGAGGATCGGTCATTGCTCTATATGATAATGTTTCAAAGTTTTCATATTCAATGAATTTATCTCTTAATTCTGCACTTTTTGTAAGTTGTTTGATTAGATATTTTTTGTCATTTTCTGAGATATCATTATCAGCCATTGAGATAATAATTCTTTCAGAGTTTTCGATATCTTCTTGAGATAATGTCTCTTTAGTATTTCCTTTATGAGATTCAATATATTTTTTCAAGTCTACTACTGAATTTAATTTTTCTTTTTCAATGAAATAATATTTATCATTAGCATTGTTTTTATTAATTAATCTTGGTTCGAAAAATCCGAGGAATTTAACATGAGAAAAATCTTTTGCTAAGTTGAAAACAAGATAAATATCAGGCTCAATATTGTATTCAAAGTGAGATTTTGGAATAAATATTACGTTTTCGTCGAAAACTACTCTTACATCAATATGAATGTTAGGTAGCATGATGTCTGAAATATCAAGTTCTTCAAGAATTTTTTTAATAGAATGAATGTTGTAAACATCAGAAACATCAATATTTTCAGAAGCTAAATATTTAAGAGCCAAATCTGCTCCTAGAGTGTTTATATATGCTCTATTTTTTGTATCTTTATGAGCAAAAGCATTTGCAGCAACGCTTGCATCTTTTTTGTCCTGATCTTCTATGTAAATTAATGTTTCTTGTTCTGTTACCATGTTAAAATTCTCCTCTTCTATTCAATAAGATGACACTCAAAAAAAAAATATTCCAATTTAATTGTAAATTTTTGTAACAAATATTGAAAAAGGATATTTTTTCGGACAAAATAAATTTGTCAGTCGTTTTAATCTTAGTGTGTATTAATCAGTGTATGTAGATTATAGTAGGTCTCAATCTCTGATAAAGTGACGAAAAAATAAGTTAAAATAGATAATTGGTAATAAAAGGAGGTTTTCCAAAATGATAAGTTCTGTTTCTAACGTAAATTTCCGTGGTGATGCAGCACCTGTGAATGCTCAAGATTTAATTAATTCTCCAGGTAAATTTACAACACAAGCACCTAAAGCTGAAGCTCCTGCTGATTCTTTTGAAAAAGAAGGTGCACCTGTAGAAAAGAAAAAAAGTAAAGCTCCTGCAATAATTGGTACAATTGTTGGTTTATTAGCAGCAACTTATGTAGGTTTAAGTATTGCAGTAGGTAAAAAAGCATTAACAAGAGCAGTAGCAGAAGAAGGTAAAGAACTTGGCTTCTTAGGTAAGGTTAAAAACTTCTTTGTGGATATCGGTGAAAGTGGAGAAAAACTTTGGAATAAAATTAGAGGCAACAAAGTTGATGATGTAGATGGAAAACCTAAAACTGATGCTCCAGATGTAAAGAAACCAGAAACTGATGTAAAACCTGAAGGAGACGTAAAACCAAAAACTGAAACAAAAGCTGAAGGTGAAGTAAAACCAGAAACTGAAGCTGCTCCAAAAGCAGAAACAAAAGCTGAAGGAGAAGTGAAAGCAGAAGGTGAAGCTACACCAAAAGCTGAAGCAAAACCTGAAGGCGAAGTGAAAGCAGAAGGTGAAGCTACACCAAAAGCTGAAGCAAAACCTGAAGGCGAAGTGAAAGCTGAAGGTGAAGCAGCTCCAAAGGCAGAAGCAAAAGCTGAAAGCGAAGTAAAACCAGAAGGTGAAAATAAATAATTATAATGAAATATAATTTAAAAAAAGCTCGTTTATAAAACGAGCTTTTTTTATTCTAAAAATTCAGATAAAATAGTGTTACTTATTAAAATACCATTATTAGTGAGCTTAAATCCTGTATTAGTATCAGAAAGATACTTATAATAAACATACTTATCAATAGTATTGGCGTACCTTTTCAGGAAATCTATATTAAATTTCTTATTAATTTTTTTAATATTTATTCCTGCCATTTTTCTAAATCCTAAAAATATTTCTTCTTCTAATTGTTCTTGTTTTGTCAATTTATGAGAAGATTTGTGTTGCAACGGATTATTTATATATTCATCTAAATTTGCGGTATTAAAGTATCTGGTTTCATTTTCATATCCATGAGCAGCTACGCCAAATCCATAATATGTGTTATTGTCCCAATAGTTAAGATTATGTTTGGATTCATAGCCTGATTTTGCGAAATTACTTATTTCGTAATGTTCAAAATTATTTTTTTCAAGAATTTTAATAGCCTTTAAATACATATCAGCTTGAGTATCTTCATCAGGAAGATTTTCTGGCGGATTTTTGGCAAAATAGCAATCTTCATCAATTTTTAGGCCATAAAGTGATATGTGCTGAATATTAAGACTGATAGCTTTTTGTAAATCATTTTCAAAATCAGATAATTTTTGTTCCGGTAATCCGTATATAAAGTCAATACTAATATTTTCAAAACCAGTTCTTTGAGCTTGATTTACAGCTGATATAACATCTTTTGCAAGGTGCCTTCTTCCAATAATTTTTAGAATTTTATCATTAAAAGTTTGACAGCCGAAACTTAATCTGTTTACACCTGAGGCTTTTAATTTTTGTAAGTATTCCAAAGTAATATTTTCAGGGTTGAGTTCTGCTGTAATTTCTGTATTTTTATTTGTATTAAATATTTTTATTAAATCGTTAAATTCTTCTGGAGTTAGTAATGATGGAGTCCCCCCTCCAAAATATAACGTATTAAGAATTTCATTTTTATAATTTTGGTGTATTTCTTTTTTCAAAGCATCTAAATAATTCTCTTTTTGTTCAAGTTTAGGAAATGAAATAAAAGAGCAGTATTTACATTTTGATTTGCAAAAAGGAATATGTATGTAAACATTTTTTGGCATACATATATTTTATAAAGAAATTTGATTTTTGCAAAATATCCATTAAATGATTGATGTGAAGTTTATATAATTATTCTATTGTATTTATGGGGAAAGCTCATCATTACAGACTTGAATAAGGGATAGAAAATTAAAAAATGGGAAACGAAAAAATCAACTCAATAGATTATAAAGAATTGTACGCGCAGTACAATTGGTTTTCTAACGCTTATCCGCCTGTCGTACAGGCTTCAAGTGATGAATTCTTTCTACCTGGATTAAAATTTATTTTAATTGGTATAAGCAAAAATATTAATACATTAATGGATAAAGATGCGTATTTTGTAACAAAAATACGTATAGATAAATTGCACGATATGTTTTTCAGAACTTCTGAAAAAGCAATAGGGATAATTTTAGATAGAGCTTTGGGCAAACCTAATTCAAGATTTAATTTGAATAAATTAACAGATTTAGAAGCAAAAATCATTACGGCATTTAATGATTATATGTTTAATGCAACTTCCCAATTTTTAACACAAGCCCCACCATCATTAAAACGTACAAATTTTGATGTTGTACATTTAACATTTTTATTAAAAGATGTTGATACTAATGCCGTTGCAAAATTTATTATTACTTTACCTGATGAGCTTTTAGCCCCTGAAGTTGTAACTTCAAAAAGTGATAAGTTTGATTATGGTGATTTTTCATCAAGTGTGATTGATGTTGCTGTAAAAGTCGGATCTACGAAGTTTAAATTAATCGATATAAAAAATATTGAAGTAGATGATATCGTAGTATTTGATAACAGTGACACAAAGCATATGGTGTTAAAGTTCAAGGATTATGAAACAAATATAAACATAAACCCAAACTTGGGACTGGTAATGCCAGTGGATAATGACGGAGGAAATGAAGAAATGGCAGGAGAAAATACTAATCTTTGGGATAGTATTGAAGTTGAGATGGATGCTCAATTTGATACTGTTAAAATTACTCTTGGAGAGTTGAAAAGTATTGAAAAAGGTTTGGTTGTAGACCTGACATCTATTTATGATAATAAAGTAACATTGAGTGTAGAAAATAAACCGATAGCTCGCGGAGAATTAGTAATTGTAAATGACAGATACGGTGTAAAAATCGATGAAGTTATTGCAAAAGCTCCTAAGGCTCAAAATAATCAGGCTGCACCAATTCAAAACGATGAAATGTCTGATGCTCAAGCTGCAGATTTTGATGATAGTAACATGGAATTCCAAGAAGAAGCTCCTGTTGCTCAAGCTCAAAATTCAGAAGAAGATGAATTTGATTATAGCGATTTTGAACTTGAGGATGATGATATTTAATAGCTTTTTTAATATTAAAAAGTTTTGTTGAAGTATTAAATGAGGATATGGAAATGAGTGGATATTTAGTAAATTTCATAGTATACACAGCAGCAATGGTAGGAATAATATTCTTAGCAGTTTTTGTGTATAAAAAATTTTCTTATTGCAGTACTTCAAGATCAAAATTTTTAAATGTAGAAGAATGTATAAGTCTTGGACCAAGAAAAGAGTTATTTGTGGTAAGAGCAGGACAAGAAAGATTTCTTGTAGCATCTGATGTTGGCAGAACTTCTTTAATTTCAAAATTAGATGATAATTCACCTGTTCAAAAAAATGAAGTTGTATCTTCATCATCTTCTGTTTTAAGAACTAACACAAATTGCAGTGTAGATGATTTGCCGACAATTGTGGATTTCCCAAGAGGTCAAAGAACTACAGCTCAAAAGAAAGTATTTAAAAATATAATAAATAATATATAGAGGGATATAAAATGGACACTATAATAAGAGATATGAACCCAGTTTTACAAATGTTGATACTGATGACGGTATTTTCTTTAATACCGTTAGTATTCTGTTGTATGACAAGTTTTTTGAGATTTGTAATTGTGTTTTCAATGTTGAAAACTGCAATGGGTACTCAACAAGTTCCTCCTTCTATTGTAATTGTGGGACTTGCAATGATTTTGACATTTTATACAATGGGTGGAACATTTCAAAAAATGTATGAGATGGGTTCAGTTCCGTACCATAAAAATCAAAATATTGTAGAAGCCATAAACGAGGGTTCTAAACCTCTTAAAGAATTTATGATGAAACAGACAAGGGAAAGTGATTTAGCCTTTTTCATAGAAGCTACAAAAGGACAACCGCCTAAAAATCCTGAAGAAATTACAGTTTGGCAGGTAGCCCCGGCATTTATTATAAGTGAGTTAAAAACATCTTTTGAAATCGGCTTTATAATCTTTGTCCCATTCATTGTTTTGGACTTGGTAGTTGCAAACATATTATTGGCACTAGGTATGTTTATGTTATCGCCTACGATTATTTCTTTGCCGTTTAAACTGCTGATATTTATTGCAGTAGACGGTTGGGCACTGATAGTTCAAGGGCTTGTCACAAGTTACAATTAGAAAATAATAGCAAAGGTGCAAAAGCTTTAGAACAAAGAAAATTTACAATAACAAAAGTCTATAAAGAGGATAAAAAATGGAAGTTTTAGTTGAATACTTAGCAAAAGGATTTTTAATAATGCTTGCAATCTCAATGCCTTGTGTACTTGTCGCAGCAGGCATCGGTCTTGTTGTAGGTATTTTACAAGCTGTTACTCAGGTACAGGAACAAACTATTGCAGCTGCACCAAAGATTTTAGGTGTATTTTTAGTAATTGTAATTGGTGGTATCGGTTTCATAAATATGTTAAAGGGATTTATGGTGGACGGTATGGCTATGGCGTTTAATTTGGTGTCAAAAAATGATGCCTATGTTTTGCCTGCTGATTATTATAAATATACAACTCCTTTTGAACATGAAATGAATGATAAATTCAAAAATCAGCCGACAATGAATGAATTAATGAAGAATCCTGGTAAGGTTCCATTTATTGATCAACAGCAAAAAACAAAGTATTATGCAAGTCCTCAGACTCCTATGCCTAAACCTAATTTTGTAGAAACTAATAAAATTCTAGGACGTTAATAAATGAAAAAACTGATATTGATACTTTCAATAATTTTAATCCCGCTTCAGGCATGTGCTTTTGAAGATTATATATTCACGTCTGATTTCCTAGTAAAAAGTGTATCTTCAAGTGATGAAAGTATTGTATCAGTTGTTCCTTTTTTTACAATAGATAATAATAAAGATACTATTATTGTAAAAGTAAAAAAAGAGGGTAATGCTGAAATTACCGTAAAATTGTATGACAAAGATGTTGTTGTAAAAGTTCAGGCAACTCCTGATAAGACAATTTTTACAAACGGCGATGATTTTGTCTTTTTCCCATTAGATACCCCTGATGAACCTGTGGAAATTTTGCCTCCGCCTGATATTAGAGGGGGTGATAAATAGTGGATCAGATTATTTCTGAATTGATGAAGATGTTCCCTATGATGAATGCCTATTTAGCTGCAGGAATTTTTGTTTTTGCAAGACTTTTAGGATTTTTTAGGCTTGCTCCTGTATTCAATAGAAAAGAAATACCAAGTATGGTGAAATTGGGCTTGATTTTTCTTTTGACAATAATTTTGACATCTGTCACCAAACCTGATGTTCATATTATTAAAGAATCATTTGCTCTTTCAATTTTGTTGAATGTTGTGGTAGGTGCAATGATTGGTTATATTGCTCAATTAATTTTATTGGCAGTAGATGCAGGCGGTGATATGGTAAACATGCAAATGGGCTTGTCTTCTGCTATGGTATTGGATCCTACGACTTCTTCTCAGGTGTCAATTGTCGGTAAGTGTTTTCAATTACTGGGATTGATTATTTTTATTCAATTAGGCGGTGTATATTGGCTTTTGACAGCTTTTATTCACAGTTTCCAAATATTTCCTCTTGATGCTACGTTAATCCCTTTACAGCAGCTTGTAAATATGGATTATATGGTGCAATTGTCATCAAATGTTTTGTTTATGGGATTGCAAATTGCATCTCCTATTTTGCTGGCAACATTAGGACAGGATATTATTTTAGGTGTAATCTCTAAGACTGCACCGCAGGTAAACGTTTTCCAATTAAGCTTCTTATTCAAGCCTGTATTGGGTGCGGCAATCATGGTATGGATTTTGCCAATGCTTGTAAATATTATTTCTGATTACTTCTTATCTTTTTCAAAAATTATTTAAGATAGTCTTTGAAAAAATTCATATTTATTAATTCAGCTTCTTTTATCAAATCTTCTTCAATTACTTTATCTATTGCTCTTTTATTTGGAAATGCATATGGGTCAAGGACAAAATTTGAATAGCATTTTTTGTTAAATTGGGATTTTTTATGAAATAAATTAGGAACAATTTCTTTTACTTTGTATGCTAGTCCATAGTTAAGCAATGTCCCATATCTTTTTTGAGTTTTTTGATGATACTGTTTTATAAATACGTCATAGTTTTGGCTTAATTTTTGAATTGCAGGTGAGTCTTCAAGTGCTTTTTGCACTTTTGGGGTAACATTTTTTAAATAAAGTCCGTTAAAATTTTGTTTGTTATGTATATTTTGAATTTCCATATCACCAATAACGTATGAACATAAAATTTTTTGCTATGGATAATAAAGTTCTATAATATCAGCTAAATCATACTGCCAATTTTTAAGTTGGTAGATTGTATTATCAGGCACTGTATTTTCAAGTTGTGCTAATATATTGTATAAAAAAATCTTTTTAACTGTAAAAAATAAACATCTGTCAAACTCCTCAGTAAAATCTAAAATCCAATGAATCATAAAACCATAAACCTTCTTTAACATTATGCACTATATATAGTGCATAAAATATCATGTAAGGTGCAAACTGTCAAGATGATTAAAATAAATTTATAATTTTATTATGATTACTTGTAAATTAGATGATTTAATTTGGCAAAATAGAGTTACGGCAAAGGATATTGCTATACAAACAGGAATTGGCAGAAATACAATATCAAGGTGGAGAAATAATAAAACCAGTGCTTATGATGCCAAGACACTTGATTTGTTGTGCAAATATTTCAACTGCAAAGTTTCTGATTTATTAGAGTTTACTCCTGATTAATCTTTAAATTTTTTACAAAATCTCCAATTGCAAAGGCTTCGACTGTTCCTACAACGATTTCAAAATCTTTGATTTCTTCTTGCAGTTCATCTTTCATATGGGCAAGCAGTCCAGGGATTATTATTTTGCGATTTTTAACTTTATTTGCAAAATCAAATTTTTTCAGAGTTTTTGCAACCATCTTGGCTGTAAATTTTTCTGCTGACCAAGCTGTCAAAACGCTCATTCCCTCAGCAGGTGTAACGATTAGATAAGATGGAACAGGCAGACTTTCAAGTTCGTTTGCCACAGCAAAAAATGTAAGCGCAAAGTTCGTTGTCATAAATATCAATGAATTTTCATCAGGGTTGTTAAATTCATATATTTTTGATTCCACTTGTAATGGTTTTTGCGGGTCTGTAAAGATGTTTTGTCTTAGCATCATTAGTGATGTTAAAAGATTTTTATCAAAGTCTTCAAAAATAAGCATATTTGCATATTTGCAAATATAATATGATGCTTTAGCACAAAGCAGATTTAAATTTTCTGTGTGTTTGAAATATACGCAGACAGGATTTGAAAAATTTTCATCTTTTTCAAGGACTGCTTTTTTTCTTATTTCAATCAATTCATTTGATGTGTTTGTAAAATCTGTATCATCAATTTCTTTTATTGAAAGTTTTTGGAATTCTTCATATGTAATACAATCAGGTAATGAGCCGTTTTTTGTAATAATTAAATCGACTTTCAGGTGCTCATTTACTCGTGTAATTTCAAACTCTTTAACTTGGTTATATTTATTTTGCCAGTCAGGTTTTGCAAGGTCAATTATTATCCCGATTGCAGTTTTGTTTATGAAAGTTTTTTCATGTCTGTATAGAACGTTTTCTCCGCCAATTTTAACTCCGTTTATTTCAATAGTTTTTTGCGGTTGTTTAGAATTTTGTTCATAAATTTCTTTTAGGGTATCTGGGAAATATTTACATTTTTCTATTTCAATATTGTGTTTTGCAAGTTTCAGGGCAAAAGCCATGCAGGTTGGACAGCCGCATTCTTTGCAGTTTGTGTGTTCGGCTTTTTTTGCAGCAGGCAGATATTTGAATATTTGTAATCCTGAAAGTTCTGTCATTATTCAAGCTCCTTTAATGTTTTATAGCTTTGAGGATTCGTCAAAACTATATATTCTGCACCTGCTGCTTTTACAGCTGCAGCTGATGTGATTTCAAGATATAGTGCAAGGTCTTTATCTTTTGCTTCTTTAGTTTTTGCAGTTTCGACAGTTGCAAAAGATATAATTGGCATATTCAAATATTTATCACCTGATTTACCTTCGAGTTTAATTTTTTCCATTATGCTATATCCGTATTCAAACCCGTAGCCTAATCCGCCAATATCTGTGTCAATAAAAATTTTATCTAGTGGTAATCCCATATCTGATGTTAGGATATTCATCTCTTTTGCTAAATTTATGTCAATTGGAGTTCTAATAATTAGAGTATGATTTCCTTTTATTACATCAGGAACGATTTGTTTATAATTCTTTTCGTTCGCAATTCCTATAATGCATTCTCTATCTAAAAGTTTCATTAGTTCAGGCAAAAGTTTGATATCAATTTCATCATCTCCAGAGCCGATTAGCATAATAGGTTTTTCAATACAAGGAAGAAGCTTTTTAAAAGCTTCTATCCCTTTTTCTATATCTTCCGTAAATTTAAGACCTAAAATATCACAGTCTTCATTAATTTTTTTTTCTGCCTCTTGGATTGGCAATTCAAGAATATATTTAACTTTGTCTTTCACTTTGTACTCTATCCATTATTTGTTGGAATTCATCTGAATCGATAGTTTCTTTATCAAGAAGTTCTTTTGAAATTGCTTCAAGCATATCTCTGTTTTCGCTCAAAAGTCTTTTAGCTTCTTCATATTTAGAATCAACGATATTTTTCATCTCTTCATCAATTTCGAATGCAACTTGTTCAGAGTAATCTCTTTGGTGACCAAAATCTCTGCCCATAAATACGTTTTCTTGGTTTTTGCCATATGCCATGTTGCCTAATTTATCTGACATCCCCCAAGCTGTGACCATTTTTCTTGCGATATTAGTTACGTTAATCAAATCTTGAGATGCGCCTGTGCTTACTCTGTCTTTACCGTAAACGATTTCTTCAGCAGCACGTCCGCCTAATGATACTGTGATTTGTGCAAGAAGTTTTGCTTTGTTAGTGTGAACTTTTTCATCTTTAGGTTTTGTCCAAGTTACCCCTAATGCATATCCACGAGGAATTATTGATACTTTGTGTAATTCATCGGCATCTTTTAGTAATTTAGCTAAAAGTGCGTGACCTACTTCGTGATATGAAGTTAATTCTTTGTCTTCATCAGTCATTACTTTGCTTTTCTTTTCGATACCTGCGATTACTCTATCAATAGAATTGTCAATGTCGCTCATTGAAATTTTGTCTTTGTTATTTCTTGCAGCAAGTAGTGCAGCTTCATTAAGCAAGTTTTGTAAATCAGCACCTGTAAAACCTGGTGTACGTTTTGCAAGAGTTTTTAAATCAACTTCAGGTTCTAATTGTTTGTTTTTAGCGTGAACTTTTAGGATTTGTTCTCTGCCTCTTACATCAGGAGCATTGATATAAATTTGTCTGTCAAATCTACCTGGTCTTAATAATGCGTTATCTAAAATATCAGGTCTGTTAGTTGCAGCGATAACGATAATATTTGTATTTTCGTCAAAACCGTCCATTTCTACAAGCAATTGGTTAAGAGTTTGTTCACGTTCATCGTGACCGCCTCCCATACCAGCTCCACGTTGACGACCTACTGCATCAATTTCATCTATGAATATAATACAAGGTTGATGTTTTTTAGCTTGGTCAAACAAATCTCTTACACGGCTGGCACCTACACCTACGAACATTTCTACGAAGTCTGAACCGCTTATTGAGAAGAATGGCACGCCTGCTTCGCCTGCAACAGCTTTTGCCATTAATGTTTTACCAGTTCCAGGAGGGCCTACAAGAAGTACGCCTTTAGGAATTTTGGCTCCTAATTTAATATATTTATCACCGTTTTTCAAGAAATCAACGATTTCTTCAAGTTCTTTTTTCTCTTCATCTATACCTGCTACGTCTTTGAATGTTGTTTTAACTTTGCTATCAAGAAGCATTTTAGCTTTGCTTTTTCCAAAAGACATTGCTTGAGAGCCGCCTGCTTGAATACTTTTTGCCATTACTGCTAAAAATACGATAAATAATATCGGAAGTAATAAGTAACTTAGGGCGTTGCCTAAAAGTTTAGATGAATCAGTTGCACGAGTTACTTTTACATCAGCTTTTGATTCGCTTAATCTATGCATTAAATCTGGATCGAAAGCTGGGGTTAAAACTTTATATTTGATTGTTTGAGGTTTCTTTTCTATTGTCCCAAAAGGATTTTCAGCACTTGGAGCAAGTGTTTTTACTGTTTTTTCTTCTTGTGCTTTTGGTTGAGCTTTTGGGGTTGCAATTAAAAAGTCGTCAGCTTTTTCTACGGTTTGAAATTCATCATTATTCAATTTTTCAATAAAGTTTGAATATGAAATTTCTTGAATTTTAACAGCAGGTTCTGATAAAAATACAGAAGATGCAAAAAGTATTATTACAATTGCTAGGACGATATACATTCCCGTAGTTTGACTTTTATTCATAAGATGACCTCTCACTTTCTTTAAAACGTAAGTTTATTATAACTTAAAAATTGAAAAAATACTATATGGATAAATGCATAAAAGTGTAGTTTTCCAAATTTATTTCTATGTAAAATTTTAAAGAATTGTAAATAAATAAAATGGTTTTGAAATTTCTAATTTAAGAAATTTTTTATATATTCAAGAGAGAGATTTTATATGAAAATAATAAATTTTGAAACTATTAAAGAAAAAGTAAACAAATTAGATTCAATGGCGACTGTTGATATGACTAAACCTAACAGTATTTTTCCTCACAAAGACGATGATAACAGAACTGTTGCTGAAAAAATGCAAAAATTCTTCGAAGTAGCTGATGGAGAAAATCCTTCTTGGAATGTCTAGATTTGATCAACAGAAATTGCAGTAATACCTGAATTTCTGGCACTGTCCATAACTTTTACCATTGCCCCGTGAGAAGAATCCGCATCGGTTCTAATCATCAAACCATCGGGGTAATTTGAAGCTTGTGATTTTATTGTGCTTTCTAATTTATCAGCAGGAATTTCTGCGCCGTCTAAATAGAATTTATCGCCAGCATCAACCATTATTGTCATAATTTTGGTTTCTTTTTGCTGTTGTTCTTGAGCAACATTTTCTGGAACGGTTAAATTAAGTCCCTGTTGATCAAGCATTGGAGCTATTACCATCATAATGATTAACAGAACTAAAAAGATATCTGTCAAAGGTGTTATGTTTATTTCATTAAATGTGTCACGATTTCTGCTCATTTTATTTACCTGCGTCTGGTTGATTTTTCTTCTAAATCTTTTTGTTCTTTTTTACTTAGAGGTTCACCTGCAACGATTAGCTTTTTATATTCTGCATCTTGTGCTGAATTCATAATTTCCATAATTTTTGCACTTTTAACTCTTTCATCAGCTTTTACAACAAGTTCAGGTTTTTCAAGCTGAGCTTTCAGTGTAATTAATTCATTAGTTAAAT
Organism: Candidatus Gastranaerophilales bacterium; assembly: GCA_944325735.1. Classification (GTDB taxonomy): domain Bacteria; phylum Cyanobacteriota; class Vampirovibrionia; order Gastranaerophilales; family Gastranaerophilaceae; genus Stercorousia. Next base: position 90,857 of record CALVBI010000001.1, on the reverse strand, counting down.
TATCTTCAGTTACAGGAGTTCCGTTCAAATACATTTTTCCTTCTTTTGTTACTGAAACAGTAGCATTTTTCTGTTCAATAGAAATTCCGCTGTTAATTTCAGGAACAGTAATAGAACTGTCATTTGATTGGAAAGTCGGTGCGACAACCATCATAATAATCAACAGAACTAAGAAAATATCTGTTAACGGAGTTATATTAATCTCTGTAAAAAGGGCATCTTTCCCTTTATTGGTTTTCATTCCCATTTTCTTGTGTCGCTTACGGCAATATTTTTACCGTAATCTCCTTTCTTTTTATAATGAAATGTTTGCATTACTTGGAGTTGTTGATTCGTCGTTAGAATCTACAAAACTTAAGAATAATAATTTGATTAATTGGAAGTCATCTTCATATCTTTTTACGATTGATTGGAAAGAGTTGTAGAAGATAACTGCAACAATCGCAACACCAAGACCGAATGCTGTAGCAATCAATGCTGATGCAATACCAGATGCAACTGCTGCTGATTGGTTACCTTGAGCTGCTAAATCTTGGAATGTGAAAAGAATTCTTACAACAGTACCAAACAAACCTAAAAATGGTGCTACACCACCGATTGTACCTAAGATAGTTAAATGGCTTTCAAGTTTTCTTGCTGCTAATGATGCTGCAATATCAAAAGATCTTGAAAATCCGTTTTTTTGTTCAGAGAAAATTCTAACAGCTTCTTCTGTTACTTCTCCAATTACACCACCACATTGTATTGCAAGATTTTGTGCACCTTCAAGATTGTTTTTTACAAGTTCTTTTTGCAATCTTGGAATAAACAATACAACATCTCTTTTGTTTTTCTTGTAATAAGAAAATCTGTTAATAACAACACCTACTACCAATATTGAACATACCAAAATTGGTAATAATACCGGCCAATCCATTTGAATTGATTTCCATAATAGTTCCATAATTTTATCCTCTTTTTTTCATAATGTTATTTACGTTTTTATTTATTTTAGTATCCTGATGCTCCAAATACGTTGTAGTCAAATGTAAATTGGATATCAATACTTGATCCTTTGAATTCCGCTGGAAGTGGTCTGAAAGGTGCTGTTGCTTGTACTGCATTTATTGCTGCCTTATCTGCTCCAGGAAGTCCTGAAGATTTGAATACACTGCAAGATAATAATCTTCCGTCTTTTGCAATTTTAAATAGTAGTACAACGCGTTTGCTTTCATTTCCTTTTGGCGGATCCCAGTTCATTTTGATACGTCTTTGTAATTCTCTCATGTATGGACCGAAATCAGGTTCTCTGATTGCATCAATTCCAGGTCTGCCGTTTGGATTTCCAGGACCAGGATTTCCATATCCGCCAGTGCCTCCTCCTCCGCCTTTAGCAAGTTTACTGCCTGAACCTCCTGTAGGAGCTAATGATGGAGCAGGTGCATATCTGCCACTTCCTGAAGAAGTGCTTCCTCCACCTCCACCGCCTTTAGCAGATGTGCCTGATCCGCTAATCGGGCCTGTCGAATATCTTCCGCTACCAGTCCCGCCTTTGGGAACCGGAACAGTGAATGCTGATGATGGTTTTGCTATTGGGCGTGGAGTTGTTGGCGGTTTTAAAGATGGTCGTGCAGTCGGTGGTGCCGGTCTTGCTGCTTGAGGAGCTTTAGGCCCCGGAGCAGGTTGACTTGTTGCCTTTTTAGGTGCAGGTGCTTGCTGTACCTGTTGTGTTACTTGTTTTACAATTTTTTGTAAAGGATTTTGCGGTGCAGCTTGTTTTTTAGGAGCTGCTTTAGCAGGTGCTGATTTCGCAGCTTGTTGAGGAGCACCTGGGGCAGGTGATGGCATTGATACCTTTCTTGTGGGGTCGTGATGCCCCCCTGCTCGTGAATTTATATCTGCACGATATGGTGTCTTTTTATTTATAGGAGTTTCTTCTTTATCTACAAGTACGAATTCTATATCATTTACTTTTGGTTTTGGTTTTTCAAAAATTTTGAATGTGATTCCCATAAATGAAAGAATTAACAATACTAATGTCCATACACCTATAGCAGTCGGGTGAAGAATTGCTGAAATCAAAATCGATTTTTTTAAGCTAATATCTTCATCATCTTTTAAGACTGCAGGTGTTGTATAACTTGATTGTTCATCAAAGTTATCTTCTTCTAAAAAATTATCTGTATATTTTCCTAATAGTGACATTATTTTCTTTTATACGGCTATTCCGTATTGCTCCCCTATCTTTATCTAATCGCATTATAATTTTATTTTAAACCAAAAATAAAATTATTACCCGATGTACTAATAATTGTTGTTAAACATTGTTGGATTTACAGTAATCGGTTGGGTAAGTATTAATTCTATTGCAGAATTTGCAGGAATTTCAACATCGTTTCCTTTATCCCAAATTGACTTTACAAGTCCGCCGCCTGCTCCTACTGCTGTAGCTAGTGCTGTACCTTTCCCGATATCACCGCCTGCAAGTGGTGATATGATTACTCCTGCAAGGGCACCTGCTCCTGCTCCTACTGCAACATCTTTACCATAATCTTTAGCTACATCCATTTTGGTTCCGCCGACTAAAATTCCTGTATTATCATTTGTTTTTATTACTGCAGAAATTGGGATTTGAATACCATATGGAGTTACTATTTGGGTAAATCTTACTAATAATTTACCATTCATACTGCCATGTTTTGCTTTTGAAACTTCAAGTACAGAGCCTGTAATTGAACTACCAGCCGGTGCAATTAAATTACCGTTATAGTAAAAATCTGAGCCTAGTGCTAATGTTACATTTTGCCCAAGAGTTAAATTTGCAGAATTTAATGGAGTTGTGACTACTGCAGGAATACTTTGACCTGCAGGTACTGTAACTACACTACCTTTTAAAGTTTGATTTCCGCTTAATGTTTGAGTTGGGTAATAATTCTGTTGATATAAAGGTGCTGGGTTATTTTGGCTATAACCAAAGTTTGGTGCTGCATAAGATATGCTTGTTGATAAAAGCAATGCAGTTGTCATAAATAATCCAAATGTTTTTTTCATAATTTACCTTTCTTCTTATTTTAATATTCTTACTATTTTAATTTATAACCTATATTAAGTCAATTTGTAACAGTATGAGTTACTATAGCTGGAGCTGTCAAAATTATTATTTCATTTGAACCTGTTGGGATTACAGTATGATTTCCCATTTTTCTTTCGTAAGAAGGACGTAATTGTATTGTAGTCCTTTTTACTCTTTGTTGCCTTTGTGCCATTTTTTCATATTTTACAGGTTCTGATATTTCTCCACCAAATAGGTTGTTATTGGATGTATATAAATAGCCTTTTATAGGGGTTTCATATCCATCTGAATATATCATTTTGCTTATTCTGATTTTCATTGCGGCATTTGTGCCAATAACTGGTGCGTTTATTTTTTCTATGTAACCGTAAAATTCTGTATCTTTTGGAATTATATTTGTATCGTGCATATACAAATCATTTGTTGCAATAAATTTTACTTTATACCCCTCAGAACAAGTCTGTGTAGATATTTCCTGTGTATTCATAACAGGAATAAATGTGCCTTGTGGGATTGTTATTTCACTATAATCCCGCATTTCTAATTGTATATTAGGGATTTCTGCTGAATTGACACAAGGAGTTATTAATAATAATCCAAATAATATCAGTATTTTTTTCATAATTAATATTATAACAGTTTTTTTTGTATTATCAATATAACGAAAAATAAAGTTAAAAGTTCAAAAGTAATTTTTGTTGAAATATAATTTCCAATATGTTAAACTTGGTGTATGAATAGATGTATGTTTGAAGAGTTTAAAAAGCTAGTAAAAAATCCCGTCGGGGGGGGGGCACTTACAGCTTAAAACGAGCATTTAAAGATTTTAGTGATGTTGAATTTGACTTTTCCCCTATATATAAAATTTTATCGAAAGCAGCATTTACTTTAGCAGAGGTTCTTATCACTCTTGGGATTATTTCTGTTGTTGCTATGTTGACGGTTGCTCCAATGATTCGGAAATATCAGGAAAAGGTAATTGTAACACAGCTAAAAAAACAAACAAGCATAATGCGTCAAGCTTTAATTTCTGCAGTTGCGGAATCTGGAACACCTGATGTTTGGTTTAATCCTGATATGACTACTCAAGAAGCTACAGAAATTTTTGTGAAGAATGTAAAGCCATATTTAAATGTAACAAGAACTTGCAATGCAGCGTATCCAGGTAGTTCCTCTGATAAGTATTGTGCGTATGAAAACAGTCCTTTTAAAGGTTATATAAGTTTATTTTTGACTGATGGAACAGTTTGGTATGTATCTGTAAACAGACCAGGTTGTTACGCTGAATGGTATTATCCTTATAAACTTTGTGCTGCTGATGGTGGTGGTTTGGTGGTAGATATAAATGGAAAGCGAGGTAAGAATGAATGGGGGTATGATATTTTTAATTTTTATTTAACATCAGAATCTTCTTTAGGACAGTATTTATGGCCAGAGGGGAATACACGTATTACAAATGGAAATCAAGCTCAATTCCCTAGAGATTGCAGGTGGGATGTTCCTTCTGGGAGATTAGGGAAAGCCTGTACAGCGTGGGTTTTGACTAATGAAAATATGGATTATTTTTATTGCCCTGAAAAACTTGGTTGGAATAAAGCTCATTCTTGCAAAGATGACTAGTAAATAATTATTGTTACAAATGTAAAATTCCTTTTTAAATGATGCAATTTTAATAAATAAAAATACTTTATATACATGTAGTGTAGTAAAAAGGTGAATTATTGTGTTCAGTGCAGTAGCATCAGGAATATTTGCATATAGAAATGCCGATAAAACCAAAAACGGTGATATTGGTCGAGGTGCTGTGACTTTAGGTCAGACTGCAGGACTTGTTCAAGAAGTAGCAAAGTATGATGGTTTAGCTGCTAATGCTGCAAGAAGTACTTTGAGTGTATTTTCTGATTTAGCAAAACAAAATAAGGCTTTTGAATATGCCGGAAAAGTTACAAAATTTGCGATAGATAATGTAAATCCTTTAATTTGTGCATCAAGTGTTATAAAAACAGCTATGGCAGAAGATAAAGTTGGTACAGGTATTACAGAGGCTGCTGCTTTAACTACAATGTTTACAGGTGAAGGACTAATAAAATTATATTATGATAAGGTTGCAAATTCTAAAGAATTTAAATCAGGAATGAAAAGTTTAGCTGATAAAAAGATGATGAAACCTGTATTTGAATATGTTGAGAAACATAAATTGGGAGGAAAAGTCGGGGCAGTTGTTAAAGGCCTGATATTTGTCGGTGGTTCTATGGGATCTTATGCCGTAGGACAAAAGTTTGGGGAAGATTTTTCTGACAGAGTAAAAGCTTCATTAGATTTGAAAAATCCTAAAAAAATCAATCAAATGGCTTAAGCATCTTTATTGATTGATGTGTTATAATAGTTATGTGAAAAAGATAGTATTATTATTTGCAATTTTATTATTTAACATTGTATTTGCAAGCCCGAGTTTTGCGATAAAAATAGGACTACAAACTGAAGTGACAGCTTCTGCTATTGGAACCTCTGTTAAAGGAACTATTATTGATGCAAATACTAATCATACTATTTGTGATTTAGATGCTATGAAAGGTTATGAAATTAAACCTTATCATAATCTAATGGCTATTTTATATAATGGAACTTATTATAAAATTAATTCTGATAATATTGTAATAAAGCCGTTAAGTCCTGGTTTTGTCAGTGCAAAAGGAAAATGGTACCGTGGAATTATAATGATTCAAAATAAAAACGGAAAACTAACTGTTATTAATAATGTTCCGTTAGAAGATTATATTAAAGGCGTTGTACCATCTGAAATGCCTTCCAGCTGGGCAACAGAAGCTCATAAGGCTCAAGCGATAGCTGCTAGAAGTTATGCGCTTGCTAATTTAGGAAAAAGGGCAAGATATGGTTATGATTTAAAAGACACTCCTGAAGATCAGGCATATGGCGGTGCGTCGAAAGAAACTCCTGATACAAATTATGCGGTTGATGAAACTAAGGGAATTGTACTTACATATAATATGAAAGTCATCAATGCTTATTATTCAGCATCAGCAGGTGGACAGACAAATGTTGACAGTTGGGGTTCAAGCCTTCCTTATTTAAGATCGGTACCATCTTTTGATGATAATGTCAAAAAAAACGGGCATGGTGTAGGAATGTCTCAACATGGTGCTAATAATCTTGCTAATCAAGGTTATAATGCTTATCAAATTTTGCAGTATTTTTATAAAGATGTTAAATTTGCGCGTGTTGATTCTAAATCTTATAATTAGTGTTTCGGTTTATTTTAGTATGTTTTTGCCTTCTCGTAACCCCGAAAGGCAATGTATGTTTTAAATTCATATATATTTTTTTTGAAAAACACTTGCCAAATTCAAATAAAATGGTATAATAATTTTTGTCGAGACAAGAGCATGCATAAGAGAGAGTAAATGGTCTATTACTGTATGCACAAGGTAAAAGGAGGTTCATAATGAACAAAGAAGAATTAGTAAAAGAAGTATCTAAGAAAGCAAAAGTTTCTCAAAAAGCTACAGCTGACATTATTGCAGCTACATTAGAAACTATTGAAAAAACTGTTTCAAAAGGTAAAAAAGTTACATTAGTTGGCTTCGGTACATTCGAACCACGTAAAAGAGCTGCTAGAACTGGTAGAAACCCACAAACTGGTGCTCCTTTGAAAATTGCTGCTAAAACAGTTCCTGCTTTCTCAGCTGGTAAAAAATTCAAAGAATTAGTAAAATAAGTTTGAATTATAAATAAAAAGGCAGAGTCGATTATTATCGGCTCTGTTTTTTTATTTTCTCAAAAATGTTATTAATTTATCTCCGTACTTTTTTTGTTTGATTAATTCAAAATTAGAAAAATCAACATCTGTGACATGTTCTAAGATTACAATATTTGAAGATATGTTTTTGATAGCTCCCAGACTGTTTTCATAGATGCCTGAAAAATAAGGCGGATCAATATAGATTACATCAAATTTATTTTCTAATTTAGGTGCAATTTTTAAACTATCACCTATTATTAATTCAGGTTTAGGGGTGAATTTAAGGAAATTATTTTTGATAATTTTAGCAGCTTTAGGATTTTTTTCTATTGCACAGACATTTGAAAACCCTCTTGAAAGAGCTTCTAATCCCATAATGCCAGAACCTGCATACATATCAAGAAATGAGCTTCCGTCAAAATCAATTAATGCTTGGAGTGTATTAAAAATACTCATTCTAACTTTTGATAATGTAGGTCTTGTAATATTTTCATCAGGAGCAATTACTTTTTGTCCTTTAAATTTGCCTGCTGTAATTATCATATTAACTATTTTACAATGAATAAAATTTGATGTATAGTTTTGATTGTATAGTTTATTTATATTATCGGGGCGATTATGGAAAATCAAGAAAATAAAACAGAGGTTATAGTTGTAGGTGGAGGTCCTGCTGGTATTTCTTGTGCTATTACACTTGCAAGAGCAGGGAAACAAGTTATTCTAATAGAAAGAGGAAAATTCTCAGGTAGTAAAAATGTTTTTGGTGGTGCAATTTATGCTCAGCCTACACGTGAAATTTTTCCTGATTTTGAAGAGAATGCGCCTTTAGAAAGAAAAAATATTGAACATAAATATGCATTGTTAGGCGAAGAAGATGCAACAGTTATCTCTTATAAAAAACGACATGAAAATCCTGTTAGCTACACTGTTATCAGGGGGAAATTTGATCGTTGGATGGCTGATGAGGCTAAAAAAGCTGGTGTTATTTTAGTAGAAGAAACTGTGGTTAGAGAATTGATAGTCCAAGACGGTTTTGTAAAAGGTGTGAGAACTGAATTGGAAGAATATTATTCCGATATAGTGGTTTTAGCTGACGGTGTAAATTCATTATTAGCAAAACAAATTGGACTTCGAGGAGATTTGTCCCCTGAAGATGTTGCGTTGAGCGTAAAAGAGGTTATAAAACTTCCTCAAGAAGTTATAAATGAAAGATTTCATGTAAATGATGATGAGGGTTGTATTTATGAAATCTTTGGCGGACCTATGCTTGGAATGTTAGGTTTGGGATTTTTGTATACAAACAAAAATTCAGTAAGTATAGGCTTAGGTGTTACTTTAAGTGAGCTTATTGAAAAAAGTATAAGACCTTATGATCTGTTAGATAAATTGAAATCTCACCCAGAAATTGCACCTTTGATAAAAGATGGTGAATTGATGGAATATTCTGCTCATTTAATACCTGAGGGCGGATATAAAAAAGTTCCGTTACTATTTGGTGCAGGGGTTATGGTATGTGGTGACGCTGCTATGTTTGTTAATAATATGCATTGGGAAGGTACAAATTTAGCGATGATTTCAGGAAAACTTGCAGGTGAAACTGCAGTAATCGCTTTAGGTAAACAGGATTTTTCAGAAACAGCTCTTTCTCATTATCAGGAAGAATTGGAAAATTCTTTTATTATTAAAGATTTGAGAACTTACCAAGATTTAATGGGTGGAATTCAAGAAAGAGTTGAGGAATTTTTAGGTTATTATCCTAAGAAAATTAATTCTTTCTTTGAAATGTTTACGTCAGTTGACAGCGTTCCAAAAAGAGAGAAATATCATAAGTTTATAAAAAGTATTTTCACAGATAGAAAAATATCGGATTTATTCAAAGATTTTTGGACTGCTGTTAAATTATTATGGAGTATTTTGATAAAATGAGTGATTTAGAAGATAAATTATATACCGTAAAATATACACCAGATACAAAATCACATTTGCAACCTGTACAAGAATGTTGTCGAGTTTGTAAGTCTAAAATATGTACAACAATTTGTCCTGCAGGAGTTTATGAGTGGGATGAAAATATGCAAAAATTAATTGTGAATTATGAAAATTGCTTAGAATGCGGAGCTTGCAGGATAGCATGTGAGAGTGCTTCCTTAGGTTGGGAGTATCCTAAAGGTACTAAAGGTGTTACTTTCAAGCAAGGCTAGGTCTTGACATATTATAGAAAAACATTCATAATAGTCTTATTCTATAGGTATAAGGAGAGGCATTATGAAAGAAGAATACACAAATCAACATAGACGTTGGTATGATAAAGACCCTGTTTTATCTCAGGCTGTAAAAACTTTAGAAGAAACTGATGATGAAACTCAGATTAGAATTGCTTTAAATTTGATTAAAATTATTATCGAACACAATATTGAAGATGAAAAATTTGAAGCAGTAGAAGATATTATCAATGCAGTAGGTTCAGGACTTGATGATAACAGAAAAGGTCGTTGGTATGACATTGATTCTACATTAAGAACAGCTATGAATATGTTGCAAAACTGTCCAGCTGATACTCAGCGTATTATTGCTAAAGAGATGGCTAATATGGTATTAGAGCAAATTAAAAAAGACGAAGATTCAGAAGATGAAGAAAATTCTTAAAAGTTAATAGCTTTTACTATTTTATAAATAAGTTGAATTTGATCATCAGATGCACTTTGGAATATTTCATTCATTTCATTAATAAGTGCATCTTTTGGTTTTTTATGTTCAAAAAAGAATAAATCTGAGATTTGGACATTTTAAATTAAAATTTTTGATTATTACTTTTTATAATTTAATTGTTCGTAAAACCATATAGTACCTGTAATCTCCCCAATATATTATTATTGATATGAAATTGTTTTCCAAATCAGTTGTTTCTAAAAAAGTGTTAGGTGCAGGTTTTCTTTGAGAACTTTTTATGTGTTTCCCTACAAAATCCAAGAATTTTATATGGAATTTTTGAGACGGTGTTAATTTAGCTTTTGGTAAGTTTTCATCATAAAATCCCATAGGAACAATTTCTCTGTTGTATGCAGGGATTATATATTTTACTTTGCCTTGTTCTTTGAATAATACATACCAATTTCCTTTATGTTCTCTTGGTGTTAAAAGATAATATCCAGGCTCAATTGTTGTATTTTTAAAAAATAAGGGTGATGTAAGTCTAAATAATGGGTATGGTGACCAAGATGTATTTTGAGTATCATACATTTCTCCCGGGTCAATATCGTGAACATATGAAAAATCAGCAGGTTCTAAATCTCTGTATATTTGTTCATAATCTGTTTCTGCTCCATAGGTGCATACTCCAAAAAACATAATAAGCAAAATCAGTAGTAATTTTTTCATACTTTCTATTTTAATGATTTAGTTTAAAAAAGCAAGCTTTTTGTGATAAAATATTTTTATATCAAATTCAGACAAAAAAGGAGAGGACAAATGCTTACAGGACCGTTTTTAGATAGAAATTGGATTGGACAAAATGCGGATTATAATTCTGCTGATATAGTTATGTTAGGATTACCGTTTGACGGTACTGTATCTTACCGTTCAGGTTCTCGTTTCGCTCCTGAACAAATTAGGCTTGCAAGCTGGGGGTTAGAGGATTATTCCCCAAGATTTGATAAGCATTTGGAAGATGCGAATTTTCATGATGCAGGTGATTTAGAATTCCCACTAGGAAATACTTATAAATCTCTTGATTTGATTGAAAAAAATGTTGAAGAAATTTATAAGGATGGCAAAAGAGTTTTTGGTATAGGTGGGGAACACTTGGTAACATTGCCTGAAATCAAAGCTGTATCAAAGTTTTATAAAGATTTAGCAATAGTACATTTTGATGCCCATACAGATTTGAGAGAAGAATATTTGGGTGAAGAAATGTCTCATTCAGCAGTAATCCGTCACGCATCAAAAATTGTTGGACCTGAAAATATTAAACAAATTGGCATTCGCTCTGGCATGAAAGAAGAATGGGAATTTATGAAAGAGCATAAAACTCTTATTCATAAATATTCAGAGCTTGATGTGTTGAAAGGTAAAAAGATTTTTGTAACAGTTGATTTAGATGTTCTTGATCCTTCTGTAATGCCTGGTACTGGAACTCCTGAAAGTGGCGGTATGCAGTTTAATGAACTTATGGGCTGGTTTGAATATTTGAAAGATTTCGATATTGTTGGAGCTGATGTTGTAGAGCTTGCCCCTGATTATGATGCTTCAGGTGTATCTACTGCAGTTGCGACTAAAGTAATCAGAGAATTACTAATGATTATGTAATGAATTATCATATTTTGTAAATATTAGAGGATATATGGTATTAGATAGAATAAATTTCTTAAAAGATGAAATTAATAAAGCGAACTACAAGTATTATGTTGAAGACAATCCTTCAATAAGCGACTTTGAATATGATCAAATGTTTGCGGAATTAAAACGACTTGAGGAAGAAAACCCATTATTTATATCTCCTGACAGTCCGACTCAAAGAGTTGGCTCAGTCAGTGAAAAATTCTTTCCTCATAAGCATAAATATCGACTATATAGTCTTGATAATACTTATGAATATGATGACTTGGAAGACTGGTATAAAAAGATTGTAAAAGAATACAATGACCAAGAACTTGTCTGTGAATTGAAAATTGACGGACTTGCGATGGCTTTAACTTATGAAAATGGTGTTTTTGTTCGTGGTGTAACTCGTGGGGACGGGATTACTGGTGAGGATATTACAAATAATTTGAAAACTGTAAAAGCAATTCCTTTGAAACTTTTTGAACCTGTAAGTGTTGAGGTTCGCGGGGAAGTCTATATGCCAAAGGAATCTTTTGAAAAGTTGAACGAAGAAAATCTTAAAAATGGTGAAAAATTATTTGCAAATCCGAGAAATGCCGCAGCAGGCTCAATAAGACAACTTGACAGTAAAATAACTGCAAAGCGTGATTTGTCAATGTTTTGTTATACTGCAATTTTTACTGGCGATATAAAAAATCAGCCAAAAAATCATTATGACAGCCTAATGTATTTGAAAAAATTAGGATTTAAAGTCAATCCAAATATCAGATTATGTAAAAACGCTAAAGAAGCTATTGAATATTGTAAAGAATGGGATGAAAAACGTTTTTCTTTAGATTATGCAACTGATGGAGTAGTGATTAAGGTAAATGATTTTCTTGTTCAGCAAGAAATGGGATTTACGTCTCGAGCACCAAAATGGGCTACAGCTTTTAAATTCCCGCCTGAAGAAGTGACAACTAAACTTTTATCAATAGAAGAAAGTGTCGGAAAAACCGGTGCTATTACTCCGATTGCGATTTTAGAACCTGTTCAATTAGGTGGAAGTACCGTTGCTAGAGCTAGTTTGCATAACTTTGATGAAGTTGGGCGCTTAGATGTGAGAATTGGGGATAGAGTATATATTAAAAAAGCTGCGGAAATTATTCCTAAAGTTGTAAAAGTTATTGAAGATGAAGAACATTATAAGTTGCCTGAATATGTGCCACCTAAAAAATGCCCGTCTTGCGGTAGCGATTTACAGCTTCATGACGAAGAGGTAAATCTTTATTGTGATAATCCTGATTGTCCAGCAAAACGTTGTGCAAAAATTGAGTTTTGGGTATCGAAAGATGCAATGGATATCGATAAAGTCGGTCCTTCTGTGATTGAGCAGTTGTATACCAAAAACTTTATTAAAACTCCTGTTGATTTGTATAAATTAACTATGCAGGATTTTATGATGCTGGATTTGGTCAAAGAAAAATCAGCATTCAATATGTATAATGCAATTCAAGATAGCAAAAATAAACCTCTATCAAGATTTTTGACAGCTTTTACGATAAAAAATGTCGGGAAAGAAACAGCAGGTGTTTTGGCTTCAGAATTTGGAACTCTTGATAATTTGATGAATGCGACAATCGAGGATTTATCAAAAGTTGAAGGGGTTGGAGAAATTATTGCAAAAGATATTTTTGACTTTTTTAGAAAGCCTGAAACTATTCAAATGATAGAAGAATTAAGTTCACTTGGTGTTGAACCAGCTCCGCCTGTTCAAAATATTTCAGATGAATTTAAAGGGAAAACTTTTGTTTTGACTGGAACATTACAAAATATGACAAGAGACGAGGCGTCTGAAATAATTAAGCAAATGGGCGGAAAGACTTCTTCTTCGGTATCTAAGAATACGTCATTTGTAGTTGCAGGTGAAAGTGCAGGATCAAAATTAGACAAAGCTCAAAAATTAGGTGTTATAATATTGACAGAAAATGATTTTCTGAACATGATAGGTAGGAAAGAGTAGGATTTATGAAAAGAAATACAAGAATTATTCAAATATCAGGTATACGCGGGCTTTTGATTGTAATTTTTACAGCAACTTGTCTTGCAGCAGGATTTATTGGTTTTCCCGCAATTGTTGCTATGAAAGCTTGGAATTTTGCTGCTCAGTATGTATCAATCCCGCTTATTTGTGAATGGCAAGGCTTATTGCTATGGGCAATTGTTGCTATTTCTGGTTTCATTGTAAATGACAGAAAAAAATTCCTTGTTGCTTTCAAAACTCCTGACAGATTAAGTGAAAAAGAAATGAAAACTCTTTTGGAACGTATGAAAATTCAGTCTCAAACTCAACAGGCAATAAATTCTATGATTTTAAAATCAGGTGATGTAAAACCTGTTGAAAAAGTAAATAAATCTGAGGAAAAATCAGAAAAAGAAAAGGAGAATGTATGAAAAAAGTTTTATTATCGATTACATTGCTAAGTTTAATTTTAGGCTGTGCCTCTCTTTCTTCTCAAGCAATTTCAGAATCAATAGAAAGAGGTTATATTTCTATTAATACATCAGCAAATGCTGATATTGCGCCTGATATTGCAGAGGTATCAATTGCTGTTACCACATTTGATTCAAAATCTATGCAAAAAGCAACTGCAGAAAATAAAGAAATTTCAGATAAAGTTATTTCTGCTTTGAAATCAAAAATTAATACCGCAAATGGAGATTATATTAAGACTGCTGATTTTAACGCGTCTCCTATTTATTCATATTCTGGCAGTAAAAGAAACTTTGATAAATACCAAGTTTCAAATTCAATAATAGTTCGTACAAAATCAATTGATAAAGTTGGTTCAATGATTGATACAGCTATTTCATTAGGTGCTACTAATGTTAATAGTTTAGTATTTTCAGTTTCAAACTATGAAGCTCAATGTAATGAATTATTATCAACTGCTGTAAAAAAAGCTTCAGCTAGAGCAAATGCTATTGCAAAAGCTGTTCCAACAACAATTACTGGTATTCGTTCTATGGATGTAAGCTGCAGCCCTAATAACAGCGTACGTCCTCAATATCGTTTAATGATGGCTAATAAAGCAATGGATTCAGCAGAAGCAGGTGCATCTTCTACAACTATTGAAAGTGGTGTTGTAAAAGTATACGCAAATGTCAATGCTAGTTATTTTGTAAAATAAAATTATTATAAAAATATAGAAAAAATAAAAGCTCAGAATTTCTGAGCTTTTATTTTTATTATTTAACGATTAAAAATGATTTTAAACTTCTGCCAGCGCCATCGCCTACAGAGGTTATGTTGTATTTGTCTAAATAATTCATTGATGTTGAACTGCCCCCGTCAAAAGCCATTGCTCTATCCCAGCCAAGTTTTTTTACATATTCATGGACTTCATACATATCCATAGGATGCTCGTCTGTAATGATTAAAATACGTGCTTCGCCATTTTTTAGACCTATGATTGTTCTTGAGGTTTTATGTAAGACTGAACAACTTTCTCTTATTACTTCTCCGTCTTTTTTTACAATGAATGCTTCTTCTTCCAGTCTTAGCTGAGGATATACCAAAGGTCCGCCTTGGGCAGAAGTTATTATATTACAGCCAAAGTCTACAGAACTTTTGTGAGGAACAATTTCGTAGTGAAATTTCCCGTTGTCGCATTCTACAACTCTAAATTCTGTACGATTAATAATTTTATCCAAATTTTTCATTAAAAACGGATTTCTTAGTAAATTTTCATTTACTAAAGGATCATCTGTTGTATTTCTATCAGTTACTATATATGAGATTGATTTTTGATTTTCAGGATCAAAGTATCCTGCATTTACTGTTAATTTTGCTTTTGCACGTTGGTGAGCTTCTTTATTTGTAATAAGGCTATCTGAGCTTATAAATTTTACTCGTTTTTTGATTTTTTCACCTTTTAAAGCAATTTCATATATTCCGTCATTGTATGTGACTTCAATTGGTGAAACCCCTGCTTTTACAATATTTGACGAAATAAACAGTACAAGAAGTAAAATTAAAAGTTTTTTCATATTATAAATCCTTTGACTTGTAAAATGCGATTATTGCACAAAGAAATGCAAATGGTGGGAAGATTGCAGTAATGAACGGATGTAATACTCCTTTTTCTGCCAACAAATCGAAAAATGGAAGAGTAATATAGTATAAAAATATAGATCCGATGGCAATAGTAAATCCTACCAATCTTTGTTCTCTAGGTTTACTGAATCCTAATAATGCTCCCATAATTGCAAGCAATACGCATACAAACGGGTGGAAAAATCTTTGCAGATATTTATTTAGCATATATCGGTATTCTTCATCTAATCCTTCTTTTTTTAGAAGTTTGATATAATTGTGTAAATCGTGGTTAGTTATTTCACGTTCTTTTTTTACTGAATATGTCATTAAAATGAATGCGTTTTGAGCTGATTCTCCTTGCAAGATATCCATTTTAGGATATTTATTTATTTCAGTGAATATGCCGTCATTTGAGATATCATACCTTGTTATGTCATATAATTCCCATTTATCAGGAAAATTTTTACCTGTTTTTGCATAATAAATGTTTTGTAATTGGTGGACATCTGTATACTTTTTAGGAGAAAAATCAAGTACAATTACATTGTACATTGTGTCTTTTGAAAATTTTGATACAATTACGGCTTGTGTTGGAATATTGTTTTTATCTTTTTGAGTATAGATATATTGAGTTGAAATGTAACCGCCTTTTAATGCTCCTGCTTTGTTTACAGAATAAGGAATTAGTTTATCGCAGGTAACAAAACAAAGCCAAGTAACTATAAGACTTAATGCCAGTACCGGTGCTATAATTCTTTGGAAGGAAAGTCCTACGGCTCTGAATATTGTAAGTTCTGAATCTTTGCTTAATTTATCGAATGTAAATAAAGTACCTAAAAGTAACCCTACAGGGAAAGCTTTCCCAAGGATTTTAGGTAATTCATAAAAGATTACAAGTATGGCGGTTTTTACTCCATAATCACCTGCAAGTGTTTTTTTGATTGTATTTAAAAGCATTTCAGGTGCAATCCATACAACTGTAAATAATAAGATTGCAACAAAAGTTGCCATCATTACCTGATTAAATATGTATTTATCGTAAATTGTGATTTTAGGAAACCATTTCATTATAATGTAAAATCCTTTCCTAAATAAAATTCTTTTGCAACAGGGTCATTCGCAACATCAACACTTTTACCTTGAATTTTAATTTTACCATCAAAGATTACATAGGCTCTATCTGTAATAGATAATGTAGCTTTTGGATTGTGGTCTGTAATTAGTACCCCAAGACCTTTTTCTTTTGAAATCTTTTTAATGTTGTCTTTAATATCCCCAATTGCGATAGGGTCGATACCTGCAAAAGGTTCGTCCAAAAGCATGAAATCAGGACTTGCAGCCAATGCTCTTGCAATTTCTACCCTTCTTCTTTCTCCTCCAGATAGTGATACTGCTGCGTATGAGCGTAATTTTAAAATACCGAATTCTGTTAAAAGTTCTTCTAACTTTCGTTTTTTCTCATTTACAGTTAATTTATCGTTCATTTCCAAAACTAGTTTTATATTATCTTCAACAGACAATTTTCTGAAAATTGATGCTTCTTGAGGGAGATAGCCTATACCGGCTTTTGCACGCTCATTCATAGGCCAGCAGGAAATATCTTCACCATCTAAGAAAATATGTCCTTTATTTGGTTTTACAAGTCCCACTACCATATAAAATGTTGTAGTTTTCCCAGCCCCGTTAGGACCTAATAAGCAAACAACTTCGCCTTTGTTTATATCAAAAGAAACGTCATTTACAACACTTCTGTCACCGTATATTTTAATCAGATTTTTAGCTTCAATCCTCATTGCATACCCCTTCTATTCTTATAAACATTTTACTTGAAAAATGTTTATATTGCAATTTTTCAAGTATTAAAATGGGTTATATTAACAATTGTAAATATATATATTCGGTATATGTTTAGGATATCTATACATGTGGAATACATAAAATATAAACCATTTTCTTTTTCTTTATTTTCTCCTACACACACATTAACCTTTTACCAAATATGAGATTGGCCGTGAACAACGGCTATTTTTATGAAACAAATTGAATATAAAAATTTAATAACCCGCAGGCAAAAGTCATAGTCGCGGATTACAGGCAGATACAACTACTCCGTTTATCATTGTGTCTGCCTGACGTTTTTTAGTACATTCCGATTATATTTCTTACTTCTGTTAATACTTTGCGCGCTTCTGTACGAGCTCTTGCTGAGCCTTCTTGGATGATTTTTTGAACTTCTTCTGGGTGTGCTTCATAATAACGTCTTTTTTCTCTGATTGGAGCAAATTTTTCGTTAATTAATTTGCCTAATTGTCTTTTACAATCGGCACAGCCTCTTAGTCCTTTTTCGCATTCGCATTTTACAGTTTCTATTTCATTTTCTTCTGCAAATATTTTCCAATATTTAAATGCTACTTCACAGTCATCAGGGTGGCCTGGATCATCTTTTCTCATTCTGCTACGGTCAGTAATTGCTGTCATTATTTTTTTAGCAGTTACTTCTTCTGTGTCAGAAATTTTAATATCGTTTTGGAAAGATTTACCCATTTTGTTTCCGTCAAGACCGCAAATTAATGAGCAATGATTTAATAGAGGTTTTGCTTCTTTGAAGAAATCTGTTTTGTATATATTATTAAAACGTCTTGCAATATCTCTTGTGATTTCGATATGTGCCACCTGATCTATGCCTACCGGTACTGCCGTTGCATTAAACATCATAATATCAGCACTCATTAATACAGGATATCCCATTAAGCCATAGCTAATTTGAGAATTAGCTCCTTCTTTGGTGCGTAATATTTTTGCCATATCTTTTAAGGTCGGGTCACGTTCTACCCAGTTTTGCGGAGTTACCATGCTTAGATATATATTTAATTCTGCAATTTCAGGTACAAGTGATTGTACATAAATTGTTGATATATTAGGGTCTATTCCGCAAGCCAGCCAATCTATTACAACATCTTTTACATCTTGTTTTAAATTTTCTGTTTTATCATATTTTGTTGTAAGAGCGTGCCAATCTGCTACAAAGAAATAACTTTCATACTCGTGTTGCAATTTTACCCAATTTTGGATTACACCTAAATAGTGTCCTAAGTGTAATTTTCCTGTGGACCTCATTCCTGATACAATTCTTTCTTTCATAGCATAACCTTTCTTTTTCCTAATTAATTATAGCAAAAATAAAAATATGAAGAAATAATTATTTTAGCAATAAAAAAAGATGGTTTATAGTACCATCTTTTAAATATTCCTTTTTCCTAATTTCCTATTGATTATCTAACGACTTGTGATACAAAATTTGTTATTTCAAAGAATGAATCTTTTACGAATTCTTTTGCCAAAGTTGAGATTGGTCGGTTTTCAATAACATCAAATACATAATAGATTGGGTCTTTTGAATTATTGAAACGCATTCTTCTATCTGTTTGTGCAAGATAGTTATAATCTTCGATATTGAACTCTTTGTGCTCTGTTTGTTGTTTTTTTCTTCTTGTTAAAGCTCCAAATTGTCCATTACCGCTTGTATTATTATTTGATTCAGCTGTTGTTGGTAACATTTTCTTTTCTCTCTCTTTATTTATCTCTTACATATATATAAAGTATATCGAGTTAAAAAAATTGCTTTTTTTGAAAGAACAATGTTAACATTTGTTAAAATATTTATTTCCCTAATTCAACAATATCTGATGTATTAGATGCAAGGTTTTTACCTATAGCTTTTTCAAGCGACGCTTTTGCAGAATTATATTGATAAAGAGCATTATAATAACTCAACTGAGCTTGCTGATAATTAATTTGTGCATCTTTTAATTCAGTAGGATTTGCTTCACCTACTCTGTATCTTCCATATGATAATTCATAGTTTTCTTTAGCCTGTTTTACACCTAGCATTGCAACAGGCATTTGATTTTTCTTTTCTTCAAGCATTAAGTATGCATTTTGAATTTCAAGATAGATTTGGTTTTGGGTATTTTTTGCGTTTGCTATTTCTTTGTCATACAAGTATCTTGCTTCTTGAATTTCATTTTTAATCAACATACCGTTGACAGTTGGAAAATTCAAATATCCGCCAAGGTTATAACCGTGATTTGAAGTCCAGCTTTTTCCACCTACTTGTAATTGACCTTCAATTGACAAAGTTGGGAAATATGATTTTTTTACAAGTTTTAGCGTTTGATTTGCACTTTCAACTTTTAATTCTGCTAATTTTAATTCAGGTCTTGCATCTCTTGCAATTTCTATTGATTGATTAAAAGTTATATCTACAGGTTGGTATTTCAAGCGTTCTTGGACATTGTATTTATCAATAAAAGGTACTCCCATTACGTTATTTAATCTTGCGACTGCAAGATTTACCGCATTATCAGCTTGTATTAATTGTAATTTTGCATTACTTAAATTAACTTCAGCAATAGTTACGTCAACTTTTGGGTTCATACCAATTTCGTAAAATGCTTTTGCTTGATTGTAAAACATTTCGAATTTTTTTACGGTATCTTCTGCTACTCGTTTATTTTCAAAGGCATATAAAAGGTTATAATAAGCGTCTTTTGTTTGATAAATAACATCATTAATAGTTGCGCCTAGAGTTGTTTTATATGCTTCATAATCCAAACGTTTAATAGTTGCTTGGTTTTGAGTTACCCCAAAGTCATATAACATTTGCTGTAGTGTGACTTGCCCTAGAATATAGTAGTTGAATGTAAGGTTTTTCCCTAAAGCATCTGACAATTGTAATTGTCTTATTCTAGTGTAACCTGTCTGCCAGCTGACTTGTGGAAAATAATTTGACCATACTTGTTTGATTCTAGCATCTGAGGCTAATATATCATGAAAAGCTGCATTTATTTGAGGATTATTTCCTAGTGCTAATTCTATACATTTATCCAAGGTCATGTCTATATTTTTTTCAATAGAGCCTTCTATTATAAAATCAGCTTTTGCATTTTGTTTTGGTAATACTGTATCAGCAGAAGGGTATTCTTTTTCATTAACTTCATTCCCTATGTCATAGGCAAAAGAGGTATTTATATTTATAAAACTTATTATTAAACTTAATAATATTATTCTTTTCAACAACATTTAGTTATCCTTTTTTTTCAAAGTCTTAGCTTTTTGACCAATATAGATTTTAAAGTTTTCAACCATTACGAAAAACGCCGGAACTAAATAGGTCCCGATGAACGCAACAGCCATCATACCGCCAAATACTGTCATACCAACAGAATTTCTACTAGCAGCACCGGCACCTTTTGCAAATACTAAAGGTAATAGACCTAAGATAAATGCGATATTTGTCATCATAACCGCTCTGAATCTCAATTTTGCAGCCTGCATAGCAGAATCTTTGATACTCATACCGGATTGATGAGCATCTTTGGCAAATTCAATAATTAAAATTGCTTGTTTTGTAGACAAACCAATTAACATAACAAGCCCAATTTGAGAATACAAATCAAGAGAATATCCTGAGACATATTGGAAGAATAATGCACCAACCAAAGCTACAGGAGAAATTAATAATACTGCAATAGGCAACATCCAGCTCTCATATAAACCTACTAAGAATAAGTAAATAAATACAAGTGACATTGCTAATATCGGACCAATTTGTCCGCTAGATTCTTTTTCCTGTAAAGAACTACCAGACCAAGCATATCCCATATCTTTAGGTAAAACTGTATCTGAAAGATTTTCCATTTCAGTCATTGCTTGACCGGAACTTACTCCATTTCTTGCAAGACCGTTAATTGTTATTGCGGGATACATATTAAATCTTGTCAAACTATATGGTCCTACAATATTATTTATAGTAACTACAGATGATAACGGAACCATAGAACCTAATCTGTTTTTTACATAAATTTTGTTAATATCTGCAGGTTTTTCTCTGAATTCCGAGTCTGCTTGTAAATATACACGGTATACACGACCATATTTGTTAAAGTCGTTTACATAAGATTTTCCGAAATATCCTGATAATGCACTGTAAATTTCAGAAATATCAACTCCTTGAGCAAGTGCCTTATCTTCATCTATTTTAATTAATAATTGCGGTAAATCAGCTGTGAATGAAGTGTATACCATTTGGAAAGCCGGATTTTTGTTAGCTTCTCCAATAATTTTTTGAGCTTCATCATATAATTCTTGAGGAGTTCTATCTCCTTTATCAAGTAATTGGTATTCAAAACCACCGAACATACCTAAACCTGAAATAGAAGGAGGAGAGAATGATGCAATTGTTGCAGATGGATAATTTGCAAATTCCTTTTTAATTTTAGTTAATATACTCTGCATTGACTGGTCTTTACTTTTACGTTCTGACCAATCTTTTAGCTGCGCAACAATAAGTGCTGTATTTTCCCCTGAATAACCTACAAGAGTAATCGTTGTATCAACACCATCAATATTCAAAATTCTTTTTTCAACTTCAGCAGCGACCATTTCTGTTCTAGAAGCAGAAGATCCGTCAGGTAATTGAATTTGAGAGAAAACAGCTCCTTTATCTTCTGTAGGTAAGAAACCTTTTGGAATCAAATAAAACATTACTGATGTAAAAATTATAATTCCTGCAAACAAACTAATCGTAATTTTTGGGGAATCAATAAATATTTTTACACCATCTAAATATTTATCTCTTACATTATTAAACCAATCATCGAATTTTTGAATAAATTCAAAGTCGGCTTTTTCTTCACCTGATTTTAAAATCATTGCACATAAAGCAGGTGCTAAAGTAAGTGCAACTAATGTAGATAAACCTATTGATGAAGCGATACATAAAGCGAATTGTCTAAACATTTGTCCAGTAATACCTGACATAAAAGAAACCGGAACAAATACCGCCATTAATACTAAAGACGTTGCAAGAACAGCTCCAAATACCTCTTTCATCGTAACTTCTGTTGCATCTACAGGATTTTTACCTTCTTGAATGTGTCTTTGTGTGTTTTCCAATACAACAATTGCATCGTCAACAACCAGACCTACTGCAAGTACCAAGGCAAATAGAATTAACAGGTTTATAGAAAACCCGAGAATATTCATGAATATAAATACCCCGATTAATGATACAGGAATTGCACAGAATGGAACTAAAGCAGCTCTTGCACTACCTAAGAACATATAAGTTACAATACCTACAAGTACGATAGCTAAAGCAATTGCGTTAATTACTTCTTTAATTGATTCTCTAACGAATTCTGTTTCATCACGTTGTATTTTGTATTCAATACCTTGAGGGAAGCTCTTACTTAATTCTTCCATTTTTGCTCTGATTTTATTAGACAAATCAATTGCGTTAGCTTCTGGCAATTGACTTACTGAAATCATTGCAGTATCTTTACCGCCAATTCTAGAGAAATATGAATAGCTTTCTGCACCTAATTCTACTCTTGCAATATCTTTTAATTTGATCTGAGAACCGTCTGTTTTTGAACGAACAATAATATTTTCAAATTCAGATACATCTTTCAATCTCCCCTTTGTTCTCATTGTAAGCTTAATCATCTGCTTATTTTTCATAGGTTCAACACCCAAATCACCTGCAGGAACTTGAGTGTTTTGTTTTTGAATTGCAGAATTAACCTCAGATACAGAAACTCCAAGGTTTGCCATTTTAGCTGCATCAAGCCAAATTCTCATAGAATAATCTTTTGAACCGAAAACTTGAACTTTACCTACACCTTTAATACGTGCAAGTTCATCTTTAATAAAAATAGATGCATAGTTTGCAATATATAAAGAATCATATGTATTTGTTGGAGAATTAATAGAAATCATCATCAAACCGGGACCACCGGTTGATTTTTTTACAGATAGACCATATCTTCTAACTTCTTCAGGCAAACGAGGAGTAACCAATTGCAATTGGTTTTGAACGTTTACAACAGCCATATCAGGGTCAGAACCGATTTCAAAATATAAAGTCAATTGATATTGACCGTTTTGAGATGTTGATGACATATAAATCATATCTTCAACACCGTTTAATTGGGCTTCAACCGGTGCTGCGATAGTATCTTCTACAACGTCAGAACTTGCGCCTGCATATGTCGCAGTTACAACTACCTGAGGTGGGGTAATTGAGGGGTATTCTTCCAAAGGTAATGCCGTAATCATTAACATACCTGCAAGCATAATTGCTAATGATATTACGATAGCTAGTTTTGGTCGTTTTATAAATAAATTGCCTGTTTTTTCTTTTTCCATCATATCCCTTTATTTTATATATTTATTATTTATTTTCTTTTTTATTTTCTGTAATTTGTTCTTTTTTCAATTTCATCATTTCTTCTTGAGAAATTATTTTTACAGGTTTACCAGGAGTGACTTTTTGTAAACCTTCAATTACTATACGATCACCTTTTTTCAATCCTTCGTTAATTATCCAATTATCACCAGATTGTTCACCTACTTTTACATAAGTTAGTTGAGGAATATCGTTTTCATCAAGCTTATAGACATATTTACCTGCTTGGTTTTCAAGAACTGCAGTAACAGGTGCAACTGGAACTTCTACAGGATTATTTGAATATAATTTAACAGTTACAAATTCTCCATGAATTAATTCATTATTAGGATTTTCAAATGTTGCTCTCATAGTTACAGTACCTGTTGATTGATCAACTTTGTTGTCTTGGAAATCTTGTACCCCATTAAGCGGATATTTACGTCCACCTCCAAGAATTAATTCAACTTTTCTATTTTTATTATTAGCTTGATCTGCATCTGCTAAGATTTGAAAATCATTTGAATCCAGAGGGAAAGTTACATAAATAGGATTTGTACTGTTAATTGTTGTTAAAGGACCTGAAGTTGGAGTTACGTAATTCCCTACAGTAACATTTATAATACCA
Source organism: Candidatus Gastranaerophilales bacterium (assembly GCA_944325735.1). Lineage (GTDB taxonomy): Bacteria > Cyanobacteriota > Vampirovibrionia > Gastranaerophilales > Gastranaerophilaceae > Stercorousia. Next base: position 66,789 of record CALVBI010000001.1, on the reverse strand, counting down.
ACCTTACCATTAACTGGGGATTTTACATTTGTGTATCCAAGATTTCTGTTAGCATCGTTATAAGCAGCTTGAGCTGAAGCTAATTGAGCTTTTAGAGCATCTCTTTGAGATAATAATTGATCATATTGTGCTTTAGCTATATAATCTTTTTTTACAAGTTCTGCAGCACGAGCTAATTGTTTTTCTGCATACACAAGTTGTGCTTTTAAATTTTTTACATTTGCACCGGCAACATTTGCTGCGTTTGAGTATTCAGTAGGTTCTATTAAGAATAATACCTGTCCGGCTTTTACATAATCGCCTTCTTTAAAATAACTTTTTTGCAAATATCCTGAAATACGAGCAAGCACATCTACTCGATATTTAGATACAACCCTACCAGGCGCTTCAAAACTTCTGATTACACTTTCATTTTTAATTTCTTGCACTGACACACTTGGGGCCGGTTTATTCATCATATTTTTACTTTGCATAAAGCTAGAAAATGCTGAAAATCCATAACGCAAAAGTATTGCGCCTATTATTACAGACAAGAATATTATTATATTTTTTTTCATTATCTCTCCCTAGTCATAATTATGTTGTTTTTGCAACAATTATATTACTATCAAAGATACCCCATGTCAATAAAAATAAATATAAAATAGCCCTACTGTTTAAACTATAACTTTCTATTCGAGTGAATAGAATTAATTATATCTTTAATTAGATAAAGTTCCTTAATTGTCGAGGTTTGAACCAAATTATAAATTTCTTCTCTAAGTGCATCGTTAGTATTAGGGGATAAATTAAAAAATTCATTGATATCTATATCAAGAATTTGTGCAATTCGTACAAAAGTTTCTATCGAAGGAAACGAATTCCCATTTTCAATAGTACACATATGGCGTGGAGAAATATCAATTTTTTCAGAAAGAGCTTCTTGCGAAATACCCTTTTCTACACGAATTTGACGAATTTTCTTCCCAATTATTTCTTTATCTAATTTCATTTATTCCTCTAATAAAATATATAGACAAGTTTAAAATGATATAATGATATATACATCAATAATATTGACAAATTGATATATATATCGTATAATATTCATGTATACAAATAAGAAAGGTGGAAATGATTATGAGATTATCAAACATTAGAGATGGCTTTACATTAGCTGAAGTATTGATTACGTTGGGTATTATCGGAGTAGTTGCAGCTATGACTATGCCTACATTGATGAACCAAACAAATGGTGCACAGTATAAAGCAGCATACAAAAAAGCATTATCCGCTATTTCTCAAGCTGTTACACTTAACGTAGCACTAGATGAATGGAACTTTGCTGATTTAGAAGCAGAAACAGGAGGAACAAATACATTAAAATCTCTATTTGAAAAAAGAATGAATGTTGTAAGAACAGAAACAGCAGCACCTAAATTAGCAGATGGAACTACAGCTTATGCCCCAAAAGAAACTGCTGCTGCAAGTGCAGATGCGGAAGAAAAAATTATAACAGATGCTGACCGTTTTATATTCTTTAACGATGGAATTATGTTTGCATATAAAGCTGCAAGTGCAGTGAATTGCACTATAGATGAAACATTAGCAGATACTCCAAAAAAATGTGAAGGATATATTGATGTTAATGGAATAAAAGCCCCAAATAAAGTAGTAAAATGCGATAAAGGTCAAGCTGGTGGCACAGGTGCAGATAGCTGTCAAGTAACAAATCCTACAGATATATACCCTGTCTATTTTTATGATCAGACAATTGTACCAAAAACATCTGCTGCAAAGGCTGTATTGTATAGCAAATAATAAAAACTTGTATATAAATAAATCGAATCTTTTTGTAGACCGGAAAATCTTTTCACGCCGGTCTTTTTTTTTTGTCATTACTTTCGTCATAATAAAACTTGTCAACTTGAATTTATTTCAGGGGCTATTTTTTTATTATAGATTCTGAAACTAGTTCAGAATGACATCTATGGTCATTGCGAGCGAATGCGAAGCAATCCAGCTAATTAATCCTTAACCGAGATTTTTAACTTGCAAATATGCCAGAACTTTTCTTAGCGCTCTGCTACGGTGAGATATTTCATTTTTTTCTTCTTCAGACATTTCTGCCATAGTTAATTTATAATCAGTATCTTTAGTAAGGAAAATAGGGTCATATCCAAAACCATTAATACCTGACTGTTTTTCTGCAATTTTTCCAAGACATTCCCCTCGTGTTTGAAATAAGATATCCCCATTTTTATCTACAAGAGTCATAGCACATACAAATTTTGCATTTCTGTTTGTTTCACAATTAATTACATTTAAAAGTTTATCAATTCTTGCTTGTGGGGTGTCAGCATATCGAGCAGAATGAATTCCAGGAGCTCCGTTTAAGGCATCTACACATAGACCTGAATCATCTGCTAAAGATATTTTCCCACTTACTCTTGCAGCTTCCTTCGCTTTTATTAAAGAATTTTCTTCAAAAGTTTCACCGTTTTCAATCGGATTAAAACCTTCATTTGGAAGAATAAATTCAATATCTGTATCTTTTACGATCTCTTGAATTTCTTTTAATTTATGTGCATTACCGGTTGCAAATACAATTGTTTGTTTCATATATGTATATCCTTTGATTAACAAGCTTTAAAGAAGTTTTGAGGACAGGATGTCAAGTTGTTATAGTTTTTGAATGTGATGAAATCACTCTTGAAAATAGCCTGTCCTCTTGCCTTCTTATAATCTATTTCCCAAATCTTCTTTGTCTGTTTTTAAATTCTTCTACAGCTCTTGCAAGATGATCACGTCCAAATTCCGGCCAATATTCATCGGTTACTAATATTTCGGAATATGCAATTTGCCATAAAAGATAATTTGATATTCTTTTTTCTCCCCCTGTTCTAATTAACAAATCAGGATCAGGAATATTTTTTGTATAAAGATTTTCGGAAATCATTTCTTCTGTCACATCTTCATATTTAACACCTTTTGCAATAATCGATTTTACGGCATGAACTATTTCGTCTCTTGCACCGTAATTAAATGCAATTTGCAAATGCACTCCTGTATTATTTTTTGTTGTTTCTACAGAATTTGCTAATATTTTTTGGAGTTTGTCACTTAATTTTGAAATATCACCGATAAAACTAATTACAACACCTTCTGAATGCATTTCAGCAAGCTCGTTCGTAAGAGTAATCGCTAAAAGTTCCATCAAAAAATCAACTTCTTCTTTTTTTCTTTTCCAATTTTCCGTAGAAAAAGCATAGACTGTAAGATATTTGATACCAAAATCTTTGCAGGCTCTTAAAGTTGTTTTTAGGGCATCTACACCTCTTTTATGTCCCATTGCAGACGGCAAATTCTTTTCCTTTGCCCAACGGCGATTACCATCCATAATAATTGCAATGTGTTCTAAATTTGTTTCTTTTACAATTTCAGCTGTAATTAAATCTTTTTCTTGAGTTTTCATAATCCTAATTATATTGCAAATATTAAAAATTACAAACAAATTGTTTTGTAAAAATACATGTTTGTGTGATAATTTTTAATGAGGCTAAAAATATAATAGCGATGTACACAATATAAAAAAGGAAAAGACAAAAATGGCAAGAAAAACTCCATTAGAAAAAATCAGAAACATTGGTATTGCCGCTCACATCGATGCCGGTAAAACCACTACAACTGAACGTATTTTGTTTTACACAGGTAAAACACATAAAATCGGAGAAGTTCATGATGGTGCTGCTGTAACAGACTTCATGGAACAAGAAAGAGAAAGAGGTATCACAATTCAATCAGCTGCTGTTACTGCTGAATGGAAAGGTCACCAAATCAACATTATCGACACACCTGGTCACGTTGACTTCACAATCGAAGTTGAACGTTCATTACGTGTATTAGATGGTGTTGTAGCTGTATTCTGTGCAGTAGGCGGTGTTCAATCTCAATCAGAAACAGTTTGGAGACAAGCTAACAGATATGAAGTACCTCGTATGGTATTCGTTAACAAAATGGATAGAACAGGTGCTGATTTCTTCAGAGTTGTTGACCAAATTAAAAACAGATTAGGTGCAAATGCTGTTCCTATTCAATTACCTATTGGTGCTGAAGATAAATTTAACGGTCTTGTAGATTTGATGACAATGAAAGCTGAAATCTATACAAACGATTTAGGTACTGATATTAAAGAAGAAGAAATTCCAGCAGATTTAGCAGATAAAGCTAAAGAATATCATGATGCAATGGTTGAAGCTATTGCTTCTGAAGACGATGCTTTAATGGAAAAATACTTCGAAGATCCAGATTCAATTACAATTGAAGAATTAAAAGCTGGTTTAAGAAAAGCTGTTTGCGAAAACAAAATCGTACCAGTATGCTGTGGTACAGCTTTCAAAAACAAAGGTGTTCAATTGTTATTGAATAACGTTGTAGATTACATGCCATCACCAGTTGATGTAAAAGCTATTGAAGGTGAATTAGAAGATGGTACAAAAACTGAAAGACATTCTTCTGATGATGAACCTTTCTCAGCTTTAGCATTTAAAGTTATGACAGACCCTTATGTTGGTCGTTTAACTTTCTTAAGAGTATATTCTGGTGTAATCACTTCTGGTTCTTATGTATTAAATGCTACTAACGGTAAAAAAGAACGTATTGCAAGATTAGTTCGTATGTATGCTGATCAAAGACTTGAAGAACAAGAAGTTTACGCAGGTGATATCTGTGCAGCAGTAGGTTTGAAAGATACTACTACAGGTGATACATTATGTGACGAAAAAGCTCCTATCATCTTAGAAAGAATGTCTTTCCCAGAACCTGTAATTTCTGTTGCTATTGAACCAAAAACTAAAGCTGACCAAGATAAAATGGGTATTGCTTTACAAAAACTTGCTGAAGAAGATCCTTCATTCAGAGTTAAATCAGATACAGAAACAGGTCAAACAATCATTTCTGGTATGGGTGAACTTCACCTTGATATTATTGTTGACCGTATGTTAAGAGAATTCAAAGTAGAAGCTAACATCGGTAAACCACAAGTAGCTTACCGTGAAACTATTCGTGGAAACGCAGACCAAGATTCTAAATTCATTCGTCAATCAGGTGGTAAAGGTCAATATGGTCACGTTAAAGTTAGAATTTCTCCAGCTGAAGAAAATGCAGGATTTGTATTTGAAAACAAAATCGTTGGTGGTGCTATTCCTAGAGAATACATTGAACCTGCAAGAAAAGGTATGGAAGAAGCTCTTGAAGGCGGTATCTTAGCAGGATTCCCAATGATTGACGTTAAAGTTGAGTTATATGATGGTTCTTACCACGAAGTTGACTCTTCTGAAATGGCATTCAAAATCGCTGGTTCTATGGCTATTAAAGAAGGTTGCAGAAAAGCTCAACCTTGTATCCTTGAACCTATGATGAAAGTTGAAATTGAAATTCCTGATGAATTCACAGGTACAATCATCGGTGATATTTCAAGACGTCGTGGACGTGTAGAAGGTCAAGAACCTGTTGGTAACACTGGTAACGTAATTGTAAGAGCATTAGTTCCTCTTGCTAATATGTTCGGTTATGCAACTGATTTGAGATCTAACACTCAAGGCCGTGGTACTTTCTCAATGGAATTCAAATGCTACGAGCAAGTTCCTGCAAATATCGAAAAAGAAATTATCGAAAAATCAGGAAATGTTGGTAAAGAATAACCAATTATTCAAATTAAAAAGACCTCTTAAAATTAAGAGGTCTTTTTTTTATCCGAATGTTTTGAAAGAATTTTCAACGTTTTTATCTACAACATTTTTTACTGAATCATATTCTGTTTGTAATGCACTGTGTTCAGTATCTAACTTTTTCAATTCCAAATCTAATTTTTTGTCTTTATTTTCTAAATCAGCCATATCTTGTGTATATTTAGATTCAGCTTGAGCGATAGCTCTTTCGTCAGCTACTTCTTGAATACAAGTATCTTCAGATATTGTTGTAGATTTAAATGCTTTATCTGTAGTTGAATAATATTCAAGTCTTAAAGTACCATCTCTTAATGCTTCTTCAAACGTGATATTATCATATAGAGGAGATTTTTGAACAGTACCTGCTGTGCCTGTTCCTTCGTCTGCATATATGTGATTTTCATCAGCTTCTCCCGGTTTATTTGTATAAGTAAAGTAACCTGATGATTGCATTTTATTAAAGATATTTTTATAGTAATTAATTAATGTTGTATTATCACTATTTGCAGTTGTATTGTAATCTTCAGCATTAAATTCTGTGCTAAAGTTTGTTTCTCCAGGTCTGTTTACTCTTAAATAAGCTTCTGTAATAGCCATTGCATAGTCATATAGTGCTCTTGATTCAGGAGTTGTCCCTTCATAGTTGATAGGTCCGCTTATATTATTGCCGTCTGCATCAACACCAGTATAACCCGCATAGCCACAACCAACTGCAGTTATACCTTGACCTGCTTTAGCTTGATCTGCGGTAATTACATTGCCGTTTTTATCAATATATTCACCGTTTTCATTTGTTACATATAATTCATTCCAACTGAAACCGAAATCGTGTTCTTCATCACCTAAGTTAATTCCAACAGTTGCAAAGTAAGCATCCCATGCTTCGTGAATTTTTTGTTTTGCAGCTAAAGTTTCACTATTTGTATCATATGCATCTGGTTCCCCAGGAGTTGCATCTATTTCGTTACCATCTGCATCTAATTTTTTCCAAGTTTCATCATTTCTGTTAACTGTGATATCAGATTGAAAATATGATTTTCCGTTAGTTGCAACAGTAGCACCTGTTAAATTAGCTAAAAATTGGTTATAATTTCCGTTTGATTTTTCATAAGCATTAGCAATATCGTTAGTAACTAATATTCTACCTTTTGTATCAGTAACAACATATTGTTTTGTATTTTCAGCCATTTGAGGACTTGTCATTAAGCTGTATGAAATATCTGAATAAGTTGCTTCTGCACCGTTAAATCCTGTTAAAACGGTTAATTTTGTCGCAGAAAGAGCTTCATTATATTCGTTTGTAATTTGTTGAGTTTGATCTGACAAACGTTGTTTTGAATAGGAAATACTTTGACCAGTATTTTCATTATTGGTCAATCTGGCTGTTATGCTTAGTAATCTTGCTTGTGATGCTGCCATTCCCATTGTTTTTACCCTTTCCGTAAAGTTTTGGTGTAAACTTTTAGTTTGTTATCGGAAGCTAATTCCTTCCAAATAGTACTTGTAATCATGGTTACGGCAGATTTTGTATAAATCTTTAAAAAAGAATTTTAATTGTTAACAATTTGTAATAAAAAGAGCCTTTATTAAAAGGCTCTTTTTTATCTATTTAATAGCTTCTTCGCACTCATTGCAAATACCGTCAGAATTTAATTTCCTATATTTCCAACAGCGTTCACATTTTTCGCCTTCTGCTTTTGTTACCCATACAGTGTATCCTTCTTCTGTATATTCATTTAATACACTTGCAGGTTTTTCAGAACATACATAAGCTTGTGATGTGATGAAGATGTTGCATAATTCTTCTTCATTTGCTTTCAATACACTATCATCATCTGCTTTTACATATACTGCAACTTCTAAAGAGCTTCCTACTTGTTTTTCTGCTCTAAGAGGTTCAATAGCACGAGTTACAACTTCTCTTGCTTTCAGAATTTTTGTAAAATCTTCTTCTAATTCTACATTATTCCATTCAGATTTTGCTTTAGGCCAGCTTGATAATAAGATACTTTCCAAACCGTCTTTTTGACAATCCGGAACACTCATCCAAATATCTTCTGCTTGGTGAGGCATAACTGGAACTAACATTCTAACTAATGTTTGTAAAATTTCATAAAGAACTGTCTGACATGCTCTGCGAGATAATGATTTTTTACCTGCAGTGTATAATCTGTCTTTTACAATATCTAAGTAGAATGAGCTTAAATCTACAGCTGCAAAATTTTGCAATTGTTGGAAATATTTGTAAAATTCATAATTATCAAAAGCTTCTGTTACACTTTCAATTAAATGATTTAATTTGTGAAGAGCAAATTTATCAATTGCTTTTAAATCTTCATATTTTACATAATCATTTTTAGGGTCGAAATCAAACAAGTTTCCAACTAAGAATCTTGATGTATTTCTTGTTTTTTTGAAAATTTCAGCAAGTTGTTTAATAATATTGTTTCCAATTTTTGTATCATTTCTATAATCAACTGATGCAGCCCATAATCTTAAAATATCAGCACCATATGTTTTGATAATTTCATCAGGTCTAATGTAGTTTCCTAATGATTTTGACATCTTTCTTCCATCTTCACCGAATACAAATCCGTGAGTTAAAACAGATTTATAAGGAGCAATTCCCTGAGTAGCAATAGATGTCAAAAGTGAAGATTGGAACCAGCCTCTGTGTTGGTCAGAACCTTCCAAATACATTTCAACAGGAGTTGTACCCAATTCTTCTGAACGTTTATTTACAACTGCGCGCCAAGTTATGCCTGAATCAAACCAAACGTCCATAATATCATTTTCTTTTTTGAAATGAGTTTTTCCGCATTTTGGACATTTAAATCCTTGAGGTAATAATTCTTCTGCAGAATATTTAACCCAAGCATCAGAGCTTTCTTTTTCAAAGATTTTTGCAACATTTTCAATTGTTTCATCTGTCACAATTACTTCACCACAGTCTTCACAATAGAAAACAGGAATAGGAACACCCCAAGCACGTTGACGAGAAATACACCAATCTGTACGTCCAGCAACCATGTTTGAAATTCTAGCTTCACCGCTTGATGGAATCCATTTTACACCTTTAATAGCTTCTAAAGTTTGTTCTCTAAATTTATCAACTTTTACGAACCATTGTGGAGTTGCTCTGTAAATTACAGGATTTTTACATCTCCAACAATGTGGATAGCTGTGATTTATGTCTTGTTGTGCTAATAATGCTCCACAGTTTTGAAGTTTTTCTATTACAATTGAGTTTCCTTTATAATATGGAACTCCTTCTAAATCTTTATCTTTAACAGCTTCAGTCCATACACCTTTGCTATCTAATGGTGAGAATACTTCAATACCGTATTTGCAGCCTACTTCATAGTCTTCAAGACCATGACCAGGTGCTGTATGAACAGAACCAGTACCTGCATCTAATGTAACGTGTTCTCCTAAAATTATCGGAGATTTTCTATCAACTAAAGGATGTTTTGTATTTAAAAGTTCTAAATCTTGACCTTTACAAGAACCAAGAACTTTGATATCTGATTCTTCCCATTCAACATCTTTTAAGAAGCTTCCTAAAAGTTCTTGAGCAGCAACATATACATCACCGTTGTATTCAAAGAATGTGTATTCAAATCTAGGGTGCATACTGATTGCCATATTTGAAGGAATTGTCCAAGGAGTTGTTGTCCAAATTACACAATAGATGTCCTGAGGGCAAGAAGACAGGAAGTCAAGCTTATTATGTAATTTATTAGTACTTTCTTCATCAAACTTAAATCTTACATAAATAGAAGTAGATGTATGATCCGCATATTCAACTTCTGCTTCAGCAAGAGCTGTTTCGCATGATGCACACCAGTATACTGGTTTTAATCCTTTTTCAACATAGCCTTTTTTGTACATATCGCCAAACACTCTTACTTGTTCAGCTTCAAATTCAGGATTAATAGTTAAATATGGATTGTCCCAATCTCCTAAAACTCCAAGACGTTTGAATTCACTTTCTTGACCTTTTAAATTTTTATGAGCAAATTCTCTGCATTTTTGTCTTAGTTCATAAGGAGTAAGAGCGTTTCTACCGCCTTTAATATTTTTTACAACAGCATTTTCAATTGGCAAGCCATGACCATCATAGCCTGGAACATATGGTGTATAGTAACCTGCTTGAGCTTTATATTTTAATAAAATATCTTTAAGAATTTTATTAAGAGCAGTACCTACGTGAATTTTTTCAGAACTCAAATATGGAGGTCCGTCATGTAAAATAAATTTATTTGCTTTATCACGGTTATTAATAATTTTGTTATAGATATCATTTTCGTTCCAGAACTTTTGGATTTCAAGTTCTCTTACAGTCGCATTTGCTCTCATTGCCAAAGTTGTTTGAGGCAAGTTAAGAGTATCTTTAAATTCTGTTTTTGTACTTGTTTCGTTACCCATATTTAATTATCCCTCTTTTATTTTTCCAATTGTTTGCTGTATATCATTTCCAAGACTTTCAGCCTTAGATTGTTTTACAAATTCATGCATTTTATTATAATCAAATTCTTTTTCCCAACGAGCAATTACAACAGTTGCTACGCAATTTCCTACAAGATTTATGGCAGTTCTTCCCATATCTAGAATTTGGTCGATACCTAAAAGAATTGCAACTCCGAGAATTGGAATATTGAAGCTTGCTAAAGTTCCAGCAAGAACGATTAACGCAACTCTTGGCGCTCCAGCTATACCTTTACTTGTAAGCATTAATGCTAACATTATAATTACTTGTTGATTTAAATCAAGATGAATTCCTACAATTTGAGATGAGAATAATACACCCATCGCTAAATAAATTGTGCTTCCGTCAAGATTAAATGTATATCCTGTAGGCATTACAAACCCTACTATATTTTTAGGAACTCCAAAACGTTCCATAATTTCCATTGCTTTAGGGAAAGCTGCTTCTGAACTTGCTGTTGTAAACGCTAATAATGCGGGTTCCTGTACAGCTCTTAATAAATTTCTAAATGATATTTTTACGATTTTACAAGCAATGAATAAAACTAATAGTACAAATACTGCAAGAGCAAAGTACATTGCTCCAATTACTTTAAAGTAACTTTTTAAAACAGATAGTCCGTTTGCTCCAATAGTTGATGCTATCGCGCCAAAAATTCCTAAAGGTGCAAAATACATTACATATTCAGTAAATTTAAACATTATTTGAGATACTGAATTTAAAATATTTACAACTGGTTCTGCAGCTTTTCCAACTGCTACCATTGCAAGTGCGAAGAATATTGAAAATACTACAATTTGCAATAAATTTCCTTGTGCCATTGCATCAATAATACTTGTTGGGAAAATTCCAACAACCATTTCACTAATTGATGTATGTGCTTGAGTAGCAGCTAGTAATCCGGCTTCTTGCATATGTATTGCGTGAGGAGTGCTTCCTGTTACAAATCCTACCCCGGGTTTGAATATATTAGCGACAGTTAAACCAATAACTAATGCTAAAGTTGTTACTATTTCAAAATAAATAATTGTTTTAAGCCCGATTTTTCCAAGACTTTTAGCATCTCCATGACCTGCAATGCCAACAACTAAAGTTGCAAAAAGCAAAGGTGCAATAATCATTTTTACCATTCGTAAAAATATAACTGCGAATGGTCTCATTTTTACCGCAAAATCAGGGGCAAAATGACCTACGATTACACCTAGTATTAATGCTATAAATATCAGGGCTGTAAGTTTCGAATGTTTCAATGTAATACCTCAAGAAATATTATATTATAAACATGCTACTCGTAGTAATATAACAATTATAATTTTAATAAAACTATAAAAAATAGAGTAACAAATCTTAATGAGATAAAAACTTCCTTGCCATGCTTTTTATTATTGGTGTAAAATAAAGAAACAGACATGCTTTTTATTTTTAATATTAAAAAGGGGATATAAACTAATAATTAATACACATAATAAAACGGAGGTTAATGTGACGGATTCAAACAGCACATGCATGGAAAAATTAGACTTAGCGGAAAACGCTATTAAAGTACTTGAAAAAAGATACTTAAAAAGAGATAAAGAAGGGAAATGCGTAGAAACTCCAGCTGACATGTTCAGAAGAGTTGCAGATACAATTGCAGCAGGAGATTTAAAATTTGGTAAATCTCAAAGCGATGTAGACAAATTATCTGACAGATTCTACAAAGCTATTACCAGCAGATATTTTATGCCTAACTCTCCTACTTTAATGAATGCAGGTAGAGAATTAGGACAATTAGCTGCTTGTTTTGTACTCCCTGTAGAAGACAGCTTGGAAGGAATTTTTGAAACCGTAAAAAATACTGCATTAATACATAAATCAGGTGGTGGTACAGGTTTTTCATTCTCAAGATTAAGACCTAAAAATAGTGTTGTTAAATCAACAATGGGCGTATCTTCAGGTCCTGTTTCATTTATGGAAGTATTCAATGCTGCAACTGAAGCTGTTAAACAAGGTGGTACACGTCGTGGAGCTAACATGGGAATCTTAAGAGTTGACCACCCTGATATTTTAGATTTTATTGAATGCAAAAGCGATAATAATAAATTAAATAACTTTAATATTTCTGTTGCTATTACAGATAAATTTATGGAAGCTTTAAAAGCTGGTACTGATTATGAATTAATCAATCCGCAAAATAATACAGTTGCAGGTAAATTAAGTGCTAAAAAAGTATTTGATATGATTGTAGACGGTGCTTGGAGAAATGGTGAACCTGGTATTATCTTTATTGATAAAATGAATGGTGACAACCCAACTCCATTAGTTGGACCTATTGAGTCTACAAATCCTTGTGGAGAAGTTCCTCTATTAGCTTACGAAGCTTGTAACTTAGGTTCTATTAACTTAGGCAGAATGGTAGAAGATGGAAAAATTAATTGGGATTTACTTGCTGAAACTACAAGAACTGCTATCAGATTCTTAGATAACGTAATCGCTGTAAATAATTATCCTCTACCTCAAATTTCTGAAATGGTTCAAAACAACAGAAAAATCGGTTTAGGTGTAATGGGTTGGGCTGATATGCTTATGAAATTAGGCATTTCTTACGCTTCAGAAGAAGGAACTAAATTAGCCGGTCAAATTATGGAATTCATTGATTACGAATCTAAATGTGAATCAATTGAATTGTCAAAAGAAAGAGGAAGATTTAATAATTTCAATGGCAGTGTATATGATTCTCCAAACTATTTGTATAACAAATATAAAGGAAAATCTGCAGGCAAAATTTCTGACGAACAATGGAAAGAATTAGATGAACAAATTGCCAAAGTAGGTATAAGAAATGCAACTACAACTTGTATTGCTCCTACAGGTACAATTTCTATGATTGCATCTGCATCTGGCGGTGTTGAACCATTATTCGGTCTAGTATTTTCAAGATTAATCATGGATGGAACAGAAATGCTTGAAGTTAATCCTATATTCAAGGATTATGCCGTAGAACATGGCTTCTATTCAGAAAAATTAATGAAAGAAATCGCTAAAACAGGTTCTGTAGCTCATGTAGATGGAGTTCCTGCAGATGCTAAACAAATTTTCGTAACAGCTCACGATGTTTCTCCATACTGGCACGTAAAAATGCAAGCGGCATTCCAACTTCATACAGACAATGCTGTATCTAAAACGGTTAACTTTGAAGAACATGCAACTCGCAAAGATATTGAAGAAGCATATATTTTAGCTTACGAAAACAATTTAAAAGGTATTACAGTATACAGAAATAATTCTCGTCAATTCCAACCAATGAATTTGGACGATAAGAAAAAAACAGAAGAAGCTAAAGTAGAAGAAACAGTAGTTGAAGAAACTATTGATTCTGAAGAACCTACTGGTGAAATAAAAACAGTAAAATGCCCTGAATGCGGTAATGAAATTCAAATGGCTGAAGGCTGCTTTATCTGTTTGAAATGTGGATACTCTGGTTGTTCGTAGTAAGCGTAGATGCGCAACCACAACTTAGAAAAATTAAGAGAGGTTTATCCGTTTAGAGAGCTTAAATACTACCCCTAAAAATAAGGGGTAGTATTTTTTGTAAATATTTGTTAATATATATATGTAAAATTAGCATTTTTTTTCTTTGACGTGTTTTCATGGAGACATATAAAGTGTGTAAATTTTGAAAGGTAGAAGTTTATGACAAACAACATGACAATCGGACCTGCATTATCAATCGGCGGGAACAAAGTAGAAATGACCCAACAGGGTAAAATTCAAGTTACAAATTCACAAGGTAAAATTAAAACTTTATCTCAAGATGAATTCAAAAAACAATTAATTAAAAATGCTGACAATATTGAAGCAGGAAAAGATTTTGAATTCAAAAAAGACAATAAAAATGCAAAAATTGCAGCTGGAATAGGTACTGCACTTGCTGCTGCTTATGTAGGCTTAAGTGTTGCTGTTGGCAAAGGTAAATTAACAAAAGCAGTTGCAGAACAAGGCAAAAAATTAGGATTTGCTGATCAAGTTAAAAACGTATTTTTCGCAATTGGTGATAGCGGTGTTAAACTTTGGAAAAGCATCACTGGCAAAGCTAGCAAATTAAAAGATAAAATTACAGGAAAATCACAAGAATTACAAGAAAAACGCTATGCAACTTATTCAAAAGAACAAGCATCAAATGATGCTCATAGAAATTATGCTGCTAATTTTGATAAATCTCAGTTAACATCTCTTCAGCGTGATGATATGATTGCAGATGCAAGGGCTGCTTTTGAGGATTATAATCCTGTTGATTTCAAAAAAGCTAAAGTATTAGAAGATGCAGGTTTAACAGATAAACAATATGAAGCAGTTAAAGAATTTGCTAATTCTGGTAATAGAGCAACTTTAACAAAAGCAAGAAAAGAAATCCTTCCAAACTGGATTCAAGATAAAGAATCTTGCCAAAGATACACAAACATGATTGAAGCAAAATTTGCAAAAATTGATGAACAATTTGCTACAAAATAAATGATAAAGTAAAATTTTAAAATTTACACATAAATTAAAATCACCATCTACATAAGATGGTGATTTTTTATAATTTAAATTGACCAGAGAATTAAATAATTAAATCTTGTTTATTGTATTATAATTGTATGAAAATTTCTATTGTTACTGCTAGTTATAATTATCAGGATTATATAAAAGAAACAATTCAATCAGTATTAGATCAAACATATAGTGATTGGGAATTGATTATTGTAGATGATTGTTCTACTGATAATTCTGTTGATGTAATAAAATCATTTAGTGATGATCGTATAAAATTATTTATTAATGAAAAAAATCTCGGGCTTGCACAAACCGTAAAACGCGGAGTTGAATGTGCTACAGGTGATTGGATTGTATTTTTAGAAAGTGATGATTTAATTACTTCTGATAATATTGAAAAAAAGGTTGAAATCGTCAAAAAATATTCTGATTTAAATTTAATTTTTAATGATTGTGAATTTTTTGGAGATGAAAATAAAGTTAGAGATTTCTCAATTGCTTTGAAAAAAACTAGAGCTTTATTGAAGAAAAAAAACTATCCACAAAACATGTTTTATAATTTTTATTTAAGTAATAAAATTTTTACTTTTTCATCAGTTATGGCAAAGCGGGAAGATTTATTAAAAATAAGTTATACTCCACCTATAGACAGTCTGCTTGATTGGTGGCTGTGGGTTCAATTAGCATATATTGGTAAGTTTTATTATATTTCTGAAAAACTTACAAAATGGCGTTTACATACTGACAGTTATATTTATAAATCAAATCATTATTCCCCAAAACAGTTACAGATGAAAATATATTTTGCTATGTTTAAGAAATATCAAAATATATTTATACTTTTGTTTATTCCATTCGCTCAATTTATTTGGTATTTGCAGCAAATTAAAAAGAACTTAAAAAAATTAATCTTTAATAAAAGGAAATAGTTTATTTATCATAATTGCAAAAGGTTTTCTTATTGCAAAAGGGAAGTTTGCAAGAGTTGCAAATATAAATTTTTTGATTGTAAAAGGTATTTTTTTATTGATTTTTCTTGGAATTGTAATTAAAGATTTTGGATAATTCCCAAGTAGATTTTCATAGTTTTCAATAGTGGTTGCATCTGTATTTTTTAAATCAAGCAATGATTTTTTGATAAAAGGCATTTTATATTTTTCTATAATTTCACGCCATTTCAAAATTGTAATGTTGTTGATATTTCCATAAGCACTTATTAATGTCGAATATGTATATCCTTTATCTAAAAGTAATTCTGTTAAACCAATTTCGTAGTTTGAAATAATTAATTTTTTGTTTTCTTGATGGGTAATTGATTTCATAAATTCGGCAAAAAAATCTTTATCAAAAATACATTTTTTTATTACAACAAAATAACTTTGAATATGAGGACGTTTAATAAAAAAATGTCCGATATTTTTCTTATAACCAAAATTATTTTTGGTAATTCCCCAAAAATCACAATTTCTATTTTCCATTTCCGAAAAAACATTTTTTAACGGGTATAGGGGACCATAGCAACTATCATTTGCAAAAATTAATTCATCATAATTATTTAATTTATCTTGTAAAAATAAAAAACCTCGTTTGTAAGAGCCAAAATCATATTCATTATGCTCTTCGGCAATAATTTTATCGGCAAGTCCGTTTAGAGATTCAGAATTTTTCAAATTAGAACAAGATACAAACACAATTGTATCTGCAACTGTTTTTAATTCTTTTAAATAATAAAGAATGTAATCTTTAATAATTCCATCTTTATCGTAATGTGCAAATACTACAGCTCTTTTCATAAATGAATTATATCATAAATACTATATCTGGTTGATTGCAAAAAAAACAAATACAAAATAAGATTTTTATCATGGAAGAAAAAGGTTTAAAACAGAAATTTGATGATTTATATAACAATGAAATCTTACCAAAAATAGAGCCATTTGAAACTGAACGATTAAAACTATATGACAAGTGGAAGTTTGGCAACACATGTTCAAAAATTTTTGTGGTTTTATTAATCGGCGGCGGCTTTTTGGTTTCCTATGTTAAACTGCCTGTTTGGTTATTAATTGCATGGTTCATTGCAATCGTTATTTTATGTATATTTGCTTGCGACTCAATGGTTACGTCCAAAAAGTTTAAGGGCAAGTTAAAAACAAAACTTCTGGCAAAAATTCTGTCTGTTTTCGGGGACTTTAACGTTTTTACCAGCAGCAGCCTTATAACACTCGAAGAAATTAAAAAATATGGTTTATTTCCTTATGCAGTGAGCAAAAAAGATGATGACAATATTGCAGGTTTTTATAATGGTATGAGTTTGTATTTAACGGAGTCAACTTTAAGCCACAGGGAACATAAAAGTTCTGTTACTGACTTTAAAGGTTTGATTGTAAAAACGGTTTTAAACAAAAACTATGAAGGAATGACTATTTTAAACATAAAAGGGAATCACTATTCCAACAAGAGTGGATTGGAAAGGGTAACACTGGAAGATCCTGAATTTAATAATTTATATGAGGTCTTTTCGGACAATCAGGTTGAGGCTCGCTATATTTTAACACCTTCATTTATGCAGAGACTAAAAGATATTGAAGATGTTTTCCAAGCAGAGAATATCTATTGTGTAATCAAAGATAAATATATTACTCTTTTTATTGAAAATAATGAAGATTTTTTTGAAGTCGGTAATATAGGCGATACTTTATATGATAAAGGGAAATTTTGCCAAACTTATAATGAACTTGTATCTATTTTCAATTTAATCCATTATTTTAAACTTGATAAAAAACTCGGTTTATAATTTACAATCATTCCCGTTTGTAGTATTATTCAGTTATAGAATAATTAAAGTGAGAGGGAATTATAAAAAATGCAAGTATCATTAAACTGGTTAAACGAATTTGTAGATTTATCTGATATAGAAGTCGAAAGAATAGCACATGAACTGACTATGAGCGGTTTGGAAGTTGAAGCTGTAGAAGAATTAAAACCAAAATTTACAAACATAAAAACTGTTCAAATAGAAAAAATTGATAATCACCCAAATTCTGATAGACTTCACCTTGTAACGGTAAATACAGGCTCAGGGCTAAAAACAGTTGTCTGCGGAGCTCAAAATATTGCAGAAGGACAAATTGTTCCTTATGCATCAGTAGGTTCTCAAGTGTTGGATAGAAAAACCGGTGAAATGTTTACTTTAACTCCTGCTGTAATCAGAGGAGTTGAATCTCAAGGTATGCTATGTTCAGCTGATGAATTAGGAGTTTCTGAACGTAATTATCAGGAAGAAGATGGTATTCTTGTTTTAAATAGAATATTCCCAAATGTAAAAATTGGTGAAAATGCTGAAGATGTATTAGGTTTTGATAAAGATTACATTCTTGATGTGGCACCAACTGCAAACAGAGGGGATCAAATGTCTGTAATCGGTATTGCACGAGAATTAAGTGCAATTTTTGACAAACCTCTAAAATTCTCACCTCTAGAATGCACAAGAGATTTATCAACAGATAACTTTAAAGTTGAAATTATTGATAATGATGTATGCAAATACTATTCACTTGGTATTTTGAAAAATATAAAAATTAAACCATCTCCTGATTGGATGCAAAAAAGATTATTAGCATCAGGAGTTCGTGCAATAAATAATGCTGTCGATATTACAAATTACGTAATGCTTGAATATGGCACACCATTCCACGCATTCGATTTAGACAAACTTGACGGTTATATTTGTATAAGACGAGCAAAAGAAGGCGAAAAAATTATAACTCTTGACGGTTCAGAAAGAACTTTGACAAATGACAGCGTTCTTATTGCTGACAAAGATAAAGGTGTATGTCTTGCAGGTGTATTTGGTGGCGAAAATTCTGAGATTGATGAAAATACTCAAAATGTTGCACTTGAAGCAGCTTATTTCCCATCAGCAACTACAAGAAAATCTTCAAGAAGCGTAGGCTACCGCTCAGAAGCTTCTGCAAGATTTGAAAGAGGTGTTGATATTGAAGCAATAAAACCTGCTTTAATGCGTGCTATGCAATTATTTACAGAACTTGCAGATGCTGAAATAGAAGGTGTTGTGGAAGCAGGTGAAAACAAACTTGAACCTATCGAAATTACACTAAGATATGCTCAAATAAAAAGAATCTTAGGTTGCGAAATTGCTTCTGACAAATGTATTTCAATCCTTGAAAAATTAGGATTTAAAAAACTTGGCGGGAATGATGCTGCTGCTAAATTTTTAGTCCCATCCTTCAGAGCTAATGATGTAACTCGAGAAATTGACTTAATAGAAGAAATTGCTCGTATCAACGGCTATGATAAAATTACTCCGACATTGCCAAGCAAAACTCAAACTCCAGAAATTTCACTTGAAGAAAAAGTGATTAAAAAAGTTAATGAATTAATGCTTGCATCAGGATTAGATGAAATTATCACATCTTCATTAATCGGAAAGCCATTACTTGATAAATATATGCAGACTTGTGATGAATCAAAAACTGTAAAAGTTTTAAATTCTGCGAGTGAAGAATGCACAATGCTAAGACAAAATATGGCAGCAAGCGTTCTAAATTGCGTGAAATATAATTATGATAATGGACAGAAAATATTCTGGGCATATGAAATCGGAAAAATTTATAACGTAATTGCGCCAGCAGATGAAAAATCAACAGGTGTTAAAGAAGAAAGAATTCTTTCAGGAATTTTAACAGGTGAAACTGAAAATTCTAAATGGCAAGTTAAAGCTCAAACAGATTTCTTTACACTAAAAGGTATTATTGAAAAATTGTTTGAAGAACTTGGTGTTACAAAACGAATTAAATTAACTCCTTGTGAAGATATTGATTTTATGCACCCATACAGAAGTGCAAAAGTTAATGTCCTTGGCAAAAATCTTACTTGCATAGGATACTTTGGTCAAATTCACCCACTATTAAAAGATAAATTGAAAATTAAAGGTCAAGATGTATTCATGTTTGAAATTAACCTTGATGAAATAATTTCAATTATCAAAGAACATACGGTAAGATACAAAAAATTACCTCAGTTCCCTGAAGTTCGTAGAGATTTAGCATTTGTAATCAATGAAGAAGTATCATTTGATGATATTCAAAAAGTTATCAAAGGTGCTGTGCAACAAAATATCTTCAAAGGCAGTGAAGTATTTGATGTATATCAAGGCGAAAATATTGAAAAAGGTTTCAAAAGTCTTGCTTTCCGTATAAAAATGCAAGATGAAAATGCGACTTTGACAGATGAAGTAATAGAACGTCAAATGAATAATGTTCGTGCAAAACTTCAAAAAACATATGCAGAAATAAGTTTCCGCGAATAGGAGCGTAGCCGCTCCACCCGCCACCTGAATAGTTCGTGAAACTTTCTAGGTAATTGTGAGAAAGGAGCGTAGCCGCTCCACCCGCCACCTGGAAAGTTCGTGAAACTTTCTAGGTAATTGTGAGAAATGGAACGTAGCCGTTCCATCCGCCACCTGAAGGGTTCGTGAGACTTTCAGGTAAATGTGAAAAGGGAGCGTAGCCGTTCCACCCGTTGCTAAAGGGGAATTTATATATAAATATAAAACTTTGTAAATTAAAAAAATACAAAACATACGAGGTATCGATATGAAAAAATTTTTATTAATACTTGCAATTTTATTATTAATGCCGGTAAAAGGATTTTGTGAAAATGTTGTACCTCAGTATGTGAGTATAGAACATACAAATACATTAGGGCTGTACCAAGCGCCAAGTGAAATCGTTTTGTATAAAGAACCTTATCAATCTTCAAATATAGTTCACAGTATCAGCTGGATTGGAGATAAAATATTCCCAGAAAGCGTAAAGGCAAATGATTTGTTTATAGTATTTTTACCGCAAAAAAATCTTGGATTTCTAGCTGTAACTGATGAAACTGATGAATGGGTGCAGGTAATCTATAATAATTCAACTGGCGCTAAAGGCTGGATAAAAAAAGATGATCCTTATAGATTTATGAGCTGGATAATGTTTTATAATATGTATGGAAAAAAATATGGACTTAATTTGCTAAAGGAAGCTCCTGCAGAAGCAAAAGACTTGCATACATCTACAGATGATAAATCACAAATTGTAGGAACCATAAATATGCCTCAAAAAATTATTCTCAACGTAATGCGGGGCAATTGGGCTTTAGTAAGTGTAATGGATATTGATAAAATCCCAAAAACAGGTTACGTTAGATGGCGTTCAGATAACGGCGTAAAATACTATTTCCCTGCAATTAAATAATTAATGGAATTAATATTTGCCAGCTGAATATTTTTCGTAATTTAATTTTCCGGTTCTCATAGTATCATATAGACCTCCATACCCTGTATGTTGATCTAATTTTGTTGGTTTTACTGCAAAACTGAAACAATCATACCCATATTGATTTCGGCCTTTACTAGGACCATTAATATCAAAATAGATTTCGGCACAATGTTGCACAGTATAATATGAAGTCACAGGCTTTCCATCTACAACATCAGTATAATTTCCATCAGCATCTGTTTCATGCTTTTCATATTGGACTTCACAATCACCGCTCCAATTTCTTTTGCCAAACCAAATAAGGGTACCGTCACTTAGTAAAACTCTATCATAATCAATGTTACCACCAGTACTTACATTCCCAAAACCATCATTAGTTTTCTTCTGAGGTTTTACTCTATAAATACCACCACACCCATTTCGATTAGAAGTTGAACTACATTTTTCAACTACATTCAAATATTTCGCAAAACCTTCCAATTGTTCTATTGCAGATAAATTAGGATCAAATTGTTCTGCATAATCTGAGGTTCCTAATTCAGCCTTTCTCAAATCAATTGCATTGGCAATCTCAGAGTATGATCGTTTTAATTTATTTACCATAACCATTTCATTGTATTTTGCAACTAATGCAGGCATAGTCAAAGCTGCAACAACACCTATTATGCCTAAAGTAATTAACACTTCAGCAAGAGTAAAAGCTGTAAATATTTTTGGCCTATTCATTTAAACTCCAATCATTACGAATTATTTCAATAATCATTATTATAAAGGAATAAAAAATCCTATATAATAATAAAGTTTACTATATTGTTCTTAACATGTCAATATAATAATAGAGGACATAAATGAGCGTAAGAAGCGATATAAAAACTTTACTAGCAGAAAATGATATTTCAATCACTCAACTAGCCAAAGATTTGAGTGAAAAAACAGGAAAACATTACTCCCAATCAAATATTTCTCAAAAACTAATGAGAAAAACTTTAAAATATGAAGAGGCAAAAATAATTGGCGAAATATTAGGTTATGAATTAAAATTCATAAGAGTAAAACCTTATATTTAAAAAATTATAAATTATCAAAATTGCATAACTCTTGTACAGTTATACCAAAAGCTCCTGCAATAGCTTCTAATGTGTCAAAAGTTGGCGATTGTAAACCTCTTTCAATCGCACCTATTGTGTTTTTATTAACATTAGCACGAAAAGCTAAATCTTCTTGAGAAATGTTTAGTTTAGTTCGTTCTAATTTTATTTTTAAACCTATTTTAGTATTTTTAACACCATTTTTTCTAGTCATATTAACTATTATATTAGTTGCTTGACAAATAAAATTCAAACTAATATAATAGTTTTATAAACTAATTTACTAGTTGAGGTATACTATGGAAGAAAAAATTAATGATATCCTAGAAAATACGATTAACGTATATAACCAGATGAAGGTTTTGAATGATTCTCTTATGCTTTCTTTCCAAAATGACAAGGATAATTATTATCAATACGCTTGTGCTGAAATGATATTGGATAATCTTGATAAAGTCTGCGAAGAACTCGAAAACTTGGACTGCGAAGTTTGTGCTTTACAATCTGAAAAAAATACTCGACAATAATTTGTGTTTATTGTATTATTGCCGTATTGACGAATAATTACTAACGAATATAAATAGAAAAGGAGATATAAAAATGCAGGTTATACTGAAAAAAGACGTTCAAAACCTCGGTGAAGCAGGCGATATCGTTAATGTAAAAGACGGTTATGCTAGAAACTTTTTGCTTCCACAATCTGTAGCTGAAATCGCTACTAAAGGTGCTTTAGAAAACAGAGAAAAGAATTTAGCTAGAATTAAAGCTAAACAAGAAAAATTACACGCTGAAGCTCTAGAAACAGCTAAGAAAATCGAAGAATTCGGTAAACTTGAACTTTCAGCTAAAGCTGGTGAATCTGGTAAATTATTCGGTACAATTACTACTAAAAAATTGACTGAAGAATTACAAGCTAAATCAGGTATTGAAGTTGACAGAAAAAATGTTTCTTTAAACGCTCCAATCAACAAAATTGGTGAATACACTATGTTAATCAAATTAACTTCAAAAGTTAAATGTGAATTAGCAGTTGTAGTTACAGCTTCTGAAGTATTAAAAGAATCAGTTGAAGAAGTAGCTGAAGAAACTGAAGAATAGGCGGCAAATGGTTACAAATTCTAAATTGACGCTTGAATGCTTAGCAATAGGTTCTTTACCTCATATCAATTTAGAAAATGCAATGGAATTAGTAAAAAAAGACTTTAAAAATATTCCATTTTGGCCACAGCTCACAAAGATTAATAAAAACGAAGACATGATTTTTCAATTTTTGGAAAATATGCCTTCGTTTTTTATTGACAAAGATAGTGGGAAAACATATCTTGAAACAGAAAGCGATAAATTCTTTGAAGATATGGAGCAATTTTTTTGTGATTACGAAGAAATTATTGCAGATATAAATTCCGAAACTATTGAAAAATATGCAATAAATTCCTCTTGTGCATTTCCTGAATTTATAAAAATAATCAAAAGTACAAAACCTGCTTTTGCTAAAGGGCAAATTGTCGGGCCTTTTACACTTGCAACAACTTTAGTGGATAAAAGCGGCAAATGTGCTTTTTATGATGAAACATTGAAAGAAATAATTACAAAAACTCTTTCAATAAAAGCTCTATGGCAGATTAAAAATATAAAATCAGCAAATCCTAACTCTACTCCAATAATTTTTATTGACGAACCTTCAATTTCACAACTTGGAACTTCTGCTTTTATAACTATTTCAACAGAAGAAGTTGTAGAAATGATAAAAGAAATTTCTGATTTAATCAAAGCAAACGGCGCAATTAGTGCTATTCACTGTTGTGGAAAATGTGATTGGGATATTCCGATTAGTGCAGGGGTAGATATTATAAATTTTGATGCATATACTTTTGCTCAAAATTTAAGCTTACATAGCAAAAGTATAAAATCTTTCCTTGAACAGGGCGGGAAAATAGCTTGGGGAGTAATTCCTACACTTCACCCTGAAGTTTTAGAAAATGCAAATTTAGATACAATGCTTTCTGTTTTTGAAAAAGCTGTAAAATATTTGACTGAAAAAGGAATTGATGAGAAAATTGTTATAGCAAATTCTTTAATCACGCCTTCTTGTGGTGCCGGAGCTTTGAGTGAAGATTTAGCAGAGAAAGCAATGGATTTAACAAAACAATTGTCTGATATTTTAAGAGAAAGGTGTAAAGTTTGACTTTTAAATTAGCAATTACAGGGAAAAGCGGAAGCGGAAAAACAACAGTAACAAAGGCTTTTTTAAGGATTTTTCAGGAATATTTCCCTGAGAAATCAATTTTGCTTTTTGATAATGACTTAACAAGTGAATTAGGTCATAGTTTTGGACTTGATATAAGAAATACAATTTATGGTATCAGAAGCGGGAAACACGAGTATAAAACTGGGATTCCAGAAGGTATGTCTAAACAAGAATTTGTTGAGTGGGCAATGGAAGATATTGTTGTTTCTCTAGATGAAAATGTTGATATTATCGTATCTTGGTTTGTTGGTTCAAAAGATTGCAGATGCCCGATTACAGGGCAAATTAACGATGCAGTGCTAAAACTTTTGGAAAGATATGATATTGTAATTTTTGATTGTGAATTTGATTTGAAATATTTAAATCAACTTGTGGATACAGATATTGATACAACAATAATTGTTGCAAATCCGACTGAAGAAAGTGCACATCTTGCAAAACGTATTGAAGAGTTCAGTGCAAAATATGCAGCTGGAAATCAATTAGGAGTTGTAATTAATAAAGTTGATAACACAAATTTACCCTCAGTATATGAACTTTTAAAACGCTTTGATCTTGACGTTTTAGGAGTAATTCCGACAGATAGCGAATTAAATACTCATGCAATGGATAGAGAATCTCAATTAATTCAAGATGCAATAAAACAATTTTATTTCAGACTTAATCTTCCTCAAGTCAGAGAGTAGGTAAAATGGCAATAATTTTAGACGGGAAAAATTTAAGAGATAAAATATTTGAAAATTTAAAACAAAGACTTAACAATATGTCTGAGAAACCGACATTAGCTGTAATTCTTGTAGGAGATGACCCTGCAAGTCAAATCTATGTCAAAAATAAAAAGAAAACTGCTGAAAATCTAGGGATTAATTCAATAGTTATAAATTACCCATCTGATATCCCAGAAAATGTTCTTCTTGATAAAATTAAAGAATTAAATAATGATAATAAAATTACAGCAATATTAGTGCAACTTCCATTACCTAAACATATTGATAAATTTAGAATTATAGATTCAATATCTCCTGAAAAAGATGTAGACGGACTTACTCCATATAATAGCGGGAAACTATTTTCCGGAGAAGAACCTTATGTCTATCCTTGCACTCCTAAAGGAATATTGTTATTACTTGACGAATACAATATTGAACTTGAAGGCAAACATGTTGTTGTAATAGGACGTTCAAATTTAGTAGGCAAACCTGTTGCACAAATGCTTTTAAATAGAAATGCAACAGTTACAATGTGTCACAGTCATACAAAAAATCTCTCTGATATAACAAAAACTGCTGATATAGTAGTTTCAGCAGTAGGGAAAAATATTATAGGGGAAAAAATGTTAAAATCTGATTGTGTAGTCGTAGATGTAGGTATTTTTAAAGATATTAACGGGAAAATCTGCGGCGACGTTGATTTCGCAAGTGCTTCAAAAATCGCCGCATATATTTCACCTGTACCTGGTGGGGTTGGTCCGATGACAATAGCATCATTAATGCTTAATACTGTCGAATTAGCGGACTCTAAGCGTCTAAGATAAACTTAGCTGCCTATAAGATTTAATGTGCAAGAAGATTTAATATTGCTTGTTACAAGGTTCTTCAAGCTTGAAATTTCGTTCTCAATTAAACTTATTTGTGAGTCTAAAGAGTCCTGTCTTGTTTCAAGGTATGATTCTTCTTGTTGTAACTGGATATATGTTGGATCATCATCCGGATCAGTATCATACTTTTCAAGTTCCTGAGCTCGATAGCCCATTTGTTTTGTAATATAGTTTGCTCTGCTCATTACCAAAGTTTGTTCGAATTGCAGTTGGCTTTTCTGCAATGTGAATAAATTTTTCTGTGCATCGATTGCTAAAAAAGTCATCTCGTCTCTCCTTATGTTTTATCTCTCTTACACATATAAAGTATTTTAAAATTCTTTGATTTCACAAAGTGTATTTTTTGTTACATTTGTTTACAAAAAAAGAACGGTTTGATAAAAACCGTTCTTTTTTGATATTTTTTTTGAAATATTAACGTTTTGAGAATTGGAAACGTTTTCTAGCACGTTTACGACCGTATTTTTTACGTTCTTTAACACGTGGGTCACGAGTTAGAAGTCCTTCTAAACGTAAAACGTTTTTGTATTCTTCATTAGCTTTAACTAACGCTCTTGAAATACCATGTCTGATAGCTCCGCATTGAGCAACAACACCGCCGCCTACTGCTTTTACTCTTACATCATATTTTTCTTGATTGTCAGTTAATACTAAAGGTCTGTATACTAACATTTCAATTGCAGGTCTGTTTCCGATATAATTTTTTAATGTTTTACCGTTAACGAAGATACGACCTTTACCTTTTACAAGTTTAACAACTGCGATAGAGGTTTTTCTACGTCCTGTAGCCATAATTTCTTTATCTGCCATTATTTAGCCTCCTTTTCCAACACGATTGGTTTTTGAGCAGCGTGTGGATGTTCGCTTCCGTTGTATACTTTTAATTTAGTGAATTGTGTATCACCTAAAGTATTATGTTGAAGCATGCCTTTTACTGCTTTTTCAATCAGTAATCTTGCATCTTTTTCACGTAATTCTTTTACGCTAGCTGATTTTAATCCACCAGGGAATCCTGTATGGTGATAATAAATTTTATCAGTTTCTTTTTTACCTGTTACCAAAACTTTTTCAGCATTGATTACGATAACGAAATCACCTGTATCAACGTTTGGTGTATATTCAGGTTTATTTTTTCCTCTTAAAATATTTGCGATTCTAGTAGCTAATCTGCCAAGAACTTCTCCTTCAGCATCGATTAGATACCATTTTCTTTCAACTTCTAGAGGTTTTGCTGAATATGTTTTCATGCTTAGTCTCCATTTATATTTTGTTAGTATTCTACTTTCATTAATGTCAACCCGTATGGACTGACTGTTTGTCCTGCTTTTGTTCTGTCACATATTTCAAGAACTTCTTTCATATGCTCAGCTTGCAGGTTATGTCCTTCTATTTCTAAAAGGGTTCCGACAATTGTTCTTACCATATTATATAGAAATCTGTTTCCTACAATATCGATAATCACTTTATCACCGTCTTTTTTACATTCGGCTTTTTCAATAAAGCAAATTTTGCTTGGGTTTAGCGTTCCGGAACTTTTGAAACTTGAAAAATCATGTTCTCCTAATAAATAATTTAGGCTTTTTTGCATTCTTTCAATGTTAATCTCATATTTAATTCTCATTAAATCGCCATCAAAAGCATCTTTACATTTTCGATTAATAAACACATATCTGTAAAATCTTTTTTTAGCAGATTTTTGAGCATGAAATCTGGCATCTACTTGTTCCAAATCACTGACGGAGATGTCTTTTGGAAGAATTTCATTAAGATGATAGACAAACTTTGAAGCAACAATAGGTTTGTCTATATCAAAATGAACTACCTGTCCTTTAGAATTGACGCCTTTATCAGTTCTTCCGGAAAAAATTGTCTTTATTTGTCGGTTATTATTTTCGGTATTCCCGAATATCAATGTACTAATTGCTTTTTCAAGTTCTCCTTGTATTGTCGGAGTATCTATTTCTTTGCCGTTTTCAAATTGGATTTGGCTTCCGGCATAATTTTTACCGATATACTGAACTTGAAGAGCGTAACGCATGGCCTATACCAATTGGATTAGAGCCATTTCAGAAGCGTCACCGCGTCTTGGAGGTAATCTGAATATTCTTGTATAACCGCCTTGGCGATCAGAATATTTTTTACCGATGATTACAAACAATTTTCTTAAAACTGTTTCTTCAGCTAATTTTTTATCAGCAGAAGGAGTTTCAAAAATTTCGCCTGTTGCTAAATCAATATATTTTCCTGTTTCTTTGTCAAATATAAATTTAGCTGCTTGACGACGTGCGTGTAAGTCGCCTCTTTTTGCAAGGGTGATAATTTCTTCAGCATAAGGTCTTAAAGCTTTTGCTCTAGCCATTGTTGTTTTGATTTCACCATGTACAAAAAGTTCAGTTGCTAAAGAACGTAACAAAGCATCTCTTTGATCCTTTGCTTTTCCAAGCGTATGTTTTTTAGTTTGGTGTCTCATTTTTTTATTCCTTTATGTTTTATTATTATACTTCTTCTTCAACTTCAGGGTTTGGAGCTAAGTCTAGTCCAAAGTGGTGAAGTCTTTCGATTACTTCGTCAGAAGATTTCTTTCCGAAGTTTTTAATATTTAATAAATCATGTTCTGATTTTTTCAATAATTCAGCCATTGAATTGATACTTGCACGTTTCAAGCAATTGTATGCTCTTACTGAAAGTTCCAATTCTTCAATAGTCATTGTTGGAGTGTTTGTATCATCTTCAACTTTTTCTTCTACAGTCATTGAAGGTGCAATTACAGGTTGACCTGTGATTGATGAAATTTGCATAAAGTGATCAATCAAAAGATTTGATGCTTGGCTTAATGCATTTGTTACATCGATTGAACCGTTTGACCAGATTTCTAAAGTTAATTTATCAAAGTCGATAGAATCTCCTACACGAGTGCTTTCTACGTTATAGCTTACACGTTTGATAGGCATGAATGTTGCATCGATAGGAAGAACATCAATTGATGCACCTTTAGAATCTCTAGGTACATCGTGAGCTACATATCCTTTTCCTGTTTCTACAACGATGTCTGCGTGGAAGCTACCACCATCTGCAACTGTACAAATTAACCAATCAGGGTTAACTACTTTTACACCTGCAGGAAGCTGAATATCACTTGCAAGTACTGCGCCCGGACGATCAACATCTATTCTTAAATGTTGAGGTTCTTTGGAATCAGTTTTTACAACCAATCCTTTAAGGTTAAGCATAACGTCGATAACATCTTCTAATACACCAGGGATAGCAGTATATTCGTGAGTAATACCTTCTATTCTTACAGATGTAACAGCAGTTCCTTCTAAGCTTGAAAGAAGTACACGTCTTAAAGAGTTACCAATTGTTGTACCGAAACCTTTTTCTAATGGTTCAATTACGAATTTACCGTATTGTGAACCGTCAGAACTTGTTGTTGTATTAACACATTTAATTTTTAATTCCATTTTTTAATCTCCTAGTTGTTGTTAACTATTTGTTTTTATTGTTCGGGTTTAAAATTCATTATTTAGAATAGTACTCGATTACAAGTTGTTCTTTGAATTCAGGATCTAATTCTTCTCTTTCTGGAATTCTGTCGAAAGTAATTTTTAGAGCCTCTTTATCAATTGTCATCCAAGCTGGTGCACAAGCCATATCAATTAATTCAGTTACACTTTTCAAAAATGCGCTGCTTTTTGATTTGATTGTGATTACATCACCTGCTTTAACTAAATATGATGGAATATCTACTTTTTTATCGTTTACAAGAACGTGACCGTGGTTAACGATTTGTCTTGTTTGTTTACGAGTGATACCTAATCCTGCTCTGAAAAGAACGTTATCTAATCTTGATTCTAAGATTTGTAAAAGGATTGTACCTGTTACGCCTTTTCTTCTTGCAGCTTCTTTATAATATTTAGCGAATTGTTTTTCACTTACTAAATAAGTAAATCTGATTTTTTGTTTTTCTGCTAAGTGAATTGCATATTCAGAAAGTTTTTTTCTAACAGCACCGTGTTGGCCTGAAGCTGTTTGTCTCATAGAAGATGTTAATTTTCTGTTTGACAAATCTTTTACTTTTTTATTTCTGAATAATTTATTACTTGGTCCTGTATATCTAGCCATTTTGTTTATTTCTCCTTTTGTTTGTGATAGGGCATCTATGGTTTGCTGTTTTGGCTTTTAACGCAAGCCCCTATCTATTTGTTTCCTTTTACTTAATTCGTCATTATACACGACGTTTTTTAGGTGGACGGCATCCGTTGTGAGGAATTGGAGTTACGTCTTTAATTAATGTAATTTCCAAACCTGCAGCTTGGATAGCTCTGATTGCAGTTTCTCTACCTGAACCAGGTCCTTTGATATGAACTTCAACTTTTTTCATACCTTGATCGATTGATTTTTTAGCAACAAGTTCAGCTGCTGATTGAGCTGCGAATGGTGTACCTTTTCTAGCACCTTTGAAACCTGTAGCTCCTGCTGTTGCCCATGCAATAGCATTACCTTGAGTATCTGTTGAAGTTACGATTGTATTGTTAAATGTTGATTGAATGTGTACAACACCTTGCAATACGTTCTTTTTTTCTTTTTTCTTAGTTTTTACTGGTCTTGCCATTTTTATTTCCTCTATTTTTAAAATTAATTATTTACTAAACTGTTTTCTTTTTAGTGATAGCTAAGCCTTTTTTACCACGTCTTGTTCTAGCGTTAGTTTTTGTTCTTTGTCCGCGGCATGGAAGGTTACGTTTGTGTCTTAGACCTCTGTAAGATCCGATTTCTTGTAGACGTTTAATGTGTAAAGAAACTTCACGACGAAGGTCACCTTCAATGTGGTAGTTTGCTAATTCGTTTCTTAACAATTTAATATCTTCATCTGTTAAGTCATCTGTTCTTAAATCAGGTGAAATTTTTGTAGCATCAAGAATCTTTTTTGCTCTAGTCGGTCCGATACCGTAGATGTATGTTAATGCTATTTCCATTCTTTTGTTACGAGGTAAATCTACCCCTGCTAGTCTTGCCATTTTAATTTTTCCTTTCTTGTTGTTAGATTTTTTTTGATATGAGGCTTAAATTCTTCCTCACCATTGACCGTTTTAGAAGTTCGTCAATTCAACTTTTATCAGATGTACAGAAGATCAGATGTCAGGATGTCAAGCTATTTATGGTATTTATATTAGTATTAATTATGTAATTGCTTGTCTTCTCGCCTTCTGGACTTCTTGTCCTCTGAATTAACCTTGTCTTTGTTTATGTTTTGGGTTTTCACAAATTACTGCGATTCTGCCTTTTCTTTTGATACATTTGCATTTATCGCACATTGGTTTTACTGATGATCTAACTTTCATTTTTCTTTCCTTTATATTGTGTTTGTACGTGAGATTTTTATTTATTTTAGGCGGAATGTGATTCTGCCTCTGCTTAAATCATATGGTGTCATTTCAACTTTTACTTTGTCACCCGGCAAAATTCTTATGAAATTTTTTCTGATTTTGCCTGAAATGTGTGCTAGGATTTCGTGATCATTTTCTAGTTTTACGCGAAACATAGCGTTAGGCATTGCCTCTAAAATTGTACCTTCAAATTCTATAACGTCTTTTGACATATTTTCCTCATTTGGTTAAATTCGGCTGTTAAATTTACACCTAATTTAGGCGCTATTATAATCTTACTTGCAAAATATTTGTTTGCAAGCGGTTTTGACATGTTTTTCATACAAAAAAAGTAACAAATTAATTGAATGTTTTTCTAAAAACGCCACACTAACAATATTTGCTTGAATCTTAAAAAATCATTATTAAAGCAACTTTTCAGACTTTTGTAAATTTTTCTTAATATTTTTAATTATTTTATTTTTAATTAAACAAAATGCAGATTATATTAATAATCCATTTTCCAGCCTTTAGCAACTATTCTTGCAGCACATCCATAGCCTACACCGGATTTTGTATCGCAATAGTCATTACTGGATGAATCATCCCAAGTTTGACTTCCTTGAGGAACAAATGTTCCGTTATTGTTTACAAGGACAAATATATCTCGTCCTACTTGATTTGGTTTACGTTTCCCATTTACATCAATAATTGCATCTCCAATTCCTGCATAAGAGATTGGGGTAAATAAAATTCCATCTCCAGTTATAAAACTATAGTATAATTTTATTGCTAAACTACCAATTAGACCATTTTTACTGCCTTTTAGAGTTAAAACATCAAAGTATGGATAAAAATCGTCACTTTGGTCGGCATTATCTTCTACGATATTAAAATATTTTTTAAAATAGGGGCTAATACATGAAAAATCAGATGATATAACTGTAGGGTTACATTTTTGTAGTTCTAATTGATCAAAATCATTAACTTCTTCATCAGCCATCATGAGTCTGTATCCATTGTTAAGGATAGAAATACCTTTTTGTAATCTTGCAACATATTCTTGCTTTTTATAATTGTCAATTAGTGATGGCAAAGTCAGTGCTGCGACTACTCCAATTATTCCAAGTGTGATTAAAACTTCTGCTAATGTAAATCCTCTCTTCATATGTTCCTTTCCTATTAATGTGATGTACTACTTTATATTATTACATGTTTTGGTTATATTTAAACTGTTGCTTAGTAATTAAATGTATTTTAATGTTTTTATATGTGATATTTCACATATAAAAACATTATAACACATGTTATAAAAATTTCAAGCCTATAAAATTAAAGTAAGATGAAGAATGTTAAATTATTAGAACTCGGGAATAAAATTAGGCTTGAGAGAATGAAAAGGGATTTGTCTCAGGAACAATTAGCTGAACTCGCAAATGTTTCTATTCGAACAATAAGTGACATTGAACGTGGAATTACTGATATTAGATATACAAATCTTTTGCAAATTGCTGAAGCTTTTGATTTGACATTAGCAGAATTATTAAATTTTAAGTATAATTAATTGTTAAATTTTTTTACAAATAAAAACTTTTTTGAAATTGGCTGGGAATAATATACTTAATATAAATAGATGCAATATTAAGGAGAGATTCTATGGCTATAAAAGTTGATGGAATACAATCGGAAGATGAGTTAAGAAAAGCTCAGGCAGCTGCTCAGGCTCAGGGTACATCTATTACTAATTACAATGAGTGGGCGCAGATTTTACAAGAATTTCAAGAAAACGGTATAGAATCTACAGGGTCATATTCTGGAGATAAAGCTCGAATGCAAGAAATTCAAGCTGCTATGCAGGAATATGCAGCTCAATTACAAGAGCAAGAAAGGGTTCAGCAGAATTCTCCCGATAATAAAGAAACTGAAAAAGTTCAAAAATCGTCGGAAACGGATAGAAATCAAGAACTGAAAGCAACTGTCGCAAATGCTACAAGTTCCCAGATTATGGCAGATTATATGAAATATTATCATTTATTAATGTAATAAAAAACGCCTTTTATATAAGGCGTTTTTTATTATTTAAAAGTTTTTAAACGGTTAAATGGCCAGAATAGGAAAACAGCTCTTCCGATAAATTTATCTTCTGGCAGTAGTCCCCACCAACGGCTATCGTATGAATTGCCTCTGTTATCTCCCATCATTAAATATTGGTGTTCCGGAATTATTATTGGACCGCAGATCATATCTTTTGTACAAGGCTTTGCATAGTATTCACTCATAATATATGGCTCATTAAGAGGTTCATTATTTATGTATACTGTACTTTTACCATCTTTGTCTGTTTTTATTTCAAATTTATCTCCAGGGGTTCCAATTACTCTTTTTATGTATGCTACATCTTTACAGAAGAATCCAGTAAGTCTTGAAAAGACTTTCCAAGGTGTGTTTTGTAATTTTTCAAAAGGTGGATAAAATACCATTATATCTCCACGTTTTGGAGTTTTGTAAAATCTTGAAAATCTTTCAACTATAATTCTATCTCCTTCAATTAGAGTTGGACGCATTGATGCTGAAGGAATCCATCGAATTTCGCCTATGAAAAATCTTATTATAATTACCATTACTACAACGAAAACAACTGTTTCAATGGTCTCTCTTATCACCGGATTTAACTTAAGATAATTGTCTTTAATAATTTTTATAAATTCTTTTATTTTATTCATTTTTAAGAAGTCCCAAAAGCTCTTTTATTGCTATTTTATATTTATTCTCTTCTATATGATTTATTGCTTGATAAGCATTGTCTATGTAATTATTTAACAAAATATGACTTTTTTCAATACCATTTGTATAATTTTCTGTATTTCCCGCGTAAATAACAGGTGCAGTATAGATGCCGTCTTTTATATCGCTTTGTGTTGTTTTGATATTAATAATGTCATCTCTTATTTGGAAAGCTATTCCAAAATTTTTGGCAAATACAGATGCGCATTCATTAGAATTTGCAAGGAGTAAGCTTCCACAAATTGCAGTTTCAAATAGTTTCGCTGTTTTTTGTTCTGTTTTTTTTATGTAATTCTCTATTGTAGGGATTTGAAATTTTGAAAATTGTTGATTTATTTCACCATTGGTCATAAAAGATAGTGTATCTGCAAACATTTCTACTATTTTTATTGAATTTAATTTTGCAATGTAAGTTAATGCTATAGATAATATATAATCCCCAGAAATTACAGCGAGCTTATTGTCAAAATCTTTATTAATTGTTTTTGTGTTTCTTCTAATTTCACTATCATCAATTACATCATCATGAATTAGTGATGCATTGTGTACAAGTTCAATTGCTGTTTGTAATATTATTTGTTTTTCATCTATATTTAGTCCAAGAGATTTTAAATATAAGAAAGAAATTAAAGGTCTGATATGTTTTGAAGGTGCATTTAAGATATTTGAAAGCTTTGTTTGTAATGGTTCTTGAATATTTATATCAGAAGTTAAATTTGTGCTTACTGTTTCTATTTCATTTCTTACTATGTTTAGAATATTAGAATACTTTTCTTGAAAATTCATATATGCTATTTTAACATAAATATTTTTTCAGGATAATTTAAAATAAATTTGCAAAAAGAAAAACGACTTGCATTTGCTCGTCGTTGGAAAATCAATAGGAAAAAGGGAAAGGAAAAATTTTTTTTAAGTCTTGAATTTTAGCCAAAAGTTTTGAAAGTACCTTCTGTATTTTTTTCAATGACTTTTTGTACTGCATCCATTTCAGTAGAAATTGCATCTTGTTCTGTATCAAGTTGTTTTAATCTTAATTCTAAGTTTTTATCTTGAGCTTGAACAATTTCAATTTTTGCGTTAATTTCATCGATTGCTTGATCATATTCATATTTTTCATATTCATATTGATTCATTGCATCTTCATAAGCATCTTGGTCAGTAACTGTAGAAGTAGTAAGAGAATAAGTTACTCCTGTTCCATCAATAGGGTCGCCCGCATCATCATATTGAGGTATAGTGATATTGATGTATCTACCTGAGCTGTCTTTTTCAATATGACAGCCTGTAGATGCTTTTACTTCTTCAGTTTTTGTTTCACTGCCGATTGTGTAGCAATTTATGTTAGATTGAGAATTGCCTTTATCATCGTAATTTGCTTTTTCCAAATCTGTTTTTTTGTAGAAATATGGGCTGTATTCTCCTGTTGTTGTATTTTTTACATATCTAACTAAATAGTCGTCATCTCCATATTTACTTTTTAGAAGTTTAAGATATTCTTCTTCTTCTTTTTTGAGTTGTGTAATTTGGTCTGCTGATAAAGATTCCAAGTAACTGTCTGCTCCTCCTGCATCTTTATCGTATAATCCTTCAGCTGTAGTTGGTATTGTGCCTAAAGTTCTTAAAGTTGTAGAACCAACTTTAAAAACTGATCTGTCATTATTTGCATTAACAATGCTTGTAGCTGCACCGACTACTGAGAAATCATCTTTCCATTGTCTAATATAGCTAATAGTGTATGTACCATCATTTTGTGCGATCATTGAAGTAATTTGGTTTGTTAAAGCACCATCTTCGAAAGTATACACAGTTTTTGTGTAATCGTCGACAGACGGTGGAACAGGTACTGACATACCCAACAAATCGTTGTAGTAGTTAGCAGATTGGTTTGACAATGTTGTTCTTTGTTGGTTGATCTGTTGACCTTCAAATTCAACATTGGTTTTTCTGGCTGTCAGACCTAAAAATCTAGCTTGTGACGCTGCCATTCCCATTGCTGTCGATCTTCCTTTCTTTTTACTTAGTACTCGTATCCATGTTATCGACACATGAGAATTAAAACTTTAATCATGTTTTAAAACATGTTAAGAATTTGTAACATGTTATTTTTGAGGTTGATTTCTAAAACGGTCTGAAATGTATGATAGGATTGCTCCTCCAATTTCTTCATTAGGATCAAAATTTGAGGTTTGAGGGCGAATAGAATTTTGTATCAACATTTTCACAAGTGGGCCAAATGCATCAGGAATTTGTGTTTTTCTATAAATCCCAGCAAGATATGTTTGTATATTGGGGGAATTTGTATTATTAAAACGAGATAATACCGGGTACATTTTATCAATACCTTTTACTCCATTATCAAGCATAGAATTTACAATATGTAGAGTTTCTACTATTTGTGCTTCATTATTAGAATGAATTAAAATATCTGTAAGATAAGGTAAAGCAGCTTCTTTTTGAGATACAAAATGGTCTACTTTATTTTTATCTACAATTGTGTAATTCCTCTTGCCTTGTGGTAATTGACAAGGTATATATTGGTTTTGTTGAATTTTATAAGGTTGTATTGTTATATAATTATACATTTGGATCTCCTTAGGTTATGAATATACAAACGGAGGTCCGTTTTTAATTTCAAATAATATATTATCTGCTATTACTTTTAATTCTTCTTTTGGTTTGCCATTTTGTGCTTGTTTATAGAATTCTTCAACAAGTGGTTGTATTGCAGCTTCTTTTTTTGATTTGAAGTTGCGAAGTTCTGTGGATATTAGTCTGTTTTGTAATTCTACTTCCGTTTTAGCATTAAGTTTTTTCACCTGAACTTCTTTTATTGCATCACCTGCAAGTTTCCCGCCGTAGCTGAGTGCTGTAATTCCAGTTATTCCGAAGAATAATTGTTTGAATTGTGTATTATTCGTATCTAAAAGCCAGTTGTAGAAAAATGCTCTATAGTCATCTACGTGTGAATAAAATGTAGGTTTTGGAGTTCCATCACCGCCAATTGTTTCATTTACTTTTGTAGTAGATGTCTCAGCTTTTTTTATGAGTCTTTGTGTGAATTCATCAACTTCTGCTTTATTCCATTTTAATCCTTTTAAGTATTCTTTTATTGTATCTGCATGAGCATCTATTGATTGAAAATGAGCTTCCAGTAATTTTTTATCATTTTCTTTAGTTGACTCTGTAGAATTTTTTACTATTTCTTTAATAAGATTTTTTCTGTTTTTGGCATAATCTTCTAAAAGTGACTTACTTTTACTTAAGTTTTTAAGAGATAAATAGCCTAATCCTATAATTGTTGCAACTGTAGTTGCTCCGAGAAGGAAATAGTTTAAGTTGTTATTATCAGAGTTATTGTTATTATTATGTTTTCCTGTAAATCTAAGATGTTTCCCAAAATTTGGAAGAATTTTTTCTTTATCATCAGATAAATATTTACTGAATTCTTTAGCTTTTTCTGACAACATACTTCTTGTAATTTGTATTTTGCCTGCAAACGATTGGGTTTCTATATCAATTAACTTTTCTTGCATGTCCTTTTGGATATCTGCTTCGCGTTTTTTTACCCAAACATCTTTGAAGCCGTCAAAGAAAGTTTTTCCCATAAATCCCATTGCACTTAATGTGAGAACTCCTATACCTGCAAGAATAGTTTTTCTTGTCGGACTTGCAATCATTTGATAGAGTGCTTGATGCTTCTCATCATTAAGAGCTACGTTTCTTGTAAGTTCAGGTAATCTTTTTTCATTTGATATTTTAAGGTTAATTTTTGTATTACGTTTTACAAATGCTGATAATAATGTAATAGTTCCCATAACTCCTACAGCTATTGCACTGATTGGAAGTATACTTTTTTCTGGAGAATTATTTTTTTCATATAATTTAGATGGCATTTTAGAATTTTCTGAAATTACTAAAGTGTCACAAGTATCTTCAAGGTTTACCTTACATTCAGGGCAATCTTTAATGAAATTATTTACTAAAACCCCTTCTTTAGTTTCTGTATTTGCTCGTTTTTGAGTAGAAGTGAGATTTCTTTGTTGCCTTAATGTTTCGCTGTCACGTAGCGGACTAATTGTCATTTTCTTCTAAATCCTTTTCGCTTGTAAGCTTTTTATATAATTTATGAATGAAAGTTCTTAATTCAAAAGCTTTTTTAGTTTCATCAATTTGTTTGTCGTTATTATCAGAGTCTGCAGGTTGAAATATTGAAAAAATTGATTTAATTTTCTTTTTTATTTCTTTAAAAGTTTCTGTTATTTTCTTTTCGATAGATGCTTTTAATTCACCCATCATTGCGGTTAATTTATCAGAAATATCTGCAAGTTTCTGTTGGATTGTTTGTATTGCATTTGAGATAGTTGTAGGTATATTGGCAATTGTTTTTATTATATTGCCTAATACAGTGTTTAATACAAAATTTACAGGTTTAGCGATTATTGCCGGTGTGTTATTCGAAAAAAATTGTGCAATATTCGCCAGTTTTTGGCTTGAATTCATTAAAGAGTTTTGAAAAGCTTGGACATTTTTTGCAAAGTTTTGAGCATCTTGTTCTCTTTGTAATTTTGCATTCTGCTGGGCTTTTAAAAATGCTCCGATTGCAGCACATTCATTCCAACTCATTTCACCCGGTTTAGCGGAAAAATCAGCTTTTTTTATTCCGCCTCCACCACCCATACCGTTACATATCGGGCATGCTCCTAATGGTAATCCATGTGGACAAGTTCCAACTCTAGCACTATTTGTATGAACGGCTGTAAGTGACATTAAAAAATCCTCTTGATGTAAATTGCATTAGAGGACAACTGAGAAAAATATATCTTATTACCGATGCTCGCAGTAAATAAGTTTTTCTGAGTATTCCGGCTTTTACGGTTGCGGCACAGCTGGAGATATTCACTCCATTCCCTCTTATATTTAAAGATTATTATAATGATATTATTTAGTCAATTATTTATTAATATTAAATTATAAATACTTAATATCTTATTATATTTATAAATTGTATTGAAAAGAATATAGTTAAGTTTTCTTAAAATTATACTAATCTTTATTTGAATATTTTATGTTCCTGGAGTACAATTAATTTATGGTAGTTGAGGAACAATTATATTCTGACATCCCCCCTACAAAGCTTAGGAACAAGGAGGAGAAGTTTAAACCGGCTAAAACAAATAAATTTTGGCTTTGGGTAGCTAGCATGTTTTTCTTTAACATGCTACAAAATCGTTTTTATGCTTTTAGATATAGAGGCGAAGAAAATTATTTTGATGGGGACACTAATGTCCCTACAATACTTTTTGCTCCCCATTGTAATTGGTGGGATGGTATTGTGTTTTATAATATTACTCATAGGATTTTTCATAAAGAAATTCGTCTTATGGTAGAAGAATTAAATCGCTTCCCTTTATTGAGACGTGGGGGAGCGTATTCTGTTAATAAAAAATCTCCACAATCAGCAATGAAAGCTTTGCAATATTCCGTGGATGTAGTAGGAGATATTCGAAATATGTTGTGTATCTTCCCTCAAGGAATAATTAGACCACCTCATTATCGTCCAATTGAATTTCAAACGGGGTTAGCTTATATTGCACAAAATGCTGTAAAAAAATATGGGAAAGTTAATTTGATTCCTGTTGCAATTGATTATAGCTTTTTTAGGGATAATAGACCTGAGGTAATTGTTGAATTCGGAAAACGTATTGAATTAACAAGTAGTACTGTTCTAAATAGAAAGGATTTGACGCATACGCTGGAAAGAGCTCTAGAGGAAGTATGTGATAACCAATTTAAAGAAATTTCTCAAGGTGATATTACGAAATATAATATTTTATTTAAACAGCATTTAAAATGGTATCGCAGAATAGAACAGAGATTAAAAAGTATTGATTTACCTCCGGTATCAGGTGTTTAATATAAAAAATCCGATTTATTGAAATCGGATTTTTTATGCATTATATCGTTTAAAAGATTTTTCGATATTTTTTGATATCGTATTTTTAACTGTATCATATTCAGTTGATAGTGAAGAAATTTCAGTATCTAAATTTTTCATTTTTAAATCAAGAGTTTCTTCTTTTGAATTCAATTTAGCTTTTTCTGTAGTATATTTGGCTTCTGCTTGTGCTATTGCTGTATCATCTGATATTTCTTTTATATATGCATCTGTAGCATAGTTTGCTTGATAATAATATCCGTCATCTTTCATTTTTGAAATATATAACATTCCACTTTGTAACATTTCTTGGAGATATTCATTATCTTCAATATTATTATTTTCAGTCCAGCCATTTGCACAGATTTGGTTAAATAAAGAATCATAAAATGTTGCTTGTCCAATATCATCACTAGAAACTGTAGATCCCATATTTAATGTATATTCAAAAAATGAATCATTTGTAACTAATTTATTTGAATTTAAATCTCCGGCAACAACTTGATATTTAGGTGTTCCATCAATATCTTTACTTGCAGGTCCTGTCATAGCTTGTGCAAATAATGTTAAATATGCTTGAGTAAGGTTATTTAAGTTAATTGAACCCTGTGAGTGACGTTTATTCTTTCCAACACCTGCGTTTTTTTGGCGCACCATTGAAAAGCCCATATAATTTTGGTTCTTCGATTGTTCTTCCTTTCTGTATTTGCTAGTAGAATGAGCTATTCCTCGGTGTGCGGCAATCTGATAGATTGGAGGTGTTTGGGTACCATCTGTTCCTGTATTTAAAAGAATTTTTACAAGTTCTGTATTTGCATAATCAAATGCTGCTTGCGTTTCGTCATTAATATTTAAAACGCTTCCTAATGTTTCTTCTAACCAAGGAATAAATTGACTAGTAAGATAGTCTGCGATTATTTTTGTTTCATCATCTACGTTATGGCTTCCCGAACCACCTTGAAATGATAGTGATATTTCTTTTTCACTTGTTAATAAATCATAAATATTAATATCATAAGTCTTTTGAGAAACATCATTTTTTAGATCATCAGGATTTTCTATCCAAGATTTTTTCCCATCATCATCAGGTATTGGATTCGAAAAATGAAATTGATTAGTACTATTTTCTTCTAGCATTTCTATTAAACTATCTAAATTCCCTGTTTTTGTAACTACAGAACTTGTAATATCTCCTCCAAATCCTGCACCTTGACTGTATGGTAAGCTAGTTATTTTATCAGCTGTATTTTTTGTTAAAATACCACTTGTGTATAACCCTTGTATAAAAGCATTACGCATTCCTTCTGATGGCAATGTTCCCAAGCCTTCTTGAGGAATACCTGCAGCACGTGCTGCAGCTGCATATTTACTGTTTAACGTAACTCTTCCTAAAGAATCTGTAATTGTTACAGGTAAGTAATCATTCAAAACAGAAGGACTCATTAATAATCCATAAGATAATGGTGTTGATGTGTCGCCTGTTCCGTAATAATCGTATACCAATTTTGTTTGATTTAATGAATTTTGGTATTCATTAGAAAGGTCAGAAAGTTCTCTTGCTAATGCGATTTTTTGGTGAGAGAGTCGCATAGATTCATATTCACAGTCAGATTTTCTGGCTGTTATTGTTAATAATCTAGCTTGTCCTGCTGCTAATCCCATTTTTTAAGATTTTCCTTTCAAAACTAGTAACGTTCATGTAGTATTACGGAATTTGTTGTTTATAACTTTAAAAAATAATATCTTTATGTAACATTTGTTTACAAATAAAAATCAAGTGTAATAAAGCCCCTATTAAGATATGTAAAATTGCTACTTTTGTAATACTTGTGATTGATGAGATTTTATAAAAAAGTGGTATAATATAAGTAGAAAGGTGAGTTGAGATAAAAAATATAAATAAAAAATTTCGCAGCGGGAGCGGATTTGTAATGAGCCGATAATTATTTTGTTATATATACAAAATATCAGAAAGGCAGAAAAGAAAATGAGTAACTTACAATTTCAAAATGATTTAGACCGTTTAACGGAAGTATTGCCTGACAAGGTCAGAAGGTACATTTCTTATGATCAAATGGAGGACGTGATAGAAATTGTATTGGATATTGGTCGAACTCCTGAAATTAGACATGCAGGAGGAAAGATTGAATATCTTGGCTCAGAATTTGTAACAGAAGATGACATAAATTATATTACTAGCAGAATACAGGATTTTACATCTGATAACCGTTCAGGAATCCCTGGAACTTTACATAGAATTAGTGCAATAAGAAACAGACAAGGTAAAATTATTGGTCTTACCTGCAGAATTGGTAGGGTTGTAACTGGTACTATTGCTTGTATAAAAGATATTTGTATGATGAATAAAAGTATCTTATTTTTAGGTCGTCCTGGTGTTGGTAAAACTACGAAATTGAGAGAAATTTCAAGATTAGTAGCTGATGAATTGGGAAAACGAGTTGTAATTGTAGATACTTCAAATGAAATTGCAGGTGATGGTGATACGCCAC
This sequence comes from Candidatus Gastranaerophilales bacterium, assembly GCA_944325735.1. GTDB lineage: Bacteria > Cyanobacteriota > Vampirovibrionia > Gastranaerophilales > Gastranaerophilaceae > Stercorousia. Next base: position 24,262 of record CALVBI010000001.1, on the reverse strand, counting down.
ATCCGGCAATTGGTCATGCTCGTCGTATGCAGGTGACTCAACCTGAATTTCAAAAAGATATAATGATTGAGGCTGTTGAAAATCACACTCCGGAAGTAATTGTAGTTGATGAAATTGGTACAGAAGCTGAAGCTCAAGCTGCACGTACTATTGCAGAACGCGGAGTTATGTTGATTGCAACAGCCCACGGTAATAGTTTGGAAAACCTTATCAAAAACCCTACATTATCTGATTTAGTTGGCGGAATTCAATCTGTAACATTAGGCGATGATGAGGCAAAACGAAGAGCTTCTCAAAAGACTGTTCTGGAAAGAGAAAAACAACCTACTTTTGATGTTGTAATTGAAATTCTTGATAGAAATACTCTAGCAGTATATAAAAATACTGCAGAAGCTGTTGATTATATTTTACGCGGTTGGCCTATTAGGCCTGAAATTCGTAAGGTTGATAAAACTTATGAAGGTGAAATCCCTGTCACTCAGGAACCCAAAGTAGAGCCAACCGTTGCTGATATTCCAAAAGAAATTCAAAAACTTGAACAAAAAATTCAGCCAGAGCATAATACTGATAGTCTCAAGTTTAGTTTTTCTAGACAAAAATATGTTGAAGAAGTAAAAGGTTTTAAAAAGATTTACTTATATGCAGTATCAAGAACAATTGTTGAAAAAGTAATTGAACGGTTGAATTTGAATGCGGAAATTACTAGAAATCTTGATGAAGCTGATATTGTAATTGCTCATAAAAACTTTATCAAAGGTGGAGCAAAAGTTTTGAGTGTTGCGAATGATTATCGTCTTCAAATCTTTTATGTGAAAACGAATTCAATGGCTCAAATTCAAAAAGTTCTGAAAGAAGCTTTACAAATTACAGAAGCATCTGAAACTTTATGTGGTTATTATGACGATGCCGAAAGAGCTTTAGATGAAGCAAAAGCTGCTATAAATAAGATTTTAGCAGGGGCTGAACATGTAGAATTAACTCCGCAAAATCAGCATATTAGAAAATTGCAGCATGAATTGGTTGAACAGCATAATTTGTCAAGTAAGTCTGTTGGAGAGGGTAATAACAGGCATTTGAGAATTGTTGGCGGTAAAGATTTTAATAATTAATTTTCTTTAAAATAAAAGATAAAAAAGACGAAAATTTATTAAATTTTCGTCTTTTAGTTTATTTGTAAGTTTTAATTAAACTTAACTCTTATTTGCAGCCTAGAGGGCCTTCTTCTTCTTTGCTGTGTTTGAATTCGATAACAGCTTGAGCAGCTGCAAGTCTTGCTTGAGGAACTCTGAATGGAGAGCAAGATACGTAATTCAAACCGATTCTGTGACAGAATTTTACAGAAGCAGGATCCCCGCCGTGTTCGCCGCAAATTCCGCGTTTTAGGTGAGGTCTTACTTTTAATGCTTTTTCTAGAGCTATTTTCATTAATTGACCAACACCTTCTTGATCAAGAGTTGCAAATGGATTTGCTGGAAGGATTTTTTGTTCTACATAGTTTTGTAAGAATTTACCTTCTGCATCATCTCTTGAGTATCCGAATGTCATTTGAGTTAAGTCATTTGTTCCGAATGAGAAGAATTCCGCATATTCAGCAATCTGATCAGCAGTTAATGCTGCACGAGGGATTTCTATCATTGTTCCGAACATGTAATCAACTTTTACACCTTTTTCATTCATAACTTCTTTTGCAACTCTTTCAAGTAATGTTTGAACGGTTTTAAGTTCGTTTACATGACCTACTAAAGGAATCATAACTTCAGGTTTTACGTTTAAGCCTTCTTTTTTTAAATCACAAGCTGCTGTGAAAATAGCTCTTACTTGCATTTCATTGATTTCAGGATAAGTAAGTCCTAAACGGCAGCCTCTTAAGCCCATCATTGGGTTAGATTCAGACATTGCTTCAACGATATTAAGAAGTTTTTCATCTTCTTGATAATCTTCACCTTTAGCTTTTTTAGTTGCAACTTTTGCAATTAATTCTTCTTTATCAGGTAAGAATTCATGTAATGGTGGATCAAGAAGTCTTATGGTCATTGATTTTTCACCTAATGCTTTAAACATTGCATAGAAATCACTGTATTGCATTGGTAATAAATGATCAAGAGCTTCTTTTCTAGCTTCAGGGGTACCTGCGATAATCATTTTTTGAACCCAAGGTAATCTGTCTGGATCCATAAACATATGTTCTGTTCTACAAAGTCCGACACCTTCAGCACCTAATTCAAGAGCTTTTGCAACATCAGCTGGGGTATCAGCATTTGCTCTTACTCCAAGAAGTTTTACTTCATCTACCCATTTGAATAGTTTTTTGAAGTTATCATCCATTGTAGGAGGTACTAAATGAACAGCCCCTTGCATAACTTCTCCAGTACCGCCATCTAGAGAGATTATATCGTTCTTGTGATATACAGTACCGTCTGCTGCGGTTAAAGTTTCGTTTTTAAGATCGATTGATAAGTCTTCACAACCTGCAACACAAGGTTTTCCCATACCTTTTGCAACTACTGCTGCGTGAGATGTCATACCGCCTCTTAGAGTAAGAACACCTTGAGATGCAATCATGCCGTGGATATCATCCGGACAAGTTTCAATTCTTACTAAAATTACTTTTTCTCCAGCTTTTCCACGTTCAGCTGCTTCTTCTGTATCAAATACAACTTTACCAACAGCTGCACCTGGTGATGCTGCAAGGCCTTGTGCTATTTTATGAGCTTCTTTTTTAGCTTTTGGGTCGAAGTCAGGTAAAAGAACTTGATATAATTGGTTTGGATCTACAAGTTCAATTGCTCTTTCTTTATCAATGATACCTTCTTCTGCCATTTCAACTGCAATTCTTACAGATGCTTTAGCAGTTCTTTTTCCGTTACGAGTTTGTAGGATATATAATTTACCTTTTTCAATTGTAAATTCCATATCTTGAACATCTTTATAGCCTTTTTCTAATTTTTTTGCAATATCAACATATTGTTTGTATAGTTCAGGCATTTCATGTTCTAATTCTGCAATAGGTTTTGGAGTTCTAATACCTGCTACAACGTCTTCACCTTGAGCATTTGTTAAGTATTCTCCGTAGAATTTATTTTCCCCTGTAGATGGGTTTCTAGTGAAAGAAACACCTGTTGCACAATCATCACCCATGTTCCCAAATACCATTGTTTGAACGTTTACGGCTGTTCCATAGTTATGATCAATTTTGTAGTGATTTCTGTATGCAACTGCACGAGGGATATTCCATGATCTGAATACTGCTTCAATGGCTTCTTCTAATTGAACGTATGGGTCTTGAGGAAATTCTTTGCCTGTTTCTTTTTTGATTAATTCTTTATATGGTTCGATTAAAGATTTCCAATCTTCTGCTGTTAAATCTGTATCTGATTTGTAGCCTTTTTCTTCTTTAATTTTGTCTAAATAATCTTCGAATTTTTGTCTGTCAATTTCCCAAGCTACTGATCCAAACATTGTTAAGAATCTTCTGTATGAGTCATAACAAAATCTTGGGTTATTTGTTAATTTGATCATACCTTCTACAGTTTTGTCATTAAGACCAAGGTTTAGGATTGTTTCCATCATACCAGGCATTGAAAGTCTTGCACCTGATCTTACAGAAACTAAAAGAGGATTTTCTGCATCTCCGAATTTTTTACCTGCTTGTTTTTCAACATCTGCAAGAGCTGCTCTTACTTCATCCATTAGTCCTGCAGGCATTTTATTGCCGTGATTTATATAATCCATACAGGTTTCAGTTGTAATAGTAAGTCCTGGTGGTACAGGCAGACCTAAGTTTGTCATTTCTGCAAGGTTTGCACCTTTACCGCCAAGCAGATTACGCATATCTGCATTACCCTCTCTGAATAACCATACGCGTTTTTCAGTCATAGTTCATCTCCTTTCTTATGTATAATAAACACTTTTAATGATTTAACTATAACATGAAAATAAAAAATAATATTGAAAAAATATAAAAAATATTTTATAATTATTTTATTATTAATAATTTATTTGAAAGGAGCAAATTATGATTAAACTTAAGAATGTCGGGGGGGGGGCATTTTAGAGCTTCTGTTTAGTGTTCTTCCCTGTTGTAAAAAATATAAAATATATTATAATAGTGATATAGAACATCGCTTTTATATAAGAAAAGCTTTTACACTTGCAGAGGTATTGATTACTTTAGGGATTATTGGTGTTGTTGCTGCAATGACAATGCCATCATTAATTCAACATTTTCAGGAAAAAGAGCTTACAACAGCATATTTACGTATTTATAGTACGTTAAATCAAGCCTATACTTTTGCACAGCAAGAATATGGTACTTTTGATATGTGGGAGCAAACTGATGCTGATACATATTCAAAAATAAGACCTTTTTTAAATGTTGCTAATGATTGTCCTGTAGGTGTTGGAATTAAAGATTGTTTTTATAATGGTAAGTATTATTCTCTTGATAAGCAAGAACTTGCTTCTAATTTTGTAGCTGCTGCAGGGAAATCTCAACCGGCAGTAAGACTAGTATCTGGAGAATCTATACTATTTTATCGTAATGGGCATTCGGTAGATTTCATGGTTGATTTGAATGGTGATAAAAGACCTAATCGTTTAGGTGTTGATTTCCATTTCTTGTCATTTAATACTGGAAAAAATAAGTTGAAAATTTTGCCAGGTCCAACTTGGGCCAATGGCGAAACGCATTCTGATTATTGCTTAAAAAATACTCCTAATAGTTGGTTTCAAGGCTCTTCATGTGGGTATTGGATTTTAAAATATCATAATATGGATTATTTACATATTAATGATGAAGCAATAAAAGAGCGATGGGATTAATAGGTTTATTTTTTAAAATAGTCGCAGATTAAAGTTTTTTTACGGGGAATAAGATTTTTGATATTTTCAAAAATCTTATTTTTTTGAGAATTTTCTAATTCTTTTTTTAGGATTGCTTTTTCTAAAACGACTTTGTTGTATAAATCAGAGCACACTGAACTTTTTTCAATGTGTTCTTTTAATTTTGCCAGCTGAATTTCTTTTTCTCTAATAGATTGGATTAGTTCTTTTTTCACGTTTGAAGACCTCTCGAACTGTACCATATTAGAATAAAACTAATTCATTTTTTTTAAATCGACTTTTTAGTTGATTTAGTGTTATACGGGCAATAAATCATACTCATAGCCTATTTTTAAGGCTTTTTCATTTAAAGGTAGTAAATTTTTTCTGTGTGGTGGAATAACTGCATCAAGTGCTTGATTTAGGTATTCCAAAGAAATAATTTTATCTGCTTTTGCTAAAATACCTAATGCAAGTATATTAGCCATTTTTACGTTACCTAATTCATCTGCAAGTTTTGTGATAGGTGCAAATATATAATTTATATCTGCTCTTGGCTTAATTTCTTTAGCAAGAGTTGAATTTGCGATCATCCAACCGCCTTTTTTAATTTTTGGTAAGAATTTATCAAAGGAAGCTTGGTTTAAAGCTACAATGTAATCTGCATCTGATTTATTTACTTCACTTACTTCTTCATCGCTCATTACTATTTCACAATTAACTGTACCGCCACGCATTTCTGCTCCATATGATGGGTACCAAGTTACATTTTTTCCTGCAATCATAAATGCATTAGCTAATACTTCACCTGCTAATAAAACGCCTTGTCCGCCAAATCCGGCTATTATAAAATTCTTTTCACTCATTATTAATTCCTTTTATGTCTAATTTTGAGAAGTTACGTCTTTATAGATTCCAGGTTTAAATACTGGCATCATTTCATTTTTAACTCTTTCATGAGCTTTCTCTGGAGACATTTTCCAGTTTGTAGGGCATGTAGAAAGAATTTCCACAAAACCAAAACCAAGTCCATGAATTTGTACTTCAAAAGCTTTTTTAATTGCTTGTTTTGCTTTTTTAATATTTGCAACTGTATCTAATGATACTCTTGCAGAAAAAGCTGTACCATCACAAAGTGCAATATGTTCTGCAATTTTTATAGGATAGCCGTAATATTCAACATTTCTACCTGTTGGTGATGTTGTTGTTTTTTGGCCTAAAAGAGTTGTAGGTCCTAATTGACCGCCTGTCATACCGTAAGTTGTATTATTAATGCATATAGCGGTTAAATTTTCTCCTCTTAGTGCAGAGTGCATACTTTCTGCAAGCCCAATTGAGGCAAAATCACCATCACCTTGATATGTAAATACTACTTTGTCGGGTCTTGCTCTTTTTATACCTGTAGCTTCTGCTAGAGCTCTTCCATGAGGAGCTTCTAAAGCATCTACATTTAAAAAATCATATATAGTAACAGAACAGCCAATTGATGCTGCTAAGATTGAGTTTTCTCTAATTCCTAATTCATCTAATACTTCTGCTACGAGTCTTACGGCAACGCCATGGTCGCATCCTGGGCAGAATGAATATGTTACATCTCCTTTTAGAGATTCTGGTAATTTAAATACTTGTGTTGCCATTATATTAATTCCTCGATTCTTGTAACTATTTCTTTTGCTGATGGTGGAGCTCCTACGCCTTTATTGATTAGTTCTACCGGACATTCTCCATTTACAGCAAGTCTTACATCATTTACCATTTGTCCCATATTTACTTCAACAGTTATGAATTTTTTAGCTGTTTTTGATAATTCTTGTAAACGCTTTGTAGGGAAAGGATAAAGAGTAATAGGTCGTAAAAATCCTGCTTTTATTCCCTTTTCTCTTAGCATTTTCATTGCTGTTTTTACGTTTCTAGAAGTGCTTCCAAAACTTACTAAAATAATATCAGCATCTTCTGTATTAATTTCTTCCCATTCTGTTTCGTTTTCTTCTATAGTTTTGTATTTAGCATATAATTTTTCTAAAAATACGCATTGATTGTCAGCTAATGGAGCATAAGAGCGGATAATTCTTCCGTCACGACCTTTAGCACCTGATAGAGCCCAAGAAGAATTGTCTATTTCAGGGTATGGATAATCATAAAATTCAACAGGTTCCATCATTTGACCTAAAAGACCGTCTGCTAATAGAACTGTTGGATTTCTATATTTTTGAGCAAGATAGAATGCTTTATAAGTTAAATCAACACATTCTTGAACTGTTGATGGGGCTAAGACTATTAATTTATAATCTCCATTCCCGCCGCCTTTTGTTGCTTGGAAGTAGTCCCCTTGTGACGGATAGATATTTCCAAGTCCAGGACCACCGCGCATAACACTTACTAATACAACAGGCAATTCATCTGCTGTTGCGTATGATAATCCTTCTTGCATAAGAGCAACAGCACAAGATGATGATGAAGTCATTGCTTTTACGCCTGTAGATACAGCTCCTATTACCATGTTAATTGCAGCTAATTCACTTTCAGCAGATACATATGCTCTTTTTAATTCTTGCATTTTTCCACTCATAAATTCCCCTATTTCACTTTGAGGAGTGATAGGGTAGCCGAAATAACATTGACAACCTGCTAATACTGCGGCATTTGCTATTGCATAATTCCCTTTTGTTAATACTTTTTTATTAGTTATACATTCTACCATTTTTACCTTCTATATTTTTTATTTTAAGAGTTATTAATCTTTATATACTTCTGTTATAGCTAAATCTGGGCATCTTGTTGCACACATTGCACAGCCTAGACATTCATGATTTGGGTCATTAAATTCAACTACTTTAATTCCTAATTTATTTGTTTCATTCCCTATTTTTAAAAGTTTTTTGGGGCATTCTTTTATACACAGATAGCATGCTTTGCATTTATCTTTATTTATAACTATATGGCTCATCTTAACCTCTTTTTTTACGTGTCTAAGCAATATTATATCACTTAAAATAAAATGGGACTATTTAATCTTTACAATTGTAATAATAAACGTTAATTGTTTGCATAGTTTCCTATTGTTCTGTTAATATATATTTAAAGAGGGATATTTTTTTAGGAAAGAGAATAATAATGGCACTAACTGTAGATCAAATCGCTGAAATCCTTAACGCAATGCGTGTTGAAAATGAACATAATGTTGAAAATTTCGAAAAAGTTTTGACAGGTATAAATGCAAAACTAGAGATTATATCTGAAGACAATGAAGCTACAGATTTGATAAAATTATATATTTCTGAATTAAAAAAAGCTGTTGATGACAAGCATAATTTAATTATTAAAAGATTTGGTGTCGTTGATAATTCAGTGCAAAGTATTTTGGATTCTCAAGCCTCTCTTGCAAAAACAGAAGAATTGAAGGATTTATTCCATGTATTGAGTTTGAGTTTTGATAATTTTTCAGGTGAGATCTCAAACCAAAAAAATATATTAAATAATCTGGAAGAAAATCTATCTCAGCTTAATTCAAATACTTTTAACAAGGATGAATTAGCTGGTATAATAAATGATGTATCTGTTAATTTGTCTGATGTAAGTAGTCAGATTGATAAAACATTTAGTGCTTTTGAAAACTCTTTAAGTGATGCTATATCTGTTATAAACGGTTTAAGTACTTTTGATCAAGTTGATGAAATTAAAAATAAAGTCAATGCAATTTCTGAGGATATAAGTGCAATTCCTTCTAAAATTTCATTTGTAAGTCTTGAAGATAAAATCGCATATTTTCAAAATTTAGTTGATTCTATAAAATCAGTTGTAATTGAAACATCTTCTCATAGTTCAGATGTTATTTCTGAAAAGTTTAAATCTTTTGAAAGCTCATTAGAAAATATTGTAACTGATTCAGATTTTGCAGGTTTTAAATCTGATTTAGCAGATTTTGTTCAAAAAATAATTGATAATTCTTCAGCTTTAAATAACAGTTTGTCATATAGTACTGAAAGAATTGAAAGTATTTTAGCCTCAATTAATTCATTAGATTTTAGAGATGATTTTGCTCTGATAAATGAAAAATTTAGTGAATTACAAAATTTAATCAATTCATTTGATAAAAACCAAAATGATAAATTGAATAATTGGGAAGAAAAATTAACGACAATTCTTTCAGAAGAAGATTTTCGAGATTTTAAAAATGAAATTTCAAATTATGTGCAAGGTTTAATTAATGATTCTTCATTGATCAAAAGTGATTTGCAACAAAGTAAAGAGAAAATTGATGGAATTTTAAAATCAATAGAAAATCTTGATTATCAAATAGATTTAGAAACAATACAAAATAGAATATCAGAACTGGAAAATTTGTTAAAAGCTTTTTCTCAATCAAACAGTTATGATTTTCAAAATTTAGAAAAAACTTTAGCATCAATAGTTACAGATTCTGATTTTGCAGGATTTAAAGCTGATTTAGCAGATTTTGTCCAAAAAATTATTGATAATTCTTCAACTTTAAACAGTAATTTGTCATATAGTACAGAAAGAATTGAAAATATTTTATCTACAATTAATTCTCTTGATTACAAAAATGATTTTGAAAATATTGTAGAAAAAGTTGTTGAATTAAAAAGTATAATTAGTGAAGAAAATGGGTCGAATATTTCATTTCGATCAGAAATATCTGAAAATTTCGGTAAAATAATAGGACAAATTTCCGATTTAGAAAAAAAATTATCAGAAGTAAAAACTGAAGAAGAACTTGTTTCATTCAGAGAAAATTTGACTGAATTAGTAACCCAAGTTCAATCTAATACTAATTCTTTGAATACAGATTTATCTTATGGTATTCAAAGATTAGAAAATATTTATGATGCAGTAAATTCAATTTCATTTAAAGATGATATTGCTTCTATTGAAGAAAAATTTGATGAATTAAAAGATTTAGTAAATTTAGTTTCTTCTGATAATTCAACAGAATTTGAAAATCTCCAAAAAACTCTTTCTACAATTGTAACGGATTCAGATTTTGCAGGGTTTAAATCAGATTTAGCAGATTTTGTGCAAAAAATTATTGATAATTCTTCAGTATTAAATAAAGAATTAGAATATACTGCTGAAAGAATTGAAAATATTTTAACAACAATTAAATCTATTGATTTCAGAGAAGATTTTGAAAATATTGTTTTAAAAATTAATGAATTAAAAGATACCTTTGAAGAAGGTGCAAAAGTTAATTATACAAATCTTTCATTAGAACTTTCTGATTTATCTGAAAAATTGGATTCAAGTTTTGCAAATCTTGATGAGAAAAGAAAAGAGGTATATGGGGATTTAAAAAGTGAGTTAGCAAATATATTGTTAAATATTCATAATTTAATGGAAGCAAATCCTCAAAAATCAATTGATGAATTATCAATATTATTATACCAAATTTCTGAAAATATTTCATTAATAAGAAATGGAATTAGTTCTGATTTACAAGAAGATTATGGTGATATAAAAGTTAGTGTAAACTCTGTAATTTCAAATTTGCAAAGTGCAAAAGATGAAATTCTTTCAAATAATATTGCAAATGAAAATAAGCAAGAGGAAAATTTTGAAAGAATTATTTCTAAAATAGATACACAAATTAATAACTTTACAGAATTAAAAGATGTTTTAGCTGAAAATAACAAATCAGAAGCTTCTAATGTAATATCAGCAATTGATAAATTAAATATTGATATTACTGATATAGTTTCAGGGATTAATGAAAATGAAAATTCTAATTATGAAGCTATTAAAGAATATATTGAAGAATTATCTTCAAATTTAACTAATTTGAATGCAGAATTTGACAATATAACAAAACAAAATTCAACTAATTTAATTTCTGAAATAAATTTAGTGTCTGATAATATAAATTCATTAAAAGAAGAATTCAGACAAGCAGTAGAAACTAATTTAAATAATTCTTCTAAAATTGTAGACGGTATGTCTGTAATTACTGAACGTATTGACAGTGTACAAGAAGTTTTATCAGCAAATTCAATAAATAATTTTGAAGCGATACAGGCTTCATTTGAAGATTTATCAAAAAGATTCTCAGAAAGCATAAATAATCAACAAGAAGCTTTTGCTCAATTAAATGAATTAAGTGACCAAAAAAAATTAGAAGTTTTAAATAATCTGTCAACAGATGTTAAAAGTGTTCAAGATTGGTTAAATTCAAATAATGAGTCTTTTAAATCTATTGTAAAAAATCATATTTTAGAAATTAAAGAGTATATTGGAGAAGCTAATAATTCTATTTATGAATCTCAAGTTGTTAGTGAAAATAAATTAACTTCAAAACTTGAGACATTGGAAGTTTTATATCAGACATTTGAAGCTTCAGTTTCTGATGTTAATTCTGGCATAAAAAATATTTTGGAAAATATTAATTATCTTGATGCTACAGAACAAAATGAAGTTGTAAAACAAAAACTTGATGATGTAAAAAATTCAGTAGAATTTTTATCAGAAAAATTAAATAATATTGAAGATAAAAATAATGAATTTACATCTATTTTATTAAGTTTATCTGAATTTGTATTGAAAAAAGATGATATAAATAATCTTGAAGATAAATTTAGCGAGTTTTCAGAATTATTATTATCAGTAAAAGATATTATAAAAAATTCAGCAGATGAAAATTTAGCAGAATTCTCAAAATTATGTGAAAAATTTGAAACTTCTTTTGCAGAAGTATTGTCTGAAAATACATTTGAAAATTATAAAAAAGAGTTAATTGATTTAATTCAAAAAATTATTGATAATTCTGAGGTTATAAATACATATTCTCTTTCTACTCAATCAAAATTGTCAGAGATATTAGAAAAAATTTCAAAATTTGAGCCTGTAAATTATTCATATGATTTGGAACAAATATCTTTAAGAATTGATAATTTACGTGATATTTTTGAAACTAATTCAGAATCTAATTTTGGAAAATTAAGCGAAAAAATAGAAGAAGTAAAAAATGAAATTGTAAGAAATAATATTTCAGAATTAGTAAATAATAAGTTTGAAAATTTTGCTACAATTTTGGATTCTTTAAAAGAATTAATTTCAAATTCTTCTGATGTAAATTCAAATATTATTGATAATAAATTTGAATTAATAAATGAAAGTTTTTCAAATATTGTGACTGAAGAAGATTTTACAAATTTCAGATCAGATTTTGCAGATTTTATTCAGAAAATTTTGGATAATGTAACTGTTGCTCACTTTAATTCAGATACAAATAAAGAAAAATTATTTGAAATTGCAGAGCAAATAAAATTATTAGATTATTCAAGCGATTTTTCGAGTGTATTAGCTTCATTGACTGATCTTAAAAATGAGCTTTTAAATTCTTCTAAAATAAATTATGATAATATAATTAGTTCAATAAGTTCATTTAAAGAAGAATTAAGTAATAATATTTCAGAATCTAATGATGAAAGAAATGATAAATATAATAATATAAAAAATGAGCTTTCTGATATTTTATTAAATGTTCAATTATTGAAAGATTTTGCATCAGAAAAATCAACAGAAATTATAGAAAATATTTCAACAGATTTACATTCATCTTTCGATGAATTAAGAGAAAATATTAATTCCGGAACTAGAGTTGATATTGATAATTTAAAAAATCTTATTGATGATGTAAGTTTGAAACTAGATGGGTTTTCAACAGATTTTATTCAAAAATATGATTCAAATTCATTTAGTATTTCATCTGGATTTGATAATGTAAAAATATCTCTTGAAAATTTAATTGATGCATTCACGAATTTTAGAGATTTGGTGAAAGATGATTTTTCAGCTAATGTTGATACATTGTTGCCAAACTTAAATGAAATTACTTTAAAAGTTGATGACTTAGTTAATGAAATTAAAGTAATCTCCTCAGAATATTCAGTAAAAATATTAAATTCATTAAATGATATTTCAAGTAAATTTGATAATTTATCTGATGGTATCAGTAGTGAAATTAATGAAAATATGTCTGCATTTAAAGAGAGTTTGACATCATTATCAGATAATTTTGAATCTTTACATTCTGAAATTGCTCAACAATTAAAAGATAACAATGATATTCAGTTGATGGAATTAAAAAATATTTCATTAAACATATCTGACTTTAAATCTCACATAAATGAAGTAACAGATAGTTTGAAAGATTATATTTCAGAATTAAATATTGCAGCAAAATCTTCAAAATCTTTAAGTGATTCAAAATTCTCAGAAAAATTATTAGATTTAGAAGCTGCATTAATTCATTCTTCAGAAATACATGAGCAAAAGTTGGAAATATTGCAAGGGAAACTATCTGAATTTGCTCAAATTATTGAGGGTAGTGCATCTGACACAGAGGCTAAAATTGCATCTTCTGTGGAAGAAATCACTGATGTAAAAACAGAATTATCAATATTAAATGATTCATTGAAATCAATAAAAGTATCATCTGATGACAAGTTTACAGAAACAGTTGCTTCAATTGAAACAGGTATAAGCAGTATTATTAGTGATTTAGATTCTGTAAGTAATTCTTTATCAGAAGGTATTAATGAAAAATTAAATGAAAAAGTATTACATTTAGATGAAAAGTTTGATGGTTTATTAACATCAATAAATGATATTGCTTCAAATAATTTATCAAATGATTTGGAAGAAAAATTATCAGGTTTAAAACAAGAAATTAGTTTAATTAATACAGATATTGCAAATGCTTTGCAAGAAAATGCAAATAGTATTGAAAATTCTATAAATGATTTAAAATCAGATATTCAAGAATTTACGACTTATGATTTTGATAATATCGCTAATGAAATAAAAGCACAACTGGAATTATCTTTTATGAATTTCAGTGTGGATATTAATGGAGAACTTTCATCTAATGGTGAAACTGTTTCAAGATTAGAACAAGCTTATAAGGAAACATATAATCAAATCTCTTTAATAGAAGAATGTGTTTCTGAAAAAATTCAAAATGATATAGAATTATTAAATTTAACAATTGAACATAATTCAAGAGATATTAAAAATACATTTGGAGATAAATTAGATAATTATATAAATGAATTAAAATCTTATCTAAATGAAAGTGGAATAAAAACATATGAAAAAATAGATAATTTCAAAGATGAATTATCTATAAAATTAGATGCTGTATTAGATGAACAAAATAATTTATCAGAATCTGCTAAAACTCTTATTGACAATAATGCTGAATTAAATCAAAAATTAGATGCTTTGGTTGAAAGTTCAGATACTGAAGAAATTTTGAATTCTTTAACAGAAATTGAATTAAAAGCTCAGGAAAGAGGAGCAGATTTAAAAGATATTATAAATTCATTAACTTCAAAAGTTGATGTAATCGCAAATGATTCATCATTACAACTTGCATTATCAACAATTAGTGAAAAAATAGATTCAATTTCTGATAATAATACTATTGAAGTAGCTCTAAAAATGTTATCTGATAAAATTGATTTATTAATAGCCGATAATTCAGTAAGTTTATTAAGTGATAAGGTAAAAGAAAATTTTGAATTAATTAATAATAAAATAGATGTCATTGCTGCAGATGCTTCTGTTAACGATTTACAAGAAAATTTAACAGATTCATTTAATGAAATAAATGCAAAAATTGATATCTTAGCATCAGACACTTCTTTAGAAGAATTACATGATAAATTTGACGAATTTTCTGAAACTGAAGAAAAAGTTGCAGAAATGCTATCTGCATTGCATGAAAAAGTTGATGTCCTTGCAATGGATGGCAGTGATTTTGATTTAGAGGAAGAAATAGATGACATTAAAGATTTAATCTTTGAACAGCGTAAATATTTTGAAGCAACCTCTGATGAAAAAGCTGCTGCGATTGATAAGTATTTAAGAGATGTTTTATTAAAACTTGATAATGTTGATTTAGAAAAGAATTCTGAAGATATAAAAGAATCAATAATGAATGCTTTAGTATCATTATTTGATCAAATTTCATTTGTAGAAGAAACAGAAGATATTAAAGATTTTGTTGAAGAAAAAACAGATGAAATTAATCAGAATTTGATAGAAGTTCAAAATCAATTAAAACAAATTGCAAGTTCAAATGATGATTTTGACTATTCTTATACTTTGCAAGATGTAGAAACAGATATTGCTAAATTAAGATTAGCTATAAACAATATGTCAGGTAATGATTTTGAAAGTTTGTCTGACAATATTAAAAAGATTGTAAGTTCAGTTGAAGGTTTAGAATCTTCACTTACTCAAGATCAGGTCGTTGATTTAAAAAGTGATATTGAAAAATTAAATGAAGATATTCTAAGTATCAGCTCAAGAACAAATAAAATACTTCTATCATCAGATGAATCATACAAAGCTCTGAATGAAGGCTTAAATAATTTCAGTAGTCTTGTATATAAATTGGAAGATAGAATAAATTATCTTGATAATACTGCAGTCAGTGAAAGATTAGAAAAGAAAATTGATAATATTCAGTCAATGTCTATAGCTTCTGCAAATGCTGATAAAGTATTCCATCAAGTAATGATGTATTTAGGTGAATGGATAGATTCTACAACTGAAAATATTTCAAGTATTACAGAAAAAACATCTGAAATTGCAGGAATAAAAGAAAGTATAAATGAATTAAAAGAAGCTATTCCAGAGAAATCTTCAATTCTAGATGAACTTGAAGAAAAGTTTGAACAGCAAGAATTACGAATAGATAGATTAGAGATGAAAATAGAGAAAATTTTATCGGCACTTGAACAAAAAGATGATATGATGTTAAATAGAAAAGTGGATAAAATTGAAAAATTAATATCCAGACTTGGTACAAATATAGAAAAGCTGGCATCATATGTTGATGAAGAATAAGTTAATCTCTGATTTAAAAAAGAATATCCCCGCTTCGAATGTTTTAGATACATTAGAAGAACGCTATGCCTATGCTCAGGATGCATCAAATCTTATTACAATAAAAAATTTGCCTGATGCTGTTGTCTTTGTAGAAAATGCTGAGCAAGTGCAAGCTGTTGTAAAACTTGCGAATAAATACCAAGTCCCTATAATATGTCGAGGTGCAGGTACAAATGTTGTAGGAGCATGTACGGTAGAGCATGGCGGGATAATTTTGAATTTTTCAAAGATGAATAAAATTATTAATATAAGCCCCGAAAATATGACAGTGACTGTAGAGCCTGGGGTTGTATTAGGTCATTTGCAAAAAGAAGTTGAAAAGTTCGGACTTTTTTATCCGCCAGATCCTTCAAATTTAGCAGTATCAACAATTGGTGGTAGCATTGCACAATCTTCTGGAGGTGCAAAATCTTTTAAATACGGAACTACAAAAGATTATGTAATTGATTTAAAAGTTGTCATGGCAAATGGTGAAATTTTAAGAACCGGTGCAAATACGATTAAAAATGCAACAGGTTATAATTTGAATACTCTGTTTGTCGGTTCGGAAGGTACTTTAGGAATTGTTGTCGAAGCAACTCTAAAATTAATCCCAAAACCAGAGAGTAAGAAGGTTTTGATGGCTTATTTTGATTCCGTAAAAGAAGCTGTCATAGCTGTAAATTCAATTATCGAACAAAGAATTTATCCTGCGACTATTGATTTTATGGATAAAAATGCTATTCAAACTGTTGAAAAGTTTTATCCTGCAAATCTTTTGGTAGATAAAGAGGCAGCATTAATTGTAGAGATTGATGGTTTTGAATGTTCAATGCAATATCAGGAGGATATAATAGTTAATATCTTAAATTCCTCAAATGCTTCTGAAATTCAAGTTTCACACAATGAAGATGAGTATAATAAAATTTGGACAGCTCGCAGATCTTCTATGGGAGCATGCGCAAAATTAAAACCAAATGTAACAACAGACGATGTAATAGTTCCAAGAGAAAATTTAGAAACATTAGTTCTTGGAATTAGAGCGATTTGTGAAAAATATAATCTTGATGTATGCATGGTTGGTCATGTCGGCGATGGCAGTGTTCATCCTCAAATACCTATAGATTATAATGATGAAGAAGAATACAGACGTTATAAATTAGCTAAAAGTGAAATTTATGATTTAACTGCTAAATTAGGTGGAATACTTTCTGGAGAGCATGGTATTGGAAGTGAAAAACGAGCTCATATTCACAAAGTAATAAATTCTGTAGCTTTAGATTATATGCGTCAAATTAAAAAGACTTTAGATCCTAAAAATATTTTAAATCCGTATAAAATATTTTAGGTTTAGGATATAAGTTATGGATAAAAAAGAACTTATTAATTATTTTAAATCTTTAGGACTTACAGTCCATACCTCAACGAAAGCTCGTGGGCATCAAGGATTTTTCTTAAAAGACAGGATTGATATTTCAAAAAATATTCCTGAGAATAGAATTATTCCTACTCTTTTGCATGAATTTGCTCATTATATTCATTCAAAAATAGAACCTGATATGAATAGAACAGGTGGAACTTTGACAATGCTTTTTAAAGAAGATAATCCTATTTTTATTGAAGAATTAATCAAGGTGACAAATTTTGTTGATCAAAATTCACTTTGTGTAAGATTATACGAACATAAAGACAGAGTTAAATCAAAAATTATAGAATACGAAAATATTATAAAATTGTATTATCCAAAATTTATGCGATCCAAAAAATTTAAAGAATTTGATAAGTATATAAAAAAGTCAAATGCTCGTTATCTTTTAAAATATGACAGAGTAAAATTAATCCAAGGCGGATTTTTTAGAAAGACCACAAAATTATATACAATTGATAATTTAGAAAAAGATTTTACAGACATGCCAAAGGCATTCGCAGCATACATAAGACTAAAATCTTTTCAGAAAAAGCAAGCAAGAATATCTGCAAGAATAAATAAATATAAAAAATATTATGAACGTCCGACAGAACTTTTTGCAAGGTTAATAGAGGGGCTATATCTTGATAAAGAATGGACTCAAGCAATAGCCCCAAATGTAACTAAAAAGTTTTATGAATTACTTAAATGCGGTTATTATCATGAATTATCAAATTTATTGTGAACATTTATTTTTTTTACCCCATTCAAGATCTTTACAATGTAAATAGTCCATGTTTTCAAATGTAAGTACCCAGCCTGCAAAGAAATATCCATTCGGGCTTTTGTTTAGTAATTTCCCTGTTTTTATATTATCTAAACCGTATGGAATTAATTTTGAATTAGTGATAGAGAATAAAAAAGTATCTTCTCCTATTCTATTAGGTCTTTTTTTTCCATTTATATCAATCCAAACTTCTCCATTTCCATTGTTTTCATAACCTTGTAAGGCAATTATAGTGCCATCAGCTAGAATGAATTTATTATAGTAAGATAAATTTTCAAAATCGCGTTCTTTTGAGTTATCGAATTTTATATATTTTTCATTGAAGCAACCTTTTGAAGCATGACCACAATATTGTATAATATTTAAATATTTGGTTAATATATCAATGTTATAGACTGTAAGACTTTGATTTTCTCCATTGCCATCAACGTAATCATAAGATGTTTTGTCCCAGTATTCCATTTCTCCATAATCATTAATAGCTCTCATTATGGCATTATTTATAATGCTATAATTTTTTTTAAGTGCAGTTATGATTTGTTTTTCTTTATATTTAGAGATTAATGATGGTAAAGTTAGAGCTGCAACAACTCCAATAATTCCTAATGTAATTAAAACTTCTGCAAGTGTAAACCCATTTAACCCTTTGAAATAAGCAACCTTCGCGGGGGGGGGGCAACCCTTAATGCTTTAAAACTCATAGTTTTAGCCTCCTTTATTTTTCCATTTTTATTATTGATTATATTTGTCTTTTTGTCAACTATTAAACTTTAAACTCGACCGTACATATCTTCATATCTGATAATATCTTCTTCAATCAGCGGATCACCTTTTTGTACTTCTATAATTTCAACGCTATCTTCAAAAGGATTTTGAAGAGAATGAATTGCCTTAACTGGAATATCAATACTGTGACCTGGTGATAATATTAGTTCTTTCCCTTCTAATACAACTTTTGCAGTTCCTGATAATACAACCCAATGCTCACTTCTATAGTTATGAGATTGGACAGATAATTTTTGTCCAGAGTTTACATGAATAATTTTGGTTAAAAATCCTTCTCCTTGAGCTATTACTGTATAAAATCCCCAAGGACGGTATACCGTTTTGTGAACAAGATGAGTATTATCATTTTGTTTTTTTAAGGTTTCATAAATCTGTTTAACATTTTGAGTTTGGTCTTTTTTACATGCTAAAATTGCATCTTCTGTTTCGACAATTACGGTATCTTCAAGTCCTATTGTTGTGACAAGTTTTGAAGAAGCATAGACAAAAGAATTTTTAGAGCCTTTATCAATTACATGTCCTACAAAAACATTGCCATTTTCGTCTTTTTTACTAACATCATATATAGATTGCCATGAACCTAAATCATTCCAATCACTCTCAAGTTTTACAAGTGCGATTTTATCTGATTTTTCCATGATTGCATAATCTATTGAAATGCTAGGCATTTTATCAAAGTTTACAAATGGAATTTGATTATTTTCTGTAAAATCAAATTCTTCTGAAATTTTTGCAATATCCGGAGCATGTTTAATTGTTTCATTGAATAATGTAGATGCTTTAAACATAAAGATTCCGCTATTCCAGAAATATGTTCCTTCATTTAAATACTTTTTAGCTGTTTCATAATCCGGTTTTTCAACGAATTCTTTAACTTTATATCCATCATTAATTTGTTTTGATGTATTAATATAACCATAACCTGTTTCAGGGTAATTAGGTTTTATTCCGAATGTTACAATATAACCTTCTTGAGCAAGTTTTTTACCCTTTTGAACAGTAGATAAAAACTTCTCGTTATCTTTAATTAAATGGTCAGAAGGGACAACAATAATAATAGGATCAGATTCTGATTTTTGCATAATATATTTTGTTGCAACAACGATAGCAGGTGCTGTATTTTTGGCAACAGGTTCAGATAATACTACAGGATTTTCTGTAAGGTCTGTTAATTGCATTCTAACATTTGTGGAATGTTTAGTATTAGTAATGCTTATAATATCTTCTTCAGGCATACAAACTTTTAGTCTTTCAAAAGTTGCTTGTAAAAGACTTTTATCTGAAATTATATTTAATAGTTGTTTAGGGTATAATTCTCTAGATAAAGGCCATAATCTACTTCCTGAACCGCCTGCTAATATTATTCCGTACATCTTCCCTCCTATAATATTTTAATTATACAATAAAATAAAAAGAAATTAATATGGGGTATCTTAATGTAACTTTTCTTTATAAAAATTTCCTTTATAACTGGGTAAAATTGTTTTCTCTTGAATAAAATAGATTTTTCTGATAATATATCATTATAATGCTTGAGTGGGATTTGAGAAAGAGAGTAATAGCAGGAGCTGTAGCCTTTGGAGTTTTATCTACTGGGCTTTTATTTGCATTAGTATATCAATCTCCTACAAGGACTGATGAGATATATTCAGCTGCATTAAAAGATTTTGAAGATGGTGATTATCAAAATGCGTATTATTTGTTTTCAAAAATAGGTTTATTCTCAAACTTAAAACCAATTTCTATTTACCACAGAGCAGAATGTGCAAGAATGCTTGAGGATGATAAATCAGAGTTAAAGCAATATCAATTGTTATTCAATAATTATCCAAAACATAAATTAAGTATTCGGTCACGTTATTTAGCAGGTCAAAAACTGGTAAAGGATAGACCTCAATTAGCTAAAAAGTATTTTGAATATATTATTCATAATGCTCCTGATACTGATTATGCAATAGCATCTGATTATTATTTGGGTGTTATTTTAAAGAATAAGTATGAAAAAGCAAAAATATTTCCTCAATCTGTAAAAGATGATATGCAAAATCATTTTAGGCATTATATAGAAAAAGCTCCATCAGGAAAGTTAGCATTGAATGCTGTAAATGATTGGTTAAGTATTGATGCAGAAATTTCAAAAGATGACTACTTGCTTATGGCTAAAACATGCTATCTTTTTGGGGAATATGAAAAAGCAAGAGAGCTTTTGCATAAAACAGATGTATCAGAAGCATGGGCTCTTGATGTAAAAAATTCATTTGCTCTAAAAAATTATCCGAGAGCAAAATATTTAACTGAGAATGGACTTCAAAAACATGCACAATATGTTCCTGAAGATGATATTATTGATGCAATAGATATTTATACAAATTTATCAGATTCAAAGACAAAAGCTGTTGATAGATTACTTGGAATTTCTGCAGGAAAAGGACGTGATTATTTATTAAATTTAAAATGCCAAAGTGTTTCACAAAATGATAAAACAACTTGTTATAGTCATTTGTATTTAAAATATCCGAATGGAAGATTTTCAGCAGATGCTCTTTCAAATATCTTTTTTGCAAAAATAAAATCAAGAGATTATGAGAATGCAAAAAAAATCGGGCATGATCATTTGAATAAATTTCCTAATTCTAATTCAGCACCAATGGTTATGTATTGGATGGGTAAACTTGCAGAAAAATCTAATAATTATCAAGAATATACAAGTTATTATAAAGGTGTAATAGATAAATTCCCTGATTCATATTATGCATATCGTGCATATTTAAAATTAAGTAGAATTAATAGCCCATTAGTGACAGACTATATTAATCCAAAGCCTGTTGTATATCCTTATAAATATGCACACAATAATATAATTGTAAAACTTGTTGAACTTAAAGACTACGATGTAGTAAGTGAATTAGCTGATCATGACGATTTTGTAAAAAGTTGGGTTTTGTATAAAAAAGGCGACTATTCGCATTCCATGCTTTTAGCAAGAGATGCAATGGAAAAAATACAAGATAAACCTGATAAATATGATTTAAGATGGCGTTTAGTATATCCGGTAATTTTTTATGACGATATAAAAAATTACGCAAATGAAGCTGGTAATAATCCTCCATTAATGCTGGCTTTAACTAGAGAAGAAAGCTATTTTGATCCCTTAGCTCAGAGTGTTGTTGGGGCAAGTGGTCTTATGCAGCTCATGCCATCTACTGCGAGAGAAATTAATTCTAAATATAAATTAGGTATGAATATTTCTTATGCTTTATTTAATCCGGCTTCAAATATTAAATTAGGTAATTATTATTATAACTTTTTGAAACAAAATTTAGAAGGGCATGACATTTCTTCTGTTGCTGCTTATAATGGAGGTATAGGATCTTTGCAACGATGGAAAACATCATTACACTATAATGATACAGACGAGTTTGTAGAGCAAATACCTTATCAAGAAACTCAAAATTACGTAAAAAAAGTATTTAGAAGTTATTGGAATTATATAAGAATTTATAATGGGAATAATTAAAAAGCGATTTAATAAATTACATTAAATCGCTTTTCTATATTAATATTTTCTATTTTGCAAAATTTTTAAATCATGTTTTTTCTGATATTTTCTTTTTGTTTATCTATTTTTTTAATTCTTTTTTCAATAGATTTGATTTGTTTATTAAGAGCTTTTCTTTGAGCTTTGATTGCTGTATATTGAGCATCAACATCAGCGTATTTTGCTTTGTAGTTTAATAATTCATTTCTAACATCAACTTGTGCATTATCTAATTGGATAATAGCATTTTGCATTTTAGTATTTCCTGTTGGTTCTTCATTAACAGTTGTTGTTTTTGCGCTAACAGTAGAAGATGAGTTAGAAGCAATAGTTCTATTTGAAGATGTTTTTGCAGGTGTACCATAAGCTGTATCATCAAAGTTTAAAGGTGTAAAAGCATTTCCATCTGCAAAAGCAACACTTGAGCATGCTAATAGAACAAACAATGATAAAATACAATTTTTAAAACTTTTTTTCATGCCAATTCTCCTTATATTGAATACGAAATAATTATATACGTTTAGTATATATTATGAATTATTAAAAAAACTCATTCAAAAAAATGAAAAATACATGGAACAAAAATAGTCTGTATTCGTCATGTATAATTGATTAATTTGGAATTATGAACTTTTGTAAAGGGTTAAAACCTTTGCTATTTCAAAGTTTTATAAAAAAGATTAAAAACATGAAAAAAACATGGAAACATGTGCTTGATTTCGAATTTTCTTTTGCATACAATAAAAGACGTGCCCAGTGCACAGCGAACATTAAAAAATAAGTCAAAAAAATAAAATAAAAAAATTACTTGACAAAATTTTTTGATGATATAATATAAGAAATGCAGATGACACTAGCAATTAGAAATCAAAAATAATTTGAATGCATCTGATTTAATATATAAAAAGTAGTAAACCCCATTTTTGAAAATTCAATAATGTGTCTGCGATAGCAGGACTCTTAATGAGTGGTCGAACTAAAAAAAAGAATAGAACCTTGACAACAGAATAGCTGAAGACATAATACTTTGTTAATTCTAAAAAACGAAATGATGAGGACGACTTAAGAAATTAAGTCAAAGTAATGAGCTAGAAACTGTCTTAGAGGCAGATACTAATAACTTTCTGACAATGGAGAGTTTGATCCTGGCTCAGGACGAACGCTGGCGGCGTGCTTCATACATGCAAGTCGAACGAGAAGTCACCTTCGGGTGATGGAAAGTGGCGGACGGGTGAGTAATGTGTAGAGAATCTGCCCTTGAGTGGGGGACAACAGTTGGAAACGACTGCTAATACCCCATATGAGCTTAGCTGAAATGCTAATCTTGAAAACTCCGGTGCTCAAGGATGAGTCTGCATCTGATTAGCTAGTTGGCGGTGTAATGGACCACCAAGGCGACGATCAGTAGCTGGTTTGAGAGGATGATCAGCCACAATGGGACTGAGACACGGCCCATACTCCTACGGGAGGCAGCAGTAGGGAATTTTGCGCAATGGGGGAAACCCTGACGCAGCAACGCCGCGTGAACGATTAAGCCCTTCGGGGTGTAAAGTTCTGTCAGTAGGGACGAAACTTGACGGTACCTACAGAGGAAGCACCGGCTAACTCCGTGCCAGCAGCCGCGGTAATACGGAGGGTGCGAGCGTTGTCCGGAATCATTGGGCGTAAAGAGTTCGTAGGTGGCATGTAAAGTCTGGTGTTAAATGCAGAAGCTCAACTTCTGTTCGGCACTGGATACTTGCAAGCTAGAATGCGGTAGAGGTAAAGGGAATTCCTGGTGTAGCGGTGAAATGCGTAGATATCAGGAGGAACATCGGTGGCGTAAGCGCTTTACTGGGCCGTAATTGACGCTGAGGAACGAAAGCCGGGGTAGCAAATGGGATTAGATACCCCAGTAGTCCCGGCCGTAAACGATGGATACTAGGTGTTGCGGGTATCGACCCCTGCAGTGCCGGAGCCAACGCGATAAGTATCCCGCCTGGGGAGTACGCACGCAAGTGTGAAACTCAAAGGAATTGACGGGGACCCGCAC